>NZ_PCOT01000023.1 GCF_002979415.1 Microbacterium sp. MYb72 | reverse complement strand
TCGCCGACGAACCGACCAGCGCCCTCGACGTGACGGTGCAGCAGACGATCCTCGACCAGATCGGGGCTTGCACGCGAGGCCGATCGCGATCAGCGCGCGCTGCCGCATGCCGCCGGAGAACTCGTGCGGATACTGCTTCGCCCGCCGCTCCGGGTCGGGGAGACCAGCCGCGGTGAGCGCCTCGACGACCTTCGCCTGCACGTTCTGCCGGTTCGCGAGACCGTGCGCGAGCAGCGTCTCGGCCACCTGCGTGCCGATCTTCGCGACCGGGTTCAGGTTCGACATCGGGTCCTGAGGCACCAGGCCGATGTCGCGTCCGCGGATCTTGCGCAGCTCGTGCTCCGGTGCGTGTCCGATCTCCTTGCCGTCGAGTCGGATCGTGCCGCTGGCGATGCGCCCTCCGCCGGCGAGCAGGCCGATGATGGCCATCGCCGTCGTCGACTTGCCCGACCCCGACTCCCCCACGATCGCGACGGTCTCACCCGCCGCGATGTCGAGATCGACGCCCTCGACGGCGTGCACGACGCCGTCCATGGTCGAGAAGTCGACGGCCAGTCCCTCGACGGTGAGCAGCGGCTGTCTCTGGTTCAGATCGTTCATCGTGCCCTCGTCCTCGGGTCCATGGCCTCACGCAGGGCCTCGCCGAACAGGGTGAAGCCGAGCGCGGTGATCGCGATGCAGATGCCGGGGAAGAACGCCAGCCACGGTGCGATCGCCAGTTCGTCCTGCGCGTAGGTGAGCATGCGGCCCCACTCCGCCGTCTCGGGGCGTCCGCCGCCGAGTCCGAGGAACGAGAGCGCTGCCGCGTCGATGACGGCGGTGGCGAGCGTCAGGGTGCCCTGCACGATCACCGGCCCGATCGCGTTCGGCAGCACGTGCGACATGGTGATCCGACCGCGGCCGAGTCCGAGCGTCTGCGCCGAGAGGACGTAGTCGCTCGATCGCTGCTGGAGCATCGACGCCCGCAGCAGACGGGCGAAGATCGGCACGTTCGCCGCACCGATCGCGATCATCACGGCGAACGGCGTCTGCCCGAGGATCGCGGCGATCGAGACCGCGAGCAGCAGGTTCGGCACCGACAGGATGATGTCGACGAAGCGCATGATGAGCGTGTCGACCCACCCGCCGAACGTGCCGGCCAGGAGACCGAGCAGCATGCCGCCGGCGAGACCCATCACGGTGGAGATGACGCCGACGAGCAGCGACGCCTGGGCGCCCCAGATGAGCTTGGAGAGCACGTCTCCGCCGAAGCGGTCGAGCCCGAGCGGGAACTGCGCCAGCTCCCCCGGTCCGGGGATGTGCGTCGGCGTGATGAACTTCGCACCGGGCAGGGCCGTCTCCGGGTACGGAGCGAGGATGGGCGCGAGGGCGGCGACCAGCAGGAACAGCAGGACGATGCCGGCGCCGATCCAGGCGGTCGGATTGCGGCGGATGCGGCGGAACACGTCGCGCCAGAAGCCGCCGGGTCCGTCCTTGAGGTCCGCCTGGGCGATCGCGACGGTGTCTATGATCTCGCCGCCCTGGGCGGGTGGGAGTGCGACGCTCATGACGTCACCTCATTTCGGATGCTGAGCCGGGCCATCACTGCACCCGCACTCTCGGATCGATGAAGCTGTACGACACATCGACCGCGAGGTTGATGAGCGCGTACGCGATCGCGATGAAGATGATGAACCCCTGGAGGACGGGGAAGTCCCTGGTGAAGATCGCCCTCGCGAGGAACGATCCGATGCCGGGGAAGGCGAACACCGTCTCGGTGAGCACCGCGCCGGAGATCAGCAGACCGGTCTGCAGGCCGATCGTCGTGATCACCGGGAGCATGGCGTTGCGCAGGATGAACCGGTTGCGCAGCGTCGAGGATCCGACGCCCTTCGCGCGACCCGTGCGCACGTAGTCCGCGTTCTGCACCTCAAGGACACTCGCCCTGGTGATGCGCACGATGATCGCGAGCGGGATGGTGCCGAGGGCGAGGGCGGGCAGCACGAGATGCAGGATCGCATCCCAGGCGGCGTCGAACTCCCCCGTTATGAGGCCGTCCCACACGTAGAAGCCCGTGGGATGTGTCGCGTCGATCCGCGGGTTCTGACGCCCGTCCGAGGGGAGCCAGCCCAGCTGCACCGCGAAGACGTACTTCAGGATGAAGGCCAGGAAGAACACCGGGATGGTGATGCCGACGAGGCTCAGAACGACCGAGGCGTGGTCGCTCAGCTTGCCGTGGCGGCGGGCCGCCCAGTAGCCGAGCGGGACGCCGACGCCCACCGCGAAGATGAGCGCCATCACGCTGAGCTCGATGGTCGCGGGGAAGCGACGGAAGAACTCCTCGACGACCGGTCGGTTCGTCTGGATGGAGGTGCCGAAGTCTCCCTGCAGGAGACGGCCGACCCAGACGAAGTACTGCTCGATGAGCGGTCGGTTGAAGCCGTACAGCTCGTTGACTCTGGCGATGGCCTCCGGTGTCGCCTTCTCACCGAGAAGAGCGACGGCGGGGCCGCCGGGAAGGGCCCTGACCCAGGCGAACAGCAGGATGCTGAGGCCGATCAGGGTGGGGATGAGGAACAGCAGTCGCCTGCCGATGGTGCGCAGCACGAAGATCTCCTATCACCCGGTCGTTGAGCGAGCGAAGCGAGACGAAACGCAGCTTCCGCAGGTCTCTGCTGCTGCGTTTCGTCTCGTCGCTTCGCTCCTCGCTCAACGACCGGTTGTCGGCGTCAGCCCGTTACTTGGTGAGGACGATGTCCGTGAAGACCTCGTCGTTCACCGGGCTGGCCGGGTAGCTCTTCACGCGGGGGTCGAACGCCAGGGTCGGCGCCGGGTGCGCGAGCGGGACACCGGGGATGAACTGCGCGACATCCTCGTTGATCTGCTCGTAGAGCTTGCTCTGCTCCTCGAGGTTGGAGACGCCGCGGGCGTCCGCCAGCTTCTGGAACAGCTCGGGGTTGTCGAAGCCCCACTCGGAGCTCTTCTGTCCGAAGAAGACGCCGACGAAGTTGTCGGTGTCGTTGTAGTCGCCGGTCCAGCCGAGCAGGTGGATGCCGTGGTCGGACGTGCCGGTGGTGCGGTCGAGGTACTCGACCCATTCCTCGGACACCGGGGTGGTCTCGACGCCGACCTCCTTGAGCTGCGTGGACAGCACCGTGAAGATCTGCTCGGGGTCCGGCATGTACGGACGCGAGACGTTGACCGGGTAGTTGAAGGTCAGCTTGAGGGGGTTGGCCTCGGTGTAGCCGGCCTCGGCGAGCAGCGACTTCGCCTTCTCGGGGTCGAAGTCGTAGGTCGTGACGTCGGGGTTGTAGCCGTTGACGACCTCGGGGACGAACTCGATGGCCTTCTTGGTGCCCTCGGGGAGCACCTGGCTGATCAGCGCATCCTTGTCGATCGCGTAGGAGAGCGCCTCGCGGACCTTCGGGTTCTGCAGCTCGGGAACCGCCTGGTTGAACGCCAGGTAGAGGATGGTGAACGGCGGACGGGCGACCATGGTGAAGCCGTCGTCGGAGAGCGCCTTCGTATCAGCGGGGCCGACGAGGTCGTAACCGTCGATCGAGCCGGACTCGAGCGCCTGGCGGCGTGCGGTCGGGTCGTCGATCGTGCGGAAGATGATCTCGTCGATCTGGCCCTTGTCACCCCAGTAGCCGTCGTACGACTTGAGCGTGACCTGCTCGCCCGGAGCCCACTCCTCGAACTGGTAGGGACCGGTGCCCACGGGGTGGCCCATGGCGTACTCGGAGAGCACGGGGGCCTCGGCGGATCCCGACACCTCGTCTGCGCCGAACTCCTTCAGCGCCGAGGGGCTCTGCATCGCGAACGCAGGCAGGGACAGCGAGGCGACGAAGCCGGCGAACGGCTTGTTCAGCTCGATCGTGACCTTGTCGTCGCCGTCGGGCGTGCAGGACTTGTAGACGGCGTCAGCCGCGGTGGAGGCGTAGCCGTGGAACAGCTTGTTGTAGTAGTAGCCGAAGGCCTCGGACGCTGCCAGGCCCGTCCAGTTGTACCAGCGGTCGAAGTTGACGCAGACGGCCTCGGCGTTGAACGGGGTGCCGTCCTGGAAGGTGACGTCCTTCTTGAGCGTGAACGTGTGGGACATGCCGTCGTCGGACGACTCCCACGACTCCGCGAGCAGCGGAGCCGGGTCTGCGGTGCCGGGCTTGGTGCCGACGAGACCCTCGAAGATCTGACGCGAGACGCGGAAGCTCTCGCCGTCCTGGGCGAAGGCGGGGTCGAGGCTCGCCGGGTCGGAGGAGGCGGCGAAGACGAACGTGCCGTCGACGTCGCCGGAGGCGGTGTCGCCCTTGTCTCCGCGCTCGCTGGCGACACAACCCGCCAGGACGAGAGCGGCGAGAGCGGCTCCGGTGACGGCGATGAGACCCCGCCGTCGTGTGACTGTGTGGTGCATGGTGTGACCTTCCCTGTTGGGGCGCTTCGTTGCGCGACCCGGGAGCCTCTTCGCCCCCGGACACGGTGATCCCTCGACGCTACCCAGCGAATCCATAGATGCCAAATGCTTGCAGGTTGCGATCCGGTATCGGACTCACGGGTGCCGGGGCGATCCGGTAGCGTCGGAGACGTGCCCGACACCTCTCCCCTCGCCGTCTGCGTCGGCGAGGGTCTGATCTCGCTCGTACCGGTCGCGGCGGCCCCGCTCGAGGACTGCAAAACCTTCCGCAGATCACTCGCCGGCGCCGAGTGGAACACCGCGATCGCCCTCGCCTCGGCGGGCATCCGCACCGCCGTCGTGTCGCGCGTCGGAGACGACGGCTTCGGTCGCTTCCTGCGCAGCGAGCTGCGCGACCACGGCGTCGACGACTCGGCGGTCGAGGTCGATCCCGACGCCCCGACCGGTCTCTACGTGAAGGAGCTGTCCCCGCTGCCCGACGGCTCGATCGACGGCACCATGCACTACTACCGGAAGGGCTCTGCGGCATCCGCCCTCTCCCCCGGCACCCTCGCGTCTCCGGCAGCATCCGCTCTGCTCGATCAGGCCGCGCTCGTACACACCTCGGGCATCACGCCCGCCCTCTCGGCGAGCGCCCGTGCCGCGCAGGACGCACTGTTCGACGCCCCACGGGGCGAGCGTCTGGTGAGCTTCGACGTGAACTGGCGCCCTGCGCTGTGGCGCGGGCGGGAAGACGAGGGAAAGGCCCTGATCGCCGCCTACGCGCGACGTTCCGACGTGCTGTTCTGCACCCGGCCGGATGCGGAGGCCGTGTTCGGCACCTCCGACCCTGACCGCCTCCGCGAGCTGTTCCCCGAACCCCGATATCTGCTGGCGACGCACTCCCGCGGAGCCGAGGCCTTCGACGGATCGGAGCGCACGCACAGCGACGCCCTCGACGTCGCCGTCGTGGAGACGATCGGCGCCGGCGACGCCTTCGCGGCCGGTTTCCTGGCCGGCATCCTCACGGGCCTGTCACTCAGCGGCAGTCTCTCCCGCGCGCACCGCATCGCCACGCGCGCCCTGGCGAGCACGCGCGACCACGTCGACTGAGGACGCGGCCGCCTCAGCGCCCTCGGCGGGTCGCGGCGTCGTGCGTCAGCTGGAGCGGGATCACGACGGGCAGTCCGCGATGCTGCACGACCCTGACGAACAGGATGTCGACGAGCACGAGCTGTGCGATGCGGCTGGACATCGCCGCCATCCGGAAGGGCGACTCCTGCGCGTGGGTGAGCAGCACCACGTCGGCGGCGAGGGCGAGCGTCGACTCCTCGACGCTCGTGACGGCGACCGTGAGCGCGCCGGCATCCCTGGCGACCTCCACCGCGCGCACCACCTCAGCGGTCTCCCCGCCGTGCGAGAACGCGATCGCGACGTCGTCGGATGTGCGAAGCGACGCCGTGGTGAGTGCCAGATGCGGATCGGCGGAGTGCGCCACCGAGCAGCCGATCCGCGCGAGCTTCTGCTGCAGATCCTGCGCGGTGAGCGACGAGGCCGCCTGCCCGTAGACGTCGATGTGGCGAGCCGCCACGACCGCGCGCGCGACCCTGTCGAGCGCCTCGGCATCGACGCCCAGCGCCGTCTTCTCGATCGCGTCGATCTCCTGCGCGGCGATCTTCGCGCCGATCGCCGTGGGCCCGTCCTCCGGGTCGATCGCCGTCGTGTCGAGGCCGAAGCGCGCCTGCTGGGCCTGCGCGAGGGTGATCGTGCGCGCGGCGGCGACCCGCAGCTCGCGATAGCCGCTGAAGCCCAGCGACTGCGCGAAGCGGGCGACCGTGGAGACCGAGGTGCGGCACAGCTTCGCGAGGTCGTTGATCGCGAGGTCGACGACGAGCGTCGGGTCGCCCAGGATCGTGTCGGCGACCCTCGCTTCGGCGGCGCTCAACCGAGGAAGGGATCGCCGAACCAGTGCGAGAACGTCAGCGTCCACGGTGGCCTCCGCGCTCAGCCTACGCGGCCGAGCAGCGTCTCCCTGGCGATCAGAGCCCCGATGCGACTCGCGGCTCCCACCTCGACGGTGGGCAGTGCCAGCGGGCGCTCGGCGGCCAGTCCGACGTTGACGGCGACGGCGGCCGTATCGCGCTGCGCTGCGCGCTCCACGAGGGCCCGCTGCGCCGGATCGGCGTCGGGGCGGTCGACGAGGATCACCGTGGTGCCCTCGGCGGCGACCGCCGCGTCCAGCGCGGCATCCTGCTCCTCGACGCCGGTGCTCGCCACGTCGAGCCGCACCCGGTGGCCGTCGCCGGCCAGCGCTGCGGCGACATAGCCCGCAGCGCTGTCGACGGCGAGCGACGAGCGGCGGCGCGCATCGACGACGGAGAGAGCGGATGCCGGTGCGACGCCCGCGTCGGCGACGGCCCTGCGGACCACCTCGGCCGCGTCGAAGTCGGCGACCTGTACGGCATCCGCCTCCCGCAGTCTCGCGGCGAGCGCGGCGACGCGACCCGCGGCCTCACGGACCCGCTCCTCCGACAGCGAGCCGTCGCGGAGAGCGGCGACGATGCCGTCGCGCGCCGCGAGGAAGTCGCGGAGATCCTGGTCGGGAAGCGCGGCCTCGCCCGGGTTGGTCGGGTTTCCGATGCACAGCAGGTCGGCTCCGGCGGCCAGCGCCTCGGCTGCTCCCCCGCCGATGCCGACGGTCTCGCGGATCGCGGCCATGTCGAGCGCATCGGTGATGATCACGCCCTCGAAGCCCATGTCGCGCAGCATCCCCAGGACCCGCGGATTCAGGGTCGCCGGCCGCTCGCCCCATGCGGGGACGACGATGTGCGCGGTCATGATCGTGTCGACGCCGGCGGCGATTGCGGCGCGGAACGGCTCGAGGTGCACGCGCTCGAACTCCTCGACCGGCAGGGCGATCTCGGGAAGCGAATGATGCGAGTCGAGGTGGGTGTCCCCATGACCGGGGAAGTGCTTGACGCAGGCCGCGACCGCTCCGTTCTGGATGCCGCGCACCTCCGCCACCGTGTGCCGGGAGACGAGCTGCTCGTCGCTGCCGAAGGAGCGGACGCCGATCACGGGGTTGCGCGGGTCGGTGTTCACGTCGGCGACCGGTCCGAGGACGACGTTGCCGCCGATCGCACGCACGCGTCGTGCGAGCTCGGCGCCGGTGGCCTCGGTCGCCGCGACGTCGTCGAGGCGTCCGAGCTGAGCCGCCCCCGGGAGGGTGGAGCCCGTGGCCGTCTCGAGGCGGGTGACGCTGCCGCCCTCCTCGTCGATGCCGATCAGCGCGTCCGGTCGGGCGGCGAGGATCTCCTCGCTGAGGGAGGCGAGATCGTCGCTGATGTTCTGACCGAAGTAGACGACGCCGGCGAGACCATCGCGGAGCTCCTCCAGGAGCCACGCGGGGGCCGTCGTGCCGAAGAAGCCCGGCCAGAGCACGCCGTTGGCGAGGCGGGTGAGGTCGTCGCTCATCCCTTCACCGCTCCCGCCACCATGCCGGCCGAGAGGCGGCGCTGCACGATCACGAAGAAGATCATGACCGGGATGGTGATGATCGTCGACGCGGCCATGATGCTGCCCCAGTCGTTGGAGTGCAGGCCGAAGAACGACTTGAGTCCGATCGACACCGTGTACTGGTCGGTCGCGCTGCCGAGGATCGTCATGGCGAAGATGAACTCGTTCCACGCCGTGATGAAGCTGAAGATGCTCGTCGCGACGAGGCCGGGCATGACCAGCGGCAGCAGGATCGAGCGGAACATCCGCCACCAGCTCGCACCGTCGATGTACGCGGCCTCCTCGAGCTCGACCGGGACCGCGGCGACGAAGCCGCGCAGCATCCAGATGCCGAAGGCGAGCGAGAGCGCCACGTAGACGACCATCAGACCCAGGATGCTGTTGAGCAGCCCGAGGCTCTTGACCTGGAGGAACAGCGGGATGACGAGCGCCTCGAGCGGCACCATCTGCACCACGAGGATCATCATGAGGATGGTGGTGCGGAACTTGAAGCGGAACCGGGCGACGGCGACCGCCGCGAGCAGGCAGACCAGCGCGCTGACGAGGACGGTGACCAGGGCCACGATCGCCGAGTTGCGCAGGTAGGTGCCGAAGCCGCCGTCGGTGAGCACGAACTCGAAGTTCTCGAGGCTGAACTCCTGCGGCAGCAGCGACTGCCCGCCGCTGGACGCCTTGGCGTCGAGGGCGCTGGAGACCATCCAGTACACCGGGAACAGGGTGAAGATCAGGACGGCGGCGATCGCGACGCCGGTGCCGACCCTCGACATGACAGACCGACGGGAGCTCACAGCTCGTCCTCCTTCATGAGAGAGCGGATGTACACGATCGTGATGCCGATCAGCACGAGGGTCAGCAGCACAGCGAGGGCGGCGCCGAACCCGTACTTGTTCTGGCCGAAGGACTCGACGTACGACCACACGCCGAGGTTGAGCACGGAGCGGTTGCCTCCGTTTCCGCCGGGCATCAGATACACCTGAGCGAAGACCTTGAAGTCCCAGATCGTCGACAGGATGATGACGACCGAGAACACGGGCTTGAGCGTCGGGAAGACGATCTGCCAGAACCGGCGCCAGGCGTTCGCACCGTCGAGGGCGGCAGCCTCGAGCATCTCCTTCGAGACGCCGAGGAGTCCGGCCAGCACCGTGATCGCGACGAACGGGAAGCCGTGGTGCACGACGTTGAGGAGGACGATCGCGTAGAACGACCACTGGTTCGTGAACCAGTTGACGGGCTCGTCGATCAGCCCGAGGTCCTGCAGGACTGCGTTGAAGATGCCGCGGTCGGCATCGAAGATGAAGGTCCAGACGTAGGTGCCGGTCACCGCGGGCATCGCCCAGGCGACCATGATGCAGCTGGAGACGATGGTGCGCCACACCGGGCCGAGCTTCGCGAGCAGCAGGGCGACGAGCGTGCCGACGGCGACGGTGACGAACACCGCGACGGCGGCGAAGCCGACCGTGTTCGGCAGCACGACGGTCCACAGCTGCGGGTCGCTGAGCGCCTTCGCGTAGTTCTCGATGCCGATCCAGTTCTGCTCGCCGGTGTTGATCTCGCGCAGACCGTAGTCCTGCAGCGAGAAGAGGAACACCTGCACGAGGGGCCACAGCATGAGCACCGCGAGGATGATCAGGCCGGGAGCGAGAAGAAGCCACGGGCGGGCCTTCACCAGGGAGAACCCGCGCGGCCTGCCGGCCACGGAGGCGGAGGAGGACTCCGCCTTCGTGGCCGGCAGCGGTGCTTGCACCATCGACATGGAGGGAGACTTTCCTACTGGTTGAGGAGCTCGGTCATCTCAGCGGCGGCATCCTTCGTCGCCGTGGCGACGTCCTTCTGCCCGCTGAGGATGGCCTGGATCATCGAGTTGGTGGTCTTCTTCGCCTGCACGGCGCCGAAGTTCGGGGTGACGGGCACGGAGGCGCCGCCCTCGACCATCTGCTGCGCGAACGGGGCGACCAGCGGGTCGGTCGAGGCGAGGGCCTCTTCCATCGCCGACTGCACGCCGGGGAAGTAGCCGGTCTCCTGCGACCACTGCTCGGCGAACTTGCCGGTGGTCATGAGCTGGACGAACTTCCAGGCGAGGTCGGCGTTCTTGGTCGTGTTGAAGATCGACAGGTGCGAGCCGCCCAGCACGGAGGGGGCGATGCCGCCGTCCTTGCCAGGGATGACCGCGGCGCCGATCTTGCCGTCGAGCTCGGGGTTGGCCTCGATGAGGGCCTTGGGGGTCCACGAGCCCGAGAGCATCATGGCGACGTTGCCCTGGGTGAAGGCGTCGCGGAGGTCCGTCTCCTTCCAGGTCGTGGCGCCGGCCGACGAGAAGCCGTGCTTCGTCGCGAGGTCGGTGTAGAACTCGATGCCCTCCTGGGACTTCTTGCTGTCGAGCTCGCTGGTCCACGTCTTGCCGTCGAGGGTCGCGACCTCTCCGCCCGCGCCCCAGACCCAGGGGTAGACCTGGAACTCGGCGTCACCCGGAACCGGGAAGGGCAGCATGTCGGGCTTGGCGGCCTTGATGGCCTCGCCGGCGGCGACGATGTCGTCCCAGTTCTTCGGAGCGTCGAGACCGAGCTCCTCGAAGACGTCGGTGCGGTACACGAGCGAGCGGACGCCGGCGTACCACGGCATGCCGTAGAGCTCGCCGTCGTAGGTGCCCGCGACCTTGAGGCCCTCGACGAGGTCCTTGTCGAGGCCCTTCTCGGCGGCGACGTAGTCGTCGATGGGCAGCAGTGCGCCGGCGTCGGCGAACTCGGCGGTCCAGGTGGTGCCGGTCTCGGCGATGTCGGGGGTCGTCTGTCCCGCGATCGAGGTCACGAAGCGGTCGTGCGCATCCGCCCACTGCACCTCTTCGATCTTGACCGTCGCGCCGGTCTCCTTCTTGAACTCCTTGGAGACGGCGTCGTAGAAGGCGGTCGAGTCGGGGTTGGTGCCCTTCATGATCCAGACGGTGAGCTCCTTGCCCTTTCCGTCGACGGATCCGCCATCACTGGAGCCGGTTCCTCCACCGCTCGAGCAGGCTGCAAGGCCCAGGGTGGCCACGGCGCCCAGCGCCACAGCCGAGAGAATGCGCTTGTGCATCAGGGATCTCCTCTTTGAAACGTCCTGGCGGCATCGGGTGCTCACCAACTGAGATAAGTATCTACGACTAACTAATTCGCTGCAACTAATTCTCAAGATCGTCATCTCGTTGTGACACAAATTTCCAAAGGTAGGCTCTGCCCATGCGCCGTCCCCACGACAGCACCGATCGCTCGACCGTCGCACGTCACGCACATCTGCCCTCCCCCTCCCGCCTCTCCGTTGGCCTCAAGCTGACGGGCATCGCCCTGAGCGTCGTGCTCGTGTCGGCGATCGCCGTGGCCGGATACCTCGTCGCCGACTTCGCGAACCGCATCGGCGATGGCGCCGTCGTCCTCGAGGGCGCACCCACGGTCGCGCCACCCGCTCTCGGCCCCTATCCGGCGGACAAGTCGTTCGACATCCTCGTCGTCGGCACGGACGAATGCGGGGAGATCTCGAAGCAGTACCTCGCCGAGCGCTGCGAGAAGGTCGACGACGGCATCCGCAACGACGTGAACCTCCTCGTGCACGTCTCCGCCGAGCCGCGGAACGTCACGGTCGTATCCTTCCCGCGCGACCTCATGGTCAAGGTGCCGTCGTGCACGAGAGAAGACGGCTCCACTGCGCCCTCCTCCCCCAGGGTCGCCTTCAACAGCCTGTTCGACCGCGCCGGCGTCTCCTGCATCGTGAAGACCGTCTCCGAGCTCAGCGGCATCCCCATCGGGTTCGCCGCCAAGATCAGCTTCGACGGCGTGATCGAGATCACCGACGCGATCGGCGGCGTCGAGGTCTGCGTCGCGGGCAAGGGCATCCGCGATTCGCAGGCCGGCATCAACCTGCCGCCGGGCACCCACACGGTGTCGGGCCCGGACGCTCTCGCGTTCATCCGCACCAGGCACGGCGTCGGCGACGAGAGCGACCTCGCCCGCATCTCGAACCAGCAGCAGTACATGTCGCGTCTGGCGAAGAAGATCCTCAGCGCCGAGACGCTCACCGATCCGGCGAAGGTGCTGCGCCTGGCGACCACCGTCGCCGACAACATCGTCCCCAGCGAATCGCTCAACAACGCGCTCACGCTGACGCAGCTCGGCCTCGCCCTGAAGGACGTGCCGTTCTCGGACTTCGTGTTCGTGCAGTTCCCCAACGGAGCAGACCCGGCGGACAGCGACAAGGTCGTCCCCGACGAAGCCGCCGCCGAGCATCTCTGGCAGGCGCTGATCGCGGGTCAGCCGATCGCCCTCTCCGGCGACGTGGCGACGAACTCCGGCGTCGAGCTGGTCACCCCGGCGCCCACCGCGCCTCCGGTCGAGACCGCGACGCCCACCGAGACTCCCGAGGTGCGCACGACGCTGCCCCCGGAGATCTCCGGACAGTCCGTGGATCAGGAGACCTGCTCCAACGGCAGGCAGTCGAAGTGACCGCAAGGGCTCGGAGCACGACCGCGTAGTCTCGGAGCACGACGGCGTAGTCTCGGAGCATGGGCAGGACGCGCGCACGAGACACCGAGCATCCGCAGGCCCGACTCGACCAGGGAGGCCTCGCCCGCATCGTGCCCTCGGAGTTCACGAGCGGGTTCGAGCTGATCGTCGACGACACCCCGCAGTCGCACGTCGATCTCGACGACCCGACGCATCTGCACTTCGAGTACATCGTGCGCATGGGCGCCGTGATCGACCAGCTGCCCCCTGGCCCGCTGACGGCCGTGCACCTGGGTGCGGGCGCCATGACGATCCCTCGCTACGTCGAGGCCACGCGGCCCGGATCCCGTCAGCAGGTCATCGAGCTCGAGGGTCCGCTCGCGGCACTCGTGCGCGAACACCTGCCGCTGCCCCGGGGCGCGGCGATCCGCGTGCGCATCGGCGACGCGAGGGCGGGCGTGCAGAAGCTGCCACCGGCGCTCACGGGCGCCTGCGACCTCGTCGTCTCCGACGTCTACTCCGGAGCGCAGACTCCCGCGCACCTCACGAGCGTCGAGTTCTACCGGGAGCTGCGCGAGCTGCTGGCGCCATCCGGCGTGCTGCTCGTGAATGTGGCCGACGGCCCAGGGCTCGCTTTCGCCCGACGCCAGGCCGCGACGGTCGCGGAGGTGCTCCCAGAGATCGGCATCCTCGCCGACACCCAGGTGCTCAAGGGCCGCCGCTTCGGCAACCTCGTGATCGCGGCATCCGCCACCCCGCTGCCCACCGAGTGGCTGCCGAGGATGCTCGCGGCGGGTCCGCATCCCGCGAAGATCGCCCAGGGTGCGGAGGTCGCCTCGTTCATCCAGGGTGCGCGAGTGGTGACGGACGCGGATGCCGTGGCATCCCCTCGCCCCGACGCCTCCCTCTTCCTGCGCTGACCCGCCGCCTTCGCTCGCGCGCGCCGCTCTGCCGGGCTGAGGGGTCACACCATGTCCCTTCGAGGGCTCTGCATCCGACGATTCTCGGCTCCTCAGCCCGGGCGGAGCACGACCTGCGGAATCGGATGCCGAGGAGCGGGGCGCGCCGCCCCCGCGACCACGGCGAGGCGATGCAGACTGGAACGCGGGACGCTGCGGAAGGAGAGCAATGAGTTTCATCCGGGGATACGACCAGGACACCCTCCGCGAGCTGGTCGATCTCGATGAGTGCGAGACGAGGCTCGCCGAGATCGAGTATCAGCGCAGCCTTCCGGCTCTGCTGGAGCGCGTGTGGCTGCTGAAGGTGCTCGGACGCCTCGACGATGCGCTCGCGCTGGCGGACGAGGCCGTGCGCCAGGCCCGCATGGCCGGCACCCGCAAGGACGTTCTGCGCGCCCGCGTGCTGCATGCGACCGTCCTGCAGTTCCGCGGCGCCCACGCGGCGGCCGAACAGGAGCTCGCCACCTGCGCCGACGAGGCCGAAGGACAGCGGTGGCTGTCGATCGCCGCCTTCGCCCACCAGCACCACGGCAAGAACGCGTACGAGGCCGAGGACTACGAGACTGCGCGCGAGAGCTTCAAGAGGTCGCTCTTCCTGCGCCGCGAGGCCGGCGCCGAGGACCGCGAGCTGGAGACGGCGCTGCTCGCCATCGACGCGGCGGAGCGTCGTCGCTCGACGCAGCTCGTGGCGGGCTGAATCCGCCCATTCCCCCTGACGCGGTGCGTCGAGCCGACCTCAACGTCCCCGTCATGGCTTAGCCTGGGCGCATGGCGGAACTCGACCGTGTGCGCGTCTGGGGCGAAGCACTGATCACGCTGCATCTCGATGACAGCTGGTCGTTCGGCTTCGACAATGCGAAGCGCCGTGCAGGACAGTGCGATTACACGAACAAGCGGATCACCGTGTCGCGCTATCTCGCCGCGCGATTCGACGACGATGAGATCCATCAGGTGCTGCTGCACGAGGTGGCCCACGCGCTCGCCGGGCATCGAGCGGCGCACGGCCCGACGTGGAAGCGCGTCGCGCGCGATCTGGGCTACGTCGGCGGCACCACGCATCACGGCGAGACGGCGGTGGAGCTCGCCCCCTGGGTCGGCACCTGCCCCGCAGGGCACGTGACCTATCGACACCGCCGTCCGACGCGTGCGACCTCGTGCGCCCGCTGCTCGCGGTCCTTCGACGCCCGGCATCAGTTCACCTGGACGCGACGCGAGATCACCGCCGACGTGCGGCTGGCGGCACAGTCCGCACGCTGACCGACGGCGGCCCGCGGGCTCAGACCGACGTCGGCTCCTCGGGAGCATCGGATGCCGCAGCATCCGTCGTGCTCTCCTGCACGCCCCGCCTGCGACGCAGCAGGGCGGCGAGCGCCCGCCATCCGACCAGGAAGACACCGAGCACGATCGTGGCGACGATGATGAACGGCACCTGCGCCGTGTCGCCCGAGACCACGCGCAACAGCATCCCGCCGGCCACGGTCACGACCCAGACGACGGCGCCCCACAGGATCGACCACGGCTTGCGCGGTCCGCTGCCCATCAGGGCGGCGAGGGCATGTCCGACGACGAGGGCGACGAGGAACGGCCAAGCCGTGAGGAGGAAGCCGATCGGACTCTCGCCGTGGGACGCACGTCCGATCACGGCGAAGATCAGAACGAGCACGGCGTCGACGAGGAAGGCGGGGAGGTACCTCATGCCACGACCCTACGTCCGCGGCGGCGGATTCCTCGCCGGACGCACGGCCTGTTGAGGACTGCGACGGATGGTCGCGCCGTGCGCCGCCACCCTACGTCGCGGCGGGGCGGATGCCGCGGCCTACTCGAACCGGACGAACAGGCCCTCGCGAAGAACAGGGACGACATCGCTCGAGTCCAGGGCAGCCGCCTCGGCGACGGACGCGGGGCGGATGCCGGACTCCGCCATCCGCGCGGTGGAGGCCACGCCGATCTCCAGCTCTCGGGCGGAGCCGCTGGCGCTGAGCAGGTGGCCCAGAGCCCGCCGCAGGGCGCGGAAACCCTCGGCGGCGACCGCCGCATCCGGCGCGGTGTGATCGATGCCGAGGTCGGTGAGCGCGGCGATCACCGCACCCGCCCCGAGCTGATCCTCCACCGCGAAGCGCAGCGACCCGTCATCCGCCTTCTCGCCCGCCGCGATCACGGCGACCGAGGTGCGCGCCTGTCGTCGCTCCTGCACGGTCTGCACGGCTCTCGCCACCGCCGCGGCGTTGCGCAGCCCGCCCACCAGGACGAGAGCGTCGCCCGCCGATGCGGCCACGGCGGCGCCGTTGCTCGACCACTCGACGGCGTCTGCGAGCGCGACGGCGGTCCCCGACGCCACGGCGTCCGGGAGCGTCGAGGAGAACCGCAGCACGTCGACCACCACGACGATGTCGGCCGCCGCCAGGCGCGCGAGCCCGGCGACACCCCACTCGTGGCGGACCTGATAGGTGGACTGATCGAACGGCGAAGCCATCCGTCCAGCCTATGCGTCCCGGAGAGCGGGCCCGCCGCCCCAGGAAGCCAGGCCCGCCGCCACGGAGTGCCCGAAACGGACGCCTCCGCACCGCAGAGGCGTCCGTCTCCGTCACCGGGGCCCCGCACGCGAGATCGGCTCCCGCATCGGTTCCGGAGACGTTCAGTCGGCGGCCAGCGCCTCGACCGGAGCGACGCGGGTCGCGAGACGCGTGGGGGTGGCCGCCGCGACGAGCGTCAGCACCGCGGTCGCGGCGACGATGATCACGATCGGCAGCCACGGGACGTGCGGAGGCACGAGACCCGCCGGCACGAAGTCAGGCAGCGTGGGGACCGACCCCAGCAGCGACTGCGCGGCGATCCAGCCGTACACGACGCCCAGCACGAGTCCGGTCAGCGTCGCCGCGACGGTGATGTGCGTCGCCTCCAGCAGCACCATGCGGCGCACCTGACCGTTGGACAGCCCGATCGAACGGAGCAGCCCAAGCTCCCGACGGCGCTGCACCACGCCGATCGTGAGCAGGTTCACGAGTCCGACGGCGGCGATCACCGCGGAGACCGCGACGAGCACCATCATGACCGAGGCGAAGGCGTCGAAGGGCGCGAAGAACTCCGCGGGCACCTCGCCCTCCACCTGGTTGATCATCATCTGCTTCACCGACTCGAGCGCGACGGCGAACATCGTCACGAGCGTCACGCCCATCACGACGCCGATGGCCATGCGCGAGGAGCGCTCCGG
Organism: Microbacterium sp. MYb72; assembly: GCF_002979415.1. GTDB lineage: Bacteria > Actinomycetota > Actinomycetes > Actinomycetales > Microbacteriaceae > Microbacterium > Microbacterium natoriense. The sequence goes on along the minus strand of NZ_PCOT01000023.1, from coordinate 49,713 downwards.
GTACCGGAGGGCGTTCTCGGCGGCGAGGCGCGCCGTCGCACTGCGCCCGAAGAGACGGCCGACGAGGCGGAGCACCGGAGGCATGAAGAGCACCGAGCCCAGGGCGAGCCCGGTGAACGACAGCAGACCGCCGAAGAACGCGACGACGACGCCGAGCGGGCTCGCGAGTCCGACCAGCACGCCGCCGGCGAGGAGGGCCGCGCCGATGGCCAGAAGCACCCACGCGCCGATGTGACGGCCGGGGCGGGAGACCTCGTCGTGCGTGCGCTCGACGGAGCCGCCGATCGCCTGCAGCGGGGTCACCGCCAGCACACGGCGGGATCCCGCCCAGGCCGCAGCCCAGGTCGTGAGCGCGACGCCGACGGCGGGCAGCACGATGAACGGCTGCGCGAGCGAGAAGCCGACGGGAGGGTTGGCGAGCAGCCCAGAGGCGATCTGCACGCCGGCGACGGAGGCGAGCAGCCCGACGAGCAGTCCGAGCGCGGCGCCGATGATGCCGACGATCAGCCCCTGACGTCCCACCTCACCGCGCTGCGAGCGCGCCGTGGCCCCGATCAGGCGCATGAGGGCGATCTGCCTGGTGCGCCCCGCGATGATCGTGGAGAACGTGTTGGCGGTGACGATCGCGGCGACGTACATCGCGACGCCCGTCAGCAGCACCGACAGGATGCCGACGACGATGGCGAGCGTCTCGCTGTCTCCGATGAAGGGGTCGGCCTGCAGCACCGCGCCGATGAACACCGTCGTCTCCACCAGGAGCACGCCGAACGCGGCCGACAGCGTCGCCACGAGGATGCTGGCGCCCATGCCCCTGTCACTGAGCCAGGCCAGCCGAGGACCGGTCGCCGATGTCTGAGGAACGACCGTCGCGACCGCGCTCACGCCGCCACCTCGGCGGCGAGCATGTACGCCGAGATCTCCTCGGCGGTCTGCCGCGGGTGATCGGCGACGATGCGGCCGTCGCCGAGGAAGAGCACGCGGTCGGCATGGCTTGCGGCGATCGCGTCGTGCGTGACCATCGCGATGGACTGGCCGTGCTCGCGGCTGGCGGTGGCGAGCAGCTGGAGCACCTCACGACCGGTCTTGGAGTCGAGGTTGCCCGTCGGCTCGTCGGCGAAGACGAGGTCGGGGGCCGTGGCGAGGGCGCGGGCGATCGCGACGCGCTGCTGCTGGCCGCCCGAGAGCTGGTGCGGGCGGTGGTCCAGGCGCGCGCCGAGTCCGAGGGTGTCGATGAGGCCGTCGATGCGAGCCTTCTCGATCGCGCTCGGACGACGCCCGTCGAGCTCGAAGGGCAGCATGATGTTGCCGAGCGCCGTGAGCGTGGGCACGAGGTTGAACGCCTGGAAGATGAAGCCGACACGGCGTCGGCGCAGGATCGTGAGGTCGAGGTCTCCGAGTCCGGTGATCTCGGTGTCTCCGATCCAGGCACGCCCCTCGGTGGGGGTGTCGAGTCCGGCCATGATGTGCATGAGCGTGGACTTGCCGGAGCCCGATGGGCCCATGATCGCGGTGAACTGACCGCGACGGATGCCGACGCTCACATCGTCGAGGGCGCGCACGGTGCCCTCGACGGCGCCGTAGGTCTTCTTCAGGTGCTGGACGCGGGCGGCGAGCCCCAGGTCTGTGGTCGTGATCTCCATGCCTTCGACGCTATTTCGGCGGCATCAGCGGGCGCGTCGCCCGTGCGGCGCATCCGCGTACATCTGGAGGATGACTTCGCCGTCACCCCGAAACAAGCGTCCGTGGCCTTCACCCCACACAGGCTTCTGCGGCCTTCATCCCACACAGGCGTCTGTGGCCTTCACCCCGCACAGACGTCTGTGGCCGTCACCCCACCCAGGCGTGCGTCGACACACCGACCGCGTTCCAGGCGTTGATCGTGACGATGAGCGCCACGAGCGCCCCCAGCTCCTCGGTCGAGAAGACGGCGGCGGCCGCATCCCAGTCGGCGTCGGGGACGTGCGTCTCCGACGTCCTCGTGATGCTCTCGGTCAGCGCGAGGGCGGCGCGATCGCGGGCGGTGAACAGCGGGGACTCGCGCCACACCGCGACCGCGTTGATCCGCTGCGGGGTGTCGCCCGCCGTGAGGGCATCGCCGGAGTGCAGCTCGACGCAGTAACTGCAGCCGTTCAGCTGGGAGGCTCTGAGACGCACCAGCTCGCGCAGGCGGCTCTCGAAGCCCACCGCGTCGAGCTCGCGGACCATCGCGTTGTCGAGATGGGCGAGCGCCCGGGAGAAATGCGGGGCGACGGTGTCGATGTCGAGGCGGACGGAGATCGGGACGAGAGGTTCTGTCATGACGACAGCATCCTCCCGTCCGCCGACATCCGGCGCCCAGGACCGCGGATCGGGTCAGGTGAGCCCGTGCTCGAACGCGAACACGACGAGCTGCACCCGGTCGCGCAGGGAGAGCTTGGTGAGGATCCGGCTGATGTGCGTCTTCACGGTCGCCTCGCTGAGGTACTCGCGCGCGGCGATCTCGGAGTTCGAGAGGCCCCTCGCCGCGAGCGCGAAGATCTCCCTCTCCCGGTCGGTGAGGTCGGCGTACTGCGCGGGGACGGGCTTGGGAGCCTCGGCGAAGTGCGCGAAGAGATCACGGGTGGCGGATGCCGCGATCACGCTCGACCCTCCGTGCACGGTGCGGATCGCCGCGAGCAGGAACTCGGGGTCGGCGTCCTTCAGGAGGAACCCGCTGGCCCCCTGACGGATGGCTCTGGCCGCCGCCTCGTCGAGGTCGAAGGTCGTCAGCATCACGATGCGAGGGGCGTCGGGCTGGGTGAGGATCTCGGCGGTGGCCGTGAGGCCGTCCATGACCGGCATCCGGATGTCCATCAGCACGACGTCGGGGCGCGTGGCCCGGACGACGTCGATCGCCTCTCGCCCGTCGCCCGCCTCGCCCACGACGTCGAGGTCGGGCTGCGACGCGACGAGCATGCGGATGCCGGCGCGGAACAGCGCCTGGTCATCGACGAGTACGACCCTGATCATGCGGCTCCTCCGATGGGAAGCGAGGCGCGCACGACGAACCGTTCGCCCTCCTGCCCCGCCTGAAGGCTACCGCCCACGAGCTGGGCGCGCTCACGCATGCCGATGACGCCGTGGCCGCCCCCGAGCGACGCGGTCTCCTTCTCGAAGGCGTTGGCGACGACGACGTCGACGCGGTCGGGGAGCCACGCGAGCCGCACGTCGACCGCGCCGTCGCCGTGTCGGATGGCGTTCGTGAGCGCCTCCTGCAGGATCCGGTAGACGGCGAGCTGGATCGCCCCCGGCGGCTCCCCCGGCGGCATCGGATCGACGGTGATGCGCGGTTCGACGCCCGCCTGACGCACCTGCGCGAAGAGCGTCTCGAGGTCGGCGAGGGTCGGCTGAGGGCCGTCTCCCTGCCGATGCCGCAGCTGGGTGAGGAGCAGCCGCACGTCCGACAGCGCCCCGCGAGCCGTCTGCGCGATCGTGCTCAGCGCCTCGGTCGCCATCTCGGGTTTGACCGCCGCCGCATACCGCGCGCCGTCGGCCTGCGCGATCACGACGGCCAGCGAGTGCGCCACGATGTCGTGCATGTCGCGCGCGATCCGCACGCGCTCCTGCTCCTCGGCCGCCAGCAGTTCGGCCTGGGCACGGGCGACCTGCGTCTCCCGTCCGTTCAGCACCACGCGCCAGAGGAGCCCGGTGCCCCAGGACATCACCATCGCGAGCACGAAGACGGAGGCCATCAGCGAGCCGATCAGCGCCGCGCGCATAGTGCTCGCGGCATCCGTCAGCAGCTCTCCCGACCAGATGACCGCGAAGTACAGGCCGCCGATAATCCCGCCGCCCAGCGCCGAGACGCCGCCGATCCAGAGGATCCGCCGCGTGCCCCACGCGGCTGTCGCGAAGAGCACCACGAGGATGCCCGCGTCGTAGGCGCTCGGAGGCAGCCCTGCCGCCATCTGCACGACGGCGCCGAACCAGGCGATGCCGATCGCGAGGGTGGGAGACAGGCGGCTGATCGCCGCGGCTCCCCACAGGATGAGGCCGACGATGACGTACATCACGACGGCCACCGGCTCGGCGCCGATCCACGCGCTGAGCCAGCTGGAGCCGGCGATGAACGTCAGCGGGGTGGTGACGACGAAGCCGAAGACGGCGCCGATGATGTCGACGACGAGCCAGGCTCGGGAGACGGGGCGGAACACCCTCCTACGGTACGGGGCCGCGTCAGGACGCCGCATCCGTCTGCGGATGTATCCGATCCGCCGCGTTCACAACTCCTCAAGAATCCGATGATCGGGCGCTGCGAAGACGCCGTCGCGGCATCCCGGCCCGATTCTTGAGGAGTTGTGAACCTCAGGCGCGCGCGATGATCTCCCCGTGCGGCACGAGGAACCAGCCGTCGCCGTCGTCGGCCCAGCGATGCCAGGCCTCGCTGATGCCGCGCAGTTCCGCGTCGGTCGCCATGCCGCTGTCGAGCAGTTGACGGGTCAGCGCGGATTCCAGGATGCGGTCGGCCCACATGCCGCCCCACCACGCCCGATCCTCGGGGTTCGCGTAGCACCAGGTGGATGCCGTCGCCGTGACGTCGACGAAGCCGGCGGCGCGCGCCCACGACAGCAGACGTCGCCCGGCGTCCGGTTCACCGCCGTTGGCCTGCGCCGCGCGCCGGTACAGGTCGAGCCAGCGGTCGAGCTCCGGCAGCATCGGGAACCAGTGAAAGCCCGCGTAGTCGGCGTCCCGCGCCGCGACGACGCCGCCGGGCACGGTGACCCTGCGCATCTCCCGCAGCGCCTGCACCGGGTCGCCGACGTGCTGCAGCACCTGGTGCGCGTGCACCACGTCGAAGCTGTCGTCGGCGAAGCTCAGCGCGTGCACGTCCTCGACCGAGAAGTCGATGTTCGCGACGCCCCGGCTCTCCGCGAGCCCGCGCGACAGCGCCAGGGCGTTCTCGTCGATCTCGGTGGCCGTGACGCGGGCCACGAGTCCGGCGAAGTCGACCGTGATCGATCCGGGACCGGCCCCGACGTCGAGGAGCCGCGTCGACGGGGTGAGGTGCGGGCGGAGGTACTCGGCGGAGTTCGAGATGTCGCGGCTGCTGTGGGAGCGGAGGACGGACGAGTGGTGTCCATGCGTGTACGTGGCCATGCTCCAGTCTGGCACCTGCCGGAGACCGCGCCCGCCACGGCGACGATCAGCGCAGCTCGGAGACGGCCCTGCGGATCGACTCGCGGTCGGGCTTGCCCGAGGTCAGGACGTCGAGCTCGTCGACGAGGATGAGCCGCGCGGGGCGCGCGTGCCTGCCGAGCTCTTCGGCGACGGCATCCCTCGCGTGGGCGAGCTGCTCGGACTCGCTGCGGCGGAGCGCTTCACCACGGGCGGCGACGATCACGGAGGCCTCACCCCAGCGCTCGTCCGCGACGCCGACGACGACGGCGCCGCTGAGTCCGGGGACGCGCCGGACGATCCGCTCGACCCGGTCGAGGGAGATGTTGATGCCGCCGGACACGATCACATTGTCCGCACGGCCGTGCACCCGCACGATGCCGTCCTCCACCAGTCCGAGGTCGCCGGTGCGGTACCAGCGGATGCCGTGCTCGTCTCGGGTGAAGGAGCGGGCGGTGAGCTCCTCGTCTCCGAGGTAGCCGTCGGCGAGCATGGGTCCGGCGATGTGCAGCTCTCCGTCGACGGAGCGGACGGCGACCGTGTCGAGGGGCTCGCCGTCGTACACGCAGCCCCCGCTCGTCTCGCTCGATCCGTAGGTGCGGACCAGGCGCGCACCGAGCTCTCCCGCACGGTCGCGGAGCGGCTCCGGCAGCGCCTGACCGCCGACCAGGATGGCGCGGTAGGCCTGCAGCGCCGCACGGACGGGGATGCTGTCCGCGGCATCCAGCAGCGTCGCGAGCTGCGCGGGCACGAGGGAGGTGTAGAGCCTCTCCTCCCCCGTGCGCAGCATGGACAGGGTGGTCTGCGCGAACGTCTCCGCCGAGAACCGGCCCTCGAGCACGGCGGGCTCGGTGCCGGCGACGACGGAGCGGACGAGCACCTGGAGCCCGGCCACATAGGTCGCGGGGAGGGCGAGCAGCCAGCGGCCGCTGCCGATCCGCGACGCGGTGGCCTCGGCGCTGGAGCGCAGCGCCTCCCCGCTCAGGACCACCCGCTTCGGGATGCCGCTCGACCCGGAGGTCGCGATGACCGCGGCCGTGCCGTCTGGCACGCGCTCAGGGGCGCCGTCGAGCATGCCGAAGCCCAGAGCGGGTCCGCCGTCGAGCGCCCGAGCCAGCGCCTCACGCAGCGCGACCGGGTCGTCGGCATCCGTGGGCCTGAGCGCGATCATCGGTCGCCCCGCCGAGCACGGGGCTTTTCCCCCACGATGCCGGGGTGGAGAGGGTCGAAGATCGTCGAGACCATGAGCGGGATCAGTAGTGGTACGGGAAGGACGACCAGTCGGGAGCGCGCTTCTCGAGGAAGGAGTCGCGACCCTCCACGGCCTCGTCCGTGCCGTAGGCGAGACGGGTCGCCTCCCCCGCGAACACCTGCTGGCCGACGAGTCCGTCGTCGACGGCGTTGAAGGCGAACTTCAGCATGCGGATCGCGGTCGGCGACTTGGTGAGCACCGTCCTGGCCATCGCCAGTGCTTCGCGCTCCAGCTCCGCGTGCGGCACGACGCGGTTGACCGCGCCCATCTCGTACGCGCGCTGCGCCGAGTACTCCTCAGCGAGGAAGAACACCTCTCGCGCGATCTTCTGGCCGGTCTGCCGCGCCATGTACGCGGAACCGTATCCCGCGTCGAAGCTGCCGACGTCGGCATCCGTCTGCTTGAAGCGCGCCTCCTCCGCCGATGCCACCGAGAGGTCGCACACGACGTGCAGCGAGTGCCCGCCCCCCGCGGCCCACCCGGGGATGACCGCGATGACGACCTTGGGCATGAAGCGGATGAGCCGCTGCACCTCGAGGATGTGCAGACGCCCGCCTCGTGCGGAGTCGTGCACGGTGGTCTCTGAATCGGAGTACTTGTAGCCGTCGCGTCCGCGGATGCGCTGGTCGCCGCCTGAGCAGAACGCCCAGCCGCCGTCCTTCGGGCTGGGGCCGTTGCCCGTGAGCAGCACGGCTCCGATGCGCGGGTCCTGCCGGGCGATGTCGAGGGCGCGATACAGCTCGTCGACCGTGTGCGGACGGAACGCGTTGCGCACCTCCGGCCGGTTGAACGCGATGCGCGCGACCCCGCCGTCGTGCGTGACGTGCGCCGTGATGTCGGTGTAGTCCTCGGCACCGGGCGCGAGCACCCACTCCTCGGGATCGAACAGGTCGGAGACGAAGGGTGTGGTCACGGCATCCAGCCTATTCCCGTGACCGCGTGGACATGCGGAAGGCGCTGCTCCCCCGGGGAACAGCGCCTTCTGCATGGATGCCGTCAGCGGCGGCTGCGGCGGACGGTCTTGAGCCATCCGTCGACGATGTCCCACCCGACGCCGATCGCGACGCCGAACCCGAGGAGGACGGCCAGGATGCGGAAGACGCCGCCTTCGCCTGCGGCCCCGGCATCGCCGGCCGCGAACCCCTCCCCGCCCACGGCGACGATGTACGAGAGGAAGTCCGGGTTGACGAGCTGCCCGCCCAGCAGCAGGACGAGCGTCCAGGCGAGGAAGGCCAGCGCCAGGACGGTGTTGACCACGGCCAGCCCGGTGCTCCAGCCGCGACGGAACACGACGACGGCGAACACGACCTCGGCCACGATGAGCGCGAACAGGACGCTGATGCCCCACGGCCACAGGGCCGGGTCGAGGATCGGCAGCGCCTCACCGGGGACGAAGCCACGGAAGCGGTCCCAGAGCAGCGCACCGGCCGCGATGCCGAGAAAGACGAGCGAGGCGATCAGCTCGCTGCGCCCCACCCCGTCGTCGGTGATCTCGGGCAGCTTGTCGAGATCCCACTCGTCGATCGTCGTCGTGCTCCCGGTGCGCTCGAGGATGACGAACACGAGGGTCGTCCAGAAGCAGATGTGCATGATCGCGCCACCTGCCGCGACGAGCGAGGTCGAGATGACCTCGCCCACAGCCGCGCCCGAGATCGTCTGCCCGAGGGCGACGGCGCCGAGCACGCACACCGGGACGATCGCCAGCAGCAGCTTCAGCAGCCGCCACCACGTGAGGTAGAAGCGCGGACCGATCAGGTGCAGCGGACGATCCGCGTACCCGGCGGCGAGGATGCCGGGGTCGCCGAGCTCCGTGAGGACGGCGCGCTCTGCGTCATCCGGCGCCTCGCCCTGCTCGAGACGCGCCTCGATCGCGTCGGCGATGGAGGCTTCGAGCTCCGCCCGCACATCGTCCTGCGTCTCGGGTCGCAGGCCCTTGACCGTGGCGGCGATGTAGCGCTCGGTGAGAGTGGCTGTCGTGGTCATGTCAGTTCTCCTCTGCGGTGAGGGCGGAGATCGCTGTGGTGAGCGATCGCCATTCGTCGGTGAGGGTGTCGGCGAGCCGGATGCCGGCATCCGAGGTGCGGTAGAACTTGCGGGGCCTGGCCTCTTCGGTGTTCCACTCGCTGGTGAGGTACTCCTGCTTCTCCAGCCTGCGGAGCAGCGGGTACAGCGTGTTCGCGTCGGTCGCGAAGCCGCGCGCCTCCAGCTCTTCGAGCAGTCCGTAGCCGTAGCCGGGCGTGCGCAGCAGCTGCAGGCAGGCCAGGACGACGGTGCCGCGCCGCAGTTCCTGCAGGTGCGTGTCGAGCGTCTCGTTCATGCCCATCACATTACTGTGTGTCACACACTATAGTCAAGCGCACATTGATGAGATTCCTTCACTGCTCCCCACCTGCCGAGGCCGGAGAGGGCGCCGGGTAGCGTGGAGGGATGAGTCTCGAGATCAGCCGGGTCGACCCTTTCGACGATGCGACGGTCGACGAGTGGTGGGACGCGTACGCCGCGGCCGAGCGCGCCGACCGCGCGAAGGGCACCCCGGTATGGACCCGCGAGGAGACCAGGCGAGAGCTGCAGCAGGACTCGTCGGCCGTGGAGCGGCGGACCTACCTGCTGCGCTCGGACGGCGAGTGCATCGGCGCCGCGAGCCTCGCGCTGCCCCTCAAGGACAACACGCACGTGGCGCACCTCGGCCTCGGCGTGCCGCCCCGTCATCGGCGTCGAGGCTACGGCTCGCACGCACTTGCCTTCCTCGAAGGCGAGGCCGTGGCTGCCGGACGCACCACCGCGCAGTCCACGACGAGTTGGCTGTACGAGCTCGGACCCGACGGCTCCGGTTCACCGGGGCGCGAGTTCGCGCGCCGTCACGGCTACTCCCTCGCCCTCGGCGACGTGCAGAACCGGCTGGACCTGCCCGTCGACCCCGCGCTGCTCGACCGACTGCAGGCCGGAGTCCCCGACGAGGGCTACACGCTGCGGAGCTGGATCGGCCCTGTACCCGACGACGTGGTCGAGGGCTGGGCGTCGCTGGACGCGTCGATCGAGACCGAGGCCCCCAGCGGCGAGCTCGACATCGAGCCCGCGACGCCGGACATCGCCGGCATCCGCGAGACCGAGGACCTGCTCGTGCTGCAGCACCGCATCTCCTTCGGCACCGTCGCGCTGGCCTCGGACGGCGCTGTCGCCGCCTACACGCAGATCGTGGTCTCGGGCGACGACGGCAACGCCTACCAGTGGGGCACGCTCGTGCGCCGTGAGGATCGAGGGCACCGACTGGGAACGGCCGTCAAGGTCGCGAACCTCAGGATGCTGCAGCACGAGTCACCGGGGACCCCCTGCGTGTACACGTACAACGCGGAGTCCAATGCGCACATGCTCGCCGTGAACACCCTGCTCGGCTTCCGCCCTCGGGAGCGGATGGGCGAGCTGCAGAAGCGCCTGAGGTGAGGGCTCCGCGCGACGGGGCGCGCGGCCGAATGTGACACGACGGACGGGCGAGATGTCCCCGATTCCGTAGGGTGTAACGGTGACCCCGAAGACCCGCCACCTCGCCCTGTCCCTCGTCGCGGCATCCGCCCTGACGCTCGCGTTGACCGCCTGTACGCCGCCGACGCCCTCCTCCGAGCCCACGTCGTCGCCGTCGTCCTCGTCGACCGCGTCTGCTGAGTCGTGCGCCGGGGTGACCGTGGTCGTCGACACGGGCGACCTCGACGTCTCCGACGATCCCTCCGCCTCGGTCTGCGTCGACACGGACGGGAAGATCCTGGGGACGGATGCCGTCTCCGAAGCCGGGTTCACCACCGTCGGCACCACGACGTACCCCGACGACGTGATCTGCCGTGTGAACGGCGTGCCCGCCGAAGACACCGAGCTGACCGGCGACGACGGCGCCGCCTACCACGAGACCTGCGCCGACATGCCTCCGGCCGCCGCGTACTGGGGCCTGTGGGTCAAGCCCGCAGGCGGCACGTGGGACTACGCGCAGACGGGTCTCTCCGCCCTCGAGCTCAACCCCGGCGACAGCGTCGAGCTGCTCTTCACGCTGAACGGCGCTCCCGCCGCACCCGCGTCGTGAGCGATGCGGGCCGGCTCAGACTGAGACCCGGCCCGCTGCGCGCGGCGGCGGGGCTGGCGGCGGTGTTCGTCGTCGCCCGCATCCTCTACCGCGTGCTCTTCAACGGAGCCGCCGGCAGCGGCCCGGTGCTGCTCCCTCTGCCCGCGATCCGCCTCCCCGCGCCGTTCAGCTGGGTGACACTCCTCGGCCCCGTGACGGTCGACGGGCTCGCGGATGCCGCGCTGTCCGCACTGCCGATCGCCGCCGTCATCCTGCTGTTCGGGCTGCTGAACGCGATCTTCGACGTGTCCAGGGCGTTCGGGCTGCTCGCGAGGCGCGGTCCGCTGCGCGGCATCGCCCGTGCTCTCGCCGTCGCCTGGTCCACGCTCCCCGGGCTCGGTCAGGCCGTTCGCACGGTGCACACCGCCCAGCGTCTTCGCGGCGAGAGGCCGGGACCGCGGATGCTGGTGCCGGTGCTCGAACGCACCCTGGAACGCGCCGCCGCCGTCGCGAACGGGCTGGAGCTGCGCGGCTTCGGCGGCGACCCCGTCGACGGGGAGTGCACGAGCCCGGTCCGGCTGCAGGAGGCGGCGTTCGGGTTCGGCGACGACGCGGTGCTGACGGTGCCCGAGCTCGCCCTCGGCACCGGAGCGCTCACCGTCGTCACCGGACCGACCGGCTCGGGCAAGTCGACGCTGCTTCGCGGGCTCGCCGGCCTCGTGGACCACGTCGACGGGGGCTGGTCGACGGGCGTCGTCGAGGTCGCAGGCCGGGACCGACGGCGGATGCCGCCGCGCGACTCCTCGCGGCTGGTCGGCGTGGTGCTGCAGAACCCCCGTGAGGCGTTCTGCAGCGAGCTCGTCCGCGACGAGATCGGCCTGTCGCTGCAGCTGCGCGGCGTCGCCGCCGTGATCGTGAGCGCCCGCGTCGACGAGGTGATGGAGCGCCTGGACATCGCCGGCCTGCGGGACCGCTCCGTGCACACGCTCTCCGCGGGGGAGGCGACGATGGTCGCGATCGCCGCCGCGGTGGTCGAGCAGCCGATCCTGCTGCTCGTGGATGAGCCGCTCGCCGATCTGGACGCAGAGGCGCGCGTGCGCGTCGTCGCCGCCTTGGATGCTCTGGCTCACGAGGGCGGATCCTGCGTGCTCGTCGCCGAGCACAGGGCCGCCGCGTTCGACGGCGTCGCCGACGAGTGGCGGTCGATCGAGCAGGGCACGGTGTCGACGGGGTCGACCGAGCGCAGCGCGACGCCGAACGTCATCCTTCCGGAAGCTGCACCGCACCGCACCGCGTCGGACCCTCTCCCTCAGTCAGCGTCTCCGTCGCCTGTCCTCGCGGCGTCGCACGTCCGCATCGCCCACGGCGACGTCGTCGCGGTGCACGACGCCTCCCTCGCTCTCGGGAACGGCGAGATCGCCGCGCTGATCGGACCGAACGGCGCGGGCAAGTCGTCGCTGCTCACGGCCCTCGCCCTGCCGCCGCACGGCCTGGAGGTCGTCGGCGCCCCCGTGCTCGTCCCCGACGCCTCCGACGATCTGTTCACGCGCGACACCGTCGCCGCCGAGTGCGCGCGGGCCGACCGCTCGGCGCAGCGGCACGGCATCCACTCCCCCACGTCCACGGCCGACCGATTCGCGGCATTCCTCAGCCTCGACGCCGCAGGTCTCGCAGAGCGGATGCCGCGGCATCCCCGCGATCTCTCCCTCGGCGAGCGCAGGTGCCTGGCGATCGCCCTGCAGCTCGCGCGCTCCCCCGAGGCGCTGATGATCGACGAGCCCACGCGCGGACTCGACTCCCGCGCCCGCGAGCAGGTGCGCTCCGCGCTGGAGCAGGCGGCGGATGCCGGCGCCGCCGTGCTCATGGCGACGCACGACGCCGACTTCGCGGCGGCACTCGGCGCGAAGGTGCTGCCGATGCGGGACGGCATCGTCCCGGCATCCGTCGCAGCGCCGTCTCTGCCCTCCCTCGTCGAGCGGGCGGGCAAGAGCCGTGCATCGCGGATCGACGCGGCGCTGCGCACGGATCCGCGAGCGGCGGATGCCGTGGCCGGCGCCCCCGCTCCGGCTCGTTCACCGCGCGTGACCGGTGGGCGCGTGGCGGGGTCTGCCGCTCCTCGTCCCGCCGCGCGCTGGACACCGCTCACACTTCTCGCCGCGAACCTCGTGGCCCTGGCATCCTTCACCTGGCCCTTCGTCGCCGCGGCGGTGCCCGCGCAGGCCGACGCGGCGGTCCCGTGGGTCGCTCTCGCGCTGGCGCCGATCGCCGTGGTCGTCGCCGTCGCGGCCCTCGACCAGACCGTGCGATCAGCGCACGTGCTCGCGTACCTCGGCGTGCTCGCGGCGATCGGCACGGCCCTGCGCATCGCGAGCACCGGCGTGGGCGGCGTCGAGGCCGTGTTCATCCTGCTCGTGCTCGCCGGTCGCACGTTCGGCGCCCGGTTCGGCATGCTGCTCGGGGTGTCCACCATCCTGCTGTCGTCGACCGTGTTCGGCGGGTTCGGCCCGTGGACGCCCTTCCAGATGTTCGCGTGCGCCTGGGTGGGAGCCGGTGCAGGGCTCCTCCCCCGCAGGGTCCGGGGCTGGGGCGAGATCGTGATGCTGTGCGCATACGGAGCCCTCGCCTCCTACCTGTTCGGCCTGCTGCTGAACCTGTGGTTCTGGCCCTTCGCGATCGGATCGGACACGGCCATCTCCTACGCGCCGGGTGCGCCGATCGGGCAGAACCTCGGCAGCTTCCTGCTGTACTCGCTCGTCACCTCGAGCGCGGGCTGGGACACCCTGCGCGCGATCACGACGATCGTGGGCGTCGCGCTGATCGGCCGCCCCGTGCTCACCGCCCTCCGCCGCGCGAAGCCCGTGGCGGCCCGCCGTACCCGGTCGACGCCCCACCTGGCCGTCGACGCCCCGCTTCGCTGACGTCTGCCAGCGGGCGTCGAGACTCAGACGGGCATCAGTGATGCAGCCTGCTCAGACCGAGAAGTACTTCGCCTCGGGGTGGTGGAACACGAACGCGTCGGTGGACTGCTCCGGGTGCAGCTGCAGCTCGTCGCTGAGCTCGACGCCCATGCGCTCGGGGCGCAGCAGCTCGACGACCTTGCGGCGGTCCTCCATGTCGGGGCACGCGGGGTAGCCCAGCGAGAAGCGGGCGCCACGGTACTCGAGCTTGAACAGACCGGCCGTGTCGGTGGGGTCTTCGGCCGAGAAGCCGAGTTCGGAGCGGATGCGCGCGTGCCAGAACTCGGCGAGCGCCTCCGTGAGCTGCATCACGAGGCCGTTGAGCTCGTAGTAGTCGCGGTACCGGTCCTCGGCGAACAGCTTCGCGGTGACCTTGTCGATCGCGGCGCCCGCGGTGACGAGCTGCACGGGGAGCACATCGACCTGCCCCGACTCGCGCGAGCGCACGAAGTCGGCGAGGTCCAGGTGTCGATCGCGACGCTGGCGCGGGAACGTGAACCGCAGGCGGTCCGACCCGAGCGGGCCGCCCGATCCGCCGTCCGGCGCGAGCAGTCCGGGCACGCCCAGGGTGCCGGTCGGGTCGTCGCCGTGGTGCAGCACCACGACGTCATCCCCCTCCGACACCACAGGGAAGTAGCCGTAGGCGACGGAGGCGTCGAGCATCCCCTCGCCGAGGATCCGGTCGAGCCAGTACCGCAGGCGCGGGCGCCCCTCGGACTCGACGAGCTGCTCGTAGGACGCTCCGTCTTCGCCGCGGCCGGGCTTGAGACCCCACTGCCCCATGAAGGTGGCGCGCTCGTCGAGGAAGGCAGCGTAGTCGGCGAGCGCGATGCCGCGCACGATGCGGGTGCCCCAGAACGGCGGCGCAGGGACCTCGTTGTCGGATGCCACGTCGGAGCGGCCGGGCATCGCCTCGGGCTCCGTCAGCGTGAGCTGGGCGCCGCGCGCGTGGATGCGCTTCTTGAGCGCCGGCAGTCCGACTTCGGAGGGGTCCTCGCCGCGCGCGACCCGCACGAGCGGCTCCATGAGCGCGAGCCCCTCGAACGCGTCCTTGGCGTAGCGCACCTCGCCGTCGAACATGCCCGCCAGATCGTCCTCGACGTAGGCGCGAGTGAGGGCGGCGCCTCCGAGGATCACGGGCCACTTCTTCGCGAGCCCGCGGGACTGCAGTTCGAGCAGGTTCTCCTTCATCACGACGGTCGACTTCACGAGCAGGCCCGACATGCCGATCACGTCGGCGTCGTGCTCCTCGGCCGCCGCGATGATGTCGGCGATCGGCTGCTTGATGCCGAGGTTGATCACCCTGTAGCCGTTGTTCGTGAGGATGATGTCGACGAGGTTCTTGCCGATGTCGTGCACGTCTCCGCGCACGGTCGCGATCACCATGGTGCCCTTGCCCGAGGCATCCGACTTCTCCATGTGCGGTTCGAGCAGCGCGACCGCGGTCTTCATGACCTCGGCCGACTGCAGCACGAACGGCAGCTGCATCTCACCCGCGCCGAACCGCTCACCCACGATCTTCATGCCCTCGAGCAGGTGGTCGTTGATGATGCCGAGCGCGGTCTTGCCCTCGGCACGTGCGAGGTCGAGGTCGGCTTCGAGACCCTTGCCCTCGCCGTCGATGATGCGCCGCTCCAGCCGCTCGCCGACGGGGAGTGCCGCGAGCTCGGCGGCGCGCTGGTCGCGCAGGGCCGCGGTGTCGACTCCGGCGAACAGGTCGAGCATGGTCGACAGCGGGTCGTAGGTGACGTTCCCGTCGACGTCGTACTCGCGGCGGTCCCACACCAGGTCGAGCGCGACCTTGCGCTGCTCTTCGGGCAGCGAGGCCAGGGGCACGATCTTGGCGGCGTCGATGATGCCGCTCGACAGTCCCGCCTCCGACGCCTCGTGCAGGAACACCGAGTTCAGCACCATGCGCGCGGCGGGGTTGAGCCCGAACGACACGTTCGAGACGCCGAGGGTGGTGTGGATGCCGGGGTACTTCTGCGTGATCTGCCGGATGGCCTCGATCGTCTCGATGCCGTCGCGCCGGGTCTCCTCCTGGCCTGTGGCGATCGGGAACGTCAGCGCGTCGACGATGATGTCCTCCACGCGCATGCCCCACTCGCCCACCAGCGAGTCGATCAGGCGCGAGGCGATCGCGACCTTGCCCTCGGTCGTGCGGGCCTGTCCCTGTTCGTCGATCGTGAGCGCGACGACCGCGGTGCCGTGCTCCTTCACGAGCGGCATGATGCGGCCGAACCGGCTGTCGGCGCCGTCGCCGTCTTCGTGGTTCACGGAGTTGACGACGGGGCGCCCTCCGATGAGCTCCAGTCCCGCCTGGATCACGGGCGGCTCGGTCGAGTCGATCACGAGCGGCAGCGTCGACTGCGAGGCGAAGCGCGAGACGACCTCGCGGATGTCGGCGACGCCGTCGCGCCCCACGTAGTCCACGCACACGTCGAGCAGGTGCGCGCCGACGCGGATCTGGTTGCGGGCGATCTCGACGCAGTCGTCCCAGCGCTCCTCCAGCATCGCCTCGCGGAACGCCTTCGAGCCGTTCGCGTTCGTGCGCTCGCCGATCGCGAGGTACGAGGCGTCCTGATCGAACGACACGTGCTGGTAGAGCGACGCGACGCCCGACTCGACCTCGGGCGTGCGAGTGGTCAGCGCGCGGGTGCGGTACGGCTCCAGCCGCTCGACCACGGCGGCGAGGTGCTCGGGGGTGGTGCCGCAGCATCCGCCCACCAGCCCCAGACCGAACTCGCGCACGAACTGCTCGTGCGCGGTCGCCAGCTCCGCAGGGGTCAGCGGGTAGTGCGCGCCGTTCGCGCCGAGCACGGGCAGCCCCGCGTTGGGCATGCACGCGATCGGCACCGTGGAGTGCTTCGACAGGTGGCGCAGGTGCTCGCTCATCTCGGCGGGGCCGGTGGCGCAGTTCAGGCCGATCGCGTCGACCCCGAGCGGTTCCAGCGCCGTCAGCGCGGCGCCGATCTCCGACCCCATCAGCATGGTGCCGGTGGTCTCGACGGTCACCTCGACGAAGATCGGCAGACGGATGCCGCGCGCCACGATCGCCTGACGGCATCCGTTCACCGCGGCCTTCGTCTGCAGCAGGTCCTGGCTGGTCTCGATGAGGAACGCGTCGGCGCCTCCGTCGATCAGGCCCTCCGCCTGCAGCGCGAACGTCTGCTTGAGATGGTCGTACGTGGTGTGGCCGAGGGTCGGCAGCTTGGTGCCTGGCCCCATCGACCCCAGCACCCAGCGCACGCGACCGTCCACGGCCTCGGCGGCCTCCGCGCGCTCGCGGGCGATGCGCGCGCCGCGCTCGGCGAGCTCATGGATGCGGTCGTCGATGCCGTAGTCCGACAGGTTCGACCAGTTGGCCCCGAACGTGTTGGTCTCGACCGCGTCGATGCCCGTCGCGAAGTACGCGTCATGGATGCCGCCGATCACGTCGGGGCGGGTGACGTTGAGGATCTCGTTGCACCCCTCGAGCCCCTGGAAGTCGGCCTCGATAGACAGATCGTGCTGCTGCAGCATGGTGCCCATCGCGCCGTCGGCGATGACCACGCGCGAGTGCACGGCATCCAGCAGCGCCTGCGAGCGGGCCGGGCGGTCGAAGGCCTCGATGTCGAGGGCGTGACGGGGGTGCGACATGCTCCCAGCCTAGGGGCGAGTTCCCGCCATGTTTCGGCCCGCGACGGAGCAAGATGGACCCTATGACGCTCCCGCCGCTCGCAGACCTGATCGACTCGGCACGGGTCGTCTCCCTCCCGATGCACACGCGCTTCCGCGGCGTCGACACGAGAGAGGCCCTGCTCTTCGAGGGCCCCGAGGGCTGGGCGGAGTTCTCCCCCTTCGTGGAGTACGCGGATGCCGAGGCCTCGACCTGGCTCGCCGCGGCGATCGACTTCGCCTGGAACGCCCAGCCGGAGCCGCTGCGCGACCGCATCCCGGTCAATGCCACCGTCCCCGCGGTCGACGCGTCGAAGGTGGCCGAGGTGCTCGCCCGGTTCCCCGGGTGCCGCACCGCCAAGGTCAAGGTCGCCGAGCCCGGTCAGACGCTCGCCGACGACGTGGCCCGCGTGCGCGCCGTGCGCGAGGTCATGGGTCCGGAGGGCCGCATCCGCGTCGATGCGAACGGTCTGTGGAACGTCGACGAGGCCGAGCACGCCGTGCACGCCCTCAACGAGTTCGACCTGGAGTACGTCGAGCAGCCGTGCGCGACGGTCGACGAGCTCGCCGAGCTGCGCCGACGGGTGAAGTACATGGGCATCCCGGTCGCCGCCGACGAGAGCGTGCGCAAGTCGTCCGACCCGCTCGCCGTCGCCCGCGCGAAGGCGGCCGACCTCCTCGTCGTGAAGGCGCAGCCGCTCGGCGGCGTCACGCACGCGCTCCAGATCGTGACCGCCGCCGGACTCCCCGTGGTCGTGTCGAGCGCCCTCGACACCGCGATCGGGCTCTCCCAGGGCGCCGCCCTCGCCGCCGCGCTGCCGCGGCTCGACTTCGACTGCGGTCTCGGAACGGCGTCGCTGTTCCTCGACGACGTCGCCGACCTCCGTCCGGTCGACGGCTCGATCCCGGTGGGCAGGGTGGCACCGGATGCCGCGGCGCTCACGCGGCTCGCGGCCTCCGACGAGCGCCGCGACTGGTGGCTGGCCCGCCTCGGCCGCTGCCACGAGGTGCTTGGCGGCGTCGGAGATGCGTCCTAGCCTGGCTGCATGTGCCGCAACATCGTCCCTCTGAACAACCTCGAACCGGCCGCCACCGACGAGGAGTGCCACGACGCCGCGCTCCAGTTCGTGCGCAAGATCGCGGGCACGACGAAGCCCTCGCGAGCGAATCAGGAGGTGTTCGACCGCGCCGTCGCCGAGATCGCGGAGTCGACGCGTCGTCTGCTCGACGAGCTCGTCACCCCGGCGCCGCCGAAGAACCGTGCGGAGGAGGCGGCGAAGCGCCAGGCCCGATCCGCTGAGCGCTACGAAGCGATCCGCGTGTTCCAGCAGGAGAAGCGGGCAGCGCGCGCCGCATCGTGATCCTCGCCTCGCGGCGCGGACTCACTCCTCGATGAGCAGCTGCACCAGGCGTCCGAGCTCGACGCCGCCGGAGCGGCGAAGCTGCGCGGCATCCTGCCCGTCCATCGCGCCGCGGACGGTCATTCCCTCCCACACGATCATGAGCATGCGCGCGGCGGCCTCGGCGGGCACTCGCAGCCGCAGGAGACCGGCGGCGACGATGTCGGTGATGATCTGCGCGATGCTGGCGACCATCTCGCGCTCCTGGGCGAGATAGGCGGCGCCGAAGGCCTCGTCCCGAAGTGCTCGGATGCGGATCTCGCTCATGAGCATCACGCCGAGACGGTCGTCGCCGCCCGAGTCCATGACGTCCTGCACGAGCTCGACGGGATCGCACCCCTCGGCGAGCGCGCCGTCGGCCGTCATCTCCTCGACGCGGGCGCGGACCGCCTTCACGCGCACCTCGCCCACACTGGCGGCGAGCGTGAGGAAGAGCTCGTCCTTGGACTCGAAGTTGGAGTAGAAGGCTCCGCGGGTGAAGCCTGCGCGCTCGCACACGGCCTCGACCGATGCGCCGTCGAGGCCCACCTCGGCGAACACCTGTGCTGCGGCATCGAGCAGCCTGGCTAGTGTGTTCTCGCGACTGCGCGTCGTGGATGTCGTCATCGAATCCTCCTGCCCCCTCATTCTCACACCCGGCACACAGACTTTCGCGGGCCGACACCTTTACGATACATCTATGTATTGGATACACCTGTGTATCCAACTGGGATCCTCGGAGGAACGTCGTGTCCACTCTCCTGTCCTCGCTCGGGCGCTGGTCGTTCCGGCACCCCTGGCGCGTGCTCGTCTCCTGGCTCATCGTGCTCGGCATCGCCGGCGCCGGTGCGCTGGCTCTGGGGCAGGGCACCGACAACACCTTCTCGATCCCCGGGACCGAATCGCAGGCCGGCCTCGAGCAGCTGTCCCGCTCGTTCCCCCAGGTGAGCGGCACCAACGCGCAGTTCATCGTCGTCGCGGCCGACGGCGACCACATCACGGATGACGCCTACCGCACAGACGTGGAGCACGCCGTCGACGAGCTGTCGACGATGAAGGGCGTGCTCGCCATCACCTCGCCCTATGACGAGATGGTCAAGGGCATGATCAACGACGACAAGACCGCCGCGATCGTGCGCCTGCAGTTCGAAGGGCAGGCGACCGACGTCTCGGCAGAGACGAAGGATGCTCTCACCCGCACCGTCGACGAGCTCTCCGCAGCGCTCCCCGACGGCTCGCAGACCTCCCTCGGCGGAGACCTCTTCGCGATGTCCATCCCCGGCGTGACGCTCACCGAGGCCGTCGGCCTGCTGATCGCCCTGCTCGTCCTCATCGTCACGTTCCGCTCCTTCGTCGTCGCAGGACTCCCGCTGCTCACCGCGATCCTCGGCGTCGGCATCTCCATGGCCGGCATCTTCGCCGCCACGGCCTTCGCGACCGTCTCCTCGACCACGCCGCTCCTGGCGCTCATGCTCGGGCTCGCCGTCGGCATCGACTACGCCCTGTTCATCATGGCGAGACACCAGGATCAGGTGCGCGAGGGCGTCGACCCCGAGGAGTCCGCGTCGCGCGCCGTGGGCACAGCGGGGTCTGCGGTCGTGTTCGCCGGAGTCACCGTGCTGATCGCGCTGATCGGCCTCGGATTCGCCGGCATCCCCTTCCTCACGACCATGGGCATCGCGGCATCCGTCGCGGTCGCCGTCGCCGTGGCGATCGCCGTGACCCTCACCCCGGCCGTGCTCGGCTTCGTCAAGGGCCGGGTCACCGGCTGGCCGCGCCGCGAGCGCAAGGCGCGCAAGGGCGCCTCCGCACCCGAGGCCCGTCGCTCGTTCAGCCAGCGCTGGGTCTCCGGCGTCACGAAGCGCCCGATCCTCGTGTCGCTCGCGGTCGTGATCGGCCTCGGCATCGTCGCGGTGCCCGCGCTGAGCCTGAACCTCGCGCTCCCGAACGCGGGCGTGCTGCCGAAGGACTCCGAGGCGCGGCAGACCTACGACCTCGTCGGCGAGGAGTTCGGCGCCGGCTTCAACGGTCCGCTGATCCTCACCGGCACGATCGTCACGTCGACCGATCCGCTGGGCCTCATGGAGGATCTCGGAGACGCCGTCGCGAAGGTCGACGGCGTGAAGGAGGTCGCTCTCTCGACCCCCAACGAGACCGCCGACACCGGCATCGTGCAGATCATCCCCGAGACGGCGCCCGACGCCCCCGCGACAGCCGATCTCGTGCGCGAGCTCCGCTCCCACCACGACGAGTGGCTGAAGGAGTTCGGCATCGATCTCAAGGTCACGGGCTTCACCGCCGTCGGGATCGACATCTCCGACCAGCTCGGCAACGCGCTGCTGCCGTTCGGCATCTTCGTGATCGGCCTCTCGCTGATCCTGCTGACCATCGTGTTCCGCTCGATCTGGGTCCCCGTCACCGCCGCCCTCGGCTACCTGCTCTCGATCGTCGCGGCGTTCGGCATCGTCGGCGCCGTCTTCGAGTGGGGCTGGTTCGCCGACCTCCTGCACGTCGCGAAGGTCGGCCCGATCATCAGCTTCATGCCGATCATCCTGATGGGCGTGCTGTTCGGACTCGCGATGGACTACCAGGTGTTCCTCGTCTCCCGCATGCGCGAGGACTTCGTGCACGACAAGGACTCGAAGAACCCCGACCGCTCGGCGCGCCGGGCCGCGGCCCTCCGAGCCGTGCGCACTGGCTTCACGGGCTCGGCGAAGGTCGTCACCGCCGCAGGACTCATCATGTTCGCGGTGTTCGTCGCGTTCGTCCCCGAGGGCGACTCCTCGCTCAAGCCGATCGCGCTGGGGCTCGCCGCGGGCATCGCGATCGACGCCTTCCTCGTGCGGATGACGCTGATCCCGGCGCTCATGGCCATCCTCGGCGAGCGCGCCTGGCAGATCCCCGCGTGGCTCGAACGGATCCTCCCCAGCGTCGACATCGAGGGCGAGGCCGTGGAGCGTGAGCGGCACCTCTCCTCCTGGCCCGGAGACGACTCGGTCGTCGCCGCCGACGGTCTCGTTCTCGCCGACACCGGCATCGACGGACTGCACCTGCGCGTCGCACCCGGCGGATCGGCGGTCCTCACCGGAGCCGCCCCCGGTACACTCCGCGCGCTCGCCCTCGCGATCGCCGGACGCGTCACCCCCGACGACGGTCGACTGCGGGTCGCCGGCCACCTCCTCCCCGGACGCGCAGCGTGGGTCAGGGCGCACGTCGGAACGGTGATCGCGACGGATGCCGGAGCCACGGCATCCGATCTCTCCGAAGCCCTGCGCGGCCGCCCCGCACTCGTCGTGATCGACGGCGTCGACCTGCTTCCGCAGGCGGCGCGCGATCAGCTCGCTGCGCGACTGCGCGACGCGGATGCCGCCACGGCCGTGCTTCTCACCGCCGCTGCTCCCGCCGCGGCGCTCGACATCCTCGCGTCCGCCGGGCGCGAGACCACGGACCTCGTCGACGTGAGCGCACCCGCTCCTCGCCTCGCCGACGCGCCCGCCGCCCACCCCGACTCCGCCGCAGACGCAACGGATGCCGCCGGCCTCGACGCCGAAGACTCCGCAGAATCCACCGAGGTGACCGCATGACCCTCCCCATCGAGCGCGCACGCTCCCGCAAGCCCATCACGTGGCTGACGATCCTCGGCATCCTGCTGCTCCCCGCAGCCGTCGGGGGCATCCTCGTCGCGGCGCTGCAGAACCCGACCGAGCGGCTGGACTCCATGACCGCCGCGATCGTGAACCTCGACGACCCGGTCACGATCGACGGGCAGCTGACCCCGCTGGGCCGACAGCTCTCTGCGGGGCTCGTCGAGGGCTCGGACGACCTCGACTCCAACCTCACCTGGGTCATCTCCAACAAGGACGACGCCGCCGACGGGCTCGCCGACGGCACCTACCAGGCCGTCATCACGATCCCCGAGGACTTCTCCGCCGCCGCGACCTCCGCAGGCCAGGCGATCTCCGACGGAGGCGGCGCCGCCTCCGACAAGGCTGAGAAGGCGACCATCACGGTCACCACTCCACCCGACGGCCTCGTCGCCGACGATCTCATCACCAGCCAGATCGCCTCGGTCGCGACGTCGACGATGGGCTCGATGCTCAGCGAGGCGACCATGAGCAACGTGCTGGTCGGCTTCACCACCCTCGGCGACCAGATCGGCGAAGCGGCTGACGGCGCGCTGCAACTCGCCTCCGGAGCACGGGATGCCGCGACCGGTGCGGCCGCGATCCCGGACGGCGCCGCGAAGCTGGCCACCGGCGCGTCCGGTCTCGGATCCGGCGCCTCCGATCTCGCGAACGGCCTCGGCACGATCGCCGGCAGCACCCGTCAGATCGCCGCCGGCGCGGGACAGCTCGGGTCCGGGCTGCTCGGCGGGGCGTCGAAGCTCACGACCGACACGGCCGGCATGCCTGGGCTGGTGGACAACCTCAAGATCGCGACGACATCGGCCGGAAGCGCCGCCAAGGACACGGCGAAGCTCGCTGAAGACCTCGGCATGATGGCCGCGACGTGTGTGTCCGCCACAGCGGACGACCTGTGCGCGCAGGTCAAAGAGGCCTCGGGCCTGGCCGGAAACGCCGCGACGTCCGCGGGTACCGCGTCGGCCATCCTGAGCAATCAAGACGTCCAGAACGGCCTCACCGCCCTCCCCGGAACATTTACCACGCTCGCGACGAGCATGCGCGATGCCGGCACCGCCGCCTCATCCATCTCCGCCGGCCTCAACCAGCTCGCCACCGACGGCATCGACAAGTCCGCGAGCGGCGCCCGCCAGCTCGCCGACGGGGCGACGCAGCTGTCGGACGGCGCCACGCAGCTGTCCACCGGAGCGACCGAGCTCGCCACCGGGCTCGACACCCTGGCGACGGGCACCGGTGATCTCGCCGGTGGACTGCGCAAGGCCTCCGACTCCCTGCCGTCGTTCACCGACGGCGAGTCGAAGTCGCTGGCGACGGTGATGGCCGACCCGGTCACCTCGAACTCGAAGATGGACACGATCTTCGGCCCGACCGCGATCCCGCTGCTCGCCGCCGTCGTGCTGTGGTTCGGCGGACTCGCCTCGTTCATCGTGATGCGGGCGCACACGGCGCGCACCCTCACGTCCCGCCGCTCCTCGGCCGGTCTCGCTCTGCGCTCCTTCGCGCCGGCCGCGCTGATCGGCGCCGGTCAGGGCGTGCTCGTGGCGCTCATCGTGCAGATCGTGGCGAGCTATGACGCGGCGACCTGGTGGGCGTTCGCGGGCACGGCTGTGCTCGCCGGCGTCGTGTTCGCCGCGGTGAACCAGGCGCTCGTCGCGGTCTTCGGCGGGATCGGCCGCTGGATCGGCGCTCTGGTCGGTGTGCTGGCCGTCGCGACCGGGCTCATCTCGACCGTTCCCGGGTGGCTCTCGGCGATCGGGGCCTCCCTGCCCACGGCGCCCGCGTTCACGGGTCTGATCGCCGCGAACGGCGGGGCCGCAGCGGGGCTCGTGGTCTGGGGTGTGCTGTCCCTGATCGTCACGACCCTCGCGATCGCCCTTCGCCGGACGACCTCTGCGAAGACGGTGCTCGCGACCGCCTGAGCATCCATCGACCGTCGCCCTCCGGGGGACCGAGAACGCCTCCGCACAGCGACCTGCGGAGGCGTTCTCGTCGGCGCCGGCACAGATCTCCCCCGGCGCATCGGAGCGTGTGCGAGCTCATACGTAGATCGGATGCGAGACTGGGTGCAGCGTCGAGGGGGATGCGCGTGTGAATCCTCCTGATGAAAGAAGCGTGCATGATCTCGTTGTCCGCCGCCCTCGGTATCGCGCTCATCGAGCTCGGGCTCGCCCTCACCCCCGGACCGAACATGATGTATCTGGTCTCTCGCAGCATCAGCCAGGGATGGCGTGCCGGGATGATGTCGCTGTCCGGGACGGCTGTGGGCTTCGTCGTGTACCTCGTCATGGCCAACCTCGGGTTGGCGGCGGTCTTCCTCGTCGTCCCCTGGCTGTTCATCGTTGTGAAGATCGCGGGCGCCCTGTACCTCCTCTGGCTCGCCTACAAGACGCTTCGCCCGGGTGGGAGGTCCCCGTTCGAGACCGATGATCTGCCTCGCGATTCGTTCGGCACGCTCTTCCGCATGGGGCTTCTGACGAACCTGTTGAACCCGAAGGTCGCGATCCTCTATCTCGCGCTCATTCCGCAGTTCATCGATCCCGCCGCCGGCAGCATTGTGGCGCAGGGATTCCAGCTCGGCGCGATCCAGATCCTCGTCGGGGTGGTGGTCAACGGCGCGATCATCGTCGTCGCCGGCTCCGTCGCCACCTTCCTTCAGCGCAGGCCCACGTGGATGCGATGGCAGAAACGGGTCACCGGCACGCTGCTCGGCGCGATCGGCGTGAAACTCGCCATCGACGCTCCCGCTCCCGCCGTCGCCCCCTGACGTCGGCAGCACCTTCGAGTCGCCGCCCGGTCGTCGACCGCGCTTCTCCGGAACGTCACCGTCATGTGACGCACGGGGGCGACCGGACTCACGTACCCTCGACCCATGCGACGACCGTTCATGGACACCCCGGATCAGCTCGCCTCGCTGCAGGGCCAGCAGTACCTCGTGCTGCGGCCTTCCGCGGCCGTCGCGCACGAGTACGAGAGCACGCAGCGCGCGCTGCTCGACGGGCCCGCACGCGACCTGAAGCATCCGCACACCGGACATGTGACGCTGCGCGGATTCTTCGAGGCGGGGCGCCGAGAAGAGGTCGCGGGGCTGGTCCGCGAGTGGGCTGCTGAACAGCCTCCGATCGAGGTGACGGCGGATGCCGTCGACGCGTTCCCGTCTCCCTGGCAGGTCGTCATCCTCCGCGCGGCGCGGTCTGCGTCCCTGGTCCAGGCGTACTCCCGTCTCACGGACAGGCTCGAGCCGACCGACTACCGGCGGCTCGATGAGCTGAGCGTCGACGACTGGACGTTCCACCTCTCCCTCGTCTACGCACGCTCCCTCGGCGCTGCGGAGTGGGAGGTTCTGGAGCGCGCGGCGCGTCGCGCATTCGAGCTCCCGCCGACCGAGACCATAACCGAGGCCGAGTTCGTCTGGTACGACGAGGGCGGGGAGTACGCCGAGATCATCCCGCTCGGCGGCTGACTCACTCCAGGTAGGGCTGGATGGGCGCGTAGCCCTCGATCTCCTCCTGGATGCGGTCCACGGCCGCCTGGTCGAGACCCGCGTCGCCGGCGACCTCGCGCCAGCCCGTCGTGACGACATCGCCGAAGTTGTGTCCGTGCCGTGCGGGCACGGCCTCGCCGCCGAGCATGTCGATGCCGACCTGCACGGCGGTCACGACCGGTATCCACCGCATCTCCGGGCTGACGTCATCCGCTCGCTGCGACGGATCCAGCCACTCGGGCGGACTCCAGATCAGCTCGGGAGTGAGCCAGGTCACCGGGTCGGTCGCGTGCTGCAGGTACAGCACGCGCGGCTCCGACCAGGGCCCTGGCAGCAGGCTCTCGTCCCCCGCGCGGGAGATCCACCGCACCTCTCGTCCGTCTGCGAGCACCGGCTGCCACACCGGGCTCCCGGGATCGCGCGCCCCCTGCAGTGTGCGCCACAGCGCCGATCCGTTGGGGCTGCCGACGAACATCGCCCCGTCCGCACGAGACCGCAGATCGCCGAGGCCGTCGAACACCGCCTGTCCGCCGTGAGCGCCGAGGCTCAGACCGTACACGATCAGCTCGGGGCGGTCATCGGCGGGGAGCCGGGACCACCGCTCCTCGACCGCGTCGAACAGCGCCCGCGCCGACTCGACGGGAGCGTCCGGATCGAACAGGAACGACACCCAGCTCGGGGTGTAGGCGTACTGCATCGCGGCGATCGCGGTGTCACCGGCGTGCAGGTACTCGATCGCGTCGACGGTCTGCGCCTCCAGCCAGCCCGACCCGGTGGTCGTCGCGACGACGAGCACCGAGCGGTCGAACGCGCCCGTCCGCTCCAACTCGTCGACGACGAGCTGCGCCCTCGCCTCCGGGGTCTCCGCGGACTCCAGCCCCGCGTAGACGCGGATGGGGTCCTTCGCCTCCACTCCGGTGAGCGCCGTGATCTCCGACGCCGTGGGTCCACCGCCGATGAAGGCGCTGCCGTGCCGCCCCAGGTCCTCCCAGCGGATCGCTGACCCGGCCCCGGCGGAGCGGAACTCGCTCGACGGCTCGACGGCCTCGGCATCCGGGGCTCCGTTGAGTCCCTTGTACACGGCGTCCACGCCGAACATGACGACGAGCACGGTCGCGGCGATGCCCGCGATCAGCGCGGTGAGGGTGCCGAGCAGCGCCACCGGTGTGCCCGACATGCGCTGGAGGGCACGGAAGACGCGACGGTTGAGCTTTCCGACCGCGATCAGGATGACGACGACCGGGAGGAATCCGAGCAGGAACCCGGCGAGGTCCACGGCGTCCAGCGGAGGCATCTCCACTGCTCTGCGCACCTCGTTCTGCCATGCGACGGCGAGCACGGACAGCGCTCCGACCGCGACGAGCCAGAGCACCCCGTACGCGATCCAGAGGATCGGTCGGCTGCGCATCGGCACGAGGCGTCGGATGCCGAGCCACGCCGCCGTGCCGACTCCATAGCCCACAGCGAAGGCGACCGCCGTGATGAGCCCCTGGAACAGCGCCGCACGAGGGAGCAACGACGGGGTCGCCGACAGCACCGCCAGCAGCAGGCCGCCGAGCGCTCCGCCCGGATCGACGTGCCACCAGCGACGGCGGGGCGAGTCCGAATCCTTCATGGCATCAATGATGGACGAGCGCCTTCAGCGCGATGAGCACCCCGCCGAACGCGGCGGTGACGAGCATGCTCCCGAGGCGCACCCACAGGCTGTCGCTGCGGGAGGCGGCGATGAACCAGCCCAGCAGCCCGAGCAGCATCACATCGGCGCCGAGGGCGAGCCACACGGCGTCCGCATCGCGGAGGACACCGATCACACCGAGCAGCAGGATGACGACGGGAACCGCACCGACGACGATCATTCCGGACGACTCCCCGATCCCGTGCGCGAGCGCCTCGCCGAGCGATCGGCGCTCGGACCCCCTGGCCATCCAGGAGACCGCCGAGGAGTAGACGTGCGCCGCGAAGAACACCAGCAGCGTCGTCACGACCGAGATCAGGGCGTCTCCGGAGCTCGCGGTGAGGTTGCGGCTGACGACGATCATGCCGGCGACGATGATCAGCCCGTAGATCCCCTCGGCGGAGGTGGCCAGCCGGCCGGCCCACGAGGCGCCGGCCGACGGCATCCCCCTTCCGGAGAAGGGGGCGCCGCCGACCGGGGCCTCGTCGTGATCGCGCATCGCCTGCCCGATCAGCCGCTGCACCGCATCACGCCGAGGCGCGACGCAGCGCGGACTGCTTCAACGAGGCGAACTCGGCCTCGCTGATCGCACCGGCGTCGAACAAGCGCTTGGCCCGCTCGATCTCGTCGGTGGGCGTCGCGGCCGTCCCGGCAACCGAGCGGACGTAGTCCTCGGCAGCGGACTGCGCGGCGGCGGACTGCTGCGCGGCGCGCTCGCCCATGCCCTTGCCGCGCACGATGAGGTACACCAGCGCGGTGAGGAAGGGCAGGAACACCAGGAAGAGCAGCCAGACCGCCTTCGCGAAGCCGTTGAGCGCGCGGTCGCGGAACAGGTCGCTGATGATCGAGAACAACGCCATCAGATAGGCGACGAAGACGAAGACCGTGAGAGACCACCAGAGGATGTCGACGATCGAGGACCAGAAATGCATGCTGTTGTACTCCTTGCCGCGTCTGCGGCGTTCGTGACGGATGCCGCAGGTGCGGCATCCTGGGTCATGGGTCGGGCTCAGGCGCCGAGGAGCCGCTGCTTCTGCGCCTCGAACTCCGCGTCGGTGAGCACGCCGGCGTCCCGCAGCTGGCCGAGCTGCTGGAGCTGTGCGATCACCTGGGTCATGTCCGGCGCAGCGACCGGCGCCGGAGCGGCCGGTGCAGGAGCGGCGGTGGCCGCGAGGCGAGCAGCGGCGTCATCCGCCGCCTGCGCCTGCTGCGCGGCCACGGCGGCGTCCTGGGCCGCCCACTGCTGGTGCTGCCGTCGCTGGACGTTGCCGACCACCCGGGTGGCGACCGCCGCGCGTGCGGCCGTGCGGAGCAGACTCATGATGCGACTCCCTCGTCCAGATCGGCGGCGTCGATGCCGCCCGCCCATGCCTCGCGTCCGCCGAGCGCCGTGATGCGGTCGGCGACCGTCGCAAGGCTGCGGTCCTCGTAGACGACGACGAGCGCCCGCTCGCCCGCTCGCAGTTCGCGTCCGATCTCGGAGAGGTCGTCGTCATCGAGCAGATCGGTCTCCGCGGCGGCCGCAGTCTCGTCTGCGAAGGTCAGCCGGCGCACCGTCCCGTCGTCGGAGAGCTCCACCAGCTCGAGATCGAGCACCTCGACGGCGTGCGAGAGCTGCAGGCTCTGCAGCTCGTCGATGACGGAGACGAGCTCCGCGTCGGCCGGCACAGCGAAGACCGCGAAGCTCAGCGGTCCGACGTAGTTCGACGTGGTCATGGTGGTCACTCCCCCGCCCGGAACGCGCGCGCGGACTCCAGCAGGATGCGCGCGCCGAAGCCCGTCGCCCCCGCCGTCCGCCAGGAGTCGTCCTTCTCGGTCTGCATCGTGCCGGCGATGTCGAGGTGCGCCCACGGGGTCTCCCCCACGAAGTGCGCGAGGAAGAGCGCCGCAGTCGTCGCCCCGGCGAACGGCCCGCCGAGGTTGGCGATGTCGGCGATCTCCGAGTCGAGCTGCGGCCGGTACTTGCGCTCCAGCGGCAGCTGCCACACGGATTCGTCCACCGCGGCGGATGCCGTGCGGACGAGGTCGATCGTCTTCTGGTCGTTGCCGAGCACCGGCGCGGTCGCGGGGCCGAGCGACACCAGCGCGGCGCCGGTGAGCGTCGCGATGTCGATGATGGCGTCCACGCCGTCCTCGTTCGCGAGCACGAGAGCGTCCATCATCACCAGTCGTCCTTCGGCGTCGGTGTTCTTGACCTCCACAGTCGTCCCCCCTCGGGCGGTCAGCACGTCGCCGAGCTTGTACGAGGTGCCCGAGGGCATGTTGTCGGTGCACATCAGCCACCCGGTGACCTGAGCGGTCACGCCCGCGTCGCGGAGGCCGGTGAAGGCCCCGAGCACCGCCGCGGCTCCTCCCATGTCCATCTTCATGAGCAGGTGCATGGGGTCGCTGGGCTTGAGGCTGATGCCTCCGGAGTCGTACATGATGCCCTTGCCGACCAGCCCGAGGTGGCCGGTCGCTCCGCCCGACGGGGTGTAGCTCAGCTTCACCATCCGCGGCTCCTCCACGGAGCCCTGGTTGACGCCGAGCAGGCCACCGCAGCCGAGATCGATGAGCGCCTGCTTGTCGAACAGCTCCACCTGGAACCCGAATCGCTCTCCGAGCTCCGTCGCGATCTCTCCGAGGTTCACGGCGGTGAGGTGCCCCGGCGGGGTGTTGGCGAGGTCGCGCGCGACCACGGCCGCCCGCGCACCCGTGCGTGCTTCGGCGATGGCGGCATCCGCACCCCCTGGCACATCGAGCACGAGCGAGGCGAGCGGGACGTGCGGCGAGGAGCCGCGCAGCACGGTGTACTGGTAGCGGGCGAGCAGGGCCCCCTCCGCCAGCATCCGAACAGCGGTGTCCGCGTCGACGTCGTCGAGGTCGTCGATGCGGAGACCCAGTCGCGAACGGCGGGATGCCGCGCGCACGAACGTCGCGGCGGCATCCCGCAGCGCATTCGCCGTCGTCTCGCCCCGTGCTCCGAGCCCTACGGCGACGATGTCGGCCGCACCCGCCTGAGGGAGCAGGAGAGACGACCCCGCCGCGCCGGTGAAGCCGGCCTGCTCGAGCGCCGCTCTGTCGAAGCCGAGCTCCGCCGGCACGTCGCCATCGGAGTGCACTCCGATGCCGAGCGCCTCGATGTCGTCTGGCACGACCCCGACCGTGATCGTCGCGGCGTCGAGCGCGTCGAGGCCCGGCACGGTCGGGAGGTCGGCGGGGATCAGCTTGTTCGGTCTGCGTTCCATGATGGCTCCTTGCGTGCGGTGGTGATGTCGAGGCCCGCCGCCCGGTCCCGGGGGAGGGCGAGGCCGGACGGCGGGGAGGGTCAGCCGACGACGTCGACCGGTGAGCCGGGTCCCCACGGGATGCCGAGGAGGAACCACACGACGTAGAGCGCGACCCAGGAGATCAGCATCCAGACCGCGTACGGGATCATCAGCGCGATGATCGTGCCGATGCCCGCGTCCTTCTTGTAGCGCTGCGCGACCGTCACCATGAACGGCAGATACACCATCAGCGGGGTGAGCACGTTGACCGGGGAGTCGCCCACCCGATACGCCGCCAGCAGCGTCTGGGGCGCGACGTCGAGCGAGGCGAAGATCGGGATGAACACCGGAGCGAAGATCACCCACTTGGGCACGAGCCCCGGGAGGATGAAGTCGAGGATCACGATCACGAGGATGAACGCGAGCAGGAGCACGATCGCCGGCACGCTCGCCTGCTGCAGGAGCTCGGCGGCTGACACCGCGGCCACGGTGGGCAGGTTGGTCCAGTTGAACAGCGCGATGAACTGGGCGATCATCAGGAACATCACCAGCAGTCCGCCGAGGCTGGCGAACGTCTTCGCGATGGCTCCGACCGCGGCCGAGCCTCCCCTGAGCGTCTTCGCCCCGGCGCCGTAGGCGACACCGCACACGAGGAACGCGAGCGAGATGATGAACACGAGACTCGCCATGAACGGCGTGGTGCCGATGATGTCGCCCGTCTCGGGGTCGCGCAGCGGCGCGCCAGGGGGAAGGGTCAGCAGCAGGATCACGGCGAGGTAGCCGAGCAGCGCCCAGAAGGAGAAGCGGAGTCCCCGGGCCTCGGCATCGTGGTCGACGCCGTCGGCCTCGTCGGCGACGGTCATCTCCGAGCGGTCGTACGAACCGAGCCGCTTCTCGGTGATGAACATGGTCACGAGCAGGGCGACTGTGGTCAGCAGCAGCGTCGACACGATGCCGAAGTACCAGTTCTGGGTCACCTCGATCGGCTGCATGCCCGCAGCGGTGAGCACCTCGTTGGTGATCTCGGTGAGCATGCTGTCGCTCGGGGTGATCAGGATGTTGGCGCCGAACGCGGCTCCGACGCCCGCGAACGCCCCGGCGAGCCCCGCGAGCGGATGCCGCCCGACGGTGAGGAAGGCCGCGGCCGCGAGCGGGACCAGGATCAGATACCCGGCATCCGTGGCGACCGAGGAGAGCACGCCGACGAAGATGAGGATCGCGGCGATCCAGCGGCGCGGCGCGACCTTCACGACGCGACGGATCATCGCCCCCATGAGACCGGCGTGCTCGGCGACGCCGACGCCCGCCATCGCGATCAGCACGACGGCGACCACTCCGAAGCCTGCGAAGTTGTCGACGAAGGAGGAGAAGAAGAAGCGGGCGCCCTCGATGGAGAGGAGGTTGCGCACCTCGAAGGTGCGCTCCTCGATCGTGTAGTCGGGCGTCTCGGCCGGCAGCCCGGTGGTGGTGTCGTAGATCTGCCAGCCGCCGCCGAACTGCTCGTTGAGCTCGTCCAGCTGGCTCTGCGGACCGGGGACGACCACCTCGTCGGTGACGGAGACTCCGGCCCAGGCGAGCAGGAAGGAGAGGACGGCGATGAACCCGATCAGATAGACGAACATGATCGTCGGATCAGGGACTTTGTTGCCGACCTTCTCGATCCAGTTCAGGAACCCCTTGCGATCGGCGTCGGGGGCACTCAGCGTCATATCGCCAGCCATAGCCCCATGATCTTGGCGCGAGGGATGCCGGGGCAAGCTGACCCCCTAGAACTAGGGGGTCCCCTTGACGTCGGGGCCTTCTATTGTGTGAACCAATGGATCCGATCACCTCCACCCTCGTCATCCTGCTCTGCGCGGTGATCGCGTTCGTCTCGAACCGGATCCCGCTCGGGGTCGTCGCCGTGGGCGTCTCGATCGCGCTGTACCTCTTCGGCGTCCTCGATCTGAACACCGCGCTGTCAGGGTTCGGCGATCCGACGGTGCTGTTCATCGCCTCGCTCTTCGTCGTGAGCGAGGCTCTGGAGGCCACCGGCATCGTCGCATGGGCCGGACAGGAGGTCATCGCCAGGACCGGCACCCGGCGCCGGAGACTGCTGCTGACGATCGGGCTGCTCACCGCCGTGCTGACCGCAGTGATCAGCGTGAACGGGTCGGTCGCCTCGCTGCTGCCCCTCGTGGTCGTGGTGGCGGCGCGCGCGGGCATCGCGCCCTCGCAGATGCTGATGCCGCTGGCGTTCTCCGCGCACGCCGGTTCGATGCTCGCCCTGACCGGGACCCCGGTGAACATCATCGTCTCCGACATCGCCGCCGAGAACGGCGGCAGGCAGTTCGGGTTCTTCGAGTTCGCTCTGGCCGGTCTCCCCCTGCTCGTCGGAACTCTCGCGATCATCCTGCTGCTCGGTTCGCGCCTGCTGCCGACGCGCAGCCCGGTGTCGGCCCCGGTCGACCTGGAGCAGCTCGCCGCGGCGCTGCGGGCCGACTACGAGATCGCCCCCGAGCGTGCGCTGATGTCTCCGGCGCGCGGCGTCGCCGAGGTCGTCGTGCCTCCTCGGTCCTCGCTGATCGGGCTGCACGTGTTCCCTGGAATGTGCACGCCCAGCGGCGACCTCGTCATCCTGGGCGTCCGTCGCGGCGAGGAGGCCTTCGACGAATCGGGCACCGAGCTCAGCGCCGGAGACGCCCTGCTGCTCGACGGGTCATGGGACGATCTGCAGCGGCACACCGCGAAGCGCGAGGAGGTGCTCGTGGTGGACGCGCCGCTGACCCTGCGTCGCTCCGTGCCACTCGGGGCCGGAGCCAAGCGGACGGCCGTGATCCTGCTCGCGATGATCGTGCTGCTCGCGACGGGCATCGTGCCGGCGGCGATCGCCGGGCTCCTCGCCGCCGGCGCCCTGATCCTCACCGGAGTCGTCTCGATCACCCGGGCCTACCGCGCGATCTCCTGGACCACGGTGATCCTCGTCGCCGGGATGATCCCGCTCTCGACCGCCTTCCAGGAGACGGGCGCGGCGCAGCTGATCGCCGACGGGCTGCGCTCGTTCCTCGGAGAAGCCGGTCCTCATGCGGCGGTCGCCGTCATCGTGCTGATCACGCTCGTGCTCGGCCAGCTCATCAGCAACACCGCCACGGTGCTCATCGTCGCACCGGTGGCCGTGGCCCTCGCCTCGGCCATGGACGCGTCAGTGATGCCGTTCATGATGGCGCTGACGGTGGCCGGGGCGGCGGCGTTCCTCACGCCGGTCGCCACCCCCGCGAACCTCATGGTGATGGAGCCCGGGGGCTACCGCTTCGGCGACTACGCCAAGCTCGGGTTGCCTCTGATGGCGCTGTTCTTCGCGGTGGCGGTGTTCTACGTGCCGCTGATCTGGCCGTTCTGAGAGCGGGGCTCCGCGCTCAGCTGAGGCCCGAGTACGCGTGCAGACCCTTGAAGAAGACATTCACGATGGTGAAGTTGAACATCACCGACGCGAAGCCGACGATCGACAGCCATGCCGACGGGTTGCCGCGCCAGCCACGCGTCGCCCTGGCGTGGATGTAGCCCGCGTACACGACCCAGATCACGAAAGTCCAGGTCTCCTTGACGTCGAAGCCCCAGTAGCGACCCCAGGCGTCCTGCGCCCAGATGGACCCTGCGATCAGCGTGAACGTCCACAGGATGAAGCCGATGATCGTGAAGCGGTAGGCGAGGCTCTCGAGGCGGTCGGACCCCGGCAGCGTGCGGAGGAATCCGGGACCGGTCTTCGCGGCCTCCTCGCGCACCAGCCGCTCGCGGCGGGCCTGCATGAGCTGGATCACCGAGAGTGCGAACGCGAGCGCGAAGAACGCGGTGGCGAGCGACGCGACGAACACGTGGATGATCAGCCAGATGCTCTTCAGCGGGTCCATCAGCGGCGTGACGGCGACGTAGAAGTTCGTCGCCGCGAGTCCGAGCAGGACCACGACGAGACCGGTGATGAAGGTGCCGAGGTAGCGGAGGTCGATGCGGGTGAGCACGACGAGGTAGACGAGGACGATCAGGAGCGTGCCGATCATCGCGAACTCGTAGAGGTTGGCCCATGGCACGCGTCCGGCCGCGATGCTGCGGGTGACGACGGCGGCGAGGTGGAACACCCAGGCGAGGATCGTCAGCGAGGTGCCGATGCGCGCCATCACGAAGCGCTGCGGCGCGGGATCCGCGGCGGCGCCGGTCGCGGTGACCGTCGGCGCTCCCCCACGGGCGCCGACGCCGACGAGCTCGCCCTCGCGGACGGTCTTCGCATCGGCCGTCGCCTGCGAGCGGCGCGCCAGGTCGAAGGCGTACGCCACGAAGGAGGCCGCGTAGATCGCGATCGCGGTCCACAGGAGGACGGGCGAGATCACGGTGAGCTCGAGCATGCTGTCAGTCTACTTTCGGAGTGTCGGATGCCGGGGGCTCGGATGCCGGGGGCTCGGATTCGTCTTCCGCCTCGCGGGCGGCCGTGACACCGGCGGCGTCGAGCAGCCGTGCGTGCCCGGCCACGAGGTCGTCGACGGCGGCGCCGAGCGTGGGGTCCTCGCCTCGCGCCAGACCGGCGTACTCCAGGGCGACCCCGTCACCGGAGTGGGTGGCCTTGACCCACACGCGACGGCGCGGCACGAAGAGCGCCAGCATCAGCCCGCCGAGGGCCAGGAGGGCGAACACGAGCACCCACACCGACGACGCGTCGTGGTGGATCTGCAGCGACGCGAACCTCTTCACCGAGTGCGTGAGGTCGGTCGCCCCAGCGGGAGACTCGTCTTCGAAGGTCACGGTGCCGAGACCGTTCGGGAGGTCTGCGGTCTTGCCCGGGGTCAGCTTGATCGATTCGACGTCCGTGGTGCGGCCGGTGAGCTTCGTCATCCCCGTGGTGTCGAGCACGTAGACCGAGCGGGGCGTGCCCTCGTTGATCCCGAGGTCACCCGAGTAGACGTCGAGGGTGAGCGTGGGGTTGGTCAGATCGCCGTACGCGGAGAAGAAGGCCCCCGTGTCGAGCACGCCGGTGGTGGGGTAGAAGAACCCGAGGAGACCGAGCTGCTCCGGCATCCCGTCGGTGACCTTGACGACGCCGAGCGAGGTCATGCTCGTGTCCTGCGGGAGGAAGGGGACGCTGTTCTTGAAGACGACCTTGCCGTCGGCGTTGCGGACCGTGATGGTCGGCGCGTAGCCGTTGCCGAGCAGGTAGATCCGGTCGCCCCCGACCTCGAGCGGGTGGTTCACCTTCACCGAGCCGGTGCGCGTGTCGCCGTTCTCCTTGAGCGTGACGTTGGCGGAGAAGTCGCCGGCCTGCCCCGATCCGGGCTCTCCGAACGGCTGGTAGGTGACGTCGAAGCTGTCGAGCCGCATCGAGTAGGGCGTGAGAGCCCCGTCGCCGACGAAGCGGCCGCGGTTCATGGAGTCGTAGTCGAGAAGGGTGTTCGCGAAGGTCTCCCCCTCGACCAGCACGCGCTGGCCGGTGTAGGCGAAGCCGCCGCCGACGCCGACCGTGATGAGCACTCCGACCAGCGCGATGTGGAAGAGCAGGTTGCCCGTCTCACGCCAGTACCCGCGCTCGGCGGAGACCGAGAAGGTGCGCCCGGCGTCGTAGCGCTCGACGCGGTACCCGAGTGCCTTCAGCTGCTTCTGGGCGATGTCGATGGACGCGGCCGCGTCGGCGGCGGCATCCGTGCTCGTGCGCTCCACCGCGCGGAAGTCGGCGAGCCTCTTCAGCCGTGCGGGGGTGCGCGGCGGGCGCGCCTGCAGGGCTTTGAGGTGGTGCTTGATGCGCGGGATCACGCAGCCGACGAGAGAGGTGAACAGCAGCAGGTAGATCGCCGAGAACCACGGCGACAGGTAGACGTCGAACATCTTCAGCGAGTCGAGCACCGGGAAGATGTCGGGGTTGTTGCGCTCCCACTGCGTCACGCCGTTGGGGTCGGCCATGCGCTGGGGGAAGATCGAGCCGGGGATCGCCGCGATCGCGAGCACGAGCAGCAGGATCAGGGCCGTGCGCATCGAGGTGAGCTGGCGCCATCCCCACCGCAGCCAGCCGACGAAACCGAGCTTGGGCTGGACGATCGTGTCGTCGCCGTCGATGTGGTCGGACGGGCGCAGCGGGTCGGTGTCCACGGGGTCCTTCTGGTCGTTCAGGTCAGAGCGGGAGGATGACACTGTTCATCACCGCCGTCAGCCGGGACATGATGTCGGTCCACAGCCCGGTCACCATGAGGATGCCGAGCACGATGAGCAGGACGCCGCCGATGACGTTCACCACGCGGATGTGGCGGCGCAGGAAGCCGATGGCCCTCGTCGCCCAGCCGAAACCGAGGGCGACGAGCAGGAACGGGATGCCGAGGCCGAGCGAGTACGCGAGCCCGAGGAATCCGGCGCGCACCGGGTCGCCCGCATTGAACGAGAGCGCGAAGATCGCCGTGAGAGTGGGCCCGAGACAGGGCGCCCAGCCGATGCCGAGCGCGACGCCGAGCAGCGGGGCTCCGGCGACGCCGAGCTTCGAGTCGACGTGGAATCGGAACTCGCGCTGGGCGAAGCCGAAGAGCCCGAGGAACACCAGGCCCATGATGATGATCACGACGCCGAGGATGCGGGTGATCAGATCGCCCCATCGGATCAGGAACACGTTCGCGACGCCGCCGAGTGCCGTGATGGCGACGAAGACGACGCTGAAGCCGAGGATGAAGAGCAGCACTCCCAGCACGAGACGACCGCGCCCTGGTGCGACGGCATCCGTTCGTCCCTGCGCAGCGCGCGGCGACACCGCACCACCGAGGAAGCCGAGGTATCCGGGGACGAGCGGGAGCACGCACGGGGAGAGGAAGGAGATGAGCCCCGCCAGCATCGCCACAGGGATCGCCAACCAGAGCGCACCCGAGTTGATGATGACCTCGGGGTTCACAGCGCACCCCGCGCGCTCACGAGGTCTCCGCGAGCGCGTCCTTGACGAGCGTGGAGAGGATCGACGGACTGTCGATCGGCCCGATGATGCGGGCGGCGACGCGGCCCTGCTTGTCGAGCACCAGCGTGGTCGGCGTGGCCTGGATCGGCACGACCTCGGCGAACGCGAGCTTCGCCTCCGCGGTGTCGACGTCGATCAGGCTCGGGTAGGTGATGCCGTACTCGTCGGAGAAGGCCTTGGCGGTGTCGGCCTGATCCCTCGTGTTGATGCCGATGAACGAGACGCCCTGGTCGCCGAACTTCTGCCAGACCGCTTCGAGGTCGCCCGCCTCGACGCGGCACGGCGCGCAGCCCGCGTACCAGAAGTTCACGACGGCGACCTTGCCGGCGATGTCGGCGCTGGAGAACTTCTCCCCCGCCTCGGTGACGCCTGCGAAGTCGACGGGGTCGCCGCGCTCGGCGACGGGGATCTCGACGATCGCGCCGTCGGCCGCCACGTAGCCGGTGTTCTCGCCGCTCAGGAACGAGTCGCTGACGGCATCGGGGGCGCAGGCGCTGAGGCCGATGGCGAACACCGCGGCGAGCGCGGCTCCGACCGCACCACGAAGGACGCGAATGCGGGAGCGGCGGCCGCTGCGGATCGGGCGAACCGTCGAGGCGAGTGGCACGATTCCCAGTCTACGCAAGGGTTCCTATGCGTGAGCCGGACGGGTGGGGCCTCCGCGGGCCCGTTCTCGAGGGCGTCCGGAGGGACGTCAGAACCGGGCGAGGACGTCGGCGACGCCCTCGCGGAAACGCGGGCAGGTGGCGATGTCGTGCGACCGGCAGCGCATCGCGTGCTCGGTCATCTCTCTCGACCGGCGCATCTCCTCCATGCGCCGGTCCAGATCGTCGAGGTGCTCCTGCAGCACCTGATGCCGACCAGCGCTCCCGTCGTCGAGCAGCACCCCGATCTGCTCGAGGCTCATCCCCGCCGCCTTGCTGCGCTGGATCACGGCGATGCGGACGACCTCGTCCTCGCCGTAGCGGCGCCGGTCGGCCGTGTCGCGTTCGGGCCGCAGCAGGCCCACCACCTCCCAGTGCCGCAGCACGTTGGTGGGGAGGTCGAAGCGGGCGGCGACCTCGCCGACGGACCACGGATGCTCGGCGCTTGACTTCATGTCGACATGAAGTCACAGACTGAGCGGGAACGCAACCCCATCCACGGAAGGACACCCGCACATGTACGACGCGATCGTCATCGGCGCAGGCCCCGCGGGCCTGCAGGCGGCACTCACGCTCGGACGCATGCACCGGTCGGTGCTGCTCCTGGACTCGGGCGAATACCGCAACGGCACGGTGCTGCACATGCACAACGTCATAGCGAACGACGGCACCCCTCCCGCCGAGTTCCGAGCGACCGCACGCGCACAGCTCGGCGCCTACGACGACGTGGAGATCCGCGATGTCCGCGCCGACCGCGTGTCCGGCGGCGAGGGGGACTTCACCGTGGCGCTCGCCGACGGCTCCACGGCATCGGGGCGGAACATCATCCTCGCGACCGGGGTGGTCGACGACCTGCCCGAGATCGCCGGGCTGTCGGAACTCTGGGGCACCCGAGCGTTCTCCTGCCCCTTCTGCGACGGCCACGAGCACGCGGGGAAGCCGATCGCGGTTCTCGGTGGAGCGGCGCGCGCCGAGCACCTGATCGGCATGCTCGGACGGATCGTGAGCGAGATCACGGTCATCCCCGTGGGGACCGCCTTCACGACCGAGGAGGTCGTGTCCCTTGAGGCCCGCGGCGCCAGGGGGAGCGGCTCGGCGGTCGTCGCGGTCTCGGCTGCTGACGCCGGTGTCGTGGTGCGCACGTCCGACGCCGAGCACACCGTCGCCGGTGTCTTCGTCGCCTCGGGGACGATGCGCCAGCGCGCACCGTTCGCGGCGCAGCTCGACCTGCGGATGCTCGAGTCCGGTGCGATCGAGATCGACGACTTCGGACGTACCTCCGCGCCCGGCGTCTTCGCGGCCGGCGATCTCGCGCACCGCGCGACGCTGCCGGGACCGATGGCCGCCGTGATGCTGGCGGCGACGGCCGGCCAGCTCGCCGCGGTGGGGATCATCCAGTCGCTGCTCGCCGCCGAGCACTGACCCGGAGCGTCGAGGGCGTCAGGGGTCAGACGGCGCCGACGTCCACTGCGCCCTCGGTGGTCGCCGGTTCCGCATAGGCGACCTCGCGCCACACATCGCCGACGAGCTCGAACGACGTGACGCTCGACAGCGCACATCTCCGCGTGCGCGGGTCGTGCCGCAACGGCAGGCCTGCCACGCGGAGATGCGTGATCCAGATCGGCGCCTGGTGCGAGACCATCACCACGTCGCCGTCATCGGCTGCCTGCCAGGCCTCGCCCATGGCGCCCAGCATCCGCTCCGCGATCGAGGTGTACGGCTCGCCCCAGCTCGGCAGCGACGGCTGTCGCAGGTGCCACCAGTTGAGAGGATTCATGAGCGAGCGCCGCATCCGAGTGCCCTCGAACACGTTGGTCGGCTCGATGATGCGGATGTCGATCTCCGGCACCAGGTCGAACCGCACCGCGAAGGGCTCCGACGACTCCTGCGCCCGCTCCAGCGGCGAGGAGTACAGGGCGGCGACGGGCCGATCCAACGAGGCCACGTGATCGGCCGCCGCCTGCGCCATGCGACGTCCCGCGGTGCTCAGGTGGTAGTCGGGCAGCCGCCCGTAGAGCACCCGCGCGGGATTGTGCACCTCGCCGTGGCGGACGAGGTGCAGTCGCTTCGCCGGCACGTCAGGCCTTGCTGTAGCGGGACTCGCCGAAACCGAGGATCAGGTAGCCGATGTAGGGGAACAGGAACAGCAGGAAGAACGAGAAGACGCCGCCCTTGCCGAAGCGCTCACCGAGCTTGATCGCCACGATGATGCCGAACACGAAACCGACGATCGGGATGAGGTACAGCAGTGCGAGCCATCCGGACATCCCGGCGATGCGCACCAGGATGACGATGTTCACGATCGGGATGATCGCGAGGATGCCGGGGTACCCCGCCTTGGAGAACACCTTCCACAGGCCGATGGCCACCAGGACGTAGAAGACGAGCGCGATCAGACCGGTCGTGCCGGAGAAGATCGATGCGTAGAGATCGGAGATGCCGTTGGAGTCCACGATGCATCCTTTCTGTGTGATGGCTGTGTCGAGGCGATCATACTGATCGACACCACACAGGCGGGGAGGCGATCCGCGCCCACGTAGAATGGGCGGGTTCATCATTTCCCAGATCAGGAGGAATCCTCCGTGCTTCGCACTCACTCCGCAGGCTCCCTGCGAGCCGAGAACATCGGTCAGACCGTCACCCTCACGGGCTGGGTCGATCGTCGTCGTGATCACGGAGGAGTCGCGTTCATCGATCTTCGGGATGCTTCGGGCATCGCCCAGGTCGTCATCCGCGACGAAGAGGTGGCCCACCCGCTGCGCAACGAGTTCGTCCTCAAGGTCACCGGAGAGGTGTCGCGTCGCCCGGACGGCAACGAGAACCCGAACCTGCCGACCGGCGAGATCGAGCTCATCGCGAGCGACGTCGTCGTGCTGAACGAGTCGGCCCCGCTGCCGTTCCAGGTCTCCACGGCTCTCGCCGAGACCGAGAACGTGGGCGAGGAGGCTCGCCTCAAGTACCGCTATCTCGACCTGCGGCGTCCTGCGACGGCATCCGCTCTGCGTCTGCGCTCGAACGTCTACAAGGCGATCCGCGACGTGCTGCACGCCGAGGACTTC
The DNA here is from genome assembly GCF_002979415.1 of Microbacterium sp. MYb72. Lineage (GTDB taxonomy): Bacteria > Actinomycetota > Actinomycetes > Actinomycetales > Microbacteriaceae > Microbacterium > Microbacterium natoriense. Next base: position 8,590 of record NZ_PCOT01000023.1, on the reverse strand, counting down.
ACCGAGGTGGAGACGCCGACGCTCACGCGTTCCACTCCCGAGGGCGCCCGCGACTTCGTCGTGCCCGCGCGCCTGCACCCGGGCAGCTGGTACGCGCTGCCCCAGTCGCCGCAGCTGTTCAAGCAGCTGCTCATGGTCGGCGGCGTGGAGAAGTACTTCCAGATCGCGCGCTGCTACCGCGACGAGGACTTCCGCGCCGACCGTCAGCCGGAGTTCACGCAGCTCGATATCGAGATGAGCTTCGTCGACCAGGAAGACGTCATCGCCCTCATGGAGTCGCTCGTCGTCGCCATGTGGAAGACGATCGGCGTCGAGGTGCAGACCCCGCTGCCGCGCATCACGTACGCCGACGCCATGGCGAAGTACGGCTCTGACAAGCCCGACCTGCGCTTCGGCCTGGAGCTCGTCGAGGCCACCGAGTACTTCGCTGAGACGCCGTTCCGCGTGTTCCAGGCGGAGTACGTCGGCGCCGTTCGCATGCCCGGCGGAGCCTCACAGCCCCGCAAGCAGCTCGACGCCTGGCAGGACTGGGCCAAGCAGCGCGGCGCCCGCGGCCTCGCCTACGTGCTCTTCAACGAGGATGGTTCGCTCGGCGGCCCCGCCGCCAAGAACCTGTCCGAGGCCGAGCAGGCAGGGCTCGCGGCGCTCGTCGGCGCCGAGTCCGGTGACTGCGTGTTCTTCGCCGCGGGTTCGGCGAAGGAGAGCCGCGCGCTCCTCGGCGCCGCGCGCGTCGAGATCGGCCGCCGCCTCGGCTACCTGAACCCGGACGAATTCGCGTTCACCTGGGTCGTCGACGCTCCGATGTTCGAGTCCGCAGCGGATGCCGTCGCCTCGGGTGACGTCGCCGTGGGCGCAGGGGCATGGACCGCCGTGCACCACGCCTTCACGGGCCCGAAGCCCGAGTTCGAGGACACCTTCGACACCGACCCCGGCTCGGCTCTCGCCTACGCGTACGACATCGTGTGCAACGGCTCCGAGCTCGGCGGCGGATCGATCCGCATCCACCGCGAAGACGTGCAGAAGCGCGTGTTCGAGGTCATGGGCATCAGCGACGAGGTCGCACAGGAGCAGTTCGGCTTCCTGCTCGACGCGTTCAAGTTCGGCGCACCGCCGCACGGCGGCATCGCGCTGGGCATGGACCGCGTGCTGCAGCACCTGTCGAAGAGCGAGTCGATCCGCGACGTGATCGCCTTCCCGAAGTCGGGCGGCGGCTTCGACCCGCTCACCTCGGCTCCGGCGCCCATCAGCCCCGAGCAGCGCGCCGAGGCCGGCGTCGACTTCGTCCCGGAGGACGACGAGGCCTGACCCTCGCACGGCGCCCGACCACCCGCTCGTTGAGCGACCCCAGCCACCCGGTCGTTGAGCGAGCGAAGCGAGACGAAATGCCTCATGTTCCCCGGAGCATGGGGCGTTTCGTCTCGTCGCTTCGCTCCTCGCTCAACGACCGGTGACAGGGAGCCGCTCACCGACCGGGCAGGCCGAGCGCCGGGGCGATGTTCTCGTTCCAGACGTCGACGCCGAGCTTCGCGATGAGGCCGATGACCACGATGAGGAAGACGACGCGGATGAACGTCGTGCCGCGGGAGATGGCCATGCGCGACCCGAGGTAGCTCCCCGCCACGTTCGCGACGGCGAGGATGCCGCCCAGCAGCCACAGCACCGAGCCGTGCGGGATGAACAGCAGCAGCGCCCCGGCGTTGGTCGCGAAGTTCACGATCTTCGCCTTCGCGCTCGCCTGCAGGAAGTCGTATCCCAGGAGAGCGACCAGGGTGATCACGAGGAACGTGCCGGTACCGGGGCCGATCATGCCGTCGTAGAAGCCGATTCCGAGGCCGGCCGCCCCCGCCGCGATGTGATGCCGGTGGCCGCTGAAGCGCAGCTGCGTCGCGGCCCCCATCTGCGGGCGGAAGGCCGTGAACAGCGCCACGGCCAAGAGCGCGACGACGATGATCGGCTTGAACGCGGCGGACGGGAGCACCGTCGCGACCGCCGCCCCGCCGAACGACCCGATGAGCGCGATCACCGCCATCGGCACCGCCGTGCGGATGTCGGGCTTGGCCCTGCGGTAGTAGGTGATGCTGCTCGTCGCCGTGCCGAAGACAGAGGCGAGCTTGTTCGTCGCGAGGGCCTGCACCGGAGCCATCCCGGGGATCAGGAGCAGGGCGGGCAGCTGCAGCAGACCGCCGCCACCCACGACGGCGTCGATCCAGCCGGCGGCGAACGCGGCGATCACGACGAGGATCAGCGTGCCCCAGGTGAGCTGCTCCAGCCCGAGCACAGCGCCGATGTCCATCCGCCCAGGATGTCAGACTGGGAGCATGCTCGACGCCCTGCCGCTGCCGCACGTCTTCGAATCCCGAGCCGGACGGGCCACGCTGAGGCGCGCGACGGCTGACGATGCGGATGCTCTCATCACTCTGCTCTCCGACGATCCGATCAGCGCGGCGCGGGGCGACGTGGCCTCGGCCGAGGACCGTCCCGCGTACGAGACCGCCCTCGCAGAGATCCTCGCCGAGGCGTCGAATGACCTTGTGGTCGTCGAGCTCGCCGGCCGCGTCGTCGGCACGATGCAGCTGACGTCCATCCCCGGCATGGCCCGCCGCGGCGCACGGCGGCTCCTCGTCGAAGCCGTCCGGGTCCGGAGCGATCTGCGCTCATCGGGGATCGGGTCGGCGATGATGCGCTGGGTGGCGGATGCCGCGGCCCCCGCGCTGGATGCGGCGATGGTCCAGCTCACCTCGGATGCCGCCCGCGTCGACGCGCACCGCTTCTACGAGCGGCTGGGCTACACGGGCTCGCACGTGGGCTTCAAGCTCCGCATCCCTCAGGACTGACCCCGGCGCCTCTTCCCGGCGCCTCTCCGCGGCGCCTCTCCCCGGGGCGTCAGCCGACCCGCAGCATCCGTCAGCCACCACCCGGTCATCTGTCGTTCACCCGACCCGCGACGATCGGCAACCTCCACCCCGTAGCGTCCACTCGCAACCCGACCCGGCGTACCCGCGCCGGACACCGAGAGGACCCTCATGGCACACTTCCCCCGCCGCGCCCGCTTCGGCGCCGGCATCGCCCTCGCCGCCACGGCCGCGCTCGTCCTGGCCGGATGCGCATCCGGCGGCGACGCTCCCGCCGCTGACGGCGACAAGGTCGACGCGGCATCCGCGACCTCCGTCTCCGACTTCGGCACGTTCGCCGACCTCGAGGCCGCAGCCAAGGCCGAGGGCGCGCTCAACGTCATCGCCCTCCCCCGCGACTGGGCGAACTACGGCGAGATCCTCGATCTCTTCGCGAAGAAGTACCCGGAGATCACCATCAACGAGGCCTCCCCCGACGTGTCCAGCGCCGAGGAGATCCAGGCCGCCGAGACGAACAAGGGCCTCGACACCGCACCCGACGTGTTCGACCTCGGCATCGCGGTCGCCCTGCAGAACACGAAGAGCTTCGCCCCCTACAAGGTGCAGACGTGGGACGAGATCCCCGACAACCTCAAGGAGTCCACGGGTCTCTTCGTCGGCGACTACGGCGGGTACATGTCGATCGGCTACGACTCGTCGAAGTACGACGCCCCGAAGACCCTCGACGACCTGCTCGGCGCCGACTACAAGGGCGCCGTGGCGCTGAACGGCGACCCGACGCAGGCCGGAGCGGCCTTCGCGGCGGTCGGCCTCGCCACCGTGCAGTCCGACGGCACCCTCGACGACTTCGAGCCCGGCATCGACTTCTTCTCGAAGCTGCAGAAGGCCGGCAACCTGCTCAAGGTCGACGTGACCACCTCGACCGTCGCGAGCGGTGAGACGCCCGTCGTCTTCGACTGGGACTACCTGAACACGTCGCACCAGAAGGACAACGAGAACTGGAAGGTCGTCGTCCTCCCGGGCACCGGCTACTCCAGCTACTACAACCAGGCGATCAACGCCGACGCCCCGCACCCGGCGGCCGCGCGCCTGTGGCAGGAGTTCCTGTACAGCGACGACGTGCAGAACCTGTGGCTCAAGGGCGGCGCACGCCCGGCGCGCGTCGACGCGATGACCGAGGCCGGAACGATCGACAAGGACCTCCTCGCGAAGCTCCCCGAGGCCCCGGAGAAGACGGTCGTCCCGACCGAGAAGCAGTCCGCCGACGCCGGAAAGCTCCTCGGCGAGAAGTGGGCAGCGGCGGTCCAGTGACCTCGACTGCGCTGACGGGGGCGGATGCCGCGGCATCCGCCCCCACCCCGACCGCCGGACCCTCGCGGGTCCGGCGGTTCGCCCCTTCCCTCTCCTGGCTGGGACTCGTCCCCTTCGCCGTCTACGTGGTCCTGTTCCTCGCCGTCCCGACGGTGCTCTCCATCGGCTCGGGCTTCTTCACGAAGGACGGCAGCTTCACCTGGACGAACCTGACCGCCCTCGTCGACCCGGTCGTGCTCACGACCTTCGCCAACTCCGCCTGGCTGTCGCTGCTGACCGCCGCCGTCGGAGCGGTCGTCGGCGCTCTCGTCTGCTACGCGCTCCTCGGCATGAACCCCGAGGGCATCGTCCGTCAGACGGTGGATGCCGCGGCCGGCGTGCTCGCCCAGTTCGGCGGCGTCATGCTCGCCTTCGCCTTCATCGCGACGATCGGCATCCAGGGCGTCATGACGCTCCTCCTCAAGGACACGTTCGGTCTCAACATCTACGAGAACGGCACGTGGCTGTACGAGCTGCCCGGGCTGATCCTGCCCTACATCTACTTCCAGGTCCCGCTCATGGTCATCACCTTCATGCCCGCCCTCGCCGCTCTCAAGCCGCAGTGGGCCGAGGCCAACCTCACGCTCGGCGGCACCAGGACGAGCTTCTGGCTGCGCATCGGCATCCCGGTGCTCGCGCCCTCGTTCCTCGCCAGCCTGCTGCTGCTGTTCGCCAACGCGTTCTCGTCGTACGCGACCGCGGCGGCCCTCGCCAGCCAGGGGTCGCAGATCGTTCCCCTGCAGATCCGCACGGCGCTGACCAGCGAGACCGTGCTCGGCCGCGAGAACCTCGCAGGGGCCCTCGCTCTCGGCATGATCGTCATCGTCGGCATCGTGATGGCGCTGTACTCGTCCATCCAGCGTCGGGCTGCGAGGTGGCAGGCATGAACCGCCTCGGCCCCTCGCCACTGACCCGCTGGATCATCGGCATCCTCGTCGGTGCGTTCTTCGCGATCCCTTTGTTCTCCACGCTGCTGTACACGCTGCGCGATCCGAAGGGCGGGCTCTCGTTCGCGCGCTGGATCGCCCTGTTCGACCCGGTGAAGTCCGCCGCGATCAAGCCGATCTGGATCGGTCTCGGCAATTCGCTGGTGCTCGCCCTCGTCACGGTCGTGATCGTGCTGCTGATCCTCGCACCGACCATGATCCTCGTGAATCTTCGTTTCACGAGGCTCAAGCCGGTGTTCGAGTTCGTCGCCCTGTTGCCGATCTCGATCCCCGCGATCGTGCTCGTCGTCGGCCTCGCCCCGATCTACCTGCAGATCGGGCGGGCACTCGGCACCGGGACCTGGACACTCGCGTTCGCATACGGCATCACGGTTCTGCCCTTCGCCTACCGCTCGATCCAGGCATCCATCGACGCGGCCGATCTGCGCACCCTCTCGGAGGCCGCGCGCTCGCTCGGTGCCAGCTGGCCGACCGTCGTCCTCCGGGTGCTCGCACCCAACCTGCGCCAGGGGCTGCTCGCCGCTTCCCTCATCTCGATCGCCGTGGTCCTCGGCGAGTTCACGATCGCATCGCTGCTGAACCGGCCCGTGTTCCAGACCGCCATGGTCGTGGTCGGAAAGCAGGACCCGTATGCCCCGGCGATCTTCACGCTGCTGGCGCTGCTGCTCGTCTTCGCCCTGCTCCTCCTCATCGGCCGCCTCGCCCGCGGCACCCGAAAGGCCCGCTCATGACTCTTCCCCGGACTGCCGACAACATCCTCCTCGCCGAGGCGGGAGAGGGCACCCGCGTGCAGCTGCAGGGCATCGTGAAGAGCTATGCCGGCACCACCGTGCTGCACGGCGTCGACCTCGACATCGCTCCGGGCGAGTTCGTCTCGCTGCTGGGCCCGTCGGGCTGCGGCAAGACCACGCTCCTGCGGGTGCTCGCCGGCCTCGAGGGCGCCGACCAGGGCGCCGTGCTCCTCGGCGGAGGGGACGTCTCCCGCGTGCCGACGAACAAGCGCGACATCGGAATGGTGTTCCAGTCGTACTCGCTGTTCCCGCATCTGAGGGTGGTCGACAACACCGCCTTCGGGCTGCGTCGTCGTGGGGCAGGCAAGGCGGATGCCGCGGCGCGGGCCCTCGACGCCCTCGCTCTCGTCGGCCTCGCAGACTTCGCCGACCGTTTCCCGCATCAGCTCTCCGGCGGCCAGCAGCAGCGCGTGGCACTCGCCAGGGCTCTCGTCACCGAGCCGAAGGTGCTCCTGCTCGACGAGCCGCTCTCCGCGCTCGACGCGAAGGTCAGGGTGCAGCTGCGCGACGAGATCCGCCGCATCCAGCTGCGGCTCGGCATCACGACGGTGTTCGTCACCCACGACCAGGAGGAGGCCCTCGCGGTGTCCGATCGGATCGCGGTGATGAACTCCGGCCGCATCGAGCAGATCGGCTCTCCCGAGCAGCTGTACACGACGCCGTCCACGGCAGGGGTGGCCGCATTCGTCGGGCTCTCCAGCGTCGTCTCCGGAGTGGCCGAGGGCGATCACGTCACGGTGTGGGGGCAGCGGCTTCCGCTCCAGAACCCCGCGGACGGCCCCGTCGACGTGTACCTGCGCCCGGAGAACGTGTACTTCGCATCGGAGGCGGATGCCGCCACCGACGCCCTCGTCGAGGAGAGCACCTTCCTCGGCAGCATGCGGCGCACCCTGGTGCGCACGGAGTCGGGTGAGCTGGTGCGTCTGCAGCACTCCCCCGGCATCCACCCCGCCTTCGGGGACCGCGTGCGCATCGCCGTGTCCCCCGAACCCGTCGCGGTGCATCCGCGCGGCTGAACACCGCCGCGACGATTCGTGACGACGCCCTTCCCCCCGCTGCATCCCGGGGCTAGCGTGTTCCCGGGAGGGGCGTCGTTCCCTCGATCCGAAGAGAAAGGACGCCTCATGGCAGGCAAGTGGGAGCTGTACACCGACAAGTCCGGCGAGTACCGGTTCCGTCTGAAGGCGGGCAACGGCGAGGTCATCGCGCTGTCCAGCGAGGGCTACTCCTCGAAGTCGGGAGCGCTCAACGGCATCGACTCGATCCGCCGGAACGCCGACTCCGAGATCGTCGAGACCGACTGACCGTCGGTCCTCAGATTCGCGAGGAGACCCCCTGCCTCGGCCGAGGCAGGGGGTCTCCTCGTCGGTCGGACTCTCGCCCTCAGATCTCGATCTGCGCCGAGACGGCGGCCAGCTTGTGCCTGGCCAGGGCGAGGTTGGCCTTCGACCGGTCGAGAACCAGGTAGATGAACAGGCCTTCGGCGCCCGCGCCGTTCAGCACGTTGATCAGGTGATACTGCTCGTCGAGCGTGATGAGGATGTCGTCGATCTGCCCGGCGAGCCCCAGCTCCTTCATCGTCTGCAGCTTCGCGCGGACGACGTTCGAGTTGCCGGCGGCCGCGACGCCCAGATCGAATCCGGGGTGCCCTCCCTGTCCGAGTGCCATGCCGGACGCGGAGTCGACGATGGCCGCTCCGGTCGCGCCGTCGATCGACAGGAGGTCCTGAACGGACTGTTCGAGATGTGCCATTGCTGCTCTTTCTTGTTCGCTGCCGGTGTGGCTGATGGATGCTGCGCGCAGGGTTCGATCCCGCATCGCAGAGTTGTCCGGGGTCACGTGAAGGCTCGGGATCGTCTCCGTCGCGGCCGCTCGTGCCCGTTTCGCCGCACCGTCGCCTCGATCGACATCGAGAGCAGGAAGTCCCGCGTCCGAAGCGCTCAGCGCGACATGATGCGCAGCGCTGACGGTCTCCGATTCGGAGGCCGTCCACGAGAACGTGAGCGAATCCGCAGCAGACGACACGGTCGGCGCGAAGAGCTCCTCGATCACCGCGAGCGCATCACCACCCGATGCCGCCCCCGCCGCCGGTTCCGCACGCTCTGTGCGCACGTCGATTCCGTGGCGCCGACGCCCGAATAGAGCCATCGCTTCCCCCTTGCCCCACAGCATGGCTGCCCGCGCACGATCCGCATGCGGATCGACGTGAGCAGCCCCCCAGAAGCCGGCACACCCCCGTGAACCGGCATGGGCGAGCGTAACAAGCAGGCGTCGCGAGCTGAGCATCCAGACGTGGAATCCCGCACAAGTGAGGGACCGACGCGAGCAGGATCAGCGCCGCAGAGTCCTCGCCAGTGCCAGGTACTCCGACGCCGTGACGTGCGGGAGATAGGCCCTGGCGAGCGCCAGCCCGATCGCCGGCAGCCGACCGGGATCCGGGTAGGCCATGTACAGGGGCCGGTACTCCGGATTGAACTTGGCCTTGAACCGCAGCAGCGAGCGGAACCCGTACGCCGGCTCCAGCACGCGCCCCAGCCACGACAGCAGCTCCGACATCGTGCCGTCGCCGATCTCCCCGGTCTGCGCAGCATCCGTCCTGGTCGTCGGGGTCGTCGTGGTGCTGCTGTCTGGCGGAGACATCGGCTTCGCG
>NZ_PCOT01000022.1 GCF_002979415.1 Microbacterium sp. MYb72 | reverse complement strand
CGCCCGCGATCACGTCTCCATGACCGCCCAGGTACTTCGTGGCGCTGTGCAGCGACATCGCCGCACCGAGGTCGATCGGGTTCTGCAGCACGGGGGTCGCGAACGTGTTGTCGACCACGACCGGAACCCCGCCGGCCTGACGCACGACGTCGGCGATGTCCGCGATGTCGAGCGTGGGGTTCGCGGGGGTCTCGACCACGACGAGCCCCGTGTCGGGTCGGATCGCGGCGGCGACCTCGTCGGGGTGGCAGTACGTGGTCTCGACGCCGAGCAGCCCGGAGCCCAGCAGGTGATCGGTTCCGCCGTACAACGGGCGCACCGCGACGACGTGGCGCATGCCCGTCGCGGGGCCGTGCGCGAGGATCACCGCGGTCATCGCCGCCATGCCCGAGGCGAACGCGACCGCGGCCTCGGCGTGCTCGAGCTCGGCGAGCGCCTCCTCGAAACGCGCGACCGTGGGGTTCCACAGGCGGGCGTAGACCATGCTGCCGTCGGCGGGAGGGCGTCCGCCCGTGGCCATCGCCTCGTACGAGTCTCCTCCGCGCTCGATGTCGGGCAGCGGGTTCGTCGTGGAGAGGTCGATCGGCAGCGCATGGACCCCGAGACCCTCGAGGTCGGAGCGGCCGCTGTGGACGGCGACGGTGTCGGGATGCAGCGGTGCAGTCATGTCTCCACGTTGCCCGAATCCCAATCCGGGCGCAGGGATTCGACAGCATCCGCCAGTTCTTCCGCTGCATTCGCTATTCTGTGCCGAAAGCGACCTTCGAAGAGGAGCCATCTTGGCGAAACCGCAACTCGACGAGCTCGACCTCGAACTGCTCGCCGCCCTCATCGCCGATGCCGAGGTCACGAACAAGGCGCTCGCCACCCGTCTGGGTCTCGCCGAGTCGACGTGCGCGCACCGCGTGCGGGCGCTGCGCGAGCGCGGCGTCATCCGCGACACCCGCATCCGCGTCGACGAGGCCGCCCTGGGCTTCCCGCTGCAGGCGATCATCAAGGTGCGCCTCGCGAACCACACCGGCCCCAAGGTCACCGCGCTGTTCGATGCGCTCGTCGGCATCCCCCGCGTGCTGCAGGTCTTCCACGTCGCCGGGGTCGACGACTTCCTCGTGCACGTCGCCGTGCAGGATGCGACGGCACTGCGGGACATCGTGCTGGAGCACATCACGATCCACCCCGTCGTGCGGGGCACCGAGACCCAGCTGGTGTTCGAGCTCCGCGACGGAAGCGGACTGCTCGGCCGGTAGCCGCGCCGTCGACGGATGCCCAGCCCCGCACTCGCGCGCAGGGCCCGAGAGCGCGAGGATGGAACGGCACGTGAAGCAAGGGAGCACCGAATGAGCCGCAGCGCCACCGCAGCCACGCACACGATCCGCAAGATGCGGGACTTCCTCTTCGCGAACGCCACGGACTACGACGCCGCACGCGCCGGCTTCTCCTGGCCGCACCCCGACGAGTTCAACTTCGCGCTGGAGTGGTTCGACGTCGTCGCGGGAGAGGACCCCGACCGCCCCGCCGTGCAGATCGTGTCCGCCGACCTGTCGCTCGCGGAGTGGAGCTACGGGCAACTCTCCGCCCGCTCCGACCAGGTCGCCGCCTGGCTCACGGGTCTCGGCATCCGCCGCGGCGATCACGTCATCGTGATGCTGGGCAACCAGATCGAGCTGTGGGAGGTGATGCTCGCGATCACCAAGATCGGCGCGGTGTCGATCCCGACCTCGACGCTGCTGTCGGCATCCGACCTCGCCTACCGCATCGAGCACGGCCGCGCCCGCGCCGTCGTGACCCTCGGCGCACTCGCCGGGCGGCTCGACGGCATCGACACCCTGCGGATCGGCGTCGGCGACGGCATCCCCGCTGGGTGGGAGCGCTTCGCGGACTCCGCCGACGCCCCGACGGGTTTCGAGCCGGATGCCCCGACCCCGGCATCCGACACCGCCCTGCTCTACTTCACCAGCGGCACCACCAGCCGCCCCAAGCTCGTGCAGCACACCCACGTCTCCTACCCGATCGGCCACCTGTCGACCATGTGGTGGCTGGGCCTGCGGCCGGGCGACGTGCACCTCAACATCTCGTCGCCCGGGTGGGCGAAGCACGCCTGGTCGAGCTTCTACTCGCCGTTCCTCGCCGAGGCCACCGTCTTCGTCTACAACTACGACCGCTTCGACGCGAACGCCCTCATGCAGGTCATGGACACCCACCACGTGTCGACGTTCTGCGCACCGCCGACCGTGTGGCGCATGCTGATCCAGGCCGACCTTGGACGCCTCACGCACCCGCCGCGTGAGCTCGTCGGCGCCGGCGAACCCCTGAATCCCGAGGTCATCGAGCGCGTGCAGAACGCGTGGGGAGGGACGATCCGCGACGGCTTCGGTCAGACCGAGATGACGGCGTGCATCGGCAACTCCCCCGGCCAGCCGATCAAGATCGGATCGATGGGACGACCGCTCCCCGGCTACCCCGTCGTGCTGCTCGACCCCGTGACGGGCGCCGTGACCGACGGGGAGGGTGAGATCGCCCTCGACCTGTCGCAGCCGCCCCTCGGCCTCATGGCCGGGTACTACGACGACCCGGAGAAGACGGCGGAGTCGCGTGCAGGCGGGTTCCACCACACGGGCGACATCGCGACGAGGGATGCCAACGGCTACCTCACCTACGTCGGCAGGGCGGACGACGTCTTCAAGGCCTCGGACTACAAGATCTCGCCGTTCGAGCTCGAGTCGGTGCTGCTGGAGCACGACCTCGTGGTCGAGGCGGCGGTGGTGCCGAGCCCGGATCCGACCCGCCTGGCGGTGCCGAAGGCGTACGTGTGCCTGCGGACGGATGCCGGAGCCGACGAGGCGGAGGCCGCACGATCGATCTTCGCCTACGCGCACGACCGCCTGTCGTCGCACCTGTGGGTGCGGATCATCGAGTTCGCGCCCGAGCTGCCGAAGACCATCTCGGGCAAGATCCGTCGCGTCGAGCTGCGCGCCCGCGAGGCCGCACGCGTCGAGTCCGGAGACGAGACCGGGCAGCACCGCGACCGCGACTACCGCTGAGTCTCCGCGGAGTCGCTTGGGTCGCGCGGCTCGGAGTCGTGCGGCAGTTCGCTGCACACGCGGCAGAAGTGTCAGCCGCGCGTACAGGAATGAGCCGCGCGAACAGGCTCAGGCCACGCGAACAGGCTCAGGCCGCGCGGACCGGATTCGGCCGCGTGAGCGTCGGAATCGTGCTGGTCGCCGGGGCGACGGATGCCGGAGCCGCGACGGCCGGTGCAGCGGCCGCCGCCTCGGCCTTCTCCGCCCGCGTCGGCCACTCGGCGCCGGATGCGTTCATGATCGCGCGCACGACGCCGCCGATCACCAGCAGGCCGACGAGCGCCGCGACGGAGGCCAGCAGCGGCATCCACTGGCTGGCGAATCCGGCGATGGAGCTGATCATCGCGCTGGGGATCCAGAGCCCCACCGCGCCTCCGCTCAGGCCGCTCGCGCCGCGTGTGATCGCGACGGCTGCGACGATCGCGCAGACCGCCGCGAGCACCGCGCCGACCACTCCGATCGGGACCATGATCTGGGCCAGATCGCTGGCCACCCTCGATGTCGTCATGACGACCCCCCGTCAGCGGTATCTCCGCACCTTCTACATTAGGAAAGTGTCTGGATGAACGCATCCGTCTCAAGGATGATGTTTCGTACTCCTGGGGTCTAACGCCTCTTCAGCCGGGCGAGCGGCGACCTCTTCACCACGCGCACCGGCTGCGTGACCACGGCGTCGACCACCATCGACCCGTCGACCGGTCCGACGATGGCGATCGCCGACGTCTCGGTGGCCTCCGCGGGGTTCACCGGCATCCGTCCGAGGGCGCGGTGCGCGCTGATGTACGCGGGCACGAGCAGCACGATCGCCCCCACCCAGGCGAGCGGGTTGCTGAGCGCGACACCGGGGAATCCGATCCACGCGCCGAGGGCGACCGCGGCGGCGACGCGCATCACGAGCTCGATGACGCCGGTGACGGTGGGCACGAGCGTGTGCCCGAGGCCCTGGAGCGCGCCGCGGAGCACGAAGAGCACGCCGAGCGCCCAGTAGCCGCATCCGTTCACGATGAGCATGAGGTGCGCGAGCCTCACGACCTCGTCGGAGCCGTCGCCGATGAACAGCCGCACCATCGGCACGCCGAACGCGATGATGACGATGCCGATCGCCGCACCGGCGGCCACCGCCATCCACGTCGCCTCCACGACGCCGCGGCGGATGCGGTCTGGACGGCGCCCGCCGAGGTTCTGCGCCGTGTACATCGAGACGGCGAGGCCGAGCGACGAGAGGAAGGCCACGCCGAGGCTGTCGACCCTGGCGCCCGTGGTGTACGCGGCCACCGCCTCGGCGCCGATGGTGTTGAGCGCGACCTGCACGGTGAGGGTGCCGATCGCGATGATCGACGCCTGGAAGCCCATGGGCAGTCCGAGACGCAGGTGCTCCGCCACATCGGCGCGCGTGACGCGCCAGTCGCTGCGGCGCAGGTGCAGCAGCGGCAGGCGGCGGCGCACGAACTCCAGGCACAGCAGCACCGACACGGCCTGCGCGACGACCGTCGCCAGCGCCGCCCCGGCCACGCCCCACTCGAGCGGTCCGACCATGAGCACGACGAGCCCCGCGTTCAGGGCGCACGAGACCGTGAGGAAGACCAGCGGCGTGCGGGAGTCGCCGATCGCGCGGATGATCGCCGACAGGTAGTTGAAGAACATGGTCGCGCCGGCGCCGATGAAGCTGATCTGCGTGAACACGGTGGCCTCGGCCATCAGCTCGCTCGGCGTCTGCAGCAGCGCGAGGAGAGGGTGCGAGATCAGGGGCGCCCCGACCGTGAGGATCACGCTCGTGATGCCGGTGAGGATCACCCCGGTCGCGACGGAGCGGCGCACCGCGACCTCGTCGCCGGCGCCGTAGGCCTGCGCGATGGGGATGGCGAAGCCGCTCGTGAGACCCCACGCGAAGCCGAGCAGCAGGAACAGCAGCGGTCCGGTCGCGCCGACCGCGGCGAGGGAGCCGACGCCGAGGTGGCGGCCGACGACGATCGCATCGACGAACTGGTACAGCTGCTGGACGACGTTGCCGAGCAGGAGCGGGATGGAGAAGGCAAGGATGACACGCCACGGACGGCCCGTGGTGAGAGAGGTGGCCATGAAGGAGCGGCTCGCAGAACTGGGGGGTGGATCGGGGGTCCGACCAGTTTATCGAATCGATTCGGCGAGCGGTATCCCCGGACACGCGGAATCGGCCGGCATCGCGGGGGCGATGCCGGCCGATCTCTTCCGCGCGCTCAGGCGGATGCAGGGGTGGAGCCGCCGGACGGCGACTCCGCGTCGGGGCTCCCCAGCTCCGACGCCTGCTCGGCCTCGCGCACGATCTCCTCGACGACCGGTGAGTCGTCGCCGATCTCCCGCTGCAGCTCGTGGGCGAGCGAGTCGAGCTCGGCGCCGCCCGCCATCATGCTCGTCAACTGCGCGAGGGAGATCTCCTCCTTCTCGAAGTTGCCGATGCTGGTGCCGCGGTTCAGCAGCAGGAACCGATCGCCCACGGGGTACGCGTGGTGCGGGTTGTGCGTGATGAACACCACGCCCAGTCCGCGGTCACGGGCCCTGGCGATGTACTTCAGCACCACGCCCGACTGCTTCACACCCAGTGCGGCGGTCGGCTCGTCGAGGATCAGCACCCTCGCACCGAAGTACACCGCACGGGCGATCGCGACGCACTGGCGCTCTCCTCCGGACAGCGTGCCGATCGGCTGATCCACGTCGCGCAGGTCGATGCCCATGTTGGCGAGCTCCGTGTACGTGATCTGCTTCATGCGCTTCACGTCGAGCCGACGGAGCGGCCCCCAGCCCTTCGTCAGCTCCGACCCGAGGAAGAAGTTGCGCCAGACCGGCATCAGCGGCACGACAGCGAGGTCCTGATAGACCGTGGCGATGCCGGCATCCAGCGCCGCCCTCGGCGACGAGAACGTCACCTGCACCCCGTCGACGAGCAGCTCGCCGCTGGAGGGGGTGTGCGCCCCGGCCAGCATCTTGATGAACGTGGACTTGCCCGCGCCGTTGTCCCCCAGGACGCACGTGACCTGCCCGGCGTTCACCGTCGTGCTGACTCCGGCGAGCGCGTTCACCGGACCGTAGCTCTTGCCGATGTCGCGCACCTCGACGACGGGCGCCGCCGTGCTGACCGCGGTCATTTCACTCCTCCCGCCCTGAGTCGCACCCAGTGGTTCAGGAACACCGCCAGCAGCAGCATCGCTCCGAGGAACGTGCGCAGCCAGTTCGTGTCCCACTGGGCGAACGTGATGCCCTGGAAGACCATGCCGTAGATGAGAGCGCCCAGCGCCGCGCCGATCGCGGAGCCGAAGCCTCCCGTCATCAGGCAGCCGCCGACGACCGCGCAGATGATGTAGATGAACTCCTGCCCGACGCCCGTGTTCGCCTGCACCGTCGAGGTGCGGAACAGCGAGATCATGCCGACCAGCCACGCCGCACCGGCCGTGACCATGAACAGGCCGATCTTGGTCTTGAGCACGGGAACGCCCACCTGGCGAGATGACGTGACCGCCCCGCCGACCGCGAAGATCCAGTTGCCCGGCCGGGTGCGCAGCAGCACCCAGGTCGCGACGGCGGTGACGACGAACCACCAGAGCACCGAGATGTAGAAGGTGCCCCCGCCGATCTCGATCGACGAGCCGAAGAGGGGCTGGATGCTGTCGTAGTAGGGAACCTTGGTCATGCCCTGGATGGCCACCTGACCGGTGATGAGCTTCGTGACGGCGAGGTCGATGCCCGCCAGGACGAAGAACGTGCCGAGGGTGATGATGAAGCTCGGCAGCCCGGTCTTCATCACGAGGAGGCCGTTGAGGGCGCCGATCGCGAGGGCCAGCACGAGCGAGACGAGCACGGCCACCCAGATGTTCAGCCCGTACCGTGTGGTCAGGATGCCGACCACGAGAGCGGTGAAGCCGGTGAGCACACCCGCCGAGAGGTCGAACTCCCCGCCGATCATGAGCAGGGCGACCGCCACGGCCATGATGCCGAAGGTCGATGCGGATTCGAGCCAGACGCCCGCTCCGGCGGTGGTCATGAAGCTCTTCGTGTAGACGGAGAAGAAGATCATCACCGCCAGCGCTGCGACGAGCGCTCCCATCTCGGGCCGCACGAGCAGAGTGCGCAGCGGCCGCCGTTCCAGTCGCGGTCTGTTGCCCACCGTGACGATGTCCGTCGTTGTCATCTTCAGTCCTTTCGCCGGACGAGGGGGCGGGTGTCATCCCGCCCCCTCCGCCGGTGTTAGCGCGTGCCCTTCTTGGCGAACTCCGCGACCTGGGCCGCGTTGTCCTTCGTGACGAACGCCGGTCCGGAGTAGATCGGCTCTCCACCGCCGATGTCGTTGCCGTTGATGCTCTTGAGGTAGAGCGCGGTCACCCCGAGGAAGCCCTGCACGTACGGCTGCTGGTCGACCGCGAAGAGGATCTTGCCGTCGGCCACTGCGGCCACGACGTCTTCCGACAGGTCGAAGGTCGCGACCTTCGCCGCGCTGCCGGACTCCTCGACGGCGCCGACCGCGTCGATCGCGTACTGGCCGCCGAGGGTCAGCACGGCGTCGATGGAGGGGTCGGCCTGCAGCTTCGACTTGATGGTCGCCTTGACCTCGGCATCGTTCGTGCCGTCGACCTGCAGGTTCTCCATGGTGCCGCCGAACGCGCCGGCCGCGGCCTTGCAGCGCTCCTCGAGTCCGATGTTGCCCGCCTCCTGGATGACGCAGAGGGCGTTGGTCGCGCCCTCCGTGCTGAGGCGCTCGCCGACAGCGGCTCCGGCGATCGACTCGCTCTGCCCGACGTGGGTGATCGCGCCGAACTCCTTGAACTTCTCGATGCCCGAGTTGATGGTCACGACCGGGATGCCGGCGGCGACGGCGCGCTCGACGCTCGCCTGGACGCCGTCGGGGTTGGCCATGGAGACGACGATGCCGTCGACCTTCTGCGCGATCGCGTTGTCGATGAGCTGCGACTGCTTCGCGGGGTCGGGGTCGGAGTTGTAGGTGACGTCGGCGCCGTAGTCGGCTCCGGCCTTCTCCGCGCCGGACTTGACGCGGTCCCAGAACGCGTCGCCGGGCGCTGCGTGCGTGACCACGGCGTAGCTCAGCCCTGAGGACTTGGTGTCGCCGCCGCCGCCCTGCGAGTCGGTCGTCGGTTCCTGTCCGGTTCCAGAGCACGCCGACAGCAGCAGCGCGGCTGCGGCGGCGATCCCCAGAACGCCGATGAGGCGCTTCTTCATTTCGGTTTCCCTTCGATGCGGATCCTGTCGACGTCGACACGTCCCACCTGGTGACGTCGGTGTCAGGGCGATCCTGACACCGTGGAGTCCAAATGTCAATACATTCTGTCAACATCTCCATTCGGGGTATACGCTGTGTCCAACGGAAGGAGTCGCCCGTGGTGACGAAGAAGCACATCGGCGTCGGTCTGGTCTCGGTCGGATGGATGGGGCGCCTGCACTCACGCGCCTATCTGGAGGCGCACAGGCACTACCCCGACCTGCCCCTCGTCGCCGACCTCACGGTCGCCGCAGACCCGGATGCCGGGGGCCGCGAACACGCCGCCGACGTGCTCGGCTACCGCGAGACCGTCTCCGACTACCGCGAGCTGATCGCCCACCCCGACGTCGACGTGGTCTCGATCTGCTCGCCGAACTTCCTCCACCACGAGATCGCCCTGGCCGCCATCGCTGCGGGCAAGCCGTTCTGGATCGAGAAGCCGATGGGCCGCGGCGCCGGCGAGTCGCGAGAGATCGCACAGGGCGCTCTCGACGCGGGCCTCGTGACCTCGGTGGGCTTCAACTACCGGCACGCCCCCGCGATCGCGCACGCCAGGCGCCTGGTGCGCGACGGGGCGCTCGGCACGATCACGAACGTGCGCGTCGCCCTGCTCGCCGACTACTCGGCCGATCCCGACGGCGCCCTCACGTGGCGGTTCAGCCGCGATCGCGCGGGCAGCGGCGTGCTCGGCGACCTGCTCTCGCACGGGGCCGACCTCGCGCAGTACATCGTCGGCCGGATCAGCTCCGTCAGCGGGCTCACCGAGACCTTCATCCGCAGCCGTCCCCTGCCGTCGGCCGGCGCGGCCAGCCACTTCAGCAAGGGCGCCGACGACGGCCCCCGCGGCGACGTCGAGAACGAGGACTACGCCGCGATCCTCGCCCGCTTCGACTCCGGCGCGGTCGCCGTGCTGGAGTCCAGCCGCGTCGCGATCGGCCCCCGCGCCGAGTACCGCATCGAGGTGTACGGCACGAAGGGCTCGCTGCGGTGGGACTTCCAGCGCCTGAACGAGCTCCAGCTGGCCGATGACGCCTCCGGCTACCGCACCGTCATGGCCGGGCCCGACTACGGCGACTTCGCGCGCTTCCAGCCCGGGGCCGGCACCGGCATGGGCTTCGACGACCTGAAGACCATCGAGGCCTCGCTGTTCCTGCGCTCGGTCGCCGAGGGCAGGCAGCTCGCGCCGTCGGCATCCGATGCGTGGTCGGCGGCGGAGATCGTGGATGCCGCGCTGCGGAGCACGGCATCCGGAGCCTGGGAGTCCGTGCCCGAGGTGACGGGCCCCACGACGTACGACGCGTGACCACAGAGAGGCCGATGCGGTGTCCGCATCGGCCTCTTGTTGCGTCTCTGCTCCTCAGACCCCGAAGGCGCTCCGGAACGCGTCCAGCGCGGCATCCGTGTCGGTGCGCGCCCAGCCCTCGAGGCCGATCACCCCGTCGTAGCCGAGGTCGCGCAGCGCCGCGGCGATCGCCTCGTAGCGGATCTCCCCCGTGCCCGGCTCGCAGCGACCAGGCACATCAGCCACCTGGATCTCGCCGACCCACGGCAGCGCCTCCCGCACGAGCTCGATCAGGTTCCCCTCCCCGATCTGCGCGTGGTACAGGTCGAGGTTGAGGCGCAGCCACGGAGAGTCCACGGCCCGCGCCAGACGCAGCGTGTCGGCGGCGCGGGCGAACGGGGTTCCGGGGTGGTCGACGGCGGTGTTCAGGTTCTCCAGCGTGAACACGCGCCCCTCGCGCGCACCCAGCACGGCCAGTCGCGCGAGGGTGTCCGCCGCGATCTCCCACTCGTGCGGGGAGACCTCGGTCTGCGGGCGCACCGGCAGGCCGCCGGGCGCCAGCCCCGTGCCGTGCAGGTTCAGCCGGGGTGAGTCGATCACCTCCGCCTTCCGCAGCGACTCCTCCGCCGTCGCGAGGAGGTCGGCGATGCCGTCGGGCGTCGTGAGGTCGCCGCGGAGGTACCCCGTCATCGACGAGAACACCGCGCCGGTGGCGGCGAGAGCGGGGAGGTCCTTGGTGCTCCAGTCCCAGATCTCGACCTCGAAGCCGCGCTCGTCGAGACGGCGGACGCGTTCGACCAGATCGAGGTCGGTGTAGAGCATCTCGGCCGACGCGGCCAGCCGGTAGCGGGCGGGCTGCTCGACGGCGCTCATCGCAGGTCGACCGGCACGACGACGCGCTCGGTCGCCGAACGCTGCGCGGCGTCGGCGAGGATCAGCGCCGCGCGGCCGTCCTCGAACGTCGGGCTCGTCGACTCCTCTCCGCGGGCGAGCAGGATGAACTCGTGCAGCTCCGCGGCGTAGGCGGCGGCGTAGCGCTCCAGGAAGAACGGCTCGTACGGAGGCTTCGCCTCGACGGCATCCGCGGTCGACAGGCTGACGAGGCTGGTCGGCGCGTTCGCGACCTGCAGCATCCCGGTGCCGCCGAAGGCCTCGATGCGCTGGTCGTAGCCGACGGCGCTGTGCCGTGAGTTGACGATCGTGACGAGGGCTCCGGATGCTGCGCGCAGGGTGGTCACGGCGGTGTCGAAGTCGCCGTGGTGGGCGGCGCCGGCGTCGAAGGTCGTCGACCCGGATGCCGAGACCTCGACGATCTCGGGCAGGAAGAACCGCGCCATGTCGAAGTCGTGGATCGTCATGTCGCGGAAGATCCCGCCGGAGACGGCGACGTAGTCGGCGGGCGGAGCCGAGGGGTCGCGGCTGATGATCGTGAGCTGTTCGAGGGCGCCGATCTCACCCGCGGCGACGCGGGCCCTGGCCGACGCGAACGCGGGGTCGAAGCGGCGGTTGAAGCCGAGAGCCACCGGCACCCCGGCCGACGCGACCCGGGGACGCAGCGCCTCGACCCGCGCGATGTCGAGGTCGATCGGCTTCTCGCAGAGCACGGGGATGCCGGCATCCACCGCCCGTGCGATGAGGTCGACGTGCGTCGGCGTCGGCGAGGCGATGAGGATCGCGTCGACCTCCCCCGAGGCGAACACCTCGTCGGGGGTGTCGGTCGCCGTGCCGCCGTACGTCGCCGCGACGCGGCGCGCGCCGTCGACGAAGGGATCGGCGACCCAGGAGAGCTGCGCGTCGGGGTCGGCGGCGATGCTCGCGGCGTGCACCTGGCCGATGCGTCCGGTGCCGATCAGGCCGAAGCGGAGGGGAGCGTGTGACATCGTGCGGTCCTTCGGGGAGAGGGGTCGGGGAGAAGGGGTCACGCCCAGGGGCGCAGCGCCTCGCGGTTGCGGATCTGGTCGGCCCCGCGCGCGGCGCGGAACTCGGAGAGGGAGACGTCGGGGCCGTTCAGCACGTCCTGCTCGACGACGATCCAGCCGTCGAAACCGCGCTCGTCGACGGCATCCATCACGGCGGCGAGGTCGATGTCGCCCGCGCCGAACGCGACGAACGAACCCGACGACCAGACCTCGCGCATCCCGCCGCCGGCGGAGAGCACGCGCGTCAGCTCGCCGAGGTCGACGTCCTTCAGGTGCAGGTGGTTGATGCGGTCACCCCAGCGGCGCACGGCGTCGAGCGGGTCTCCCCCGGCGATGAAGAGGTGCCCGGTGTCGAGGGTGAGGTCGACGTCGACGTTCGCGAGGAACCGGTCGATCTCGTCGGGAGACTCCACGAACGTGCCGGCGTGGTGGTGGAAGGTCGGCTCGAAGCCGGCTGCGCGCACGATGGCCGCGGCGCGCTCGGTGTTCGCGAGCAGCCTTCCCCACGCGGCCTCGGCGAGCGGGTCGACCTCGCCTCCCCGACCCGGCGCACCCTGGCGGATGCTCGAGCCTCCGTCGGCGAGCGTGGGCAGCGGCAGCCGCTCGGGACCGTCCTCCGCGGCGTCGGAGAACGCCCGCAGTGCCTCGTGCAGCTCCGGCAGCGCCGCCTCGAACGCGTCGTCGTCGGAGAAGGGCAGCTGCACCCAGCCTCCGGCGAGCTCCAGCCCGTGACTCCGCAGCCGCTCCCGCAGCCGCGCGCCCTGCCCGAAGAAGCCGGACGGGCCCAGGTCCACGCCGCGGTAGCCCGACTCGGCGAGCGTCGCCAGCAGGTCGTCGGGGCTGATCGTCTCGGCGCCCTCCGGGGTCAGCTCGAACACGCCGAAGCTCACCGGGGCGCCGGCCACCGTCGCCTTCATGCCTCTCCTCCGTCTTCCGCGCCCAGCAGCGGGCGCTGCGCCGTCCGGCGCTGTTCGTACTCGCGGCGCGCGCGACGGGTCGTCGGCAGCGACGCCTCCTCCGGCACCGGCACATCCCACCAGCCCTCCCCGTCGGGGGCGTAGAGCAGCGGGTCGCTCTCGATGTGGATCACGGTCGACCGCGGCGAGGCCTTCGCTGCGGCGAGCGCGGCCGACAGGTCGTCGATCGCGGATGCCGTCGCCGGGATCTCCACGACGTGCAGCCCGTAGCTGCGAGCGTTCATGGCGAGGTCGACCGGCAGCAGCCGCTCGGCGTGCGCCGGATCGTCCTGCATCCGGTAGCGCGTGCCGAACCGTTCCGAGCCGACGGTCTCCGACAGGTGGCCGATCGAGGCATAGCCGTGGTTCTGCACGATCACGATGATGAGCTTGATGCCCTCGGCGACGACCGTGGCGAGCTCGGAGCTCAGCATCAGGTACGAGCCGTCTCCCACCATCACGACCACGTCGCGGTCGGAGCCGGATGCGAGGGCGCCGCGCTTGGCGCCGAGTCCGCCGGCGATCTCGTACCCCATGCACGAGAACGCGTACTCGACGTGATAGCCGAGTGGGTCGCGCACGCGCCAGAGCTTGTGCAGGTCGCCGGGCAGGGAACCCGCGGCCTGGACGATCACGTCCTCCGGGTCGGTAGCCGCCTGGACGGCGCCGATGATCTCCGGCTGGCCGGGCCGCTCCAGCCCCGATGGCGTGAAGGCGGCGTCGACCGCGGCATCCCACTCCGCCTTCTCCCCCGCGATGCGGGTGGCGTGCTCATCGCTCACGATCCGGACGGGCAGCGCCTCTGCGAGCGCGACCAGCGTCTCGCGGGCGTCAGCGATCACCGGCAGCTGCGTGCCGTGCTTGTACGCGTCGAACGCGGCGACGTTGATGTTGACGAACTCGACACCCGGATGCTGGAACGCCGTGCGCGACCCCGTGGTGAAGTCGCTGTAGCGCGTGCCGATGCCGATCACGACGTCGGCCTCGGCGGCGAGCCGGTTCGCTGCGGTCGAGCCCGTGGCCCCGACTCCGCCGAGGTACTGCGGGTGGTCCCAGGCGAGGCTGCCGCCGCCGGCCTGCGTCGTGCCGACGGGGATGCCGGTGGCCTCGACGAAGGCGCGCAACTGCTCCTCTGCGCCCGAGTAGATCACGCCGCCGCCCGCGACGATGAACGGGCGCTTCGCGGCGCGGATCGCCCGCACGGCCCGCTCCAGCGCACCGCGTTCGGGGACGGGCCGGCGCACGTGCCACTCGCGCTCGGCGAGGAACGACAGCGGCACGTCGACGCTCTCGGCCTGCACGTCCTCCGGCAGCGCGATCGTGACAGCGCCGGTCTCGGCGGGGTCGACGAGCACGCGGAGGGCGTTCAGCGCGATGGAGAACAGCTGCTCCGGCCGCTGCACGCGGTCGAAGAAGCGCGAGAGCGGACGGAACGCGTCGTTGACGGTGAGCCCGATGTCCCACGGCTGCTCCAGCTGCTGCAGCACCGGGTCGGCCACGCGCGTCGCGAAGGTGTCGCTCGGCAGCAGCAGCGCCGGCAGCCGGTTCGTCGTGGCGAGCGCGGCGCCGGTGAGCATGTTGGTCGCGCCGGGGCCGACGGATGCCGCGGAGGCGAACGTCGCCCTGCGGCGGTGCATCCGCGCGAAGCCGACGGACTGGTGCACCATCGCCTGCTCGTTGCGGGCCTGGTGGTACGGCATGATACCGGGGCTCTCGACATCGAGCTGGCGCAGCGCCTGGCCGATGCCGGCGACGTTGCCGTGTCCGAAGATGCCGAACACGCCGGGGATCGTCCGTTCGCGGATCTCCCCGTCGACCGTCCACTGATTCGCAAGGAACCCGACCAGCGCCTGGCTGACCGACATCCTCCTGGTCGCCGTCATCGCGGCCCTCCTTCGTCGTGCTCGTCGTCGTGCGCCGATGCGCCCTCGGGGAAGGGCAGGCGCGGGTCGATCGGCTGCGAGGCCCACCCGTCGCGCACCCACGCGTGCGCGGGGTCGTCGCTGATCAGCCACTCGCGCTCGGGGTCCGGCCCCGCCATCACGTTCAGGTAGTACAGGTCATAGCCGGGGGCGGCGACCGCAGGGCCGTGGTAGCCGAACGGCACGAGGGCGATGTCGCCCGTGCGGACCATCGCGTCGATCTCGATGTCGCCGGCGGGAGAGGAGTAGGTGCTGAACAGCCCGAAGGCGGCATCCGCCCCCTGCGCCGACCGGTCGGCGCGAGCCGCCTCGAAGTAGTAGATCTCCTCGAGCCGCGACTCGTGACCGGGCACGTGCTCGTCGTGCTTGTGCGGAGGGTACGACGACCAGTTGCCTGCCGGCGTGATGACCTCGCACACGATGAGCCGGGCGGCATCCAGCGCCTGCGGGGTGCCGAAGTTGTGCACCTGACGGCTCGACGCACCCGCCCCGCGGAGCTCGACGGGGGTCTCTGCCGCCGCGATGCGTCTGGTCGGCCGGACCTCGGTCGTCGGCGACGAGGCGACGGCGACCCTGCCGCTCCCCCGCACGATCGCCGTCGCATCGGCGGAGAGGTAGAGCACGTCGGTCGGACCGTCGAAGACCGACGCGCGGCCCGCGAGCTCCACGGTCGACGCGGACCCCCGCTCGACGACCTCCACCGTGAAGCTCCCGGCGAGCGGCACGACGATGCGCTCCTGCCCGCCGCCGTCCAGCGCGAGGGACTCGCCCTCGGTCAGCACGCCCACGCGCAGACCCGTGTACTGCCAGCCGGGGATGCCGTCGTCGACGACGCTCTCCCACCCCTCGCCGGCGAGCGCGCCGCGGCGATGGAACCATCCGGTCTCGTCGTTCATGCGCGCCTCAGCGGTTCTGCGGGAATCCGAGGTTGATGCCCTCGTGCGTCGCCGGGTCGAGCCAGCGGCTGGTGACCGCCTTCTCCCGCGTGAAGAACTCGAACCCGTGCACACCGTACGCCTTCGCGTCTCCGAACAGCGAGGCCTTCCAGCCGCCGAAGGAGTGGTACGCGACGGGGACGGGGATCGGGACGTTGATGCCGATCATGCCGACCTGCACCTCGGTCTGGAAGCGCCGCGCGGCGCCGCCGTCGTTCGTGAAGATCGCCGTGCCGTTGCCGAACTCGCCGGAGTTGATGAGGTCGAGCCCCTCCTGGAACGTCTCGACGCGCACGATCGACAGCACCGGGCCGAAGATCTCCTCGCGGTACGCCCGCGACGTGAGCGGGATCTCGTCGATCAGCGTCGGTCCGAAGAAGAAGCCGTCCTCGTGCCCGTCGACGACGAAGCCGCGGCCGTCCACCACGATGCGCGCCCCATCGGCGGCCGCGATGTCGACGTAGCCCGACACCTTCTCGCGGTGCGCGCCGCTGATCAGCGGGCCGAGGTCGGGCTCGCCGTCGGCATCCCCCGCGCCGTTGCCCACGCGCAGCCGGGAGATCCGCTCCGTGATCTTCTCGATGAGCCGGTCCGCCACCGGCTCCACCGCGATCAGGACGGAGATCGCCATGCACCGCTCGCCCGCGGCGCCGTATCCCGCGTTGATCGCCTGGTCGGCGACGAGGTCGAGGTCGGCGTCGGGGAGCACCAGCATGTGGTTCTTCGCACCGCCGAGCGCCTGCACCCTCTTGCCGTGACGGGATGCCGTCTCGTAGATGTACTGCGCGATGGGGGTCGAGCCGACGAACGAGATCGACTGCACGACAGGGCTCGTGAGGAGGCCGTCGACCGCGAGCTTGTCACCCTGCAGCACCGTGAAGACGCCGTCGGGGAGCCCGGCCTCGCGCCACAGCTCGGCCATCCAGAGAGCGGCGGACGGATCCTTCTCGCTGGGCTTGAGCACCACGGCGTTGCCAGCGGCGATCGCGATCGGGAAGAACCACATCGGCACCATGACCGGGAAGTTGAAGGGGCTGACGATGCCGATCACGCCGAGCGGCTGCTTGATCGAGTACACGTCGATGCCGGTCGAGACGTTCTCCGAGTAGGCGCCCTTGATCAGGTGCGGGAACCCGGTGGCGAGCTCCACCACCTCCTGTCCGCGGAGGATCTCCCCCATCGCGTCGGAGAGCACTTTGCCGTGCTCACGCGTGACGATCTCGGCGAGCTCGCCCTTGCGGGCGTTCAGCAGCTCGCGGAATGCGAACAGCACCGCTTGACGCTTCGCGATCGACGTGGCGCCCCAGGCCTTCTGCGCACGCTCGGCGGAGGCGATCGCCTCGGCGATCTCGGTCTCGTCGGCGAGCGCCACCCGGCCGATCACGGCTCCGGTCGCGGGGTTGAAGACGTCGGCGGTGCGACCGCTCGTCGAGGGGCGCGGCGCCCCGTCGATCCAGTGGCCGATCTCCTGCACACCCGTGAGGGCGGCTGTCGTGTCGATGGTCATGCGGGCTCCTCAGATCAGCGTGGGGTGGACGAGTCGGGCCGCGATGTCGACGGCCGCGGCGACATCGCCGTCGGGCGGGTAGAGCAGGGTGCGACCGGCGGTGAGGCCCCGCACGCCGGGGAGCGACATCGCGTCCTCCCAGGCGGCGAAGGTCTCGTCGGGGTCGTCGGGAGAGTCGCCGCCGAGCAGCACGGTCGGCATGGTCGTCGCTGCCATCACTCGCTCCATGTCGGCCACGACGGGCAGCTTCATCCACGTGTACGCGCTGCTGCCGCCGAGACCAGCGGCGATCGCGATCGAGCGGATGACGGCATCCGGCGTCAGGTCGTTGACGACATGCCCGTCCTTCCACTGGCTCACGAACGGCTCCAGCATGATGGGCAGTCGAGCGGCGGCGGCCTGCGTGACGGCGTGGGCGGTCGCCTCGAGCGTCGCCGAGGTGCCCTCGTCGTCGAAGTTGATGCGCATGAGCGTCTTCGCGAAGTCGAGCCCGGAGTCGACGAGGCTCGGCACGTCGTAGGCCGTGAAGCGGTCGTCCATCTCGAAGGTCGCCGAGCGGAGGCCGCCGCGGTTCATCGAGCCCACCACGACCTTTCCGTCGAGCAGGCCGAGAGCGGCGAGGTCGTCGATGATGTCGGGGGTCCCGAGCACGCCGTCGACGCCCGGTCGTGAGAGAGCCGTGGCGAGCCGGTCGAGCAGGTCGTACCTGTCGGCCATGGCCGTCGCGTCCGGTCCCACCGCGAGCGCGCCCCTGGCCGGGTGGTCGGCGGCGACGATGAACATGCGGTCGTCGGCGCCCAGGATCTCGCGCCGCGTGCGCGCCCGCAGCGCCTCGGTGATCTCGTGCGGACGCCGCGAGCGGATCTCCCGCAGCCGCGCGAAGTCGGATGCCGTCAGGATGCCCATGTCAGTTCCCCCCTGCCATCGCCTCGTCGACCTCCGCCGTCGTGGGCATGGCCGTCGAGCACTCCAGGCGCGAGGCGACGATCGCCCCCGCCGCGTTCGCGAAGCGGATGATCCGCTCGAGCTCCCACCCGCTCAGCAGGCCGTGGCACAGGGCGCCGCCGAACGCGTCGCCGGCGCCGAGGCCGTTGACGACGTCGATGACCAGCGGGGGCACCTCGACGGTCTCGTCTCGGGTCTTGGCGAGCACGCCCTTGGGCCCCTGCTTCACGATTGCGAGCTCGATGCCGCGGTCGAGCAGCGCGTCGGCTGCGCGGTGCGGGTCGGTCTCGCCGACGGCGATCTCGCACTCCTCGCGGTTGCCCACGGCCACGGTCACGGCGTCGAGCACGGCATCCACCTGCGCGGACGCCGCGGCCGGATCGCTCCAGAACATCGGACGGTAGTCGAGGTCGAGCACCGTGTGCCGAGCGCGCCCCCTGGCAGCGAGCGCCGCGAGATGGGCGGAGCGGCTGGGCTCCTGGCTGAGGCCGGTGACCGTGAGCCAGAGGAGATCGGTCGCACGCACGGCGTCGAGGTCGATCTGGTCGGCGTCGAGATTCAGATCGGGCGCCTTCGGGTCGCGGTAGAAGTACAGCGGGAAGTCGTCGGGCGGGAAGATCTCGCAAAACGTCAGGGGCGTCTTCAGCAGCGGATCGACGGCCACGCCGGAGGGGTCGACGCCGAGGCGGTCGAGCTCACGGAGCAGGTAGCGGCCGAAGGGATCGTCGCCCACGCGCGAGACGAGGGCCGAGCGGCGCCCGTGCCGCGCCACGGCGACGCTCACGTTGGCCGCGCTGCCGCCGAGGTACTTGCCGAAGCTCGTCACGTCTTCGAGGCCGACCCCGCTCTGCAGCGGATAGAGGTCCACTCCGAGGCGTCCGAAGGCGATGATCTCGGGTGCGTCCTGCGTCTCGGTCATGCGCGCGAACACCTCTCTGTACGTCGGCATCCGCTTCGATGCTCGAATGTCCTAACAATAGCACATAGGTGTGTTCGCGCAAGAGATCCCGCCCGCTGAAGTTGCGGACGTAAGATTGTCGGAACATGGACCCCGCGACCACGCGGGCCGGGGAGGGAACGATGGCCGGCGACGAGCCCCATTGGCCGGACGAGCTGTTCGCCGACCTCGACCGCACCGGCCCCGTGCCGCTGTACTACCAGGTCTCCAGCCGCCTCGAAGGGGCCATCCACTCCGGCGCCATCCCCGCCGGCGCCCGCCTGGAGAACGAGATCGCGATCGCCCAGCGACTCGGCCTCTCCCGCCCCACCGTGCGTCGCGCGATCCAGGAGGTCGTCGACAAGGGACTGCTCGTCCGCCGCCGCGGCATCGGCACGCAGGTCGTGCAGGGACAGGTCACCCGCCAGGTCGAGCTGACCAGCCTCTACGAAGATCTGCAGGGCTCCCACCACGAGCCCGGCACCCGCGTGCTCGCACACGAGGTCGTCCCCGCGACCGACGCCGTCGCCGTGGGACTCGGCGTGCCGGTCGGCGAGGACGTCGTCTACATCCGCCGCCAGCGCAGCACCGACGGGATGCCGGTGGCCGTGCTGGAGAACTACCTCCCCCGCGAGTTCCGCGACATCACCACCGACGACCTCGGCACCCGCGGGCTCTACCAGATCCTCCGCGCCCGGGGCGTGACGATCCGGATCGCCAAGCAGAAGATCGGCGCCCGGCGCGCCGAGGGAGACGAGAGCGCACTGCTCGACATCGACGACGGCGGCCCCGTGCTCACGATGGAGCGCATCGCCTTCGACGACTCCGGCAGGGCCATCGAGTACGGCCACCACTGCTACCGCCCCGACATGTACAGCTTCGAGACCACGCTCGTCGCGAAGTAGCCGATCCGGCTGACCCTCCGCGCGTCCAGAACTCCGGAGATCTCGGGCGGCGCCCGCGTCGGCGCCCGCCGAATCGGGTCCGGCCCGTCCGACGGTCGGCGGATCTCCGGAGTTCTGGACGGCCTCGCGCGCGGTCACGGCCCCGACGCCGATCCGGCTGACCCTCCGCGGATCGTCCGGGCGACGGCATCCGCGTGCACTAGCCTGCACACCGTGCCCGCGCGCGGGCGCAGTCGACGACGACCGGAGGATCACAGTGACGAATCAGCACTCAGGGGGCACCACGAAGGGCACCGGCGAGGAGGAGCACCTGCGGCGGGCGCTGAGCAACCGCCACATCCAACTGCTCGCGATCGGCGGGGCGATCGGCACCGGCCTGTTCATGGGCAGCGGCAAGACCATCTCGGTCGCGGGCCCGTCGGTCATCTTCGTCTACATGATCATCGGCTTCATGCTGTTCTTCGTCATGCGGGCGATGGGCGAGCTGCTGCTGTCGAACCTCAAGTACAAGTCGTTCAGCGACTTCGCCAGCGACCTCCTCGGCCCCTGGGCGGGCTTCTTCACCGGGTGGACCTATTGGTTCTGCTGGGTGGTCACCGGCGTCGCCGACGTCATCGCGATCGCCGGGTACACGGATGCGCTCATCCCCGGCATCCCGTTGTGGATCCCCGGCCTGCTCGTCATCATCATCCTGCTCGCGCTGAACCTGCCCACGGTCGCCGCCTTCGGCGAGATGGAGTTCTGGTTCGCGCTCATCAAGATCGTCGCGATCGTCGCGCTCATCATCACGGGCCTCGTGATGATCTTCACCGGCTTCCAGCACGACGCCGGCACCGCATCGTTCGCGAACCTGTGGGACCACGGCGGCATGTTCCCGCACGGCTTCATGGGCTTCGTCGCCGGCTTCCAGATCGCCGTCTTCGCGTTCGTCGGCATCGAGCTCGTCGGCACGGCCGCGGCCGAGACGAAGGACCCGACGCGCAACCTGCCGAAGGCGATCAACGCCATCCCGATCCGCGTGCTGCTGTTCTACGTGGGCGCGCTCATCGTGCTCATGGCCGTGACCCCCTGGACCGAGTACGTCGCGGGCGAGAGCCCCTTCATCGCCATGTTCGCCCTCGCGGGCCTCGGCATCGCCGCGACGGTCGTGAACCTCGTCGTGCTGACCTCGGCCATGTCGAGCGCGAACTCGGGCATCTACTCCACCTCGCGCATGGTGTTCGGCCTCGCGCAGGACGGCGACGCCCCGCAGATCTTCGGCCGCCTGTCGTCGCGCAAGGTGCCGCAGAACGCGCTGTTCCTCTCCTGCATCCTGCTGCTGTCGGGCGTCGTGCTGCTGTACGCAGGCAAGGACATCGGCACCGCCTTCGACATGGTGACCACGGTCTCGGCCGTGTGCTTCATGTTCGTGTGGACGATCTTCCTGATCAGCTACATCGTCTACCGCCGCACGCGCAAGGAGAAGGCCGCGGCCTCGGTGTTCCGCATGCCGGGCGGTCTGTTCATGCCCTACGTGGTGCTCGCGTTCTTCGTGTTCATCCTGTGGGCGCTGACCACGCAGCCCGATACGCTGACCGCGCTGGCGGTGACGCCGATCTGGTTCGCGCTGCTCGTCGTGGCATGGATCTTCGTGCGCAGGTCTCCGAACCACATCTCCCGCCACGAGGCCCACATCGCGCACCTGCGCGACGACTCCGCGGAGTAACGCGTTCACCTGAACGCCAGAACTCCGGAGATCCGCATCGGCGGTGACCAGATCGGGCGATGCCGGGCTCGTACCCGGCGGATCTCCGGAGTTCTGGCCGATTCGGTCGGACGGATGCCGATGCGACCGGAATCTTGACGGGGCTGACGGCCCCGGGTCAGACCGACGCTACGGCGGGCTTCGGAGCGAACAGGCGCTTCCGCAGCGCGAGGAACAGCAGCACCATGCCCGCCGAGAGCAGGATGTGACCGAGCCCCGCGATGCCGGAGATCATGGCGGACGACTCCCGACCGAGCACCGTGAGGCATCCGTGCCAGACGAGCATCGCCGAGGTGAGCACGAGTCCGGCGTTGTAGATCCAGAAGAACCAGCCGAACAGGCGGCTCTCGCTCAGTGCGAACGCCTTCTCGAGCAGCAGCACGATCAGCAGCACGACGAAGCCCAGGACGAGGACGTGCGTGTGGACGAGACCGAGCTGGGTGAACTGCCCCTCGGGGAAGCCGTTGGCCTTGGTGAACTCGCGGTAGAAGAGTCCGGAGAGCACGCCGACGAGCATGTAGGCGAACGCGGCGTAGAAGAGCTTGCGCATGAGGGGTGTCCTTTCGAGGCTGACTCCAGCCTCGCTCCGCGGCCCCCGCACCGGATCCATCGTTCGGTTGAGATGCACGGCAGCGCGCGGCACGGTACGGCATGGCCCGCACGGCCTCACACCCGCACGGCACGGCAGCGCCGTGCGAACCTGCGACCGGCGAGACGCCCGAGAGGTCAGAGGATGCCGGTGTCCCGGGCGATCGCGATCGCCCGGGCGCGACTGTCGGCGCCGAGCTTCTCGAACACGTGCACGAGGTGCGTCTTGACCGTCGCCTCGGTGACGAACAGCGTCTTCGCGATCTCCCGGTTCGATGAGCCGGTGTCAAGGAGCCGCAGCACGTCGAGCTCGCGCTCGGTGAGCCGCACCCGCGGTGCCCGCATGACCTCGACGACGCGTTCGCTGAGCTCGGGGGTGAGCACGAGCCCTCCTGCGGCGGCGTGACGGATCGCCTGCACGATCACTTCAGGAGCGACGTCTTTCAGCAGATATCCCGCTGCACCTGCCTCAATCGCCCCGAGAATCTCCGCATCTCGATCGAAAGTGGTGAGGATGATCACCGCGGGGGCCGGCTCCTGCGCCCGGAGTGCAGCGGTGGTCTGGACGCCGTCCATGCCGGAGCCCAGGCGCAGATCGCACAGCACGACATCGGGGTGCAGGTGCCGCGACAGCGCCACCGCCTCCTCACCGGATGCGGCCTCCCCGACGACCTCGATGTCGTCGCGGCGGTCGAACAACGAGCGCACGCCCGCCCGCACGATGGGGTGGTCGTCGACGAGCAGCACGCGCAGCGCGGTCATGACGCTCTCCCCTCGCCGCGGGGCGACGGGCGCCCTCCGACCGGGACGTGGGCCGAGAGCGCCGTGCCGTCGCCGGGGGCGCTCTCCACGTCGAGTCCGCCGCCGAGCTCGCGGAGCCGCGCCCGCATCGCGCGCAGGCCGTAGCCGCCGTCCGGCCCCGGCGCGTCGAGTCGTGCGGAATCGAAGCCGCGTCCGTCGTCGACGATGT
This sequence comes from Microbacterium sp. MYb72, assembly GCF_002979415.1. Taxonomy (GTDB): domain Bacteria; phylum Actinomycetota; class Actinomycetes; order Actinomycetales; family Microbacteriaceae; genus Microbacterium; species Microbacterium natoriense. The sequence continues at coordinate 43,555 of NZ_PCOT01000022.1, read as the reverse complement.
CCAGGCGCACCGTGTCGCCGGCATCCGCCAGCGTCACCACCACCCGCGAGGCCCCGGAGTGCGTGCGCACGTTCGCGAGCGCCGACTGGGCCGTGCGCAGCAGGGCGACCTCGGCGTCGAGGCCGAGCGCGGGGAGGTCGTCGGCCTGCAGCGTCGCCGAGATCCCGGTCTCGTCCGACAGGCGCCGCAGCATCCGTCCGAGCGCGTCGCCGAGGGCGGCCTGCTCCAGCTCCGCCGGCATGAGGTCGTTCACGATGCGTCGGGCGTCGGCCAGCCCCTCTGCGGCGAGCGCGGCGATCTGCTCGAGCGCGCGGGCGGGGTCGGCATCCTGCTCCGTCCCGGTCCGAGCCAGCATGCCGATCGACGCCATGCTCTGCGCGACGGTGTCGTGGATGTCGCGCGACACCCTGGTGCGCTCGGCGCTCGCTCCGGACTCGCGCTGCGTGCGGGCGAGCTCGTCCTGCAGGGCCGCCATCTCCTCGTGCGCCTGGACGAGCGAGGAGATGAGCCGACGCCGTTCGCGCGCGTCGCGGACGAGCTCGAGGTATCCGCGCGAGATCCCCAGCGCGAAGACCCCGCCGACCAGCGGGCCGATCACATTGGCGTAGCTGGTGGTGCCGTGGTGCAGCACGGGAGCCGCGATGACGACGGCGAGGATCAGGATGCTCAGCGGAGCCGCCCACCGCATCCGCAGCACGAATCCGGAGAGCAGCCAGAGCGCGAAGGCGAGCCACACGTACTCCGGCGACAGCGCGACGGCGCCGAGCCAGATCAGCGTCAGCCCGAGCAGCCAGCCGGCGGCGAGGCGACGATCCTCGGTGCGCTCGCTCAGCACCAGACCGCCGCCGTACCAGCCGAGGAAGACGAGGCTGATCGCCAGCACCCACGGCAGGGGCACGCCGTCGAGTGCGGCCCGCCACGAACCGATCGCGACGAGCACCACGGTGATCACCGCCTGCCCGACCCGCACGGAGCCGATCAGCCCCGCCCAGGTGCGCACGCGCACGGGCTCGGCGGCGGGGTGATCAGAAGACGGCATCCTCACATTCTTCCTCCCCGCCCCCTCGCACGCCTCCACCTTTCGGTTGACCGCCCCTTCTCCCTTGCCTATCGCCGTCGAGTTCACCTGCACTCGGCGAGTGCACGGCATCCTCGCGTCGACAGCCCGTGCCCTCGGCGAGATCATGTGCACTCGACGGCGATGGAGGGCCTGGCAAGAGGGGGTGCGGCAGGGCCTCCCTCGGGAGGGAGAGGCGGGCGTAGCGTCGGAACGACAGGATGCCGACGGAAGGACACACCATGCACACGCGCACACTCGGACAGGGCCTCGAGGTCTCGGCGGTCGGACTCGGCTGCATGGGCATGTCGCAGAGCTACGGGCCGAATCCCGGCACACGCGAGGAGATGATCGAGGTGCTGCGCTCGGCGCTCGACCTCGGCGTCACCTTCTTCGACACGGCGGAGGTCTACGGTCCCTACGTGAACGAGGAGCTCGTCGGAGAGGCCCTCGCGCCGATCCGCGACCAGGTCGTGATCGCGACGAAGTTCGGCTGGAAGATCGAAGACGGCAAGAGCGTCGGCCTCGACAGCAGGCCCGAGCAGATCCGACGGGTCGCCGAAGCCTCGTTGCGCCGGCTGCGCACCGACACGATCGACCTCTTCTACCAGCACCGCGTCGACCCGGACGTGCCGATCGAAGACGTGGCCGGGACGGTCGGCGAGCTGATCGCCGAGGGCAAGGTTCGGCACTTCGGCCTCTCCGAGGCGTCGGCGGACACCATCCGGCGCGCGCACGCCGTGCACCCGGTGACGGCCCTGCAGAGCGAGTACTCGCTGTGGACGCGCGAGCCCGAGGCGTCCGTGCTTCCCGTGCTCGCCGAGCTCGGCATCGGCTTCGTGCCGTTCAGCCCCCTCGGCAAGGGCTTCCTGACCGGCACGGTCGATCAGAGCACGCCCTTCACCGAGGGCGACATCCGCGGAACGATCCCGCGCTTCAGCGAGGAGAACCGCGCCGCAAACCAGGAGCTCGTCGGTCAGGTCGCCGCTCTCGCCGCCGCGAAGGACGCCTCTCCCGGACAGATCGCCCTCGCGTGGCTGCTCGCCCGCGAGCCGTGGATCGTGCCCATCCCCGGCACGCGCCGCACGGCGCGCATCGCCGAGAACGCGGGCTCGACCGCCGTCGCGCTGTCCGCCGACGAGATGTCCGCCCTCGATCAGCTGGCCACGCGGGTCCACGGCGCCCGCTACAACCCCCAGCAGATGTCCTTCATCGACCGCTGACCCCGCTCTTCCCGCGGTGGTGTCGCGTCGGGTCACGTCGCGTCGCGTCGCGTCGGGGCGCGTCGGGGCGCGTCGCGGCGCGTCGACTTCACGTGCACTCGGCGAGTGCACGGCATCCCGACGTCGACAGGCCGTGCACTCGGCGACGTCACGTGCACTCGGCGGGCTTCGCGCCCACAGGCGGGGTTCGCGTGCACTCGGCGAGTGCACGGCATCCCGACGTCGACAGGCTGTGCACTCGGCGGCTTCACGTGCACAGGCGGGGTTTACGTGTGCTCGGCGAGATCGCGCACGTGCACAGGCGGGGCTAGCGTGGCGGGGTGAGCACAGACCGCAGCTACCCGACGACGATCGCCGCGGGCGTGGAGCACGAACTCGTCATCAAGAAGTCGCGGTTCATCGCCCACGTCGAACCCGTCTCCTCGGTGCCGGAGGCGGATGCCGTCATCGCCGGCGTCCGTAAACGGTTCTGGGACGCACGGCACAACTGCAGTGCGATGGTCACCGGCCTGCTCGGCGACCAGGCGCGGTCATCGGATGACGGAGAGCCGTCAGGCACAGCCGGCATCCCGATGCTCGAGGTGCTGCGGCGTCGGGAGCTCACCGATGTCGTGGCCGTGGTCACCCGGTACTTCGGCGGCGTCAAGCTCGGAGCCGGCGGACTCGTGCGCGCCTACTCCACCGCCGTCTCGGAGGCGCTGGATCTCGCGTCGCCCGTGCGGCGGGAGTCGCTCACGCAGGCGACGGTGGTCGTGCCCCACGCGGATGCCGGCCGCTACGACAACCTGCTGCGCGACTGGGCCGGCCACCACGGCGCGACGCTGGGCGCACCGAGCTACGGCGCGGCGGCGACGCTCGAGCTCTGGGCGCCCGCCGCGGCGCTCGCCTCCCTGGCCGACGACCTCGCCGCCGCATCCGCCGGCGCCGTGACGCCCGTCTTCGGCGCCGAGCGCATCGTCGACGTGCCCGACTGACCGCCCGTCGTCGCGTCCACGTCTCCCGTCCACCCGCGCATCCACGTCGCCCGTCCGCCCGCCACCGGAGTCCGTCGGCGGTCGCCGCCCATCGCCCGTCGCCCTCGCGTGACCTCGCCGAGAGTGCACGGCCTCACGACGGCAGCATCCCGCCGGGCTCTGCGGGAAACCCCAGAGCATCTGCACGCGGCACGGCGTGTCGACCGGCGGCACGCCGCACCGGCATCCGATGCTCTGGGTTTCCCTGATGAGCGGGCGTCGACCGGCGCCGCGCCGCACCGGGCATCCGACGCTCTGGGTTCCCGAGCGAACGGGGTGAGAACGGTGCGGGGCGTCCGCACCCGGGCACGGCGGATACGCTGGATCAGAGCTGCCGGAAGGAGCGAGATGTTCGACAGCCCGCTCTCGGCCTCTGCGTACGAGGTGCTCGGCGTCGACCCGACGGTCGACCACGACGAGCTGCGGCGCGCCTACCGGCTGCGCCTGCGCCAGACGCACCCCGACACGGGTGGCGACGCCGCCGTGTTCATCCAGGTGCAGTACGCGTGGGAGCTCATCGGCACCCCCGAGGGCCGCGCCGCGTACGACCGCGGGCACGGTTTCGTCGAGGAGAGCGAGTGGAGCGGATGGCGCGTGCAGACCGCCCGTCCGGACACACGGCCGCGCGCCCGCTCCTACGGGCACCCGGGCGGATGGCGCCGGGAGCGGTACATCGCGCTGATCCGCGAGTGGGCGGGCGTCGGCGTGGAGGTCCCCGATCCCTACGACCCCGCGCTGGTCCGTCAGGCGCCGCGCGAACTTCGCCGGCTGCTCGCCGATGCGCTGGCGGAGGAGGAGACGGCCCGGACCGTCTCCGACCTCGGCATGGGCTTCACGATCTGGCATGACGTGGCCACGGGGGCGGATGCCGACGACAAGCTCGACCATGTCGTCCTCAGCCCGTCCGGTCTCTACGGCGTGATGTCGGAGGACTTCGGCGGGGTGGTCGGATTCCGCCGCGGCGAGATCACGGGCCCGACCGTCGGGGTCCGCGCACCCGTCACCGCGCTCCTCGGACGCATGCGCGTGACGGCACGTGCCGCACGGGTGCGGTTCGGCGGCGCCATCGTCGTGCTGCCGGACGACGACCTCGTGCAGGCCGTCACTCCGCTGGGCACCGTGCGCGGCGTCCCGGTCGTCGTCGTGCGCCGGAGCGCGCTGGGCATGGTGCTCCGGCAGGGCGTGCCAGGGGTGCGCGCGATCGGCGGCAACGAGCTCTTCGACGTCCGCACGCGCCTGCAGCAGACCGTGCGATTCGTCTGAGCGGCGCGCTCGCCCGCGATTGAAGGCCTAGCGGCATCCACTCCCCTCACAACTGACGGGTTCCGCGCCGAGCGTTGACGCAGCGAATCAAACCGGTTTACACTCATCAAACCGGTTCACTCCGGTCTTTCCACGAGGAGGTGGCATGAGCCGCACGACGATCGCCGATGTCGCCCGCGAGGCCGGCGTCACGAAGGCGACGGTGTCGCACGCCCTGAGCGGCAACCGCCCGATCTCCGAGGAGACCCGTGCGAAGGTCCTCGCGGCGGCCGAGAAGCTCAACTGGGCGCCCAGCCAGAGCGCCAGAGCCCTCGCGAACCGCCGCGCCAACGCCGTGGCCGTCGTCCTCGCCCGCGACCCCGAGGTCATCGCGAACGACTCGTTCTTCCCCGCCTTCATCGCCGGAGTGGAGTCCGTCCTCGCCGAGACCGAGACGGCACTCATCCTGCAGGTGGTCCCCGACCGCGACGCCGAGGAGCGCGCCTACCGCTCACTCACCCACGGCCGCGCCGACGGCGCGCTTCTGCTCGACCTCCGCGACGACGACTGGCGCGTGCCCTTCCTCGACGAGCTCGAGCTGCCGACGGTCCTGGTCGGCGCCTACGACCAGCCGCACTCGTTCTCCTGCGTCCGCACCGACGATGCGACCCCCGTGCGCGAGATCATCACCCACCTGCGCGACGCCGGTCACGAGCGCATCGCGCACATCTCCGGCCCGCTCGCCTACGTGCACTCCCGCGCCCGCGCCGAGGCCTACACCGACGAGATCGGCAGCGACGAGCTGCTGCGCGAGGGCGACTTCACCGCAGCGAGCGGACGCGCGCTGACCGAGGAGCTGCTCGCTCTTCCCGAGCGCCCCACCGCGATCGTCTACGCGAACGACACGATGGCGATCGCCGGCCTGTCCTACGCGCGCTCGCAGGGCCTCTCGATCCCCGACGACCTCGCGATCGCCGGATTCGACGACGACCACCTCTCCGCCCACCTCTCTCCGGCGCTGACCAGCGTCTCGTCGGACCCCGCCGCGCGAGGTCGCGCGGCCGCCCGCCTCCTGCGGGCAGACATCCTCGGAGCGCAGCCGCGCACCGAGATCGTCGACTGCAACGTCGTGCACTTCCGCGAGAGCACAGCGGCGCCGTCGGCAGCTACACCCACCGTGTCGAGGAGGACACCATGAAGAAGATCCGTGCAGCAGCACTCGTCGGCGCAGTCAGCGCCTTCGCGCTCGTCGCGACCGGATGCTCGGCAGGAGCCGGCACCACCGGCGGCTCGGCCGACGGAAAGGGCCCGATCAAGGTCTGGCTGTCGAACAACGAGCAGGAGGTGGCCTGGGGTCACGCCGTCGTCGACGCCTGGAACAAGGAGCACCCCGACGAGAAGGTGACCGCGCAGGAGATCCCGGCCGGATCCTCCTCCGAAGAGGCGATCACCGCGGCGATCACCGCCGGCACCGCACCGTGCCTCGTGTACAACGTGGCCCCGGCCGCCGTCTCCGGATGGGTCAAGCAGGGCGGCCTCGTCGACCTCAGCAAGCTCGACGGCGGCGACGACTACATCACCTCGCGCGGCGGAGAGCTCGCCGCCTACAAGACCGACGACAGCTTCTACCAGCTGCCGTGGAAGTCCAACCCGGTGATGGTCATGTACAACAAGGCCCTCTTCCAGGCCGCGGGCATCGACCCCGAAGACCCGCAGATGAACACCTACGACGCCTTCCTCGAGGGGTCCAAGAAGATCGTGGCCTCGGGTGTGCAGAGCGCGATCTGGCCGGCGCCCACGAGCGAGTTCTACCAGCCGTGGTTCGACTTCTATCCGCTGTACCTCGCCGAGACCGACGGCACCATGCTGGTCGAAGACGGCAAGGCCACGTTCGACTCGGATGCCGGAAAGAAGGTCGCCGAGTTCTGGAAGACGATCTACGACGAGAAGCTGGCCCCGAACGAGGCCTCGACCGACGACGCGATGTCGGCGGGCACCACGGCCATGCAGCTCGCGGGACCGTGGGCCATCCCGTCGTACGCCGACACCGTCGACGTCGGCTTCATGCCGGTGCCGACCAGCGACGGTCGCGACAACCCGACGACCTTCGCCGACTCCAAGAGCGTCTCGATGTTCACGGCGTGCAAGAACCAGGGCACCGCGTGGGACTTCCTGCAGTTCTCCACGAACGAGGACAGCGACGGCCAGCTGCTGGAGCTCACCGGTCAGATGCCGATGCGCACCGACCTCGCCGGCACCTACCCCGACTACTTCTCCGCGAACCCGGACTACACGGCCTTCGCGAAGCAGGTCGAGGCGACGGCTGACGTGCCCAGCATCCCGAACTCCGTCGAGGCCTGGCAGGCCTTCCGCGACGAGTACTCGTCGGCCGTGATCTTCGGCAAGACCTCCATCGACGAGTTCCTGAAGACGGCGGCCTCGAAGATCGACAAGCTCGTCGCCGAGTGACGTCATGACCGACAACCGGCGGCTGCGCACCCAATGGCTGGGTGCGCAGCCGATCGGCGGCCTCTTCGCGCTGCCGTACTTCGTCTTCGTGATCGCGATCTTCGCGTATCCGCTCGCCTTCGCCGTCTACATCGCCTTCCACGACTACTTCTTCACCGCCCCCGGCACGGAGGTCGAGCGCCCGTTCGTCGGCTTCGACAACTTCGTCACGGTGCTCACCGACCCGCGGGTCATCGACTCGTTCCGCAACACGCTCGTGTTCCTCGTGATCAACGTGCCGCTGACCGCGGTGCTGTCGCTGATCCTCGCGGCGGCGCTGAACACCGGCATCCGCTGGGTCGCCGCCTACCGCGTGGCGTTCTACGTGCCGTATCTGACGGCGAGCGTCTCGCTCGTGGGCGTGTGGATGCTGCTGTTCTCGGGCAACGGACTGATCAACACGATCCTCGGCCCGCTCGCCCCCGACCCCTCATGGCTCGTCAACAGCGGACTCGCGATGCCGATGATCGCGCTGTACGTGACGTGGAAGCAGCTGGGCTTCTACATCCTCCTGTATCTGGCAGCACTGCAGAACGTGCCGAAGGAGCTGTACGAATCGGCCGAGACCGACGGCGCCGGCATCCTCTCCCGATTCCGTCACGTGACCGTGCCCGGCGTCCGCAGCGCGACGACCCTCGTGCTGATCCTCTCGATCATCACCGGCGCCAACCTCTTCACCGAGCCCTACCTGCTCACGAACGGCGGCGGCCCCGACGGCGCCTCGTCCACCCCCGTGCTGCTCATCTACCAGCTGGGCATCCAGCAGCAGAACCCCGACACCGCAGCGGCGATCGGCATGATCCTCGTGGTCCTGGTCGGGATGCTGTCGCTCGCCGCCAACCGCGCGACCAGGGAGCGATGATGACCCGCAGACGTTCAGTCCCCCGCATCCTGAGCATCATCGTGCTCACGATCGCGGCAATCGGCTTCGCCTTCCCGTTCTACTTCATGCTCGTGGGGGCGTTCCAGAAGAACCCCACGAACTCCCCGAACGAGCTCTTCCCGACGAGCGGGTGGACGGTCGACAACTTCGTCGCGATCGACTCGCGCATCGACCTGGCGGGTTCCCTGCTGAACTCGCTCGTCTTCACGGCGGGCGTGCTGCTCGGCACCGTCGTGTTCGGGCTGCTCGCCGGCTACGCGATCGCCCGGCTCGACTTCCGCGGTCGCGGGGTGATCTGGGTGCTCATGCTGCTCGTGCAGATGGTGCCGTTCCAGCTGCTCATGATCCCGCTGTACGTGCAGATCACGCGCAGCTACGGCCTGGGCGACTCGTATCTGGGCATGATCCTGCCGTTCCTCATCAACACGACCGCGGTGTTCATCTTCACGCAGTTCTTCAAGGCGCTGCCCGTGGAGATCTTCGAGGCGGCGCGGATCGACGGGGCCGGTGAGATCCGCCTGCTGACCTCGGTGGCGCTCCCGCTGATCCGACCGGTGCTCGTGACCGTCGTGCTGGTGACCTTCATCGGCCCGTGGAACGAGTTCCTGTGGCCGTTCCTCATCACCAAGGATTCGAGCCTTCAGCCGCTCGCCGTGTCCCTCGCCAACTACATCTCGAACGTGGCGCAGTCCACCGCCAACCCCAACGGCGCGATCCTCGCGGGCGCCACCGCCCTCGCGTTCCCCGTCGTGATCCTGTTCATCGTCTTCCAGCGGTTCTTCACCGCCACCGACCTCGGCGCCGCCGTCAAGGGCTAGCCCAGAAAGGCATCCATGTTCACCGGAGCATCCTTCCCCCTCGGACCGTTCACCCCCTACGAGGGCAACCCCATCCTGCGCCCCCGCGGCGAGAGCTGGGAGTCGGCCAACCTGTACAACCCGGCCGCGCTGGTCGACGGCGACGAGGTCGTGCTGCTGTACCGCGCGCACGCCGACGACATCGTGTCGCACATCGGCATGGCCCGCTCCCGCGACGGGGTGACCTTCACGCGAGAGGATGCTCCGATCCTCTCCCCGTCCGAGGATTACGAGCGCTACGGCTGCGAGGATCCGCGCATCGCGCTGATCGACGGCACCTACTACCTCACCTACACGGGCTGGGACCGCCGCAGCGCCCAGCTGTGCCTGGCGACCTCGACCGATCTGCGCACCTGGACCAAGCACGGCCCGCTGTTCGAGGACTTCGACACGTTCAAGACCATGGACCCGCGCGGCTTCAACTGGTCGAAGGCCGGCGTGATCGTGCCGCAGCGGATGCACGGCAAATGGTGGATGTACTTCGGCGAGGGCGCGATCTACTGGGCCACGAGCGACGACCTCATCCACTGGACGCCGGGCACCGCAGACACCGACCCCATGTACTCCCCCACGCCGGGCACGTGGGACGAGGCCCTGGTCGAGATCGGCGCCTCCCCCGTGCTCGCCGACAACGGACTGCTCGTGTTCCTCACGAACGGCGCGACCCGCACGATCAACGACGACGGCTCGGTCGACGTCGACTACCGCTGCGGGCAGATCGCGATCGACCCCGACGAGCCGACGAAGGTCATCGCCCGGCTGCAGGAGCCGTGGCTGCGGCCGCAGTCGTTCGAGGACCTGCACGGACTCATCTCGAACGTGACCTTCATCGAGGGGCTCGTGAAGTTCCACGGCAGGTGGTTCGCGTACTACGGCCAGTCCGACACCACCCTCGCCGTCGCGATCCACGATCCGGCGGAGCCGTGGGGCCGCGCGCTGCGCGAGCCCGCGGCCGACCTCTCCTGATCGCCCCTCACGAACCCCGCTCCACCGACAGCACGAAGAAGTGATGACATGGACACCTCACGACGCACCTTCCTGACCATCGCGGCGACGGCATCCGCCCTCGCCCTGATCCCGGTCGACGCGGCCGTCGGCGCGACGACCGCAGCTCCAGGGCTCGCCGGTCCGCTGCCGCTCGACGCCGCCCGACGCCCGCGCCTGACGAATCTCGCGCACCTGCGTTTCCTGCTCGCCGACGTTCCCGTCACCGCGAGCGCCGAGCACACCACGTTCGGCATCGACACCCGGCCGACAGTGCGGGCGCCGTGGACCTACGCGGATGCCGGCGGCGCGGGCGGCTTCCGCCGCGTCGGAGGAGGGAACCGCGATGCGGTGACCGGCTACTGGAGCCAGGGTGCGTATAACGCCGACGACATCGCGCGTGCGGCCGTCGTGCTGCTGCGGGATTGGAAGGCGACGGGCGACGCGCAGAGCCGCGACGAGGCGCGCGACCTGCTGCGCTCTCTCGCCTTCCTGCAGACCGCGACCGGACCGAACGCGGGCCGTGTGGTGCTGTGGCAGCAGGAGGACGGCACGCTGAACCCCAGCGCGATCCCGGTCGAGCTGCCCGATCCGTCGGACTCGGCGGAGTCGTACTGGCTCGCCCGGTCGGTGTGGGCGTTCGGCGAGGGCTATGCCGCGTTCCGTCGGGAGGATGCCGCTTTCGCGGAGTTCCTGCTGGCGCGGCTGCACCTGTGCCTCGACGCGCTCGGACGCGAGTCGCTCGGCCGTGCCGGGCAGTGGGTGCGCAGCGACGGCAGGAGGCTTCCGGCCTGGCTGATCGCGGGAGGGGCGGATGCCACGGCTGAGGCCATGCTCGGCCTCAGCGCCGCCGCCGAAGCGGGTGACTCCCGCAGTCGCGGTGCCCTGCAGACTTATGGCGAGGGTGTGGCCGCGATGGCGACGGATCCGCGGGCGGGCTGGCCGTTCGGGGCCGTGCTGCCGTGGACGGGCTCGCTGGGCTTCTGGCACGCGTGGGGCTCGGCCGCTCCGGAGGCGCTCGCCCGCGCGGGTGCTGTGCTGCGCCGCCGCGACTGGACGACGGCGGCCGCGGCCGATGCCGGGCGCTTCACGCCGCAGGTGCTCGCGGCGGGCGGACCGAGCAACGCCTGGGCCCCGCTTCCCGCCGAGGCGCAGATCGCCTACGGCGCGCACGGACGCGTGGCCGGTGCGGTCGCCGCGGGCGGCGAGGGACACCGTCTGCTCGCGGGCCTGGCCGCCGGATGGTTCTTCGGCGCCAACACCGCCGGCATCCCGACGTACGACCCGGCGACCGGCGTGACGTTCGACGGCGTCGAGACCGACGGCCGCGTGAACCGCAACTCCGGCGCGGAGTCCACGATCCACGGGCTGCTGACCATGCTGCTGCTCGACGCGAACCGCGACATCGCGCAGATCGCGACATCGATCACGGGGTTGAGCTCGCACTCGGGTCTGCGCGTGATCGACGCCGAGACCGCCCGGCTCTCCCCCGGCGGCACGGTCGTGCGACCGGCCGGCGGGGCCTGGACCGGCGAGGGCAACCTGTCGGGAGGGGCGTACGTGCAGGTCCCGCGGGGTGAGTGGGTGGAGTTCGACGTGACGGAGGTGGGCGGCATCCTGCACGGTCTCATCTGGCGGCAGGCAGCGGATGCCGGGGATGCCGTGTGGGAGGTGTTCCGCGGACGACGTCGCCTGTGGACGACCAAGACCTCAGCGGGCGGGACCGGCGACCGCGGACTCACCGAGGCAGACGGCATGCTCGTGCCGCAGCTGCTCGGCGGGGACCTGCCTGCCGAGCAGGTCACGGTGCGCTGCACGAGTCGGGGCGACGTGCGGCTCGACGCACTGGTGATCCAGCCGCGCGTCGTGAGCGCGGTGTACGCGACCACGACGGGGTCCGCGGTGCTCTATGCCAACGGCTCCCGGTCGGACGAGCGGGTCGCCCCGCTGGCGCCCGGCAGCGGTCGGGCCTACGACGCGGACGGATCGCAGCACGGCCAGGCCGCCCAGGGAGGGCGGGTCCGCGTGCGCGGCGAGGGCTTCACGATCACGCGCGGCTGAGACGGTCTCTGACGAGGGGCATCGTGCAGTTCTCTTCCAATGACCGATGCTTCTCCGACGCCGGGCAGAATGTGAGCGCGCAGATGCACGCGTTCAGGTGCAGAACCACCAGCGGTGCCATCGCGTTCTCCATTGCGACTTGCACGGCTCTCTTGAGAAGAACTTTCACGCACGCGGCGAGAATCCGTGATCCGGCGACTTCCTCGCCTACAAGCTCATCGATGACCGCGCCCGGCACATCGATGATCCTCTGCAAGCCCAGCGCTACCTGCTCGAAGAGCTGACACAATACGTGACCTGAGCGAGGAATGCGGGCATCGCCAGTGGGAGTGAGCGCGTCGATGAGGTCGAAAGTCGCGTCACGGAGTCGGCCGTCAGGCGGACTCAACATGAGGTCGACCACACTCTCACTGAGTTGAGTGATCAAGCGGTACTGATTGTCATAGCGCCGCGCCTCCGGTCGCGACGCTGGTGAGATTCTGCGTGGGGCAGACCAGGCATCGGACGTGCGCTCCGCCCAGTCTGACGAAGGCGTCGCTCCAGTTCTATGAATCGGGCAACGCTGCCTCCCACTCTCAGTGCGGTGCAGCCCAGTAACTTTCGCGGTGCATTGGCTGTAGCTCACATTTCCCCCTCGAAGATGCAATCGCCCGCTCCGGGCTGGCTCCCATTAGAGCACCACGTCGACGAGCAGAAAGACTGCACGGAGGCTGACCCGCAGTTGTGTGGGTGAGTTCTGGGAGCCGCGATGGGACGCTCTCTCGCGAACCACTCGGCCTCCGATGAAGGACGATCTGTATCGAACGGTTTCGAGTGCCCCCCACCGGCATGCCGATACTTCTTTTGAATCACTAAAAACAACGTGTACAGTCGAGGCATGGACACCGACCTCGACTCCGCGCTTCGCGACGCGGGTCTTCGTGCGACTGCGGGCCGCGTCGCCGTTCTCGAGGCGCTGGAGTCCATGGCCCACACGGATGCCGAGCGGGTCTACCGCGCGGTGTCCGACGTGCTTCCGACCACGTCGATCCAGTCGGTGCACAACATCCTCGCGGACCTGACGACGGCGGGCCTCATCCGCCGGATCGAACCGGCAGGCTCCGCGGCGCTCTACGAACGGCGCATCGGCGACAACCACCACCACGTCGTGTGCACCCGCTGCGGTGCCATCGGCGACGTGGACTGCGTCGTCGGCGAGGCGCCGTGTCTCACCCCGTCGAACACGGGGGGATTCACCGTGCAGACCGCAGAAGTCACCTTCTGGGGCGTATGCCCCCGCTGCCAGGACGCCGCGCCCTAGAAACCTTACGGGTTCGTCAGAACTCCACCTGTGCGCCGCATCCCCCGGCATCATCGAACGACCCCTCACCCCGGCGTCGCTGCATCGACGCGCGTCGGGGACCCCACTGAACACCGATACGAGACGAAAGTGAACGCATGACCATGTCAGACCTCCCCGGCACCACGACCCAGACCGGCACGCCCGTCGCCAGCGACGCGCACTCCCTGACCGTCGGAGCAGACGGCCCCACGGTCCTCCACGACCGCTACCTCGTCGAGAAGCTCGCCTCGTTCAACCGCGAGCGCGTGCCGGAGCGCAACCCGCACGCCAAGGGCGGTGGCGCGTTCGGCACGTTCACCGTGACCGAGGACGTGTCCGCCTACACCCGCGCCGCCGCGTTCCAGCCCGGAGCCGTGAGCGAGACGCTGCTCCGCTTCTCGTCCGTGGCGGGCGAGCAGGGGTCCCCCGACACCTGGCGCGACGTGCGCGGCTTCGCGCTGCGCTTCTACACGACGGAGGGCAACCTCGACATCGTCGGCAACAACACCCCGACGTTCTTCCTGCGCGACGCGATGAAGTTCCCCGACTTCATCCACTCGCAGAAGCGCCTCGGCGACTCGGGTCTGCGCGACGCCGACATGCAGTGGGACTTCTGGACGCTCTCCCCCGAGACCGCCCACCAGGTCACCTACCTCATGGGCGACCGCGGCCTGCCGGCATCCTGGCGCCACATGAACGGCTACGGCTCGCACACCTACCAGTGGGTCAACGCCGAGGGCGAGCGCTTCTGGGTGCAGTACCACTTCCTGTCGAAGCAGGGCGTGGAGCGGATGGATGCCGCCGAGGCCGAGAAGCTCGCGGGATCGGATGCCGACTACTACCGTCGCGACCTGTTCGACGCGATCGCCCGCGGCGACAACCCCTCGTGGGACGTCTTCGTGCAGGTCATGCCGTACGAGGAGGGCAAGACCTACCGCTTCAACCCGTTCGACCTCACCAAGACGTGGTCGAAGAAGGACTACCCGCGCATCAAGGTCGGCACGTTCACCCTCGACCGCAACCCGCAGAACTTCTTCGCCGAGATCGAGCAGGCGGCGTTCTCGCCCGGCAACCAGGTTCCGGGCACGGGCATCTCGCCCGACAAGATGCTGATGGCGCGGGTGTTCGCGTACTCCGACGCGCAGCGCTACCGCATCGGCGCGAACTACAACCAGCTGCCGGTCAACCAGCCGCACGCGGCCGAGGTGCGCAACTACATGCACGAGGGCCAGATGCAGTACCGCTTCAACCCGGCCGAGCACCGCGTGTACACGCCGAACTCGTACGGGGCGGCCGGTGGACCCGCCGCAGACCCGGTTGCCGGCGTCGAGGCGAGCTGGGAGTCCGACGGCGAGCTGATCCGCGCCGCGGCCACGCTGCGCGTGGACGACGACGACTTCGGCCAGGCCGGCACACTGTACCGCACGGTCTTCGACGACGAGCAGCGCGCCCGGTTCCTGGACACCCTCACGGGTCAGGGCCGCAGCATCACCATCGACGCGATCCGCGAGCGCTTCTTCCAGTACTGGACGAACGTGGATGCCGCACTCGGCGAGGCGCTGCGCTCCCGCGTCTGACCCAGAAGGGGGACGGATGCCACGGCATCCGTCCCCCTTCTCTGTGTCCGCGGCTCCTTGTCGCATGTCTCGCATACCCATCCGCCCTCATCCGAAATTCGGAAGCATCTCAAGAAATCGGACCGTTTCGGGTCGATCATCCGAGATTCCGGCGATCGTCCGAAAATCGGATGCCGACTTCTGACCGACCGGAGTCAGGCGCGGGCGTCGTAGCGGGCGCGGGACTCCTCGATCGCAGGGTGATTCGCGAGGGCCCAGTCGCCGATCGTGCGGGCGATCGGGATGAGCGTCTCGCCGCGTTCCGTGAGCTCGTACTCCACACGGGGTGGCACCTCGGCGTGCACGGTGCGGGTGACCAGCCCGTCGCGTTCGAGCTGACGGAGCGTGAGCGTGAGCATCCGCTGGGAGATCCCGGGGATGTGCCGGAGCAGTTCACTGAAGCGCAGCCGGTCGCCGCGCAGCGTCGCGATCAGCAGCAGTGACCACTTGTCGCCGACCCGATCGAGCACCTCGCGGATCGCACGGCCCGCCCCCTCGTCGATCGAGCACGAGTTCTCGTAGTCGGGGAAGCCCGCCGCATCGCAGCCATCGCTGTGCGTCGGTGACACCGATGTGCCTTTTGCACCAGTCATCCGATTGCTCCATTCTTGGTTACTAATCGTAACAAACACACAGAACGGAACACGGATGCTCGTCGCACTCTGGATCGTCAACGGGCTTCTCGCCCTCGCCATGCTCGGCGGAGGCGGCATGAAGCTCGTCACCCCCAAGGCGACCCTCGCCGAGCGGGGCATGGCCTGGACCGAGGATTTCTCCGCCGGAACCGTCAAGGCCATCGCCGCGCTCGAGGTCGTCGGCGCGCTCGGGCTGATCCTCCCGCTGCTGACGGGGATCGCACCGATCCTCACACCCCTCGCCGGTACGGGCATCGCGATCATCATGATCGGCGCGGTCGTCGTGCACCTGCGTCGCAAGGAGGCCGCGACACCGGCCCTCGTCCTCGCGGCGCTGGCCGTCGCGAGCACCGTGCTCGGCTTCCTCGTCGTGCTCTGAGCGGCACCCGCCGCCGGATTCACACGCCCAGGACACGCACGACGCGGCCGCCCGGAGCACCTTCTGGGCGGCCGCGTCGCGACCTCACGAGCGGTCAGCCCCCCAGCCTCCGCCGCTCGGAGCTCCCTGCGCCTGGACATCCCCTGCCGGGCGGGCGCGTCTCTTCTTGACCTCGTAGCCGATGAGCAGGATGCCCAACCAGATCGGCCCCGCGATGACGGCGGTGCGGTAGTCGGGCGACAGGGCCATGAGCACGACCACCGCAGCCAGGAAGGCGAGGACGATCCAAGGAGTCACCCGGGCCCAGGGCAGTCGATACTCCAGCTTCTCGACACCTTCGGGCCCGATGCGCCGACGGAACTTCATCTGAGTGATCATGATCATCGACCAGTTGATGATCGCGGCGATGGTGGCGATCGACATCAGGTAGCGGAATGCGAAATCCGGCCAGACGAAGACCACGATCACGGCGATGACCGTGACCGCGGAAGATGTCAGCACACCTGCGACGGGGACCCCCGAGTTCGAGATGCGGCGCAGATATGCGGGGGCGTTGCCCTGGCGGGCAAGCGAGTACAGCATCCGCGCGTTGGAGTAGAGACCGGAGTTGTACACCGAGATGACCGCCGTGAGCACGACGAGATTGAGGATGTGAGCGGCGCCCGGGATCCCGATGCGATCGAAGATCTGCACGAACGGGCTCGTCTGACCGTCGAGGCTGGCCCAGGGCACCACCGCCATCACCACGGCGAGCGCTCCGACATAGAAGATCAGGATTCTCGGGATGACTTGATTGATCGCCTTCGGGATGGTTCTGCGCGGGTTCTCCGCCTCTCCGGCCGTGATTCCGATCAACTCCGTGCCGCCGAACGAGAACATCACGACGACGAGCACAGCCAGGGTCCCGGTGAGCCCGAAGGGGAAGAACCCCTGGTCGAACAGGTGAGCGAAGCTCGGGTCAGGGAGATCCGCGCTGTTGTTGATCCGGAAGACGATGACGATCGCTCCCAGCACGATCATGCCGATCACGGCGACGACCTTCACCAACGCGAACCAGAACTCGAACTCGCCGAAAGTGCGCACTCCGATGAGATTGATGCCGGTGATGAGCACCAGGAACACCGCCGCCGACGCCCACGTCGGCACTCCAGGGAGCCAGTAGTTCACGAAGGATCCGACGACTGCGAGCTCGACCATCGACACGGCGATGTAGTTGAACCAGTAGTTCCATCCAGAGACGAAACCGGCGCGTTGACTCCAGTTCTCGTTCGCGTAGTGACTGAAGGCGCCGGATACCGGATTGTCCACCGACATCTCCCCGAGAGCGCGCACGATGAGGAAGATCATCGCGCCACCGACGATATAGGCGAGCAGCACCGAAGGCCCCGCCATCCCGATCGCTTCGGATGAACCGTAGAACAATCCCGTCCCGATCGCGCCCCCGAGCGCGATCATCTGGATATGACGATTCTTCAGGCCGCGCTTGAGCACGGGGATGCTGGCCGTCACGGCTTTCGCCGCCGTAGGTGAACTTGCGGACATGCTCAACTCCCTTGTTCAGCTTCGTCCATGATATTGCACTATTGTGACGATCGACACAATAGTGAAATAGCGACGGGGGTGTCTTTCCGTCACAACTGGGGGAACCGCCCAGGGACTCCCACCCTGAGGAACTCGCCGCGGTCGACGCCCTCCACCCCGCCGATCGGGCCAAGATGGATGCGTGGCCGTTCCTCTCGCTGACCTGACCCGCATGCCCGAGCCGCAGCAGGTGTACTCCGCCGACGGCACCCGTCTCGCGACCTACACGTGGGGCGACCTCGACGCGCCCGTCGTCGTCGCCGTGCACGGTTTCGCCTCCAACGCGCGCGACAACTGGGTGCTCACCGGGTGGGTCCGCGACCTCACCCGCGCCGGCTACCGTGTGCTCGCCCTCGACCAGCGCGGCCACGGTCTCAGCGAGAAGCCGCACGAGCCCGGCGACTACGGCATCCGCACCCTGGCCACCGACGTCGAGACGGTGATGGACGCCTACCTCGTCGACGACGCGTACTACCTCGGCTACTCGCTCGGCGCGCGCGTGGGGTGGGAGGTCATCCGCGACCTGCCGCAGCGCATCGGACGCGGGGTGCTCGGCGGCGTTCCAGACGGCATCCCCCTGGCCCGGCTGAACCTCGACCAGGTGCGTGCGTTCCTCGCCGACGGCGCTCCCGTCGACGACCCCACGACGCAGAACTACATCGCCCTCACCGAGCGGGTGCCCGGCAACGACCTGCGCGCCCTGATCGCGCTCGCGGAGGGCATGCGCGCCTCCCGCACGATCGACCCCGACCCCGCCGACGCCCCGTCGAGCCCGATCCTCTTCGCCACAGGGTCGAAGGACGCGATCATCGAGGGGTCGAGGGCCCTGGCGGCCGCGGCCCCGCACGGGAGCTTCTTCGAGATCCCCGACCGCAACCACTTCAACGCCCCTGGTTCGCGCGCCTTCAAGGAGGCCGCGCTGGCGTTCCTCGCCGAGGGCTGACCGCGGCGCCTGGCGCCCGCGCCACACGACAGAGGCCGACGCCCTCCACGAGGAGGAGCGTCGGCCTCGGTGCGCGGATCAGAGAGCGGCGCTCTCCTCGCGCTTCGGCAGCACCCATCCCGCGCGCGGGAAGTGGCAGGTGTAGCCGTTGGGATAGCGGATCAGGTAGTCCTGGTGCTCGGGCTCGGCCTCCCAGAACGGGCCCTCGGGCTCGATCGTGGTGACGGCCTTGCCGGGCCACAGCCCCGAGGCGTCGACGTCGGCGATCGTGTCGCGCGCGACCTGCTCCTGCTCGGGGGAGAGCGGGAAGATCGCCGACCGGTAGCTCGACCCGATGTCGTTGCCCTGACGGTCCAGGGTCGACGGGTCGTGGATCTGGAAGAAGAACGCGAGGATGTCGCGGTACGACGTCTTCGACGGGTCGAAGACGATCTCCACGGCCTCCGCGTGACCGGGGTGGTTGCGGTAGGTGGCGTGGTCGTTCGACCCGCCCGTGTAGCCGACCCGGGTGTCGAGCACGCCGGGCTGGCGGCGGATCAGGTCCTCCATACCCCAGAAGCAGCCGCCGGCGAGCACGGCGGTCTCGGTGCCGGTGGTGCGGGTGATGGTTCCGGTGTCGGTCATGACTGCTCCTCGATGGGGGTGTCGGTGTGGGTGAAGAGGTCGCTGTATCGACCGTAGCCCTCTTCCTCCAGGCGGGATGCCGGGATGAAACGCAGGGCCGCGGAGTTCATGCAGTAGCGCAGGCCGCCGTCCTCGACGGGTCCGTCATCGAAGACGTGCCCGAGGTGGCTGTCGGCGCCGGTGGAGCGCGCCTCCGTGCGCGACATCCACAGTGTGCGGTCGGTGCGGGTGGTGACGGCATCCGCGTCGATCGGCTTGGTGAAGCTCGGCCATCCGGTTCCGCTGTCGAACTTGTCGAGGGAGGAGAACAGCGGCTGGCCCGAGACGACGTCGACGTAGATGCCGTCGTCATGGTTGTCCCAGTAGGCGTTGCGGAACGGCGGCTCGGTGCCGTCGCGCTGGGTGACCTTGTACTGCGCGTCGGTGAGGGCGCCGACCGCCTCGGCCGTCTTGCGGTAGTCGTGCGACATGATGCTCCTTGTCTGACGCGGCTGGCTGCAGCGTCATAAGGGAGAACGGATGCCGGCGCCGTTTTGGTCCCGCGGGGCTGGGAGCGCGCTGTGAGTTTCTGCGGACTCGGTAGAGTTGCTCCCCGACACTCGAAACAGGGGGACGCCCATGTCCGTTGGACTGCTCGCCGTCGTCGACGACATCCTGAGCGCCGCGATGAAGGCCTCGGCCAAGGCCGCTGGCGTCGTGATCGACGACGCCGCCGTCACACCGCAGTACGTGCAGGGCATCTCGCCCGCGCGCGAGCTGCCCGTGGTCGGCAAGATCGCGCTCGGATCTCTCGCGAACAAGTTCCTCATCATCATCCCGGTGGCGCTGCTGCTCACGGCCTTCGCCCCCTGGGTGCTGCCGTACCTGCTGATCCTCGGCGGGGCCTACCTCTGCTTCGAGGGCGCCGAGAAGGTGCTCGAGTGGTTCGGCGTGCAGCACGGCCATGAGGACGAGGGCGCCCGCGACGAGAGGAAACTCGTGTTCGGCGCCGTCCGGACCGACCTGATCCTGTCGACCGAGATCATGCTCATCTCGCTCGCGAGCCTCGACAAGGGGCTCGACATCTGGATGACGCTCGCGATCCTCGCCGTGATCGCCCTGGTCATGACCGGCGTCGTCTACGGAGCGGTCGCCCTGCTCGTGAAGATCGACGACATCGGCCTGAAGATGGCCGAGAGCTCCGACAAGCGGGTCAGCCGCAACGGCACCCGCCTGGTGAACGCGATGCCCGCGGTGTTCCGCTTCATCAGCATCCTGGGCACCGTCGCGATGCTCTGGGTCGGCGGGCACCTCGTGCTCGTGAACCTCGCCGAGGTGGGCGTGCACTTCGGCGCCGACATCCTGCACGGCATCGAGGAGCTCCTCCATGCCGCGGGCCCGGTGATCGTGTGGATCGGCGACACCCTGTTCTCGGCGATCGCCGGCCTCGCGGTCGGCCTCGTCATCGTCGGCATCGTGCTCGGCATCGGACGGATGCTGGGCAAGAAGGTCGAGTTCCACGAGGGCGAGGAGTCGCCGAGCGCGGTTCGCCACTGACGCCCGCTCGCCGTTCCACGGCGACATCACGTGACGTCGCCGAAAGCACGGCTTGTCGACGTCGACATCACGTGCACTCGGCGAGTGCACACGACGTCGGCGCTTACGGGCGACGCGCCGCGTCCAGCCAGCCCGTGCAGAGTCGGGCGATCGCCGCGCTGTCGGCCCAGGTCATCTCCGGAGCCTCGACCCGCCCTTCGGCGAGCGCGAGCGACACGGCATCCGCCTCCGCGCCCATCGGCTGCACGACCGGGACGGTCACCACACGCTCCTCCGCACCGCGTCGCAGGATGAGCGAGGAGGGACTCTCGGTGCGGCTGCCCCAGGCATCGGGCATCACGATGTCGCCGTCGGCGCAGTGCAGCACGGCGGCCCCAGGCATCTCGCGGATGACGGCCGTGCGCAGCTCGACCGCGAGGTCGCCGATCGTCAGGTGCGCCGTGGTGTCGGCATCCACCCCGTTCACCCATTCGGCGCTCACGTCGCCGAAGGCGGCCGGAAGCCCACCGCGCCCGGACACGGTCGCCACCTCGATCGCGAGGGATGCCGGATAGCAGCCCACGTCGAGGATCGCTCCCCCGGCGAGCGCCGGGTCGAACGCGCGACCGGTGCGCGGGGACTGGTCGTAGCCGAAGCCCGCGACGAGCGAGAGCGGCTCCCCCAGCTCACGGTCGGCGATCAGCCCGCGCAGCAGGTCGGCGAAGGGACCGAAGCGCTGCTTGAACGCCTCGACGAACGGGCGCCCCGAGCGCGCCGCGGCCGCGAGCACCAGATCGGTCTCCGCGGCGGTCGGGGTGATCGGCTTCTCGCACAGCACCGCCTTGCCCGCCTCGAGCGCGCGGATCGCGAGAGCCGAGTGCGTCGTGTGCACGGTGCCGATGTAGACGGCATCCACGTCTTCTCTGGCGAGGATCTCGTCGTAGGCGCCGGATGCCGCGGCGCCGTGCTCGGCGGCGAAGGCCGCAGCCCGCTCCGGCGCGGAGCTGCCAACGGCGTGCAGCACGCCGAGGTGCGAGCTCCGGAGCCCCGTGGCGAAGTCCCCGCTGATCACTCCCGGGCCGAGCACGGCCCATCGCGTCCTGGTCATGGCGATCTCCTTCTGCGCTGCGGCTGGGCTCTCGAGGGCACCTGGCGGTGGCACGGATGGCGGCGGCCGCTGCCGCGACGGGCAGACCCTCGACGTCGATCATCGCAGAGCAGGCGCGGCGCACCGAGCGCCCGCACATCGGAGCCGGCGAACATGCCGAAGCCGGGGCGCGACCCGCGACCGTGTGCCGTATCCTCGGCTCCATGTCTTCCGCACGCCGTCGCCGTCGATCGCGACCACGTCCGGCCTCCGTGCCCGCCGCGACCGTGAGACGCGACGCCGACCGCTGGTTCCGCGAGCAGGGTCTGCCGACCTTCGTGCCCCTGCGCCGCTGGTTCACTGATCTGCCTCGACGCGTCGCCCCGCTGCTCACCTGGGTCACCGTCGCCGGGTTCCTCCTCACGGGCGGGCTCACCCTCGCGCTCGGCATCGCCATCGGGCTCTACGGCGACGACGACGAAGACGACACTGTGATCGCCGTGCTCGTGCTCGTGCTGCTCCTGCTCGCGCTCGCCATCGCCTGGCTCGCCTTCGCGCTCGTGCGGTTCGCGGTGCGACGGCTGCCCGTCGGCATCGGGACGGCGGTCGCGGCATCCGTCATCGTGCTGTGCGCCGCGGCCCTCATCGCCGGCGGCTACGCCGTCGACCGCCAGGCCACGGTCAGCCCGGTGCTCGAGACCCTGGTGATCATCGCGGTGTGCGTGCTCATCACCGGCATGGGCGGCGGCGCCCTCATCTCCTGGGCCTCGCGCCTCGCCGTGCGCAACGCCTCCGCCATCGGCCACATGGCGTCGATCGCCCTCCCGGTGATCCTGATGCTCGTGGTGTTCGCGTTCTTCTCCGCCGAGGTCTGGCAGATGGCGTCCGCGCTGCACGGCTCCTCGCTCGCCCTCGTCGGCCTGGTCATCGGAGCCCTCGCGACCATCGTCGTGCTGCGCGTGAGCGCGGGCGAGATCGACGACGAGACCTACGCCCCGACGCCCGAGCAGCGCGCCGCGCTCCTGCTCGACACTCCCGCCGAGCGCATCGGCGCGGCGTCCGGCTCCCGGCATCCGCTCCGGTGGCCGCAGCGGATGAACATCCTGCTCGTCATGACGTTCGCGCAGCTGCTGCAGGCGCTGTTCTTCGCGGCGCTGCTGTGCGCCCTGCTGATCGTCATCGGGTCGGTCGCGATCCCGTTCGGCGTCGTCGAGCTCTGGGTCGGACCGGGCAGCGCCACCCAGCCGCTCCCGGTCGAGCCGCTCGTGATCGGCGGCGCCAAGCTCACCGTCACCGTCAACCTCATCAAGGCGGCCACCCTGCTCTCGCTGATCGCGACGCTGCCGTTCATCTTCTCGGCGGTGAGCGAACCCCGATACCGGGAGCGCTTCTTCGACCCGATCATGGTCGACCTGCGCCGCGCGATCGTCGTGCGCGACGCCCTGAGCACGAAGGCGAACCTGTGACCATCGCATTCCTCCTCACCACCCTGGTCGTGGCGGCCACGCCGGGCACCGGAGCGGTCTACTCGATCGCCGCCGGGCTCTCGCGCGGGACCAGAGCCGGCGTCATCGCCGCGTTCGGCTGCACGCTCGGCGTCATCCCGCACATGATCGCCGCCATCACCGGTCTCGCCGCGATCCTCAACGCCTCGGCAATCGCGTTTCAGACCATCAAATGGCTGGGCGTCGCCTACCTGCTGTACCTCGCGTGGCAGACGCTCCGAGACCGGTCGGCGCTCGACGTCGAGAAGAGCGCCGAGCCGGTGTCGTCGTGGCGCGTCATCCGCACCGCTGTGCTCATCAACGTGCTGAACCCGAAGCTCACGATCTTCTTCTTCGCTTTCCTGCCGCAGTTCGTGCCGGCGGGGGCCCCGGATGCGACGTGGCAGATGGTGTGGCTGAGCCTGGTGTTCATGGCGGTGACCTTCGTGGTCTTCGCCATCTACGGCGCCTTCGCCGCGGCCATGCGCACGCACGTCATCACGCGACCGCGCGTGATGACGTGGCTGCGCCGTACCTTCGCCGCGACCTACGTGCTGCTCGCCGGACGGTTGGCCGTGGAGCGCGCGTAGAGCGGTCGACGCCCTATGCCGAGGCGGTGAAGAGTGCTCCGGCGGCGATCTCCGCCAGACGGTGGTCGCGGCTCTCTTCATGCGCGGTGATCGTGACGACAGCATCCGCCGCGTCGTCGATGACGACGTACTGCCCGTATCGTCCGTCGAGACGCCAGCACCGACCGGGCCCTTTCCACGTGGCGAACCCGTACGCCGCGTAGTCGCCGTCGGCGCCAGACGGGAGCCAGTCGGAGTGCATCCGCTCGATCCACTCTGCGCTTACGAACCCCGCACCGCGATCGCGAAGCACCCGCCCTATGCGTGCGAGCTCCTCGGTGCGCAGTTCCAGACCGCTGCCGCCAACGATCCATCCCCTCGGACAGCGATGCCATTGCGGATTGTGGATACCCAGGGGAGTGAACAGCCTCGGCATCAGCCAGTCTCTGACGTCGCCGACGACGGCGCCGAGCATCCGCATCGCGACGTACGTGCTCGCATCGGAGTACTGGAACGCCCGGCCGCCGTCGTTGGAGGGCCGGGAGAGCATCTCGACGGCGAGATCCGGCCACGTCACGGGGTGATCGCCGAACCATTCGAAGTCGATTCCGCTGGTCATCGTGAGCAAGTGCTGCAGAGTCACCTTCTCGGCATCGACGCCGGGCCTCGCCACCTGAAGAACGTCGACGGCTCTGGAGTCCAGCGAGAGGATGCCCTCATCGACCGCGATCCCCGCGGCGAGCGCGCTGACCCCCTTCGACACCGAATACAGATTCACACGGTCGTCGCTTCGCCACCGGTGTGCGGCAGTGTCGTCGCCGATCAAGACGTGGATGCCGTAGGCCCCGAGTTCCTCCGCATCCACCTCTGCGACGATGCGGCGGAGAACATCATCGGCACGCGGAGCGCTCTTCATCGCGCCAACCCGAGGAAGACGATCAGGGCGCGTTCCACCTCGGCGAGCTGCGCCGTGGCAAGGCGACCGATACGCGTGCTCACGTTCACCCGCCGCACCGTGGTGAGCTTGTCGATCATGACGTCGCTGTCCTTCTCGAGGCCGTTGAGCTCGGTCGACGGTATCCGGATCCTCAGCAGCGGAGCATCGACCGCGTGCGTCGTCAGAGGCAGCACCGTCACCGAATCGGTACCGCCGAACAGATCGTCCTGGACGATGAGGGCGGGTCTCGGTTTCGACGAGTAGACGCCGCCTGCGACGGTCCAGAGCTCTCCGCGGATCACTCCGAGTCGCCCCACGGCTCGGAGATCGACTCGATGTACGCCTGCTCGGCCTGAGCGAAGGGATGCGCGGCGATGAGAGCGGTCTGACGAGAGGCCTCCACCGCGAACGACGGGTCTCTGACGTCTGGCACCCAGACCTGAAGCGGCCGCAGTCCTCTCTCGCGCATCCTCCGCCGGTACTCGGCGACCCGTTCCCTTCCGGTCATGCACCAGATTGTTACATGTAACGTTCGCGGGGACAAGGTCGAAGGTGAGAACGTCCCTGAATTCTGGCGGTCATGCCGGTGCACCGCGGCCACGATCGCCGCGTCCTTCGACTCGTGTGGAGAACTCATCGCACGATGCCCATTGTGAAGAGAGAAAGTCCCCCGCACCTCGGCAGCGGAAGCCGTTCGACCCTGCAGGCGCCCTCCGCTGACACGAATCGTCGGGAAGCAGTCGCATCCTGGTAGCGTCGGCCTCGCGCTCCCGAAAGCGCAGAGGAGACCGACGTGCACATCAGAGACGCCGAGATCGTCGACCTCGAGACGATCACCGAGATCTACAACGACGCCGTGCAGAACACCACCGCGATCTGGAACGAGCGCACCGTCGACGTCGACGACCGCGCCGCCTGGCTCGCCGACCGTTTCCGCGCCGGATACCCGGTGCTCGTGGCATCCGACGACGACGGCGTCCTCGGGTACGCGACGTTCGGCGACTGGCGCCCGCACGACGGGTTCCGGCACACGGTCGAGCACTCGGTGTACGTCCGCGGCGATCAGCGCGGGCGCGGCATCGGCAAGGCGCTCATGAACGAGCTGATCGCTCGCGCCCGTGCGATCGGGAAGCACGTCATGGTGGCTGCTGTGGCGAGCGAGAACACCGGTTCCATCGTCCTGCACGAGAGGCTCGGCTTCGTCGAGACCGGGCGGATGCCGCAGGTGGGCGTGAAGTTCGGCCGATGGCTCGATCTGACGTTCCTGCAGCTGGCCCTCGACGACGCCCCCGCGCCCCGCGCATGAACCTCCTCACCTGGCTCGTCGAGGTCTTCAACTCGCACTGGACGCTCCCCGGCGGGCAGACGCTCCTGATCCGCGAGGTCGTCGGCAACGTCTTCGGACTGGCGAGCGCGCTCGGTGGGATGCGGCGCCGGGTGTGGGCCTGGCCGGTCGGCATCATCGGGAACCTGCTGCTGCTCACGGTCTTCCTCGGCTCGATCCTGAGCCCGGAGCACGAGCTGCCGAGCCTGCTCGGACAGGCCGGCCGCCAGGTGATGTTCATCGCGGTCGCGATCTACGGGTGGGTGCGCTGGCGCCAGGCCTCATCGGACGGCGGCCAGGTGACGCCGCGGTGGGCGCCGTGGAGCGCGCGCATCGGCATCGTGCTCATCATGGTGATCGGCACCGTCGCGCTCACGCCGCTGTTCCGGCTTCTGGGCTCGTGGGAGCCGGTGTGGGCGGATGCCTGGACCTTCGTCGGCTCCCTCATGGCGACGTACGGCATGGCGAGGGGCTGGACCGAGTTCTGGCTCATCTGGATCGCCGTCGACGTGGTCGGCGTGCCGCTGCTGTTCAGCTCGGGCTTCTACGCCACGGGGTTCATGTACGTGTTCTACGGGGTGTTCACCGCGATCGGGTTCGTGGTCTGGGCTCGGGCGCAGAAGGGCGACAAACCCCAGGTCGACACGCTGCTCCCGGCACCCCAGGTGCAACGCCCCGAGGAGACCCCCTAGCCACGACGGGACTCAGTGCCGGACGCGCGCCAGGAACTCGGCCGTCGCCGGATGCTGCGGGGCGTCGAAGATCTGCTCGGGCGGACCCTGCTCGACCAGCACGCCCTCCTTCAGGAAGACGACGCGATCGGCGACCTCTCGGGCGAACGACATCTCGTGCGTGGCCATCACGATCGTGGTGCCGCGGCGCTTGAGCTCGCGCACGAGATCGAGCACCTCGCCGACGAGCATGGGGTCGAGCGCGCTGGTGATCTCGTCGAGCAGCAGCACCTCCGGCTCGGTGAGGATCGCCCGCACGATGGCGACGCGCTGCTGCTGACCGCCGGAGAGCCGGTCGGGGTACTCGTCGGCCTTGTCGCCGAGGCCGAGGGTCTGGAGCAGCTCGCGGCCCCGGGCGCGCGCCTCCGACGCGGAACGGCGGTGCACCTTGCGCGCCGCGAGGGTGATGTTCTCGAGCACGGTCAGGTGCGGGAAGAGGTTGAAGTGCTGGAATACGACGCCGATGCGCGCGCGCACCCTGTCGGCATCCACCCGCGGATCGGTGATGTCGTCTCCGCTGAGGAAGATCTGTCCGTCGTCGACCCGCTCGATGAGGTTCATCGTCTTGAGCAGCGTGGACTTGCCCGAGCCCGAGGCTCCGATCAGCACGACCACCTCGTGCGGCTCGACGGCGAGGTCGAGTCCGCGGAGCACGTCGTGATCGCCGAAGCGCTTGCGCACGCCCCTGGCCTCGATGACGGGAACGGTCATACGACGCCTCCGGCCTGCTCGCGCCTGTTGAGCCGCGCCGTGACGGCATCCGTGAATCGGATCATCGGCCAGCTGAGGATGATGAAGAACAGCCCCGCGACGACGTAGGGCGTGTAGTTGTAGGTGTCGGCGACCTGCAGCTGCGCGGCGCGCACCGCGTCGATCACGCCGAGCACCGAGATGAGCCCGACGTCTTTCTGCATCGACACGAAGTCGTTCATGAGAGCGGGCACGACCTTGCGCACGCCCTGCGGGATCACGACGATCCGCAGCGTCTGCGCGTGGCTGAGCCCGAGGGAGCGCGCGGCCACGCGCTGCGAGGGGTGCACGGCCTCCATGCCGGCGCGGAGCACCTCGGAGACGTAGGCCGAGTACGTGACGATGATCGCGATGGTTCCCCAGAACGCCGGGGGCATGCGCGGGAAGATCATCAGCGCGGGGATGCCGTAGCCGATCAGGTAGAGCACGATCAGCAGCGGGACGCCGCGGAAGAAGTCGGTGTACGTTGCGGCGAGCGCGCGCAGCGGGAAGAACACCGGACCTCGGAGCGAGCGCATGGTGGCGAGCAGCGTGCCCAGGATCGCCACGCCGACCGCGGCGATGACGAGCACGAGGAGGTTGGTGAGCAGACCCTGGAAGATCGGCCCGATGCTCTTGAGCGCGATCTCGGGGTCGAAGAACGTCTGCCGGACGACCGCCCACCCCGGGGTGTTGACGACGATGATCGCGACGACGCCGATCAGCACGACGCTGCTGACGAACGCGATCAGGACAGACCGGGTCGTCGCCCTGCGCCGCAGAGCGCGGCGCGACAGCTCGAGCTCGCTCGGCTGCCACGCCGTCTCGGCGGAGGTGTTCGTCACTTCAGGACGGGGACGTCGACCGCGTCGCTGAGCCACTTCTGCTGCAGCTCGTCGAGCGTGCCGTCGGCGCGCAGAGCATCGACGGCCTTGGTGACGGCGGGGGTGAGGGCCGACCCCTTCGGCAGCACGAAGGCGAACTCGTCGCCGCCGTCGGAGCTGGCGAACTGGCCCGTGACGGAGGAGTCGTCGACCACGGCGCCGGTGACGTAGAACGCGCCGGGCAGGTCGGTGATCATGGCGTCGATCTGGCCGGCCTGCAGCGCGAGCACGACGTCGTCGACCGTGTTGAAGACGCTGAGGTTCGCCTCGCCGAGCTGTGCCTTGGCGACGGTGTAGCTGGTGGTGCCTGCGGCGACGCCGACCTTCGCCTTCTTGAGGGCGTCGATGGTCGTGGCGGATGCCGCGGGCGAGCTGTTCAGCGCGACGACGGCCTGCGTGGTCGTGTAGTACGGCGACGAGAAGTCGACGGCCTTCTTGCGCTCGTCGGTGACCGAGAACTGCTGGATGTTGATGTCCCAGTCCTTCGGGCCGGGGGCGATCGCGGCGTCGAAGCCGGTGCGGGTCCAGACGATGTCGGCGGCGTCGAAGCCCAGCTCCTTCGCGACCGCGTTCGCGACCGCTCCTTCGAAGCCCTTGCCGTTGGAGGGGTCGTCGTCGACGAACCACGGCTCGTAGTTGGGCTCGCCGGTCGCGATGGTGAGCTTGCCGGCGGTGACGGTCTGCAGCTCGCCGTCGGCGCCGGTCGTGGGCGAGGTGGTCGGGCCGCTCGCGCAGGCGGCGAGGGACACGGCGGCGGCGACCGCGATGGCGGCCGCTGCGGCGCGGCGAAGAGTGCGGGAGACGGTCACGTTTACTCCTGAAGAGTGCTCGGGTTTTGGTTAAGAGTAGGGGACTCGGCGAGTCGCCAATCGGCGAAGTCGAAACCTGGGGAAACGAAGCAGGAGACCAGCACTTCCTGGTCGTCGAGAGGTCGGGCGGCCTGCCAGACGCCGGCGGGCACGAGCACCTGCGCGGCATCCGTCCCGCTGAGCACGATCGCGGTCGCCGCACCCGGCTGCTCGCCGTCGCCGCCGAGGCTCAGCTCGAGCCGGCCGGGTCCGTGCCACAGCCACAGCTCGTCGCTCGTGACGACGTGCCATTCGCTGCGCTCGTGGGGCTGCAGCAGGTAGTGGATGCAGGTGCCGGCCGGGCGCGGGCCGTTCGGCGTCTCGACGGCGAGCGGGCTCGTCCAGGTGCGGCGGAACCAGCCGCCCTCGGGGTGCGGGGCGAGGTCGAGGCGCTCGGCGGTGGCGGGTCGGTCAGCGATCACTGGACGGCTCCTTCGACGCGTTCGCGTGGATCCTCGGACGTGTCGTCTCGCTTCGCTCGCTCAACGACCGAGACGCCGAAGCTGTCGCTCGCCCACCGGACCTCCCCCGAGACGACGGTGGCCGCGGCACGCCCCGCGCCGTCTTCGACGAGCTCCTGGATCGAATCGGGCCCGGCCGGCACATCGAAGAACGTGAGGTCGGCGAGCGCGCCGACCGCGAGGTAGCCGGTGCGGTCGGGGCCGACGTCGATGCCCATGGAGTGGGCTCCGCCGATGGTCGCGGCTCCGAGCAGCCGGGCGTGCAGGTCGCGGTCCGTGTAGCCCTGCGAGCGGGCGATGCGCGCGAGCTCGGCGACGTCCGCGAGCACGTCGAGCGACGGGCTCGACGACAGCGAGTCCGTGCCGACGGCGATCGGGCTGCCCTCGCGCAGATACGCGGCGATCGGCGGCTCCTCGAGCCCGATCACGGCGTTCGACCGCGGACACAGCGCCACGGTCGTTCGACGTTCGCGCAGGATCGCCCGGTCGCGGGCGCTCATGTACACGCCGTGCGCGATGTGGCAGTCGGGCCCGAGCACCCCGAGCTGGTCGACGAACTCGGTCGCGCTGGTGCCGAAGCCCGCCTCGCGCAGTTCCTGGAAGCTCGCGAGCCCTGCCGTGTGCCAGGCCTGCGGATGCTCGTGCGCGAACTCGCTCTCGAAGGCGGCCTCGCCGAGGTGGATGTGGATGCGCCCGCCCCGCTCGCGGACGATGTCGGGGATCTCCAGCAGCGGTTCGATGTCGAGCGAGTACGGCGCGTGGGGCGAGAGCCCGGTGCCGGGGGGCGTGGGCAGGGCGTCGAGAGCCTGCTCGACCTGCGCGCGTCCGGTGCGGGCCCAGTCGGCGTTGGTCCAGCTCATCACCTCCCAGTAGGTGATGCCGTGCAGTCGTGCGTCGTGCAGGGCGGATGCCGCCGACGGATCGGTGACGACGTCGGCGACGGCCGTGGTTCCGGAGCGGAGCGCCATCTCGGCGCCGGCCGCGGCATCCGCCCCCCAGTCCCGTCCGGCCTCGTAGACCGGGTCGAACGCCTGCACCCAGTCGTCGAATCCGGTGTACTGCCCGCGGCCGACGACGGCCATGCCCGTGTACTGCAGGTGGGTGTGCGCGTTGACGAGTCCAGGGGTGAGGACTCCGGGCCAGTGCACCTCGTCGTGGGCGAGTCCGCGCTCGGACAGCGAGCGCAGCACCCAGGCACGCTCCCCCACGTGCATGATGCGCCCGTCGCGCACGGCGACGGCGCCGTCGACGATGGGCGGCGCCGTGACCGGGACGACGAGTCCTGCGGAGTAGACGGTGATCATGACGAGACCCCCAGGTAGCGACGGGAGCGCCACTCGTCCTGCGCCTCGCGCTGGGCGGCGCTGCGCTCGTCGAGACGGTCGCCCCGCGCATCGGCGGCGGCGAGCGCGATGGCGCGATCGGCCTCGGCGGGGAACGGATGGAGTCCGGCGGGGAGCTCGCGTGCGAGCAGCTGCTCGACGGCCCCGAGCTGCACCGCGAAGGAGAGGTCCATGATCTCGATCGGGTTGCCTTCGGCGGCGGCGAGGTTCACGCAGCCGCCGCGGGCGATCAGGAGGGCGCCGTCTCCCGCCCGGTCGAGGTGCGCGCCGACCGGTCGCAGCGCCGAGGCGTCGACGTCGACCTCGCCCGGCACTCCGCCCGCCACCGCGACGATCCGCGCGACGACGAGCGTCTCCGCGTCGACCGTGTGCGGCGCACCGGTGGCGGAGACGACCAGCGCACCCGGCGCGAGCTCGCGGAGCGGTCCGATGCGGAATCCGTCGTGCGCCGCCCGCAGCGCCCGCACGGGGTCGGTCTCGGCCACCGCGATCTCGGCGCCGAGCGCGCGCAGGTGCGCGGCGACCCCCTCGCCCACCGGGCCGTAGCCGACCACGACGGCGAGCTGGTCGCGCACGCCGATGCCCGCAGCGTCGAGCACATCGGCGATCGCGAACACGCACGACTGACCGGTGCCGTAGCGGTTGTCGAACGACGTCTTCATGGCCGCGTCGTTCACGGCGATGACGGGGATGCCGAGCAGTCCGCGGCTCTGCATCAGCCGCAGCGGGGTGAGTCCGCTCGTGGTCTCCTCCGCGGCGCCGCGCAGACCGGCGGCGAGCCTCTCCTCGTGGGCGAGGCGGATCAGGTGGGAGCCGTCGTCGAGCAGCAGGTCGAAGCCGCGCCGCAGGAACGCCACGGCGGCGGCGCGCTCCTCCGCACCCGAGAGCTCAGGGTCTCCGTCGACGGGGATGCCGCGGGCACGCAGCACATCGGCCACCTCGACGTCGATCTCGTCGGGGTGGGCGTACACGACGACATCGGCTCCGGCGTCGCGCAGCAGCAGTGCGAGCTGGGCGGTCTTGGGCTCCAGCACCATCGCGATGCCGATCCGGATGCCGCGCACGACGCCCTCCTCGCGCAGGCGCGCCGCGACCAGTGTCGAGACCGGCATGTGCGCGCCCGCGTTGTCGACGCGGTCGGCCGCGGTCACCCGTGCGGGCAGAGCCGTCCCGTGGATGAGGATGTCGGGATCCTGCCCCGGTGCGAAGGTCACGCCACCAGAGCCCAGGTGAGCACCCAGAGCGGCCAGCAGGCGGCGGAGCTCGTGCGAGACGGCATCCGCGCCCTCCACCGCGAAGGTGCGACCGGCGACGAGCAGGTTGGTCTCGCGGGCGAAACGGCGCACGAGACGCTCGGCGGACGTGGTCGGGTCGGTCACCGCTCAATCGTATTGCTCGGGCGGCGCGCCGAGCGCTCCGTGTACGGCGCCACTCGACGAGACCCCTGCATCTGAGGGGTGCCCTCGCAGAACCTGGTTCCGCCCCGCCGAGGTGCGATTGACTGAAACCATGAAGACCGAGACCATCCCCACGCGCGTGTGGAACCCCCGCGCCGAGGTGCGGGCCTTCTTCGCGCGCGCCTTCGAACGAGCGTTCGTCCCCTTCGCGCCGCTGTCGTTGTCGGTCCCCGCGGAGATCGCCCGCCGCGACGAGGCTGCGCGTGCGGCATCCTCGGCTCCCCCGCCGGTCGGGCCCGCCGAGGAGCGCCTGCCGTAGCCCGCCCGGGCTAGCATTTGCTCATGGCCACCTCGATCGACGACATCTCCATCGGCGGCGAGATGATCCGTCTCGGACAGTTCCTCAAGTACTCCGGTCTCATCGACACCGGCGGTGACGCCAAGGAGGCGATCATCGACGGCTACGTGAACGTCAACGGCGAGGAGGAACGCCGCCGAGGGCGCCAGCTGCACGACGGCGACCTCGTCTCGTTCGAGGGACGCACGGTGCGCGTGCGCCCCTGAGCGCAGCACTCACCCGACCCGAAGACCGGTTCCCGGGCACTCGGGCGTCACTGCGCGGGCAGGCACCCGCCGTCCATGATGTAGCCGCCCGCCTCGATCGACAGGGCGTCGGCGGTCACCGAGCCGAACACGCACCCGCCCTCAGGGGCGTCCGCACCGAAGAGCAGAGTGCCGTAGTCGTCGCGCACGTAGGCGCCGGCGAGACCGGCATCCGCCAGCGCATCCTGCACCGCGGTGGTCGAGAGCGCGCCCGAGGTCCGCAGCTCCTCGAGAGCCGGTCGAGCGACCGCGATGGCCTCTTCGGCCGCCGCGCGGGCCTCCTCGGAGAGGTCCATCCGCTCCCGATAGCGGTCGTTCTGCGCCATCGACTTCTCCGGGTCGTAGGGGGCGCACTCCGGGGGCATCTCGACGCCCTCGATCTGCGGACAGGCCGCGGTCGGCGTGGGGGTGGGCGTCGCCGTCGTCGACTGCGGCGCCGCGGGTGTGGCGCATCCCGCGAACAGCAGAGTCATCGCGCACACGAGGAGGGCGATGCCACCCCTCGACCTGTCCCCCCGGATATCGGTCATGCGCTCATGAAACCACACCGTCGGGCGCCCCGGAAGGAGCGGCGCCCGACGGCGCGGGCCACGTCGATCACGGCATCACGCCTCTACGGCACGAGCACGGTGCGGATGCCGGGCGCCTCGGGCTCGCTCCAGACCGACTCGACGTCTGCGAGGCGGGCGGTGCGGGTCTGCACGGAGATGCGGCCCTCCCCGATCGCGTCGACGAGGGAGGGGAGCTCGGCAAGGTACTCGCGCGGCCCGATCGAGCCCTGCCCGCTGCCGATCAGACGCAGGTGCGCCGAGCGCAGCGCCGCCGACGGGAGCGCGATGTCGGGGCCCGCCACGGAGCCGATCTCCACCCAGTCGAGCGGCCGGCTCCGGTCGGTCCTGGCGGTCAGCACCGCCCTGATCGCACGTTCGGTGGGCGCGCCCCAGAGGTAGTCGAGGACGACATCGACGTCGCGGGCCGCGTCGGCGAGCTCGGCATCCGCGGAGGCGTCGTCCAGGGCGATGGTGCGGTCGGCGCCGGCCTCGCCCACCAGCGCGAGCCGACCCCGATCCCTCCCGGCGGCCACGACCTCGCCGGCGCCCAGCAGCTTGGCGACCTGCACCGCCATGGCTCCGGCGTTCCCGGTGGCCCCGAGCACGAGCACCGATGCGCCGGGCGTCCACGCGACGCGACGGCGGAGCGCGACCCACGACGACATCGCGGGGTTCATCGCCGCGGCGATCCTCACGGCATCCGCACCGTCGGGCAGGGCGATCGTGCGCCGCTGATCGATCACGGCCTTCGCCGCCATCGTGCCGTGCCGGGTGTCGTCGACGGCGAAGTAGACGAGCGCGCCGTCGGCGCGGCGTCCGACGCCGTCGACGCCGGGGATGAGCGGAAGGGCCCCGGTGCTCGTGTAGTGCGCTCCGCTCGCACCGGAGCGCACGCGCGGGTGGAGGCCTGCCGCGAGTACATCGACGACGACCTCGCCGTCCTTCGGCTCGGGAAGGTCGAACGGAAGGAAGTGCGGTGGCTCGTCGAAGCTCGTGACGACGGCGGCATCGGTGTGGATCATGGCTGTGTCTCCTTATTGGTTCGCGTCACGAACTATAATAGTACGCATCGCGAACCATTTGGCTAGACTGTTCCCATGACGGATGCCGCGCTCTCCCCGGCCGATGCCCTGGCACAGCTGACCTTCCTCGTGCAGAGGATCCTCGAGGAGCGCTCGTCCGCCCAGGGGTTGTCGGTGGTGCAGGGCCGGATGCTCGGCATCCTGCGCGACCGGACGCCGCTCATGAGCGAGCTCGGCGCCCGCCTGGGCCTGGACAAGTCGAGCATCAGCGGGCTCGTCGACCGCGCTGAGAAGCGGGGACTCGTGGAGCGCTTCCGCTCCCCCGACGATGGTCGCGCGGTGCAGGTGCGCCTCACGGACGAGGGCCGCGCACGCGCCACAGCGGGCGAAGCCGAGTTCGACGCGGAGGCCTCGCGCCTGCTCGCGCATCTGCCGGAGGCCGAGCGCACGACGCTCGTGCGCCTGATCAGCCGCCTCCTCATCGCCGAGGCGGAGGAGTCCGGGTTCGACATCCGGTGACCGAGGTCGGCGGCCGCGGCGCCCGGGATCGCCCGTGGGTGTTCGCGAGGGGTTACGGTGGCGGTGTGGATGCTCCTGACCCCCTGCCCGATCGCCCCGCCCCCGACAATCCGCAGGGCAAGCTCGTGCTGCTGCGCCACGGAGAGACGGAGTGGTCGAAGAGCGGCCGCCACACCGGACGCACCGACATCCCGCTGACCGCCCACGGTGAGGAGCTGGCCGCCGCGGCCGGCCGACTGGTGCGCGGCTACGACTTCGGACTCATCCTGACCTCCCCGCTGCAGCGCGCACGACGGACGGCGGAGCTCGCCGGACTCGACGCCGAGATCGACCCGCTGCTGGTCGAGTGGGACTACGGCGGGTACGAGGGGCGGACCAGCGCCGACATCCGCGCCGAGCTCGGCTACGACTGGACGGCGTTCAACCACGGCGTGATCCGCGGTGAGACCCCCGGCGAGACCGTCGAGGAGGTCGCCGCACGGGCGTCGCGCGTGCTGACGAGGGTGCTGCCGGCGATGGCCGACGGCGACGTGGCGCTGATCGCGCACGGTCACTACCTGCGCATCCTCACGGCCGTGTTCCTCCGCGAGGCGCCCCGGTTCGGCGCGCAGATCACACTGGATGCCGGCTCGGTGTCGGTTCTCGGCTACACCAGGGAGCAGCCCGCCATCCTCGCCTGGAACCACGGCCCGCAGCTGCCGCTGAAGCCCTCGGAGTCCTAGCGCGCGTGGGCCCGGTGGGCCTCAGATCGCCAGCAGTCGCGCCGCGCGATCCGCGTCGATGCCGCCGCGCCATCCGGAGAGAGGCGGTGTGATGTCAGATCGGGGCCCACCCGACCACGCATCGGCGACCTCTTCGCGGGAGACGAACCTGTCCCAGCTGGGCGGGAGCGTGCTCGGCAGCAGCCCGTACTCGGCGAGTCCGATGAGGATGCCGTAGCGCTGATACTTGTCCGCGCCCGCGACCACCTTGGCGCGGGCGATCGCTCGCTCGAGCTCGCTTGCCCGGGTGCCGGCCGGCTGGGCAGAGATCACCTCGAACAGAGTGCGCAGCCGCTCCCTGTCATCTTCAGTGGGAGCCGGAAGCCCCTCTGCGGCCGCGGTCTCGAGATCGGGGAGGTAGTGATGCGGCTGCTCGTTCCAGGCCCAGCCGAGTGCGAGACGGAGCAGCACTTCGGTCGCATCGAACTCGAGCGCACTCCCCTGTCGCGCCGCCAGCCCGCAGTCGGGCACGCCGTTCTCCGCCACGGGAGCGGTCGCGAGGTGCCGTGCCCACGCGAAGGAGATCACGGTCTGGCGTCCGTGCCAGGCGCTGCCGAGGCCTGCGATGAACGCACCGAGCACGGCATCCTCGTCAAGCGCCGTAGCCGCGGTGATCGACCGCTCGACGATCTCAACAGGTGTGCAACGTTCGACGGAACGAATCGGCCACCCCGAGGACTCGGCCTCGGCCTCGTCGGCGGCCTCTCGCGACGCCTCGGCCCCGGCGACACCGCCCGTGCGGGTGAAACGGTAACCGTACAGTCGCATGAGGAGTTCGAGTTCTGGTCCAGCAGGAATGCGGCGGGGTGCGGGAATCACCCCGCCAGGCTATGACATCGCCGACGTCTCCGCACCGGTCGCGAACGGAGCCCCCACGCCGATGGCACGCCCGGTCGGGCGCCGTCCGGAGACCATGTCGGCGGCATGGGGCACGATGGTCGCATGACCGACGGCTACGACCCCGGATTCCTCTCGAACGCTGTGGCGCTGCCGCATCCGGCCCAGGATGTGCACGCTCTCGACTACCCGCGTTTCACCGTGCTGCTCGACCGGGATCGTCGACTCGCGGCGGCGACCGGGGTGAACATCGACGGCCCCCGCCTGCTCGATCTCCCGCGCGCGGGAGAGTGGCGCCTCGACCCGCGCGTCGACGCCGCCGCCCAGACCGGCCCCGCCGTGTACGCGCGGAACGACCTCGACCGCGGTCACCTCGTGCGCCGCCGCGACCCCGGTTGGGGTGAGACGGCCGAAGCGCGAGCGGCGATGGAGGCCACGTTCTTCTACACGAACGCCGCACCGCAGGCCGCCGGCTTCAACCAGTCCAAGGAGCTCTGGCTCGGACTCGAAGACCATGTGCTCGCCTACGCCGAGGCCACGGCCCAGCGCCTCTCGGTCTTCACCGCGCCCGTGCTGGCCGACGACGACCCGCCGTACCGCGGCATCCGCATCCCGCTGCGGTTCTGGAAGGTCGCGGCCTGGTCGGGAGCAGCCGGTCTCTCCTGCGCGGGTTTCATCCTCGACCAAGCCGCGCTCGTCGACACCAGCGAGGGGCTGCTCGCCGCTCCGCCGCTCGGGGCGTTCCGCACGTTCCAGGTGCCCGTGGCGGAGATAGCCCGCGTGACCGGAGTCGACTTCGGCGTGCTGACGGATGCCGATGTCCTCGCGGCCCCCGGGGCACGCGCGGGCGGATGGCGCGAGCTGACCACGGCAGACCAGATCGTGCTCTGACACCGGCACGTCACCTCCCCTGCGGCACCGTGGGGTGGCGCCAGCTCCACCCCGCTTCGGCAGCCCGCTGTATGGGATCGCCGCGGGTTCCTTTCTAACGTCGAGGTATGACGTCCGGTCACCTCGACCGCTCAGGAAAGGCACCCCTCATGACCTCGAACACCGCGCTTCGTCGCACGCTGACCCGCGCCTCAGGCGTCATCGCCGTCACGGCCTGCGGCCTCGCTCTCTCGCTCGCCTCCACACAGGCGGCGAGCGCAGCGCCGACCACGGTCAAGACGATCGTCGGAGGCTCCGCCGCATCCGAGAAGTACCCGTTCATGGCGAGCATTCCGATCACGGCGCCGCTCGCCGGACTCGACGACGGCGGCTGCGGCGCTGCGCTGATCGCACCGGAGTGGGTCGTGACCGCCGCGCACTGCGTGGACCGGGAGATCGGATCGTTCGCCGAGGGCACGGTGCGCATCGGCAGCGACAAGCGCACCTCGGGTGGAACCCTCCGAGACATGGTGCAGGTGTTCCAGCATCCCGATTACGCCCAGGGGATGCCGAATCAGAACGACATCGCGTTGATCCGCCTCGACAAGCCGGTCTCTCAGCGACCGATCGCGATCGCCGATCATGCAGCCGATCCCGGCAGCGCCACGCGCATCCTCGGGTTCGGCCTGACCACGCCCGAGCAGAACCCGACCAAGTGGAAGATGTCCAAGAAGCTGCGGCAGTTGGAGACGTTCCGTGGCGACGCGTCCGAGTGCGATCCGGGCTTCGCCGGCGTCACGCGTCTGTGCACGGTGAGCCACAAGGCCGATGCGATGGCGTGCAACGGCGACTCCGGCGGCCCGCAGATCCAGCGCGGCAGCAACGGACGCTGGGAGCTGATCGGCGTCACGTCCGGACCGGGCGCCATGTCGCCCTCCTGCGAGAAGGGCCCGGGGCTCTACACCGACGTCACGGCGTATCGCGACTGGGTCTCGCAGACGATGGCGGCCAACGAGTAGTCGGCCGCGCACTCCCTCTACACTCGACTGGTGCAGGACGACCGATCGGAGGGGCACGTGTTCATCGCCGCCTTCATGCTCGTGATCACGGGCACCCTCGTCGCCTTCGCGGGCTTCCGGGTCCGGGCTCTCGTGCCGTCGCACTGGACGCGCGTCGAGGGGCAGTGGATCGGCCCGTCGCTGCGCTGGTCGCCCTCCCGGTACGAGTACGTCACCGCCGAGGGCGTCAGCCGCTCCGGCGTCGCCAGGGTGAAGGTCATGTTCCGTCCGCCGTACGGCGGCACCTGCATCGTCGCGTACGATCCCGCCGACCCGTCTCGATCCCAACCCGCGCAGCTCCGATGGAACGGCGGCGTGCTCATCACGGTCGGCGTGGTCTGCGCCGTCGCCGGAGTCGTCTTCTCCGCGCTGGCACTCGCGTAACGGCGAGTCTCCCCGCGAAGCCCCGCGCTCTCCTATCATGGGGTGGGAAATATCGATATGACGGTTCGGAGTCGCCTGCATGGAAGACCCCCGGAGCGACGCCGAGCTGCTCCGAGAGCTGCGCGACGGCGAGCGCGACGCCTACGTGGTCCTGTGGGAGCGCCACATCGGCGCGGCCCTGCGATACGCCCGTCGAATGCTCCCCTCCCGCGCCGAGGATCTCGCCTCCGAGTCGTTCCTCGCGATCTACCAGCAGATCACGACCTCGGGCACGGGCCCCGACTTCGCCTTCCGCTCCTACCTCAAGGCCGTCATCCGCAACACCGCGATCCGCTGGCGCAAGGAAGCGAGCAGGTTCGACGACACCGTGGAGGCGGATGCGGTCGACTTCCGCGACGCGCTGAGCCTGGTCGAGCGGGAGTCCAACGCCAACGACCTGCTCGGAGCCTTCCAGGAGCTGCCAG
Source organism: Microbacterium sp. MYb72 (assembly GCF_002979415.1). GTDB lineage: Bacteria > Actinomycetota > Actinomycetes > Actinomycetales > Microbacteriaceae > Microbacterium > Microbacterium natoriense. The sequence goes on along the minus strand of NZ_PCOT01000022.1, from coordinate 4,250 downwards.
AGCGCTGGCAGAAGGTGCTCTGGCTGTCGGAGGTCGCGGACGTCGCGAGACCGGAGATCGCCCGCGAGCTCGGCATCAAGCCGAACGCGGTCTCAGCGCTGCACCGCCGGGCACGATCCGGGCTGAAACTCCAGTGGCTGACGCGGCAGGTGCCCGTCGTGCTGCGCGAGGATGAGACCCACGCCGCGCGCCTGCTCCCTCGGCACCTCTCCGAGCCCGACGACCAGCTCCTCGCCCGCGAGATCACGACGCACCTCGAGTCGTGCGACATGTGCAGCGACCTGCTCGTGAGCCTGCGCACCGATGCCCGACGCCTGCAGGGCGTCACCCTCTCCGCCGCGGGCTTCGGCGCACTCGGCGTCGCTCTGCCCGCGACGAGCGCACTCGCTCCCGGCACGGCGGTGGCCGCCAGCATCCTCCTCACGGGAGCCGGCACCGGCATCGCCAGCCTGCTCGCCGGCGGTGTCGGCGTGCTGGCCGTCGGCGGCATCCTGCTCGGCTCCTTCTTCCTCCAGCCGGGGGACATCGATGCACCGGCCCTCGCCGACACGAACGTGCAGGTACCGGTCACGACACCGACGCCCGACGGGGCGTCACTCGGTCAGACCGGCACCACGCCCACCTCCACCCCCGTGACGACCGTGCCGCTGCCGCCGCGGCTCGGGCGCTGGAACTCGGACCCGAACGTTCCGCTCGTCGACTTCCACACGGAGCCGGTCTCGCAGTACGTTCCCCCGGCGCCTCAGCCCGCCGGGCCCGAGGTCCCCGGCCCCGGCACCGACCCCGGAGGGACGCCGACGCTGACCCCTGGCCTCACCTCCCCGCCCGATGTCACGGCGTACCTCGCCCCCATGATCACCGGCCGCACGACCCCCGGGAACTCCGTCGCGATCGAGTTCGCATCGCAACGGTACGAGGTCGATGTCGCACCGGACGGATCGTGGACCTTCGACACTCGCCCTCTCGCCTTCGACGCCGGGGCGTACGACTACGCCGTGTGGGCTTTCACCCCCACCGAGCAGTCGCTCGCGACGACGGGGACGATCACCGTGCAGACCCCGACGGTGCAGGGGTTCGAGCAGATCGAGGGGCCGATACCACTCGAGGAGGCCCGGACCACGGGGATCGTCATCTCCCTCACCGGGCCGCCGAACGGCACGATCTGGGCCTCCACCCCCAAGACCGACGCGACCATCACCCTGGATGCGACCGGCCACGCGACCCGTCGGATCAGGATGCTCGCCGACGGGTGGTACCCGTTCGCCTTCTCCGTCATCGACGCCGACTGGTACTCCGGTCCGGGGATCACCGCACCGGTCGACGTCGTCGACCCCACCCGCGACCCCTCCTGGCCGCGCGGAGGCGGGGGGATCTTCGAGGTCGTCGATCCCTGAGCGCGGCGCGGCGCCATCGCGCCCTGAACGGCGCGACTCGGGTGGTGCGGACCGAGGAGCCGATCACCTCATGGAAGTATCGCCGTATGCATTCTCGTGTGTGGGCGGTCCTCGCCGTCGCGGTGGTGACCGTCTCCCTCGCGGGTTGCTCTTCGCCCCTGGACGTCTCCGAGGCGGAACGCGCTGCAGCGGCGACCTGCGAGGTCCTCCAGCCGCTGCCCGGCGTCGCCTCGGCATCCTGCGTCGTGGATGACGGCGGATTCGACGCGGGCATCTCGAGAGACACGAGCGTCACGCTCGAGGCCGGAGTGACGGCGCAGGAGGCCCACCGCGTCATGACCACGTGGCTGGCCTCGAAGGACGGCGGATTCGACGAGTACGAGGTCAGCGGCTCGCGCGCGACGTCGCTCCGACTGACCCTCACGGCCAATGAGGACGCGTCGTTCTCCCTCGCTCCCGGGACTCCGCCGACGGGAGTGGCCTTCGTCGAGGAATGGCTCAGCCGGGCGCAGCGCGGGATGCCGATCTCGGCATCCGCAGGAGACGGGCGCACCATCCACGTGCCGAACGAGGGTCTCTCCCCTGCCGCGCAAGCGAATCTTCTCGATGAGTTCGCGATGCAGACCCGCACCGACGGGCTCACTCTCGCGATCGGAGACGGCTCCACCGTCGAGTCCCCCGTCTCGGCCTCACTGAGTGCGACGCTCCACGCACTCGACGCGTCCTACCTCGGCTTCGTCGCGAGCGACCCCGACCATGAGCTCGAACTCGACGTCGACGTCTTCACGGGGTCTCCTCCGCGGCTCAGGTTCCGGATCCCGACCGGGATGGCCCCGAGCATCCCGCCCGACCGGGCGCTCACCGAGACCTCGGGGTGGCCTGCGATCCGCACCGTGCTCGAGGCTGCCACACCGGGCGAGGAGCCCTACACGGTCGCCCTCACCGCCGTTCCCGGTCAGGTGATCGGCGGGTTCAGCACCTCGGGATGCACACCGGAGCTGACCGGCCCGGAGCCCCAGTTCGGCGGGGAGCTGCAGGCGCAGTGGGCGCAGATCCACGGCATCCCCCGACCGGAGACGTGCCCGCGTTAGTGCACCGACCCCACCGGGCCCCGACCGGCAGCTCGTGGGCGAACCCGGCGGTGACAGCGAGAGGTCCCGCCGACGCCGTCAGGACGTCTGCGGGACCTCAGCGAAGGATGCGGTGATCAGGACGTCGCGGAACCCGTCCGGCGACGAGTGCGGACGAGCAGGGCGATGCCGCCCAGCACGAGCGGCACCCCGATCAGCGCCCACAGCGACGGCACCTGACCGCCGGTGATCGCCAGAGTGGCACTCCCGTTCGGCGTCTTCCCGACGGTCGCCCCGCCCGTCGTCCCGCCCGTGTCGGGCGTGTCAGGGATCACCGGGACAGCCGTCCACTGCGCGGTGAAGGTCACTGCGACCGTCACGGGGTCGGTCGGCGTCGTGCCGGGGATCGACGACGCCCATCCGGCGAACGTGTAGCCCGCGCGCACCGGGTCGGCCGGCACGACCGGCGCCTGGCCGGGTGCGACGCTCTGCGACGTCGTCGCGTCGCCGTTGGCCGGGTCGAACACCACGTCGACGGGCGCGGCGACCCACTGTGCCGTGAACGTCACCGGAGCGGTGACGTGATCCGCGGGCGTCACGCCGGGCACCGACGACGCCCAGCCCGCGAACGTGTAGCCGGGGCGCACCGGGTCGGCCGGCACGAGAGGCGTCTTGCCCCAGTCGACGATCTGCGTCGAGTCGGCGGTGGTCCCGTCGGCGTAGGCGAAGGTCACGCGGTAGTGGAAGGCGAGGACGAGGGCGCCCTGGTCGGCGACGGCGCTGTTCGCATGCCCGGTGACGATGATGCCGGTGGTGGGCGACGTGTACATGACCGGCGACGGCTCGGTGTCGGCGCTGCCGCTGCCCGACAGGGTCGGCAGACCCGTCGCATCCTCGGCTCCGACGACCGTGACCGAACCCGCGTAGGAGTCGTTCGACACGAGGTAGCCGGCGCCTGCCGCCGAGGCGAACGTGCCGCTCTGAGCCGTCAGCGAGCCGCCCGTCATGGTGAGCGCTCCGCCGCCGACGAATCGCGACCCGCCGAAGCCGGCGGCGTACTGCCCTCCGCGGACGATCACGTCGCCTCCGCGGATCGTCAGCGCGCCGGCGGTCAGGTCGGTCGTGTCGCTGCCGATCCCCGGAAAGTAGGGCCAAGGGTCGGCGGGGTTCGCGCTGCCGACCGCCTCGAGGCGGCCCGTGCCGACGGAGTCGTCGACGGTGAGCGTCGAGGTGCTTCCGACGTGGAGACCCGGCCCCGTCAGGGGAGCCAGGGTGAGCGAGTGGCCGTTCAGGTCGAGGGTGACGCCTGCACCGGACGGGACGCCGAGATAGTCGGCTGTTCCGCTCGCGTCGATGTCGGCGCCGAGGACGATCACGTCGCCGTCGGCGGCGGCGTCGAAGGCGGCATCCAGAGTGGTCCAGTCGGTGACGGTCGTCGTCGCCGCCTGCGCGGACGTGGCCGTGAGCGTCAGCAGTCCCGTCAGAGCGAGTACGGGTGCGAGCAGCAGAATGCCGCGTCGCCGAATAGTGCGAATCATCGTGTGTTCTCCCCAGCGTGCGATGCTCTGCCCCCAGAAGACAGAGATTGTTCCGAAGAAGAGAACGAGACGAGGCGTGGAATCTGTCGGAGATCGCGAGATCCGACCCCCACCGATACACCGTTATGCAACCGTGACGGAGGATTCGTGTAACACAATCCGCGCTGCGTCGTCTCTTCTTATGAGGACGTTCTGCGCACGCGCCCCCGAAGGCCTGCGCGTCTCTCGTCCCTCGCCCCCCATACCCC
>NZ_PCOT01000021.1 GCF_002979415.1 Microbacterium sp. MYb72 | reverse complement strand
ACTCGGCCGCGTGGCGGCTGTCCTTCCTGCTGGCGCCTGCGGGCGCGGCGACGTCGGGATCGGGCCCCTCCTGCCCCTGGTGCATCTCCGACCGATCCCTTCATCGCGAGCCCGTGGCCCTGTGCGCTGCGCAGGCCACTCCCTGCCGGCGCATGCTCCAGCAAATATACCGGGATTCAGCTTCGGTGCGAGCGCCGATTCAGTTCGGGCGGATGCCGCGGCGCCGGCCGACCCACACCACGAACACCGCGACGCCGATGATGGCGACCGCGATGCCGACGATGTAGAGCGCCACGGTGCCGTACCCGCCGTCGTGCAGGTGCGGATCGAGGAACGGGTACGGGTACCACCACGGGTCGCCGGTGGCCGGCGCGACGATGAGGTTCGCGCGGAGCAGCGTGTACACCGCCCACACGATCGGGAAGATCGCGGTGATCAGCACGGCGCCCCAGCCCAGGGCCCTGCGCCGCGGGGCGAAGAGCACATCCGCGAGCAGGAAGAGGGGGATCACGACGTGCAGCACCTCGTTCGACCACGGCAGGGTCACGCCCTGCGGCAGCTGGACGTTGCGCAGCAGCAGGTTGTAGACGATGCCGGTGACGATCATGTAGGTGCTCACGCAGACGAGCAGCACCGCGAACCAGTGCGGTTCGGCGACAGAGGCATCGCGCTGCCGGAGCGCCCACACTCCGCCGATCGCGAGCACGATCGCGGCCAGCAGGTTCGACTCGATCGTGAAGAAGCTGAGGAAGTTCGCGGCGACGGTCGGCAGATGCCCGCCCCACTCGGTCGTCGCGTTCATCGCGTTGCTCAGACTCAGCGCGAGCTGCCCGATGATCGCGGCGAGGGCGAGCGCCGCCGCTGCGAGTCGTGCGTAGGGCCACCAGGTTGTCATCGGTCCTCCGATCGACACTGTAGCGCGCGGCTGCCAGGTGGCCCCAAGCTGGGCGGCGTATCATCGACGGCGCGCCGCGAGGGGACCGTGGGCGCCGATGAAGGAGCTGGGAAAGCAAGATGACGGATACGAATCTGTCACTCGACGCGCGGTTGGGGCCGTTCACCGTCGAGGGCATGGCACTGGCGGATCAGATCTTCGACCTCGTGGGGTCCGCGATCGTCGACGGAGTGCTCGAGCCGGGCGAGAAGGTCAACGACAAGGAAGTGGCCGCAGCTCTGGGTATCTCCCGCACGCCCGTTCGGGAGGCGCTGCAGCGTCTCACGTGGGTGGGGCTCGTCGAGGTGTCGCCGAGCCGGTACACCAGGGTGACCCAGGTCACCGACGACGACGTGCTCAGCACTCTCGAGCACATCGGGATGCAGGCGAGCACCGCTCTCCAGTTCGCGATGCGGCGGATGAGCGCCGACGAGCTGGTCGAGGCCGTGTCTTTCCTCGACCGCATGATCGCGGCATCCAGGGCCGACGACTCCGACGCGCTGATGGCCGAGTCGCAGGCGTTCATCGGCTTCCTGGTGGCGAAGTCGGGGAACCCCGTCTTCATCAGGATGATGTCGGAGACGAACCTGCTCGTGGCGCGCAACCTCCGCCACGTCCGCCAGCAGGAGGGTTCGGCCGCCATGCGTGCCGAGTGCTTCGAGGAGATGCGCAACGCGATGCTCCTGGGCGACGCGGATGCCGCTGAGCGCTGGTTCCGCACGCAGCACGGCGTCGGGGTCGACACGGCGCTCTGAAAGACGCGGTCGGGGCGTTCCTGCCCCGCAGCGGTGTTCGGCGACCCCTCCGTGACGCCCGGAGTCAGGCTCCCCCTGGACGCGATATCGGCATATCGCTAGGTTCATGAGGGGATGCCGGACCTGATGCGCGTGGCGGAGGACACATGACCGAGAGCGGACACGGAGTCGACGAGCCGGCACGAGGGAGGCGCAGACTCCGCAGGCCGGGGCTCAGCATCCAGTCGAAGCTCCTCATCATGCTGCTCGGCGTGAGCCTCGTCGCCTCGGTCGTGGTGGGCGCCATCGGCTTCATCAACGGAAGGCAGTCGCTGCACGCGGCATCCGTCGACCAGCTCATCACCATCCGCTCGATGCGCGCGGCCGAGCTCACCGACGCGGTCCACACGATGCGACTCGACGCCTCGCTGCACTCGCGCAACCTCAGCGCGCAGACGCTGTCGACCCAGCTGAACGCCGCGTTCGACGATCTGCAGCAGCGGGAGATCACCGAGGAGCAGCAGGAGCAGCTCGAGACGTACTACGCCGACACCTTCATCCCCGAGCTGGAGGCGCGATCCGACGACGAGTTCGGCTCGGAGGCGTTCATCCCGCAGTCCAACGCCGGTCGGTACCTGCAGCTGCAGTACACCGTGAAGAACCAGGACTTCGACGCCGACTACGACGCCCTCCTCACCGACAACGACAGCGGTGACGGCTCGACCTACGCCGCCGCCGCTGATCGGTACGGCGACTACTTCACCCGCCTCATCCAGCAGGCGGGCTATGAGGACGCGCTGCTGCTGAACCTCGACGGTGACGTCGTCTTCTCGGCGTACAAGGGCGTCGATCTGGGGACGAACGTGAACACGGGCCCGTACCGCGACACGTCGTTCGCCGAGACCTATCGGGAGGTCATCGCGACGAACTCGGTCGACTCGGTCGGAATGACCGACTTCGAGCGATGGATCCCCTCGATGGACGTTCCTGCGATCTGGGTGGTGTCCCCGGTCGGCAACGACAGCCGCATCACGGGAGCGATCGCCTTCCAGGTGCCGCTGAGCCGCATCAACGACGTCATGACCGGCGGCGAGGGGTGGAAGGGCCAGGGGCTCGGCGACACCGGCGAGGTGTACCTCGTCGGCCGGGACGACCTCATGCGCAGCACCTCGCGCATCCTCGTCGAGCATCCGGACACCTATGCCGACCGCCTCGTGAGCGTGGGCATCGCCAAGGACACCGCCGAGCGGATCGTCGACGTCGGCGGCACCGTCCTGCTGCAGCCGGTCAACACGAAGGCCGTCGCCGAAGCGCAGGCGGGCAGGAGCGGCACGATCGAGGGGCGCGACTACATCGGCGGTGAGAGCGTCACCGCCTATGCGCCGCTCGACATCGAGGGGCTCGACTGGGTGATCATCGCGCGGATCGACACGTCGGAGGCGTTCGCGCCCGTCGCGGACTTCACCCGCACGGTGCTGCTGTCGCTGCTCGGCATCCTCCTGGCCGTATCCGTGCTGTCCCTGGTGCTGGCGCAGGTCTTCACCCGGCCGATCCACCGGCTCGTCAGCGCGGTGCACAGGGTCGCCGAGGGTGATCTCGACGTGCAGGTCCCGCACGGGTCGCGAGACGAGTTCGGCGACCTCGGCAGCGCGTTCAACGACATGGCGTCGAGCCTGCGCATCAAACAGGACCTCATCGACGAGCAGCAGAAGGAGAACGAGAAGCTGCTGCACACGCTGATGCCCGAGAGCGTCGCGACTCGTTACAAGCAGGGAGACGAGGCGATCACGGAGGCGCACGAGAACGTCTCGGTGGTGTTCGCCGAGCTCGTCGGCTTCGACGAGCTGGCCCGCGACCTCAGCGGCGAGGAGGAGATCGGACTGCTGAACTCGCTCATGCGCGGCTTCGACGAGGCCGCGGAGAAGGCCGGGGTCGAGAAGGTGCGCACCCTGCGCGGCGGCTACCTCGCGTCATCGGGGCTGGTGGTGCCGCGGGTCGACAACATCCGCCGATCGGTCGAGTTCGCGCGCGGCCTGGTCGGCGTGATCGAGCGCTTCAACGCGCAGAACGGCGCACAGCTCGCGCTGCGCGCCGGCGTCGACACCGGAACGGTGACCAGCGGCCTCGTCGCGCGCACGAGCCTCGCCTACGACCTGTGGGGGGATGCCGTGAACCTCGCATACCGCGTGCGCTCCGTCACAGGAGAGCCCGGCATCTACGTGAGCCAGGCCGTGCGCGACCGCACGAGCGAGATCATCACGTACGTCCAGGCGGGCACGGTGGAGTCCGACGGCAGGACCGAGACGGTCTGGAAGGTCGCCTGACATGACCGAGGCGTTCCAGGACGGCTGGGGCTGGTGGGTGATCGCCCTCGCGGTCGGCGTTCCGGTGGCGTTCGTGGCGCTCACCGAGGCGATCGGAGCGCTCAGCCGACGAGGCAACCCGATCGCGCGCCCGCTGCGGATGCTGCGCAACTGGGTGATCCCGTCGGGAGCGCTGTTCGCCCTCCTCGCGTTCGCGATCCAGTCGCCCGCCGATCAGGTGTGGGTCCGCATCGTCGCGACGGTCTTCGGCTTCCTCCTCATCCTGCTCGTGCTGTCGGCGTTCAACGTCGCGCTGTTCGCCAACGCGAAACCGGGCTCCTGGCGCGAGCGCATCCCCTCGATCTTCGTGGAGATCGCGCGGCTGACCCTCGTGGTGATCGGCCTCGCTCTGCTCTTCTCCTGGGTGTGGGAGGCCGATGTCGGCGGTCTGTTCACCGCGCTCGGTGTGGGATCGATCGTGATCGGCCTCGCGCTGCAGAACGCCGTCGGAGGGGTCATCTCCGGACTGCTCCTCCTGTTCGAGCAGCCCTTCAAGATCGGCGACTGGCTGAACGCCGAAGGCGTGCAGGGGCGGGTCGTCGAGGTCAACTGGCGTGCCGTGCACATCGACACCGGATCCGGCATCCAGATCGTGACGAACGCGACGCTCTCGGGGGCGTCGTTCACGAACATGAGCATGCCGGCGGGCCCGTACTCGGCGGACGCGTCGGTGAGCTTCTCGACCGACGACCCTCCGCACGAGGTGATGGCGCTGCTGCTCGACGTCGCCGACGGGCTCCCGATGCGCTCGCCGGGGGAACGCGCGTCGGTGCTGTACGCGGGCTCAGGCTCCTACGCGGTGACGATCCCGGTCGCCGGCCCCGCCGACGCCTCCGTGGCGCTGTCGATGTACCTCTCCTGGCTCTGGTACGCGGCGCGGCGAAGGGGCTTCGCTCTCGACGGCGACTCGACGGATCCGCTCGCTGAGCCGCACATGCTCGCGCACGCGCTGACCGTGATCGCCCCGACCCTGCATCTGCGGGAGGAGGACACGGAGCCGCTGATGTCGTCGGCCCGGCTCGAGCGCTACGGAGTGGGGGAGGTCGTGCTGCCCAGCGGGGTCGTGCCCGACGAGGTGCGCGTCGTCGTGTCCGGACGCGCCGCCATCGCCGTCGAGGCGGACGGCGGACGGATCGACGTCGGAACCGCGGAGAAGGGCGAGCTGATCGGGCAGACGGCCCTCACCCGGGAGCGCACGCAGGCGGTCACCGTCGCCGGGGAGATCCTCACCGTCGTCGTGCTGCCGCTGGACGTCGTCGACGAGCTGGTCCGCACCCGTCCGCGTCTGGCCTCGGAGATCGGCGAATCGCTGGAGCTCAAGCGTGCGCAGGCCCAGGCGCGGCTCGACGAGCTCGGGGTCGCCCGCGGATCGCTCGGCTCCCGCTGAGCCCGCGGGGGCTCCGCCGGCGCCGCGGCCATGAGCGGCCGATCCTGATCAGGGCGCTGTGGTCGCCCGCCGCCCCCAGGTCATCCGCGTCACGAGCACGCCGAGCAGGCAGAGCGCCCCGCCGAGGAACATCAGCGGGGTCGGCACTTCGCCGAGGATCATCCACGACATCAGGATCGCGATCGCCGGGACGACGTAGGTGGTGGCGGACGTCTGGCCCGCCGTGCTCCGCTGCAGCACGTAGGCCCAGGTCGTGAACGCGATCGCGGTGGGGAAGATGCCGAGGTAGACGACCCACAGCGTCGCGTCGAGCGGCGCGGTCTGCAGGGCGCCGATGAGGCTGCCCGTCCAGGGGAGGAGCGCCACGGTGCCCGCGACGGCGCCGAACCACGTCAGCGTGGTCGCGTCGGCTCCGGCGCTGAGCAGGTGCTTCTGCAGCAGCGTGCACCCTGCGTACATGACGGCGGCGAGCAGGGCGAGCAGCAGGCCGGTGAGGTCGAAGCCGTCTCCGGACGACGTGTTCATGCCGATCAGGACCACGCCGAGGAAGGCGATCGGCGCGCCGATGATGAGGGGCCGCGGAAAGCCCTCGCGCAGGAACAGCCCGCTGAACACGACCACCATGAGCGGGGCGAGGTTCACGACCATCGCGGCCGTGCCCGCGTCGAGCGTGCGCTCGGCGGCGTTGAGCGCGAGGTTGTAGACGCAGAACCAGCCGACGCCCCACAGCACCACGAGAGGGATCTGCCGCCGAGACGGAGGGCGGATGCCGCGGCGCAGCGCGATGAGCCCGAGGGCGACGGCGCCGACCGCCATGCGCAGCAGCGCGAGCGCTCCGGGGTCGAAGTGCGGACCGGCCCCGCGGATGCCGATGAACGCCGAGGCCCACAGCACCACCGTCACCAGGGCCGCGACGAGCACGAGCGGTCCCTGTGCGGGTGTTCCGGCGCTCGCACGAATCCCGGGGCTGCCGGATGCTGCTGACATCCCTCGATTCTGACAGGGGCCTCCGACACCGGGCGAGCCGCCGGAGCGCCACGGTCCGCACTTTTCCAGCCACCGTGGGGCGGATCCGCCCGAGCGTCAACCCTCGACCGATTCCCGCCTTGCCGATCAGCTCTCGTCGAGGGCCGGCCGCGGAGCCGTCGTCGTACTCTGTCACAGGGCGCGAGTCTGCAGAGGGACTGATGAAGGAGGGCGATGATGCCGGTGGACAGGACTAGAGATGGGTCCGCGGGTAACGGCGGACGGACGCTGTCTCCTCACAACTCCTCGCTGCTCGCCGAGATCGGTGGTCAGAATAGGGCTTTCCGCGCAGGTTCCCTTCCTCTGGCCCATTACCAGGCGTTCATCGCGGCGAGGACTGGACTGTTCGAGAACGATGGATCGGGCATCCGCGGGGCGGCTGCCGCCCTCGACGCCGAGTTCGAGCACATCCTGTACGCGGTCGAAGAGAGCGGTCAGCATGCCGAGGCAATCGTCGCGGCGGAAGGGTTCCTCTCGCGCTTCTCCTGATGCGGCTGCCCCTCCCGGAAAGACCGAAACCAGCCTTCGATAGGATGGAGTCGCCCGAAGAGGGCCAGCTCATCAGCCGGTGCAAACCCGGCGAAAGCAAGGGGGTCTCCCATGCCAGGAATCGTTATCGTCGGCGTCCAGTGGGGCGATGAGGGCAAGGGCAAGGCCACAGACCTGCTCGGCGAGCGCACCGACTGGGTCGTCAAGTTCAACGGCGGCAACAACGCCGGGCACACCGTGGTCGTCGGCGACGAGAAGTACGCCCTGCACCTGCTGCCGTCCGGCATCCTGTCGCCCGGGGTGAACCCCGTGATCGGCAACGGCGTCGTGATCGACCTCGAGGTGCTGTTCTTCGAGCTGGAGGCCCTCGCGGCCCGCGGCATCGACGTGTCGCGCCTGCGCGTCAGCGCGAACGCGCACATCATCACGCAGTACCACCGCACGCTCGACAAGGTCACCGAACGCTTCCTCGGCAAGCGCATGATCGGCACTACCGGCCGCGGCATCGGCCCGGCCTACGCCGACAAGATCAACCGCGTCGGCATCCGCGTGCAGGACATCTTCGACGAGAACATCCTGCGTCAGAAGGTCGAGGGCGCCCTCGACCAGAAGAACCACCTGCTGGTGAAGATCTTCAACCGCCGTGCGATCACCGCCGACGAGATCGTGGAGGACCTGCTGTCCTACGCCGAGCGCCTTCGTCCGATGGTCGCCGACACCGGCTACCTCATCGCGCAGGCCCTTGAGCGCGGCGAGGTCGTCGTGTTCGAGGGCGGCCAGGCGACGATGCTCGACATCGACCACGGCACCTACCCGTTCGTGACCTCCTCGTCGGCGACGGCGGGCGGGGCGTCCACCGGATCCGGCGTCGGCCCCGGAGCCCTCGACCGCATCGTCGGCATCGTCAAGGCGTACACGACGCGCGTCGGCTCCGGTCCCTTCCCGACCGAGCTGTTCGACGAGCAGGGCGAGTGGCTGCGCAAGCAGGGCTTCGAGTTCGGCACCACCACTGGCCGTCCGCGTCGCGTCGGCTGGTACGACGCCCCCATCACGCGCTACGCGACCCGCATCAACGGCATCACCGACCTCGTGCTGACCAAGCTCGACATCCTCACCGGGCTCGAGCAGATCCCCGTGTGCGTCGCCTACGACGTCGACGGCGTGCGGTTCGACGAGGTCCCGGTCAACCAGACCGACTTCCACCACGCCACCCCGATCCTCGAGTACTTCCCAGGCTGGAGCGAGGACATCTCGGTCGCGCGCACCTTCGAGGATCTGCCGCAGAACGCGCAGGACTACGTGCTCGCACTCGAGGCGATGAGCAACACGCGCATCTCGGTGATCGGCGTCGGCCCCGAGCGCGATCAGGTCATCGTCCGTCACGATCTGCTCGACTGAGCGCGCGCGATCGGGGACCGGCGTACGCTGGTCCCCGATCCGGCAAGCGGTTTCCGGATCGACGGCGACAGAGGGAGACACGGATGACGCGGTTCTGGCTCGGCGGATACGGCCCCGCGATGGAGGGCATCGCAGACGGCATCGGCCTGCTCGCGGGGGATGAGGGCGCGGAGACGTCGCTGAGCTACCGCGGCGCCGTCACGTCGACCCCGTCGCCGTCGTGGCTGGCGCAGCACCCCACGCTCGACGTCGTCTACGCGGCGCTGGAGGGGGATGCCGCCGTGCAGGCGTTCGCCCGCAGCGGGGAGTCCGCGCTCACCCCGCTCGGCGAGCCCGTCGAGGCCGGACAGTACGTGTGCCACGTCGCCGTCGCCCCGAACGGCTCCTCGCTCATCGCCAGCTGCTACGGAGACGGCAGGGTCGTGCGCATCGGCCTCGACGCCGCCGGACGACTGATCCCGGATGCCGCGAACAAGGCCGCAGAACTGCGCGCGGCGCTCCTGGGCGAACCCGCGGCGGAAACCGGAGCCCCGGCCGGAACCGCGGCCGCGGCATCCGACCCCTACGGCGACGAGGGCCGTGAGTCGCACGCGCACGCCGCCGCCTTCCTGCCCGACGGCCGCATCGCGACCACCGACCTCGGCTTCGACCTCGTGCGCATCTGGCGGCAGACCGCCGGCGGCCTCGCGCTCGATCACGAGGTCGTGCTGCCGAAGGGCACGGGGCCGCGGCACATGGTCGTGCACCCCAGCGGGCATCTGCACGTGGTCACCGAGTACTCCTGCGAGGTCTTCACGCTCGCGGCGGGCCCTGACGGCACCTGGGCGGTCGTGTCGTCCGTGCTGTCGAGCCCGATCGCCGAGATCGGCGTCGACTTCCCCGCGGAGCTCGCCCGCACGCGCGACGGGCAGTTCCTCTACACGGCGCTGCGCGGCAGCAACACGATCGCGGCGCTGCGCGTGCGCGGCGCCGGTGAGGCCCTCGAGTCGATCGCACTCGCCGACTCCGGGGTCGACTGGCCGAGGCACCACCTCGTGCACCAGGGCAAGCTGCTCGTCGCCGGTCAGCGCTCCGACACGATCAGCCTGATCGACCTCGACGAGCGTACAGGCGCGCCCCTCGGCATCCGCCACCGGGCTCCGGCACCCACGCCGACGCACTTCCTGCCCGTGCGCTGAGGTCGCGCGCGGAGTGAGCGCTGTCTCGTCGAAGGGTGTCGCCCTGTGCGCTGATGCCGCGTGCGGAGTGAGCACCGCGTCGTCAGGGGCGACGTGCGTGCGGCTGTGGAGCGTGCTCAGGCAGCGTCCTCGGCAGGTCAGCACGGGGCCGAGGCGATCGCCGCGACCCCGCGCTCTGCGCTCACCGGGACGGGCGGTTCAGGGGCCGACGACCGTCTGGCTGCGGGTGTTGTTCGTGGCGTCGGCGTCGCCGGGCAGGGTCACCACGGCGGACGTGATCGACCCGCTGTGGCTGGGGCTCACCCTCAGGGAGATGCCCGCGGGGGCGTCCCCGGGGTTCAGAGCCGCGGTGGTCTGGCAGGACACGACGATGGTCTCCTCGAAGACCCCTCCCGCGTTCAGCGACGTGGGGAGGGACGAAGGGGTGCAGGTGAGGCGAGGGTCGATCGCCCCGCTGCCCGTACCCAGGTCACCGTTGATCTCATGGTTGACGATCGTGAACTCCACGGTCGACCCCGCGGGGATGGCGGCGGTGGATGCGGCGCTCGGTCCGAAGGATCCCGTGTAGTCGAGCGTCGACACTCCGCTGGCCTGGTCGAACGTCTGGACCACTGCGGCGGTGACCTCGCCGTCGATCACGAGGGGCGTGATCGGCGTCTCGGACGGCGACGGCGAGGGTGACGGCGTCTCCGCCGGTGCCGGCGTCTGCGCCTGCGACTGTGCGGGAGGGCAGTCCGCGGCCGCGGACGCGGGCTCGGCGGCGAGCCCCGTGAAGGCCGCTGCTCCCAGCAGGATCGCGCCGAGGGCGAAGGTGCTCCGAACGAGACGCGGGCCCCTCCGTCGGAGAAGCAGGACGGCTCCGGTCACGGCGGCCACGACGCCCACGATCAGAAGAAGGAGACTGGGCTCGGTGCCCGTCTCCGCCAGTACGCAATCCATCGGGTAACTCCTCATCGGCAAAGACTCCAATGTATCGGTTGCGCGGGCGCGCCGACGTGCCGAGCATCCCGTGCTTGACCTCAACCAATGTTGAGGTTCTAGCGTCGAACCCATGACCTTCGACACGGGAGGGGTGTCGACCGCCAAGGCCGCCGCCCCCGGCATCATGAGCGGCGCGTACCTCTGGATCACCATCGGCGCGTGCGCGCTCGTCTTCCTCGGGGCGTTCGAGTCCCTGGCCGTCACGACGGTGATGCCCACCGTGAGCGCCGAGCTCGACGGCGAGCGGCTCTACGCCCTCGCCTTCGCCGGCCCCCTCGCCACGGGCGTGATCGGAATGGTCGTCGCGGGCAACTGGGCGGATCGCCGAGGACCGGTCGAGCCCCTGTACACCTCGGTGGCGGTCTTCGTCGCCGGACTCCTCGTCGCCGGGCTCGCCCCCAGCATGGCGGTCCTGGTGGTCGGCCGCTTCGCGCAGGGCCTCGGCAGCGGCGGACTCATGGTGGCGCTGTACGTCGTCGTCGCGAAGGTCTACCCCCGTGACCTGCATCCCGCGATCTTCGCCGGCTTCGCCGCCGCCTGGGTCATCCCCTCGCTGATCGGGCCGTCCGTCGCGGGCGCGGTCACCGAGCTGTGGAGCTGGCACTGGGTGTTCCTCGGCGTCGTGGTGCTGGTGCTCGTCGCTCTCCTCATGGTCGTGCCGGCGCTCCGCGGTCTCGCCCGGAGCGGCGACGCGGCGACTCCCTGGGCGTTCGGTCGGCTCGGATGGTCGCTGCTGGCCGCTCTCGCCGTGCTCGGCCTCAACCTGCTCGGAGACGTCCCCGGCGCGGGACCGGCGCTCGCCGCGGCGGCCGTCGTCGTGGCGCTGATCGCCGTCCGCCCGCTGCTGCCGGCAGGGGCGCTGCGGGCTCGCCGAGGACTCCCGTCGGTGATCCTGGTGCGAGGACTCACCGCGGCGGCGTACTTCGGCGCGCAGATCTACATCCCCTACCTGCTCATGGATCGCTACGGGCTCTCGCCGACGATCGCCGGCCTCTCCCTGACCGGCGGCGCCCTCGCGTGGTCGATCGCGGCGACGGTCCAGGGACGCATGGGCGCGCGCCTGGACAGCGTCGTGGCGGTGCGGATCGGCACCGCCCTGGTCTTCGCCGGGGTGGGGGTGTCGCTCGTCGCGACGGCGCTCAGGGCGGAGGCGATCGTGATCGTCGTCGCCTGGATCGTGGCGGGCGCCGGCATGGGTCTCATGAGTCCGCGGAGCAGCGCGCTGACCCTCGGGATGTCCTCGACCGAGGACCAGGGGTTCAACAGCGCGGCCATGACCGTCTCCGACTCGTTCGGCAGCGCGCTCGCGCTCGCGCTCACGGGGGTGCTGTTCGCCGGAACGGCGGCGGTCGCCGACCCGTTCACCGCGGTGTTCGCGCTGGCCGCGGCGATCGGCCTGGCCGCGGCGGTGCTGGCTCCCCGGCTCGCGCCGCGGGAGGTGTCGGCGGGCTGACCGGCGCGGGGCCCTGTTTACCGCGGTCGCCTCGGCCGCCCAGATGCGTGTTCGCCGTGGACGCCTTTTCGCGGCGGTCACCTGTTCGTTCGGGCTCTGTTCGCGGCGGCATCCGCCAGAACTCCGGAGAAGCACCGCGGTTCAGGGGCGGGGCGCACGCACGGGCCACCGAACCTGACGGATCTCCGGAGTTCTGGCGGGCGGGCGGAACAAGACCCCCGTGACTCCGCGTTGCTCTTGAGCAAGACTGGGCGACGGAGAGGTGCGACGCATGACTGCTGAGAAGACCGACGAGTACGACCTGATCGTCCTGGGCGGAGGTCCGGTCGGCGAGAACGTCGCCGACCGCGCCGTGCAGGGCGGTCTCACCGCGATCATCGTGGAGAGCGAGCTCGTGGGAGGCGAGTGCTCCTACTGGGCGTGCATGCCCTCGAAGGCGCTGCTGCGCTCGGCGCAGGCGCTGCGGGCCGCCCGGCACGTCGGAGGCGCCGCCGAGGCCGTCACCGGAGAGCTCGACGTCGCCGCCGTGTTCGCCCGCCGCGACTCCTTCACCAGCAACTGGTCTGACGACGGCCAGGTGCGCTGGCTCGAGTCGGCGCACATCGACCTGGCGCGCGGTCACGGCCGCCTGACGGGTGAGCGAGAGGTGACGGTGACGGATGCCGATGGAACCGAGCGCGTGCTCCACGCCCGGCACGCCGTCGCGATCAGCACCGGATCGGATGCCGTCGTCCCTCCCATCGACGGACTCGCCGAGTCGGCGCCGTGGACGAGCCGCGAGGCCACCAGCGCGAAGGAGCTGCCGGAGTCGCTCGCGGTCATCGGCGGCGGGGTCGTCGCGGTGGAGATGGCGACCGCCTACGCGGCCCTCGGCTCGACGGTCACCCTCGTCGCCCGCGGCGGGCTGCTGGGCGGGATGGAGCCCTTCGCCGGAGAGCGGGTCGCCGCCGGCCTGAAGGAGCTCGGCGTCGACGTGCGCCTGTCGACGGGCACGTCGTCGGTGCGGCGCGACGAGGAGGGGGTGCGGGTCGAGCTGTCCGACGGCTCGACCGTGACGGTATCCGAGGTCCTGGTGGCGACGGGGCGGTCCCCGCGCAGCGACGACATCGGACTGGAGACGGTCGGGCTCGAACCGGGGAAGTGGATCGCTGTCGACGACACCCTGCGCGTGCCGGGGGTCGACTGGCTGTACGCGGTCGGCGACGTGAACGGGCGCGTGCTGCTCACGCACCAGGGCAAGTACCAGGCGCGCGCCGCCGGAGACGTGATCGCGGCGCGCGCGCTCGGCGGCGAGGTCGACGACGCCCCCTGGGGTCGCCATGTCGCCACGGCGGACCACGCGGCCGCGCCGCAGGTGACGTTCTCGATCCCCGAGGTCGCCTCGGTCGGACTGACGGAGAAGGCGGCGCAGGATGCCGGTCTCCCGATCCGCGTCGTGGACTACGACCTCGGCTGGGTCGCCGGTGCCGGCCTGTACGAAGACGGCTTCGCGGGGCAGGCCCGGCTCGTGATCGATACGGAGCGGGATGTCGTGGTCGGCGCGACGTTCGTCGGGCCCGAGGTGGCGGAGCTCGTGCAGACCGCCACGCTCGCGGTGGTCGGCGAGGTGCCGATCGCGCGGCTGTGGCACGCGGTGCCGGCCTATCCGACGATCAGCGAAGTCTGGCTGCGGCTGCTGGAGGGCTACGGCAGGGAGTCGGCGTGAACGAGGTGACGGCGTGAACGGGGAGTCGGCATGAGTGCGGTGCGCGCATCGGCTGCGGAATGTCGGCCGGCGGTGCGTTTCGTCGGCGGAAACCGCGCGGATGCGACCGGCATCCGGGTTCCGCGCAGGCAATCCGATCGAGCCGCGGCTCCGAACAGGTGCGGGAATGTGTCGCACATTGACGGACTCCGGGCGATCCCGGCCCTGATGTCCGTGACCTCTTATACGCTCGAAACCACATCCGAGGAGGCAGGACCATGAAGGCTGTACTCGCAGGAACCGTCATCGCCGAGGCCGACGAGAGCGATCTCATCCGCATCGAGGGCAACTGGTACTTCCCGCCGGCATCCGTCGTCGAGGGGGCGCTCGTGGAGAGCCCCACCCCGTACACCTGCCCGTGGAAGGGCGTGTGCCAGTACTACTCGGTGCAGGCCGGCGGCGAGCTGCACGCCGACCTCGCATGGTCCTACCCGCATCCGTATCCGACCGCCTTCGACCGAGTCGGCAAGGACTTCTCCGGCTACGTCGCCTTCGCGCCGGGCGTCGAGGTCGCACCCTGATCGCGCACGTCGCGCGCACCCCCGACTGGAGAACGTCGTGATCGAGTTCCGCAACGTCACCAAGAGATTCCCCGACGGCACTCTCGCCGTGAACGACTTCAGCCTCGTGCTGCCGTCGCGCAAGACCACGGTGTTCGTCGGATCGTCCGGATGCGGCAAGACGACGCTGCTGCGCATGATCAACCGCATGGTCGAGCCCACGTCGGGCGAGGTCGAGATCGACGGCGTCAGCGTGCTCGGCGGCGACCCCGTGGCCCTGCGGCGGAGCATCGGCTACGTGATGCAGAACTCGGGCCTCATGCCGCACTTCAGCGTGATCGACAACGTGGCGACGGTGCTGCGGCTCAACGGCGTCGCCCGCAAGGCTGCACACGAGCGCGCGAGGGAGCTGCTCGACACGGTCGGACTCGACCGCGCTCTCGCCGACCGGTACCCGAGCCAGCTCTCCGGCGGCCAGCAGCAGCGCGTCGGCGTCGCCCGCGGGCTCGCGGCCGACCCGAACATCCTCCTGATGGACGAGCCCTTCGGCGCCGTCGACCCGATCGTCCGCGCCGACCTCCAGCAGGAGACGATCCGGCTGCAGCGCGAGCTCGACAAGACGGTCGTCTTCGTCACGCACGACATCGACGAGGCGTTCCTGCTCGGCGATCAGGTCGTCATCCTCGACAAGGGCGCGCGCATCGTGCAGGTGGGCAGCCCGAGCGAGATCATCGAGAACCCCGCAGACGACTTCGTCTCCGCCTTCATCGGCGCCGACCGCGGGCATCGTGCGCTGCACCTCAAGCAGACTCCGCGCGGCACGGTCGTCGTCGACTCCGAGGGGCGAACGCAGGGTGCGATCGTCGGATCGGATGCCGCGGGCCTCCCCGCGCCCGAGCCCGCCGAGGGGGCGGGGGCCCCGTGAACTGGATCGTCGACAACCTCGGCCTGATCCTCGAGCTCACGGTCGATCACCTGCGCCAGAGCATCATCCCGATCCTGCTCGGCTTCGCGCTGTCGCTCCCGCTGGGATGGGTGGCGTGGCGGTATCGGCTGGTGCGGGGGCCGATCATCGTGCTCACGGGCCTGCTCTACACGATCCCCTCTCTTGCACTGCTGATCCTCATGCCCGCGGCGTTCGGGTACCTCGCCACCAGCCCGACCAACCTCGTGATCGCGCTCACGATCTACGCGGTCGCGATCCTCGTCCGTGCGGTGTCCGACGGCCTCGACTCCGTCGACGACGACGTGCGACAGGCGGCGACGGCCATCGGGTACGGGCCGTTCCGCAGGTTCTGGGCCGTGGAGTTCCCGCTCGCGGGGCCGGTGATCCTCGCGGGGCTCCGGGTCACCGCGGTCAGCACGATCTCGCTCGCGACAGTCGGCATCCTGATTGGCGTGACGAACCTCGGCTATCTCTTCACGAACGGTCTCGAACGGCGCATCATCGCCGAGGTGTTCGCCGGCGTCATCGCGGTCGTGGTGATCGCCCTGGTGATCGACCTGATCCTGCTGCTCATCGGCAGGGCTCTCATGCCGTGGACCCGCGCGAGCTCCGCCTCTTCGCGGGCGACGACCGCCCGCGCCGTCACCACGAGGGCCGCCGCATGAACCTCTTCGCCGAGGCCATCGCCTGGATGTTCGCCCCCGAGCAGTGGCAGGGGCGGTACGCGCTGCCCGTGCTCCTCGGCCAGCATCTCGCCCTCACGCTCGTCTCCGTGCTGATCGCCGCCGCGATCGCGCTGCCCGCGGGCTGGCTCATCGGCCACACCGGAAAGGGCCGCGAGATCGCGGTCGCCGTCTCGGGGGCGGCCCGCGCCATCCCCGCGTTCGGACTCATGGTGCTGCTCGTCCTGCTCCTCGGCGTGCTCCACGTGCCGGAGGCGGCCGTCATCACCTTCGTGCTGCTGGCGATCCCCTCGCTCCTCGCCGGTGCGTACACCGGGCTCGAGGCGATCGACCGTCGCGTGATCGACGCGGCACGGGCGATGGGCATGACGGAGTGGCAGATCTTCTTCAAGGTCGAGGTTCCGCTCGGCCTTCCCCTCCTGGTCGGCGGCATCCGCTCGGCGCTGCTGCAGGTCATCGCGACCGTCACCATCGCGGCGTACGTCAATCTCGGCGGCCTCGGCTGGCCGATCATCCAGGGCATCCCGCTGCGCCGCTTCGACCAGGTGCTCGGCGGGGCGATCATCGTCGCCGTCCTGGCGCTCCTGGTCGATCTGCTCCTCGCGTCCGCACAGCACGCGGCCGTTCCGCGCGGCCTGCGCACCGGTCGACCGGCTCGCCGCCGTGCCGCCGCGCCGGTCGCGGCATCCGCCACCGCCTGAATCCGTCCACAGCACTCGACACCCCAGAAGTCCCAGAGAAGAGGAAGTCATGTTCACAGCACGACGCACGCGCACAGCCTTCGCGGTCGGCCTGGTCGCCGCCGCCGCACTCGCCCTCTCGGCGTGCGGATCGAGCAACCCGCTCGACACCCCGTCCGAGTCCAGCTCCGGCGGGAGCGGCGACACGATCGTCGTCGGCTCGCAGGCGTACTACTCCAACGAGATCATCGCCGAGATCTACGCCCAGGCGCTCGAGGATGCAGGCTTCACGGTCGAGAAGAAGCTCAACATCGGTCAGCGCGACGCCTACATGCCCGAGGTCGAGTCGGGGGCGATCAACGTCTTCCCCGAGTACACCGGCAGCCTGCTGGAGTACCTCGACAAGGGCGCCGACGTCACCAACCCTGATGACGTGTACGCCGCTCTGAAGGAGGCGCTGCCCAAGGGTCTCACCGCTCTCGACTACGCGGAGGCGTCCGATCAGGACACCTACACCGTGCTCAAGAGCTTCGCCGAGGAGCACGGTCTGAAGACGATCGCCGACCTCTCGAAGGTCACGACGCCGGTCACGGTCGGCGCCGCGCCCGAGTTCGAGCAGCGCCCCTACGGCCCCGCCGCGGCCAAGGAGATCTACGGCGTGAGCCTCGACTTCTCGGCCACCGGTCCGACGACGCTCGAGTCGCTGCTCGCGGGCGAGATCCAGGTCGCCGACATCTACACCGCCGACCCGGCCTTCCAGACGAAGGACATCGTGGCGCTGGAGGATCCGAAGAACATGATCCTCGCCTCCAACGTCGTGCCGATCGTGTCGAGCGACATCTCCGACAAGGTGTCGAAGGTGCTCAACGCGATCAGCGCCAAGCTCACCGCCGACGAGCTCGTCGCCCTCAACGTGCAGAGCACGGTCGACCAGAAGTCGTCGGCCGACATCGCGAAGGCCTGGCTGAAGGAGCAGGGTCTGGTCTGATCGAGTGCGGAAGGGGCCTTCGGATAACAATCCGGAGGCCCCTTTCATGTACGTGCGGTGTGGCCGAAGGGAGCGGCCTGAGAGGATGGAGCGTATGGCAACGGAAACTTCGGCATGATCTCGAAGCGCGATCTCGCCCAGCGGCTCGACATCTCCCTGGAGATGGCCGACCGTCACGGTTTCGGCGACGGCGTGAGCGAGTCCGAGCTCGCGGCGCTCGAGCAGGATCCGCCCGCATGGCTCGTGCAGTCCCGATCGAACCGCAAGAAGGGTGCGCGCCCCGTCTGGGTCACGTTGACCTGCGATGTGTGCGGCTATTCCGAGACAACGAGACCGAAGAAGTGGTGGCCCGAGTTCACCTCCGTGATCTGCCGCCAGCACTCATCCGACGAACTCCCGACACCGGCCGCCGGGCTGCACCGCGGCTACTTCGAGGGCGTCGGAAGCCGGTTCGTCGGCATCCTCGACCAGGGGCTCTGACCCCGCTCGAGTAACGCGCAGCATCCCGAATCGACCCGGGATGCGCCCCTTCGCGTGATGCGCGAGCGGGGATGCGACTACACCCGGGCGTCCTGCCGCGGCACCAGGACCTGGTTGATGATGATGAGGATGGATGCCGCGACCGGCACCGCCACGAGTGCGCCGAGGAGTCCGAGCAGCGTGCCGCCGGCGAGAGCGCCGATGACCACGAGCGAGCCGGGGATCGAGATCGCCCTGTTCATCACGCGCGGGGTGATGACGTACGCCTCGACCTGCATGTACACGAGGTACACGATGCCGAAGACCAGCGCGGCGAGCGGGTTCGTGAACAGCGCGAGGCCGGTGCCGATGATCCAGAACATCACCGAGCCGACGAGCGGGATCAGGGTGATGCAGAACGCGACCGTGGCCATCAGCGGCGGGAACGGCAGACCGAGGAACAGGTAGAGCAGGAACGCGAGCAGTGCGTTGAAGAACGCGAGCACGACCATCCCCATGACGTAGCCGCCGACCGAGTCGGTGATCTGCTCGGTGATGTCGGCAGCCCTGGCGCGGTCACGGGCGGGGGCGAGGCGCAGCAGGGAGGTCTTGATGCCGGGGAGCGTGGCGACGAAGTACAGCGTGAGCACGAGCACGACGATCGCCCCGGAGATGCCCGTCGCGATGCCGGCGCCGATCTTGAGCGCGCCGCCGCCGATCGTGGCGATGTTGCCCGGGTTGGTGAGGAACTTCTGGATGTCGGCGACGAGGTCTTCGAACTGGTCGCCGAACTGCTTCTCGAGCGTGGCGTAGATGTCGCTGCGCGTGAAGTCCTGGATCATCGAGGGCACCGAGCGCACGAAGCTCGCGACCTGCTCGATGACGATGGGGAGCACCATCCAGAGGATGAGCGCCACGATGACGATCAGGCCGAGGATGACGACGAGCACCGCGATCGAGCGGGAGAGTCCTCTGCGCTCCAGGAATCGCACCGCCGGGTCGAGGCCCAGGGCGGCGAAGAGGGCGAGGGCGATGTAGATGAGCACGGTCGACAGGCTCGTCACCGCGAGGCCGAGCACGATCGCCCCGAGACCGCCGAGCGTCACCAGGAAGCCGAAGACGAACGGGCGGTCGATGCGGGTCCAGAACGAGCGGCTCGGCGTCATCGGCTCGATCACCACCGGCCGCGGGGTGAGCGGGGCAGGGGCCTGCGCGGCGGGTGCCGCCGTCTCCTCGACGGGGACGGATGCTGCGCCCGTGGCGCTCTCGGACGGCGCCGATTCTTCTTCGCTCATGTGCTCACGATAGCGGGCGGGTGCGGGACCGTAGAGTAAGACCATGACCGACGCCGTGGACCCGAAGTCCGAACTTCTCCGACTGCGCGCGACCATCGACAACATCGATGCGGCGCTCATCTTCATGCTCGCTGAGCGCTTCCGCGCGACGCAGCAGGTCGGGCACCTCAAGGCGGATCATGCGATGCCGGCATCCGACCCGGGGCGCGAGGAGCAGCAGGTCGCTCGACTGCGCGCTCTCGCGGAGCAGGCCCATCTGGACCCGGAGTTCGCGGAGAAGTGGTTCAACTTCGTCGTGGCGGAGGTCATCCGTCATCACACCGAAGCCGCCGAAGGCCGCTGAGATGATTCCCCGGGCGGACGACGGTGTGTGCAGCACTCATCCGCCCGGGGCAGTCAACTTAGTTTATTGAATAAACTATGATCGAGGGTACGCAGTGACCCGATCCCTGTCAACCATTTTCGACAACGGAATCCGCCCATGCTGAACAGCGATGATGCTCTCGACACGCAGGCGTCCGTGCGCCGGGCGAACCTCCGCCGTGCGCTGCAGCTCGTGTTCCGCGGGTCAGGGGCGCAGACCAGGGCCGGCATCGCCCGCGCGACGGGGCTGACGGCCGCCACGGCATCCTCCCTGGTCGCCGAGCTCATCGAGAGCCGCCTCGTTGTCGAGGGGGCGCAGGCCGCGAGCACCGGCGGCAAGAGGGCCACCACCCTGAGCGTGGATGCCGCGCATCACCTCATCCTCGTCATGGTGATCCGCCCGACGGATGCCCGCCTCGCCCTCGTGGCGCTGGACGGCTCCGAGGTGGACACGCGCCGGATCGAGTACACGGCGGAGAGCCGCGACGATCTGATCCGCCACGCGGTCGCGCAGATCGCGGCCGATCACGGCGACCGACTGCTCATCGCGGGCGCCCAGCTGCCCGGAACGACCGACGGGCGTTCGGTGCTCGAGAGCGTGCAGCTCGGCTGGAGCGACGTGCCCCTCGCCGAGCGGCTGGAGTCGCTGCTCGACGTGCCCGTCCTGCTCGTGAACGACGTGGATGCCGAGGCCATCGCCGAGGCCGCCATGGAGGATGAGGCATCGGGCTACCGCCTCTTCATCCACATCGGCGTGGGCATCGGCGCGGCCGTGACCCTCGACGGGGAGCTCGCCCCCGGTCCCCGCGACCGTGCGGGTGAGATCGGGCACGTGCAGGTCGAGTTCGGCGACGAGGCGCGGCAGTGCCGGTGCGGGCGTTACGGATGCCTGGAGTCGGCGTCGTCGATGACCGCGATGCTCGGCGACGACTTCACCGACGCCATGGACGACGGCGTGATCACCGCGCTCGCCGCGGGCGTCGACGAGCACGTGTTCGCGGAGGGCGCCAGGGCGCTCGCCCGCACGATCAAGCTCATCGCCGCGGTGCTCGACGCGGCGGAGGTCGTGATCGGCGGCCCCGTGCGGGCGCTCGGCGAGCCCTTCCTGGAGCTCGTGCGCGCCGACCTCGACTACGCGGCGACGGGCACCGCGCGCGTTCCGGTGAGGTACGCCGACGCGGGAGCCGTCATCTCCACGGGTGTGGCGCAGTTCGCGCTCACGGCGGCGCTCGGCGTGCGCTGGAGTCCCGACCAGCTGCGGGCGGCATCCGCTCACTGAGCCGCTCCCGCGTGAGCTGCGTCCGGACGGCAGCAGAAGGGCCCCGGATGCCGCAGCATCCGGGGCCCGTCTGGCGAACGGGGGCCTACTTCACGGAGCCCGCCGTGAGGCCGCCGACGAGGCGCTTCTCGATGAGCATGAACAGGATGACCACCGGCAGGATCGCGACGATCGAGACGCCGAACACGTACTGCCAGCTTGTCTCGTACTGGCCGACGAACTTGGTCAGCGCCACGGAGAGCGGCTGGTTCTTGTCGGTGGAGAGGATGACGAGCGATGCGGCGAACTCGTTCCAGCAGGCCACGAAGGTGAACACGATCGCGGTCACGATGCCCGGCCACACGAGCGGCAGGTTGATCTTGAACAGCACCGTGAAGCGCCCGGCGCCGTCGATCTGCGCGGCCTCGTCGACCTCCTTGGGGATGCCGGCGAAGAAGGAGTGCATGATCCACACCGCGAACGACAGGTTGAAGGCGGCGTTGATGAAGATCATCGCGGCCCACGTGTCGCCGAGCCCCAGGGTCGTGAACTGACGGAACAGACCCGAGGTCAGCACCGCGGGCTGCAGCATCTGCGTCACGATCACGAGGAACAGGAACACCATGCGGCCGGGGAACTTGAACCGGGCCGTGTAGTACGCGGCCGGCAACGAGACGACGAGCACCAGGAGTGTCGCGAAGACGGCGATGATGATGGTCGAGATCAGGTTGTACGGCAGCGGCGTCTCGGGCGTCGACCACATCGTGACGAAGTTCTCCCAGTGCCACTCCGTCGGGAAGTAGGTGGGATTCACGGAGCGGATCTGCGGCTTGGTCTTCACCGATCCGAAGAACATGATCAGGTACGGAAGCACGAAGATCAGGAGCACGAGCAGTCCGGCGGCCATGCGCAGGATGACGCGGGGCAGCGACACCTGGTCCTCGGTGTAGCGGCGCTTGCGGCCGATCTGCGGAGCACGGGCCCCGGTGCCGCGGGTGGTGACGAGGGCGGTCTCGGTCACGGTCATGATCAGACCTCCTTCATGGGCTTGACGGCCTTGACGTAGATCGCGACGATCACGATCACGATGAGGAAGGCGACGACCGACAGGGCGCTGGCGACGTCGACCTTCTTCTGCAGCTCGATGTACTTGAAGATCATCGTCATGATCGTGTCGGCGCCGTAGCCGGGGATCGACCCGGTCATGACCTTCAGGATCGGCAGCGAGTTGAACACGTTGATGATGTTGATGAGGATGGCGACCGCGAGGGCGCTGCGCAGCTGGGGGACGACGATGGTCCAGTAGGTGCGGGTGGCTCCGGCTCCATCCATCTTCGCGGCCTCGAGGGTGTCGGCTGGCACCGTCTGGAGCCCGGCGAGGATCGTGTAGGTCGTGAAGGGGAGCGAGACGAAGATCGCGATCACGATCGACCAGATGAACGCCGTGGTGGGGTTCTTGGTCCAGCCGAAGCCGACCTGGTCGTCGGAGAGCCCGATGTCGTACAGGAACTTGTTGAAGATGCCGAAGTACGGCTCGAGGCTGTAGTAGAACACCATCGTGGTCATGACGACGGATGCCGCCCATGGGACGATCACGGCCATCCGCACGATCTGCCGGCCGGGGAAGGCCTTGTTCAGGATCTGCGCGAGGGCGAGCGAGATGAGCACCGTGAAGAGCACCACGGTCACCACCCACACGATGGTGCGGAAGAAGATCGGCCAGAACTCCGCGAAGGCGAACACCGTGGCGAAGTTCTCGAGGCCGACCGACCCCTTGTCGAGACCCGAGAGCGAGATGTCGCGGGTCGAGTTGTAGAACATCACGCCGGCGGGGAAGAGCACGACGCCGATGATGAGCACCAGGGCTGGTGCGATCCAGGGCAGCGCCTGGAGGAGATCCTTCATGCCCGGCTTGCCGCGTGCGGCGCCGGAGGCCTTCGGGGTGCGGGGGCGGCTGTCAGCCGCCCCCGCGAGGTTCGAGGACTCTGTTGTCTGGCTCATGGTTGTACCC
Source organism: Microbacterium sp. MYb72 (assembly GCF_002979415.1). Lineage (GTDB taxonomy): Bacteria > Actinomycetota > Actinomycetes > Actinomycetales > Microbacteriaceae > Microbacterium > Microbacterium natoriense. Next base: position 43,689 of record NZ_PCOT01000021.1, on the reverse strand, counting down.
GAACCTCTCCCTTTCCGGCGGATCAGCCCGCGTCGACCTGGGCCTGGATCTGCTTCAGGACGTCAGCGGCGGACTGCGACTGGAGCTGGCCGAACAGCGACTTGAAGGCGCCGTCGGTGGCCGACCACTTGGGGTTCGTCGACGGGTAGAACTGCGCGTCCGGCAGCACGTCGAGGAACGGCTTCAGCTTCTCGTCGCCGTTGAGCTTCTCGGCGCCCGACTTGGTGACGGGGAGGAAGCCCTCGGCCTGCACCCACGGCACGTAGACGTCGGCGGAGTAGTAGTAGTCGAAGAACTTGGTGATCGCCTCCTTCTTGTCACCGTCGTTCTGGAACGCCATCAGCTGGTCCATGACGCCGAGCGTGAACGGCGAGCCGTCCTTGGTCGGGATCGGGACGATCGAGTAATCGAGGTCGGGGTTGCCCTCTTCGATCTGGCCGACCGTCGGCGGGAGGCCGACCTGCATGCCGATCTTGCCCTGGATGAAGATGTCCATCAGCGGCGAACGCTGCGTGGAGCCCGGGTCGGCCTGAGTCGCGCCCGCGTCGATCATCTTCTTGATCTGCTCGGCGCCCACGAGGTTCTCGGGGGTGTCGATCGTGATGTCCTTCGCGTCGCCGAACGAGCCGCCGCCGCCCCACAGCCACACGGCCGCCTCGGCCTGAGCCTCTTCGGAGCCGAGCGGCATGCCGTAGCCGGAGACGCCGCCGCCGAGGGCGGAGACCTTGGTCGCGGCATCCAGCAGCTCGTCCCAGTTCTTGGGCGCCTCGGAGACGCCGGCCTGCGTGAGCAGCGCGTTGTTCACGAACAGGGCGCGCGCCGACGCGATGAGCGGGAGGGCGTAGGCGGTGCCGTCGACCTCGGCGTTCTTCAGGAAGGCGTCCTGGAAGTCGGAGTACGTGTCCGCCGAGACGACGTCCTTGGCCGGGTAGAGCAGGTCATCGCCGACGAAGCCGGCGAAGGGGCCGCCGTTGTAGATGTCGGGGGCGTCGTTCGCCTGGATCTTGGTGGAGACGACCTTCTCGAGGTTGTCCCACGACTGCACCTCGAGCTTCACCTTGATGTCGGGGTTCTCCTTCTCGAACCCCTTGATGACGTCCTCCCAGAGGCCCTTGGTGGCGTCGGAGTAGCTGGGGACGAGGAGGTCGAGCGTGGTTGCGCCGCCGGCATCGCCGCCGTCGCCGCCGGTGGAGCCGCCGAACCCGCACGAAGCGAGCGAGAGCGTGGCGACGGCCGCAACAGCGGCTGCGCCGAATCGCAGTGACTTCTTCATGTGTATTGCATTCCTCACTGTGTGTGTCCGCCGCCTCGGAGGAGAGCGGTGGTCTGCCCTCCAGTGGAGAGGCGGGTAGTGCACAGTCGCGAACACTTTCACGCGACGGTGCGTGTGATCCCCGATCTTGCGGGAAGGGGGATCATGTGAGCCGGATGGGCTCTGGGCGACCTCTTCGTCGACGGGATCAGCGGAGAGGCGGTGGAACTTGTTCGATTATTTGTCAGGAGAACAAACAAAATCAAGAAGAACCTTGCAATGAACTTCTTTGACGACATACTATGATCGAATCAAGCTTCAAACAATCACAATCACGCAAACTTTCCTTTGGAGGGGTCGATCATGACCGAACTTCTGCCCGGCGCGCACATGCGCGAAGAGCTCAACTCGCAGCCCGACACCTGGGCGCGAGCGGCCGATCTGCGCGACGAGCAGGCGCTCCTCCCGGCGGCCGGCGCACGCATCGCGGTCGTCGGATGCGGCACCTCCTGGTTCATCGCCCAGTCCTACGCCGCGCTGCGCGAGAACGCCGGCCTCGGCGAGACCGACGCGTTCGCGGCATCCGAGGCGTTCATCGACCGCGACTACGACGCGGTCGTCGCCCTCACCCGCTCCGGCACGACCACCGAGGTGCTCGAGCTCGTCGAGAAGATCAAGGGCCGCGTCCCCGTCGTCGGCGTGATCGGCGACCCCACCTCGCCGCTGGTATCGCTCGTCGACGAGGCCGTGCTGCTGCCGTTCGCCGACGAGAAGTCGGTCGTGCAGACCCGCTTCGCCACGACCGCGCTCGCGCTGTTCCGCGCCTCGCTCGGCGAGGACCTCACCAGCGCGATCGACGACGCCAGGGGCGTGCTCGCCGGCGTCGACGACGACGGACTGCGGGATGCCGACCAGTACTCCTTCCTCGGACGCGGCTGGACGATCGGCCTCGCCCACGAGGCGGCGCTGAAGATGCGCGAGTCCTCGCAGTCGTGGACCGAGTCGTACCCGTCGATGGACTACCGCCACGGCCCGATCGCGATCGCCGCCCCCGGCCGCGTCACCTGGCAGTTCGGCGAGGCCCCCGAAGGGCTCGCGGCGCAGGTCGAGGCCACGGGGGCGCGTTTCGTGCAGAACCCGATCGATCCGATGGCCGATCTCGTGCGCCTGCACCGCGTGGCCCTCGACCGCGCCGTCGTGCGCGGACTCGACCCCGACCAGCCCCGCAACCTCTCGCGTTCCGTCATCCTGGATGCATGATGGCCTCCCCTGATCCGAGCGACACCGCACCCGTACCCGATGTCGTGAAGGACGCCTCCGGCGAGCGACTCGCCTCGGTGCGGTCGCTCGGACAGGGGGCTCCGGTGCTCGCGTTCGACGTGGGCGGCACCGACATCAAGTCCGCGCTGTTCGACGCCGACGGCATCGCACGAGGACTCCGCCGCACGCCGACGCCGGTGGCCGACGGTGACCGCACCGGCGTGCTGATGGAGCGCCTCGGCGTGCTCGCCGCCGAGCTCACGGCCGACCACCCCGACGTGGTGCCGCAGGCGGTCGGGCTGGTCGTCCCCGGGATCGTCGACGCGGATGCCGGGCTCGGCGTCTTCGCCAGCAACCTGGGGTGGCACGACGCGCCCATCCGCGACCTCGCGGCCGCGGAGCTGGGTCTCCCCGTCGGCTTCGACCACGATGTGCGCGCCGCGAGCTGGGCGGAGCACCGCCTCGGCGGCGCCCGCGCCTATGCGAACTCCGTCGTTCTCGTGATCGGCACCGGCATCGCGGGCGCCCTCCTCGTGGGCGGCGTCCCCTACACCGCAGGCGGGTACGCCGGAGAGATCGGGCACTCCCCGATCGCCGACGGTCCGATCTGCGCGTGCGGCGCCCGCGGATGCCTGGAGGCCGTGGCCTCGGCCGGAGCCATCGCCCGCCGTTACCGCGAAGCCACCGGCGTCACGCCGGACGGCGCGAAGGACGTGATCGCCCGCGCGGCCGCCGGCGACCAGGTCGCAGCGGACATCTGGAACTCCGCGCTCGACGCGCTGACCATGTCGCTCGCGCAGCTCACCGCGGTCGTCGCGCCCGAGGCCGTCGTGATCGGCGGAGGGCTGTCGCGCGCCGGAGGGGCGCTGTTCGACGAACTGCGCTCGCGACTCGCCGCACGACTGAGCTTCCACCGTCTGCCCGAGCTCGTACCCGCCGAGCTCTCCGGAAACGCGGGGCTGATCGGCGCCGCGCTGCGCGCGAGGGAGCTCGTATGATCCTCACGGTCACCCCGAACCCCGCGCTCGACCTCACCTGGCGCGTCGACCGCCTCACGGTCGGCGAGACGCACAGGGCGGATGCCGGCGCCGCACGCGCCGGAGGCAAGGGGCTCAACGTCGCCAGGGTCGCGCACGCGCAGGGCGCTGACGTCGTCGCCGTGACCACGGTCGGCGGCAGGGCGGGAGCCGACTTCGCCGACGAGCTCGTGCTCTCCGGAGTGCCCCACGCGCTCGTCCAGGTCGCCGGAGCCACGCGGCAGAGCGTGGCGATCGTCGACGAGCACCTCGGCGACACCACCGTCGTCAACGAACGCGGCGTCAACCCGACCGACGAGGAATGGGGCGCCCTGCTCGCCGAGGTCGTCGAACGGCTGCCCGCCGCCGACGTCCTGGTGATCTCGGGCAGTCTCCCGCCCGGCGCTCCCCGCACGCTCCTCCCGCTCCTGATCGGCGTCGGCCGGGACGCCGGGGTGCCGGTGATCGTCGACACCTCCGGCCCCGCGCTGCTGCAGGCGGCGGATGCCGGAGCGTCCGTCCTCAAGCCCAACGCCGCGGAGCTCGTCGACGCCACGGGCATCGCCGACCCCGTCGAGGGCGCCCGGTCGCTCATCGCGCGCGGCGTGGAGCTCGTGCTGTTGTCGCTGGGGGCCGACGGGATGCTCGCCGTGACGGCATCCGACGTCGTGCACGCCCGCCTCGACGCGCCTCTCGCCGGCAACCCGACCGGCGCCGGCGACGCCGGTGTCGCGGCATGCGCCGTGCTCTACGCGGAGGGCGAGCGCGACCCCGAGCGGATCCTCCGGCGCGCGACATCCTGGTCGGCCGCGGCGGTGCTGATGCCCCTCGCCGGCGAGATCTCCGACACCTGGCCCGACCTAGACGCACGACTGAGCGTGCGCCCGTACGAACAGAAGGACCGCGAATGACCCTCGTCTCCGCCCGTGAACTGGTGACGGATGCCGCGACCCGCGGCACCGGCATCGGCGCGTTCAACGTGATCCACCTCGAGACCGCCGAGGGGCTGGTGCGCGCGTCGGAGCTGGCTGGACTCCCGGTGATCCTGCAGATCTCGCAGAACTGCGCCGACTACCACGGCGCCCTCGAGCCGATCGCGCTCGCGACGCTCGCGATCGCGCGGCGCGCATCGACCCCGGTCGCCGTGCACCTCGACCACGCCGAGCGTCCGGAGCTCGTCGACGAGGCGATCGCCCTCGGCTTCGGCTCGGTCATGTTCGACGGCGGCGCCCTCCCCTACGACGACAACGTCGCCCTCACCGCAGCGGTGGCCGCACGCGCGCACGCCGCGGGCGTCTACGTCGAGGGAGAGCTGGGCGAGGTCGGCGGAAAGGACGGCGCGCACGCGCCCGGCGTCCGCACCGACCCCGACGAGGCCAGGGCCTTCGTCGAGGCGACGGGCGTCGACGCGCTGGCCGTGGCGGTCGGCTCCTCGCACGCGATGCTCGACCGCTCGGCATCCCTCGACCTCGGCCTCATCGCCCGTCTGCGCGCCGCGCTCTCCGTGCCCCTGGTGCTGCACGGCTCCTCTGGTGTGGCGGATGCCGTCATCGCCGACGCCGTGCGCGCCGGCATGACGAAGATCAACGTCTCGACGCACCTGAACGGCTTCTTCACCAGGGCCGTCCGGTCGACGCTCGCCGCCGACGAGACGCTCGTCGACTCGCGCAAGTACCTGAAGCCCGCGCGCGAGGCCCTGGCCGACGAGGCCGCGCGGATGCTCCGCCTGTTCGCCCTGGAATCGTGAGGACGACCGCGGCGCCGGGTCGGGCAGGATGGTGACATGAAGCGCGCCGCCCGTCTCAACGCGATCCTCGACCTGCTCGCCGACGCCGGCGAGGTCACGGTCGAGGAGCTCGTCGAGCGCTTCGGCGCATCGCCGGCGACCACCCGCCGCGACCTCGACAGCCTCGCGGAGCAGCGGCTGCTCACCCGCACGCACGGCGGAGCGGTGGCGCAGGCGGTGGCCTACGAGCTGCCGATCCGGTACAAGAGCCACCTCCGCACGCAGCAGAAGGAGAGCATCGCCCAGGCGGCCGCCGCTCTCGTCATGCCGGGCATGGTCGTCGGGCTCTCGGGCGGGACGACGACGACGGCGATCGCCGCGGCCATCGCCGCACGGGAGGACCTCGCCGCAGGCGGCGGCATCACGGTCGTCACGAACGCGGTCAACATCGCGGCTCAGCTCGCGACCCGCCCCGACATCAAGGTGGTCGTCACGGGCGGGGTGATCCACTCGCGCACCTACGAGCTCGTCGGCCCCTTCGTGGAGCAGCTGCTCCGCGGCGTCCGGCTCGATCTCGCGTTCATCGGCGTGAACGGGATGGATGCCGCGGCCGGCGCCACCACGCAGGACGAGCGCGAGGCCGCGGTGAACCGCATGATGGCCGAGCGTGCGCGCCGCGCGATCGTCGTGACTGACGGCAGCAAGCTCGGCGTCACGGCCTTCGCCAGCGTCGGCGGGGTGGAGCTGTTCCCCGTGGTGCTGACCGACGAAGACGCCGACGTCGACGCCGTCGCGGCGCTGCGCGCCGCCGGGTACGAGGTCATCACGGCATCCTGAGTCGCGTCTGCCGGGTCTCCCCTCCCTGCGGGTCGTTGAGCGAGCGGAGCGAGACGAAACGGGGGTGGTGAGTCCTGTGCTGCGGCATGCGGGCGCCCATGAAGGAGGTGCCGCGGTTGCAACCGCGGCACCTCCGGGCAGATGGTGGCCTGTCGTATCCCTGCACTCCCCAGTGCACAGGTTCCCCAGTTCGACTGCGCCTCCCGCGCTCCGCCTTCTCGAAGCCCTTTCGCATGGCACCTTCTGTAGATCAGGAGCGGGTCCCCCCGGTTCTGATACAGCGATTGGAGAAAATCTTCAGAATCCGTTCCCGTGGCACTGGAAGGGGGCGCGCAGCCCGGTGGAGAGGGATGCCGCGGCGAGAGCGTCCGCGGCATCGGCGCCCGAGGCCAGCCCCTCGTGCACGGCCGACAGGAGCTCGCCGGCCACGGCATCCGCCACCATGACGGGCGCCGCGATCACGCATCCGGTGCCGGCGTGCAGCCACACCCGCGTCATGCCGAGCGCCTCCTCGCCCCAGCGCACCGAGGAGCGACCCAGCTCGCACGCCGACAGCAGCACCGTCGCCGGCACGTGCGGGATGAGGTCGACGTCGTAGCCGAACAGGGTGCCGTCGGCGAGCTCGAGTCCCGAGAACATCGGGTTGCCCGTCGCGTGGCGTCCGTGCGCGGCGATGTGCAGCACGTCGGACTCCCCCGCGAGGTCGGTGACGCTCGTGACGCGGGAATCGTCGGCGGTGAGCAGGGTCGCCGAGGGCCACGCCGCTGCCGCCCGTCTGATCTCCTCCTCCGCGCGGGGGACGCGCGGCCCGGCGGCGAACCCGGCCCTCGGCGCTCGCATCCGATCTTCGGTCGGGCGATCGGCGAGCCAGCGCGACACCGAGGTCGCCAGGGTGAACGGGACCCCGGAGAGACCAGGCAGCATCGCCCAGGGGATGCCGGCGAGGATGCCGGGGATCGTCAGCGCGAAGCGCCGTGCCTGCACCGCCGCGCGCACGGGGGCGAGCAGCGCGTCGTCGAGGACGCGCAGGCGCTCATCGAGCGAGCGCTCCACCAGCGCGGCCATCGGCCCGCCGCGCGTGAGGGCGGCGACGTCGAGGTCGGCGCGGAGGCCGTCGAGGGCACCGCGCACGCCGGGCCAGTCGAGCGGCACGATGCGGGCGTCGGATGCCGTCACCACGACGCACTGCAGTTCCGCACCGGTGAACACGTAGGCGAGGATCGCGGTGTCGTCGGCGATCCGTCCCTGCGCCTCGGCGAGCTCGATGCGCGTGCGGGTGCCGCCGACACCCGTCGTCGACCACTGCCGTTCGCGCACGCGCGCCCGGAGTGCGCGCACCCTGGCGTCACCCGACCAGTCGGTTCCGGCGAGATCGGCGCGCAGCATCCGCAGTTCGGCGAGGTCGCCGGCGAGCTCAGGGTCGTGCGGCGGACGGACGGGCGCCACCTGCTGGCTCAGGTGCCGCGCGCGCTCGGACCACTCGAACAGCACGGCCGGGTCGCCCGTGCGCGCTGCGGCGGCGAGCCCCGCGAACATCAGGTCGGCGCCGTGCATCGCGACGGATGCCTGCAGGTCGAGCGCTCCGAACGACTGCTGCCACGTCGTCAGCAGCTCCAGCCCGTCGGAGGCTGCGCGCAGAGCCTCGCGATCCCGGCCCGCCGCAGACGCGCGCACCGCTCTGACCTCCTGCGCATGCATCCGCAGCGGTGTGGGAGCGTCGGGCGGAAGGCGTGGCATCCGTCCGCGCCCGCCGAGCCGTGCGGTCAGCGCGAGCCCCGTGGCCTCGGTGCGGAAGCCGCGGCGACGGAGAGCGGATGCCGTGCGCGCGAAGTCCGCAGGGTCGGTCCTGCCCCCTGCGCGCAGCCGTGCGTCGAGACGCACGGCCTCGGCGCGGGTGGCCCATCCGTCACTGCCGAGCGCCGTGAAGCGGCGGACCGCGGTGCGCGCCGTCCGCTCCGCCGCCCGGGGATCGTGCCGCAGCTGCGAGCGCGCGAGGTGGAACTCGGCCTCGCCGCGGGCCTGCCTCATCCGCTGCGCGCCGAACTGCACGGCCACCTCGGCGAGCAGAGCCTCCGCCTCGGTCGTGAGCCCCGCGTCGCGGAGCACCTCGGCGCGGTCGAGATCGCCGATCGCGGCGGCCAGATCGCTCGTTGCCGCGAGCGCCGGTCGGGAGCGGGTCATCAGCGCGAGCGCCGCGACCAGGTCGCCGCCGAGCAGCGCCGCATAGCCGAGGTTGTGGCGGGCCTCAGCGAGCGGCTCCTCCTCGCCCGCCGCCTCGAAGATCGCCGCCGCGTGTTCGAGATCGGCGATGCACGGAGCGAGTTCGTGGCGCTGCATCCGCACCACCGCTCGGTTCATGAGCAGGTTCGCGTGCTCGGCGGATTCTGCGGCGACGACGCGGATCGCCCGAGTCAGCATGGCTTCGGCCTCGTCGAGGCGACCGGAGTACAGGAGCAGCGTGCCGAGCTGGCCGCTCAGCACCGCCACCGTCTCTTCGCTCAACCCGGGACGGGCGAGGGCAGCGGTCGAGAGCCGCTCGGCGTCGGCGGGTCTCCCCGTCTGTGCGAGCACGTACGCGACGGTGCCGTCGATGCGGGCGCGGAGGTCCTCATCGTCTGTGCGGGCGGATGCCGCGGTGAGGGCGCGACGAGCCTGGCCGAACCGCCGCGCGTTGGCCGCAGCGACACCGCGCTGGTGCAGCTCGGTCGCAGACAGGGGCATGCTCCCAGGATGGCCCTGCGGCGTGCGATTGGGGAAGTGCCGGGCGGGCGAGGCCGCCCGGAAGTCGTTTCGACCCGTGAGGAGACCGCCGATGTCGCCGGGACGGCGGTCTCGAAGACGGCCCCGGTTCAGACCCCCTCTGTCGGCGCGGGCAGTGCGTTCAGCACCGACGTGACGGCTGCGATCGCGGCATCCGTCTTCACTCCGCCCAGGGGGACGGTGCCCAACTGCGCCGCGATCCGCCCCGCCACGTAGGGAGCGGCGAACGACGTCCCGCTCCACACGGCGAAGCCGCCGCGGTAGTCGTCCGGATCGAGGGTCTCGCGACGCAGCCCGTCGACGTCGGCCCGCGAGGTCGCCTGCTCTCCGCCGACAAAGGCGGGCGACGTGCTCACCACCGCAGCACCGGGTGCGTACACGCGCACCCAGGGCCCGACATTCGAGAACAGCGCGACCGAGCGGGACGACGGGTTGAGCGCGCCCACGGACACCAGCGGAGCGTCGTCATCCCGGGGGATGCCGTTGTCGGCTCCCGGCCACGCCCACAGGGACGCGGGGAACGACGGCCGATCGATCGCGTCGTTGCCCGCAGAGCACACGACGACGCAGCCGAGCTCCCGCGCCCTGGTGAGCAGCGCGTTCAGTGTGAGGCTGAACAGGCCGTCGCTCGGCGTCTCGTGGTAGTACCCGAGGGAGAGATTGAGCACATCGATCGGATACCCGGTGCGCGGATTCTCGCGATGCCGGCGCAGCAGCTCGACGACCTGCGCGAGGGTGTTCAGGAACGTGCTCTCATCGACCACGCCCAGCGCTCCGGCGATGCGCACGGACAGGATGTCGGCGTCAGGGGCGGCCTGGCGGATCAGGCCGGCGATGAACGTGCCGTGCCCGGCCACGGCATCGATCTCGCCGTCCAGCTGGCCATAGAGGTCGGGATAGCGCTCCGGATCGGCGTCGTCCGTCAGGCCGACGGGAACGCCGTCGAGCTCCACGTGCCGCGTCACGATTCCCTCAGGGAGCCAGTCGTGGACCCCGCATCCCGTGTCGAGAACGGCGACCACAGGTCTCCGGCCCTTCCGCGGGGTCGCGGCGCGCGAAGGCGCCGGGCCGAGCCAGCTCACCGGCTGGCGTGCGCCGCGGCCGGGCTGCAGGTAGTCCTCGCTGCCCGCCGCGCCGCCGGGTCCCACCGGGTTCGTGCGCGTGAACGGATTGGTGCGCGTGAACGGGTTCGTCCTGGTGAACGGGTTGAGCCCGACCGGGTCGATCGACAGCACGTGCTCGAGGCTGGTCCGCGGCATCCGCGATCGGGAGATCCTGCGGGCGCGCTGCAGCACCCGCCAGGCGTCGGGCGGAACGGGCGATTCCCCGCGCACCGGCTGATCCGGCGTCGTGAGATGGGCGCGCACGAACCACGGGATCTCGGCGGTCAGCCCCCGTCGCAGCTCCGGCTCCTCGAGCACGAGCTCCCAGCCGAACGACCCGGCGGCCTCGTGCAGGGTCTTGACCTCCTGGTCGTACGCCCCGTTGTCGTCATCGTGCGTGATCAGCAGGCGCTCCGGCAGGTACGCGGTGGGGAACGCCCGGATGCCGTCGACCGGCTCGACGTTCGGGTCGAGCGCCGAGCCGCGGCGGATCGACCCTTCCGCTCGGTCCTGCCAGGTCCATCCCTTGGGCTGATCCATCGGTCATCCTCTCGGTGCGGGCGTGCCCGCGTCTCGTGCCCGCGCGGAGCGGATCACAGTTCGAACTGCGGGGTCGACAGGGTGCGCACGTCGTCGCCGATCCTGGTGGCCAGGCGCACGCGGGTGAGCCCGGGCGGCACGTCGTCGAACACGAATCGCCCCGTCTCGGAGGGGGTCGTCGTACGGACGGCATCGCCCTGCGTGAGCACGATCTCCGCCGCGGCCGTGTCGACCCAGCCGTCGACCCGGCGCCGGCCGTTCGCGGTCGAGGTGACGTGCAGCAGGATGCTCGTGGTGCCGTCGCTGAACTGCAGGGTGAGAGCATCCGCTTCTCCGCGCACCTCGCTGAGCGGGCGCTCGACGATGGTGAGCAGCGCGTACTCCTCCGACAGGGAGTCGGTGGCGACCGCCGCGATCATGCGGTCGATCAGGAAGGCGGGAACGGGGTCGACATCCGACCACATCGACCGCAGCCGAGCGAACAGCTCCGCATCGTCGTGCTCGTTCACGAGAGGCCTCCCCTCGGCGAAGGGTCGAGCAGGTCGCGCAGCTTGGTGAGGCAGCGCTTGCGCGTGGGGCCGATGCTGCCGATCGGCATCGACAGGTCGGCGGCGATGCGGGCGTAGTCGGGGCGGTCGTCGAACGCCACGACGCGCAGCAGACGCTGGCAGCGGTCGTCGAGCACGCGCACCGCGGCCCACAGGCGGCGGTTCTCGTCGCCGGTCGCCGCGTGGTCCTCGGCGGACGACTGCTCGGGGAGGAGGGCGTCGAGGTCTTCCGGTTCTGTGGTGTCGACCCTGCCGTGGGCCTTGCCGACCTTCCACGCCTCGCGCCGTGCCGTGGTGGTGAGCCAGGCGGCGACGGCGCGCGAGTCGGCGATCGTCTCGCGCCCGCGCACGAGACGGAGCCAGGTGGTCTGCACCACGTCCTCGGCGAGCATCCGCTCCAGCCCGTACGCGCGCACGACATGCCAGAGCACAGGTGTCATCAGTCGCACGAGGTCGTCCATCGCGCGGCTGTCGCCGTCTCGCCATGCGTCGAAGAAGGCTGCGGCACGCTGCCACCGCGCCGCCCCGTCGTCCGCTGCCGGATCGAGATCGGCGTCGGGTGCGCCGTCGATCATGAGTCCCATTGTGATCACACCTGTAAGGAGCGCGGCAAGAGGTTCGTGATACATGGACGCGGTTGTTTACCTGACGCTTCGCCGCCGGATGCGCTGCCCGCGCGGACGGGCGGCGCATCCGGCGAACGGATGCGGTTAGCGTGGAGGGGTGATCCCCCTCGCCGTCGTCCTCTTCCTCAACGCCGCGTTCAATGCGATCGTCTGGCCGCAGTTCTACAAGAGGGTCGCGAAGGACCCGAGGGCGAGGGATGCCGACGGCCGCCCCACTGCGTTCCTTCGGGTGCACGCGGTGCTCATCGGCATCGCTCTCGTGCTCGCCCTGGTGTCGGTGCTGGTGGGAGTGGCCGCCCTCACCGGCGCACTCTGACCCGACACGTCACGGGCGCTCGACGGGCTGCTGCAGCTCGGTGACCCAGTCGGACTGGTCCTCCGACACGGCGCGCACGTAGAGCTCGCGGCAGGGTCCGCTGGGCACGTAGCCCCGGGCGATGATCTCGGCGTGCACCGCGCTCCAGGTCTCCCTGATGCGGTCCATCGCGCCGAGGTGCACCCCGCAGATCGCGAGCTCGACGGCGGGGAGGTCGACGAGCTCGAACCCGTCGCGGCGCTCGCCGCCGTAGGCGTAGCCGACCGTGATGTCCATGCCGTCCTCGCCGAGGCTGTACTGCGCGATCGGCGTCGACAGGGCGCCGCACTCGTCGCCGAGCACGTTCTCGAGGCTCTCGAACAGGGGGCCGACCGTGGAGCCGACCTCGTGTTCGGGCACGGATGCCGTCTGCGCGGCGAGCCGCACGGCGGGGAGGGGTTTCTCGATGATCTCGACCTGTGACATCTGGTTCTCGCTTTCGATGAGATGGAGCCGCCGCTCCACGTCCACGAGTCGGGCGGCGGCGACCCGGTGCTCCTCCTCGACCTCGGCGCGACGCAGACGCAGCATGGCCGCGATCCGTTCCGCGTCGATCCCTTGTTCGAGGATCAGCGCGATATCGTCGAGGCCGAAGCCGAGCTGGCGCAGCGCGACGATCCGATGCAGCCTCTCCAGCTGCGAAGGGTCGTACGAGCGGTAGCCGCTGAACTCGTCCACGTGGGCGGGAACGAGCAGACCGGCGGTGTCCCAGTGTCGAAGCATCCGGTGGGTCACCTGGCCGATCTGCGCGAAGGCTCCGATGGATAACATGCTTCCGTTATCCCTTCTTCCACAGTGTCAGGGTCAAGTCTCACCCGTCGGCGCGTCGTTCTCCCGCGCGCGCAGGACCAGCCGCGCGAGGCCGCGGATGAGCACGAGGGCGATGGGCCACAGCACGAGGGCCGTGAGGGCGACGTTCCCCGAGAAGGCGAGCCAGTCGACGCTCGTCGGCACCGGGTCTGCGCGGTCGCCGACGACCGTGACCTCGACGGGGTGGTCGACGTAGGCGAAGCGCGACAGATCCTGGTGGTACCAGGGGAGCGGCCAGCCGAAGGCGACATCGGCGGTGTCGGATGCCGTCGGCACCACGACCGGCACCGAGAACGTGATCGTCCAGCTGACGGCGACCGCGGCGGCGACGAGGCCGATCGTCGGGAGCACGGCATCCCGCCATCGTCGTGTCATGAGCGTCCCCTTCGGTCCGGTCCAGTCTCCCGCAGGTGCGGCGCGGTGCGTGCGCCGGGGCGCTCTACTCGAACTGCTTCGCGTGCGCGGTCCAGCCGGACTCGGTGGGGAGCGCCCGCAGCGCGCGGTTGCCGACGGCGAGGGCCACGGCCACGAGGCACAGCACGGCGCACGCGATGACGGTCCACTCGCGTCCGGCCGACGCGAGCCCGAAGCCGGCGATGAGCGGGGCGAGCGGCATGGCTCCCATGCCCAGCACGGCGGCGGCGCTGTTGGCCCTGCCGAGCAGCCGCGACGGGGTGGCGACCATGAAGTAGCCCATCAGCGCGGCGTTCAGCGCGGGCAGCAGGAACACCGATGCGGCGAGCACACCGACGATCAGCCAGGGCTCGGTGATCATCGAGATGGCGACGATGCCCGCGGTCGCGCATGCGAGACTCACGATCGTCAGTGTTCCCGCGCTGATCCGGGGGACGAGCATCGGGGCCACGATGGCGCCGAGCAGCATCGTTCCGCCCAGCGCCGCCGACAGCGTGCCGATGAACACCGCGGAGTATCCGGACTGCTGCAGCGAGTAGATCACCGTGGTGATCGCCGCGTTGAAGCCGAGGTTGATGATCGTGGTGATGAAGAGGACGCCGCGCAGGTCGGGGCGCGAGAGCAGCCACGAGAAGCCCTCGCGGAACTCCGTCCACGCGCTCGTCTTCACGACGGATGCCGGATGACTCGCGGATGCCGGATGACCTGCGGATGTGGGGGGAAGACCCAGAGCATCCGTGTCGGCATCCGCGTGTCCGACCTCGACACGCCGTCCGGCGCGCACCTCGTCCGGGTTTCCCCTCTCCCGCACGCCGTCCGCGCCGGTGCCGACGATCCCGTTGCGACGCGCGCCCCGGCGGAGCATCCATGCCGTGAGGGCCGCGACCAGGTGGCACACCGCCATCACCGCACCGACCAGCCACCCGCCGACGCCGAGCAGGAGGCCGCCGAGCGGTCCTCCGACGAGCTGGAGGGCGGCATCCCGTCCCTGATTCGCGGCCTGCGCGCGGCCCATCGCCTCGTCGGGGACGATCTCCTTGATGGCGCTCTCGCCGGCGACGTCGAAGAGTCCGCTGCGGGCGGCGAGCAGCACGTCGATGACGAGCAGCGTCGAGAAGGTGAGCGCGTCGGCGAGGGCGAGGAGCAGGAAGGCCGCCGACAGCAGCACGCCGAGCAGGGAGCCGATGAGCATGAGGAGGATGCGGCGGTGCCGGTCGGCCAGGATCCCGCCCGCGAGGGTGGTCAGCAGCCGCGCGACCATGCCCGCGCCGCCGATGATGCCCGCCTGCGCGGGGTCGTTCGTGATGATGAGCGCGAGCAGCGGGACGGCGAATCCGAAGAGGGATGCCGCGAGCCCCTTGCTCGTGTCGCTGAGGAGCCAGGTGAGGTAGCGGGTGTTCTGCCACAGCCTGTGGGGCGCGGTCACGGTGGTCATGCTCACACGATAGTTACGCAAGGGAAGTTGCGCAACTCCTATTGCGCAACTTTGGATGCGGATACACTGACGGGATGAGCGAGGAGAAGCGCGTCGATCCGGTCTGGATGACGTCGGACATGCTCAAGGCGTACGCGAACCCGCTGCGACGGCAGATGATCGCCCTGTTCGCGCGCCGCGAGCACCTGCGGGCCGCCGATGTCGCCGCGGAGCTCGGCATCGCCCCGAACAGCGCGAGCTTCCACCTGCGGGTGCTGGCGGATGCCGGACTCATCGAGGAGGCCCCCGAGCATGCGCGCGATCGACGCGACCGGGTCTGGGTCGGGCGCAAGCTGGCGCTGAACCTCGGCGGCCCGGAGAGCCCGGTGCCCGACGAGGCCCTCGGCAGCGTCATGATCCGCTCGCTCGCCGAGGACCATCAGGACATGATGCGACGCGTGGTCGAGTGGACCCCCGAGTACGTCGCCGGTCGTGCGACCGGGGTGCACGCGGCGTTCGTGCAGCGCGTGGTGCGCCTAACGACCGACGAGTTCAGCACCCTGCTGGAGCGGATCGACGAGGTCATCACCGAGGCCGTCGACGCCCACGACCAGGACGATCCGGACGGCCGTGCCTGGCAGATGGACCTCCTGGCCGCCGACGACGCGATCTGACCCCTCGCGCGCAGAAACGCGGATGCCGCGACCGCACGTGTCCGTGCAGCCGCGGCATCCGTCCTCCGATCGTCTAAGGGAGCGCCCTCCGGAAGGCGAGGAACGAGATCCCCATCAGGCCGACGGTGACCACGAGGCCCCAGAGCGCGAGGCCGAGGGCCCCGAGTGTCATCACGCCCTCCCAGAAGCCGCCCCACCAGTCGAGCTTCGTCGCCAGGAACCCCAGGCCGACGAGCAGCAGCGCCACGGCCACCCACGAGATCGTGAGGACGGTGAGCCCCCAGGTCTTGAAGATCGTCGCCCCGGTGAAGCCGAGCACGAAGAGGCCGAGGGCGAGCGTGAAGTAGACCACGAAGGCGCCGATGGGTCCGGCCTCCCACAGCCAGTCCAGGTAGAAGACGTAGCCGTTCACGCCGTAGCCGTGCGTGAGCACCTCGATGCCGCCGCCGATCAGGAACAGCACCCCCATGAGGGCGCTGGCGAGCACCGCGGTGAGCATCGTCCCGAGGAAGAACTCCCGGCGCGTGATGCTCAGCGCCTGCGAGAACGGGAAGGTGTAGGTCATCGCCCCGATGCCGATCGCCATGAAGTACCAGAGCGGCGCCTGCCCTGCACCACCGTACTTGGGGGTGCCGACCGGGATCATCGCGTAGACGAGGATCGAGAGCAGGGTCGCCCCGACCAGGATGATCAGCGGCGTCCAGATGAAGGTCTGCCGGTTGATCATCTGCAGACGGACGACGTTGAGTGTGCGTCGCATCAGCGCACCTCCTCTTTCTCGGCGGCGGTGACGTCGCCGCGCTGGGTGAGCCGCACGACGAGCTGCTGCAGCGAGACCGGGGCGAGGTCGAGGCCGGCGGCGGCGACCTCCGCTCTTTCCGCGGCGCTGAGCTCGCCGAGCGTGGTGACGGAGGCGACCCTCCCGAGCGCCTCGCGATGAAGGACCTCGCGGCCGGCGGCCCAGGCGTCGACTCTGGCGGCGTCGCCGACCACGGTGACGGCGCGGTCGCGCACGGCATCCGTGTCTTCGTTGAGGATGATCCGGCCGTTGTCGATGACGATGACCTTCTCGATGAGGTTGGAGACCTCGTCGATCAGGTGCGACGACAGGATGACGGTGCGCGGGTGCTCCGCGTAGTCCTCGAGCAGCCGGTCGTAGAAGATCTGCCTGGCGACGGCGTCGAGGCCGAGGTAGGGCTCGTCGAAGAACGTGAGCTCGGCGCGCGAGGCGAGGCCGATGATCACGCCGACGGCGGAGAGCTGCCCTCGCGAGAGCTTCTTGATGCGCTGCTTCAGCGGGAGCTGGAACTCGGCGGTCAGCCGGTCGGCGAGCGTCTGGTCCCAGTGCGGGAAGAACAGGCGTGCGGCCGAGAACGCGTGCCGGGGCGTCGCATCGTCGGGGTACTTCTGCCCCTCGCGGACGAAGCAGATCCGACCGAGCACGCGTGCGTTCTCGTACGGGTGCTCGCCGAACACCCGTACGGAGCCGGACGTCTCGAAGTTCTGCGCGGTGAGGATCGACATGAGCGTCGTCTTGCCGGCGCCGTTGCGGCCGAGGAGGCCGTAGATCGCGCCGGGCTCGAGCGACAGCGACACGTCGTCGAGCGCCCTCTTGTCCCGGTATCTCTTGGTGAGGTTCTGCACCTCGATGACCGCGGTCATGCGGGGTTCCCTTCGGTGCGGGCGGCGCGCTCGGCGAGCAGTGCCGCGAGGTCGGTGGCGTCGAGGCCGAGCGTGCGGGCCTCGGTGAGGAGCGGGTCGATGTAGCGCTCGGCGAACGCGGAACGGCGCTCCCCGAGGAGCAGGTCCTTCGCGCCGGCGGCGACGAACATGCCGATGCCGCGGCGCTTGTACAGCACGCCCTTGTCGGTGAGCATTGCGACTCCCTTCGCAGCGGTGGCCGGATTGATCCGGTAGAACGCGGCGAGCTCGTTCGTCGAAGGCGCCTGAGACTCCTCGGCCAGCGAGCCGTCGAGGATCGAGTCCTCGATCTGCTCGGCGATCTGGAGGAAGAGGGGCTTGCCTTCTTCGATCACGAGTCCTCCGATGGTTGGTGGGTTAGTTACTCGACTAGATAACCATGCAACCGGGAGGTGTGTCAAGAGGTCGCGGGAAGGCGCGTCCTCCTTCGATCTGAGGACAGCGACCGACCTGTCGACGTATCGTGTGGGCATGTCTCGAGAGAATCAGCCTGACGACACGGCGCACTCGGTCGGTGAGGATCCGGCGTACCTGACCTCGGCCGGCAAGCGCGAGAACGATCGCGCACGCGAAGACGCCGAGCGTGCGCTGACGACCTGGTACTCGTCGAACATCTCCTTCACAGCCGGGTAGGTCCCACGCGGGCTGGGTGCTCGGCGTCGAGCGCCGCATCGTCTGCCGTACCGTGGCAAAGACCGGGAGGAGCTCGTTGTGCCCCGCGGTTCCGATGCGCATCAGGGCCCTCGCGGGGAGCGCCCGGTCGCTTTGCGAACACTAGAATCGACGTCTGGGCGTGCATTCGAGAGCGTTCCCGGTCCGACGGTGCTCGTCGCAGATGGTGCGTCCGGCCCCGCTCCCGATCCGGCCCT
The DNA here is from genome assembly GCF_002979415.1 of Microbacterium sp. MYb72. Lineage (GTDB taxonomy): Bacteria > Actinomycetota > Actinomycetes > Actinomycetales > Microbacteriaceae > Microbacterium > Microbacterium natoriense. Next base: position 25,784 of record NZ_PCOT01000021.1, on the reverse strand, counting down.
CCACCTTGTCCCTGTCAGAGATCGTCGGATGCTCCCTCTCCTCATCGCCGCAGCCGCAGCGCTGGCATGGGCGGTCACGCATCGGAGGCTGAGCTCCCTCGCCGTCACCGGGCCGATGCTCATGGTCGCCGTCGGGCTCGTCACGGGGTGGGTCGCCGGACGTGACGTCGACGTGTTCTTCAACTCGAGTGGAGCATTGCAGACGTCCGAGCTCATCCTCGCTCTGCTGCTCTTCATCAACGCGATCCAGTTCCGCAGCCCGCTGCGCGCTCAACTGGCGGGCCCCGCGATCAGACTGCTCGCGATCGCGTTACCTCTGTCGTTGGTCCTGATCACGATGGCGGGAGCACTGCTGCCGATGGGGCTCTCCTTCGGCGTCGTGCTCGTCATCGCATGCATTGCGGTTCCGGCTGACTACTCGAAGGACCTCGTCCGCACACGCGGCGGTCGCGTGCCCGGCCGCGTCAGCAGGTGGCTCACCATCGAAGGCGGCTACAACGATGGATTGCTGAGCCCCGTGCTCCTCGTCGCGATCACGCTCGCGGCTCCAGGGACGGGGGACGCCGCGCACGATGTCCTCGGCATCCTCCTCGGCGCTGTGCCTGCGATCGTCCTCGCCGTGCTGGTCGGGCTCGCGACGGGGGCCGTGTGCGGCATCCTCTTGAAGGTCGCCTACGAGAAGCAGTGGGCCGACGTGCAGAGCGCGCGCATCGGCGTCTTCGCCCTTCCGATCCTCAGTTACACGATCGCGGTCACAGTGCACGGCAACGGATTCATCGCAGCGTTCGTCTGCGGAATCGCCTATCGTCTCGTTCAGGGTCGCAACCGCATCCCGTCCGACGCGCACCTCGTCGAGGACATGGGGTCTTTCCTCAACCTCCTGCTGTGGCTGGGGTTCGGCGCGGCGGCAGCGATCCTCCTCTCCCGCAACGACGACTGGTGGCCGGCCATCGTCCTCGCCCTCATCGCGGTCACGGTGGGGCGAGCGGCCCCTGTGCTGCTCTCCCTCGTCGGGTCGAAGACCAGCCGGACCGACCGCGTCTACATGGCTGCCATCGGCCCGAAGGGGCCGGCATCCATCGTCTTCGCCCTCATCGCGTTCAGCATGCTCCCCCGAGAGCAGGGGTATCCGATTCTCGCCGCCACTGCGATCGTCATGCTCAGCAGTCTGCTCGTGCACGGAATCGGCGGTCCGCTCCTCACCCGCAGGTTGTACCCGGCCGACAGCGTCCACTAGGGGAGCCGTGAGCGGTCGCTCCCGACGGCGGATCCCCGTCAGCGCTCGGGCTGGGCGTCCTCTCGAGCGGGAGCGGGGAAGAGCACCCGATCAATCACCGTGCCGATGCCGGTCCCGAGGAGAAGCGGCATCGCGACTCCTGCGTCGGTGACGAGCAGGCGGCGCGATCGGTCATGACGGAGAGCGGGAGCCGTCGAGCAGGGCGGCGAGGAGGGGGAGCTGCGCCGGGTCCTCCAGCGCGGTGCCGACGGCCACCACGCTCGCGCCCGCCTTCAGGTAGTCGCCGGCGTTGGCGGCGTTCATGCCGCCCGTGGTCACGAACCTCGCCTGCGGGAAGGGGCCGTGCATGGCGGTGAGCCACGGGGTCCCGAGCACGGATGCCGGGAACGCCTTCACCCAGGTCAGCCCGGCCTTGAGGGCGAGCTGCACCTCGCTCGCCGTGGCGACGCCGGGCATGCTCGGCATCCCCGCCTCGTGCGATGCCCGGACGACCTCGAGGTCGAGTCCGGGGCTCACGGTGAAGGACGCACCCGCCGCGGTGGCCTGGGCGACGTGCTCGAGCGACACCACGGTGCCGGCGCCGACGATCTTGCCCCGTTCGCGAGCCGCCGCCGCGACCGCGCGCAGCGCCTCGAGGTCCTCGGGCGTCTGGATGGGCAGCTCGACCATGTCGATGCCGAGGTCCCACGCGGTCGTCGACACCGCCAGGCTGCGCTCGACGCCCATGCCGCGCAGGATCGCCATCAGCCGTGCGCCGCCGAAGAGCTCCTCGAAACCGGAGTTGTCCATCGTCTTCCCTTTCTCGTCGCGGCCGCCGCGGCAGCCGGTCTCTTCTCTCACGGGCCGCGGGGGCGGCCGTTCTCGTCATCGACCGCGGGCGGTCAGCCCACGGCATCCGTCTGCGCGGCGCCGACCACGTCCTCGGTCGACTGCAGCACCAGGTGCGCGCGCTCGTGCCCTGCCCGCAGGCTCTCCTGCGGAGACCGACCCTGCAGCATCCCGGCCAGGTACCCCGCGGCGAAGGCGTCTCCCGCGCCGACGGCCTCCACGACATCGGTCGGGATGGCCGGTGCGAACACGACGCCGTCGGCGGAGAACTCCGTCGCACCCACGTCGCCGTCCTTCACGACGAGATGCGCGGGGGAGGGCAGGAGGTCGTGCACGTCGGCGGCGGTGCGGCATCCCCACAGGGTCTCGGCCTCGTCCAGGCCGACGAACACGATGTCGGCGCGGTTCGCGAGGGCGAGCAGCGCGGGTGCGGCATCGGATGCCGACCACAGCGCGGCGCGATGGTTCACGTCGAAGCTCAGCAGGGCGGGGCTCGCGGAGACGCGTGTGATCACGGCCTCGATCATCGCCGCGCAGCTCGCGGAGAGCGCGGGGGTGATGCCGGAGACGTGCACGATCCGCGCGTCTTCGAGGGGCACGTCGGCGACGGAGTCCGGCGTCATGCGCGAGGCGGCGGAACCTGCACGGTAGTAGCGCACGCCGTTGCCCGGATCCTTGAAGTACACCCCGGTGGGGGCATCCGCGTCGAACCCGACCCAGCGGGTGTCGACGCCCCGCGAGGCGACGGCGCGGTGCACACGGTGTCCGAGCACCTCGTCGCCGAGGCGGCTCACCCAGGCGGAGCTCTCGCCGAGGATCGCGACGTGGGCGGCGACGTTCGACTCGGCGCCCCCGATGCTCAGGCGCACGTCGTCGGCGTCGGCGAGGGGGGTCGCGTCGCGAGGGGTGACGAGGAGCATGGTCTCCCCGATCGCGATCAGGGCCGGCGTGGCGGCAGGGGTCATGAGTGCCATGATGTCGAGCGTGTGCAGTCCCCGCAACGAGCGTTGCAGCATGTGCACACCGGCGCATCCGGGGGTAGGTTCGACGCAGAACCCGTTTGAGGAGGAACCCATGGCACAGCGACTGCTGCTCGACGGACTCGGCGCCGAACGCCTCTCGGCCAGAGACAAGGGCATCCCGGAGCGCGCGTTCGGGATGACCGTCGAGGCGTTCCTCGCCACCGCGCCCCGCCTCTCCGAGTTCTGGACCCCTCTCATCGCGCTCGACGACAGCGCCATGCGCAGCAACGTCGACGTCATGGCCGCGTGGACGCGCGAGCGGGGGCTCGAGCTCATGCCCCACGGCAAGACGACGATGGCCCCCGCGCTCTGGCAGCGCCAGCTCGACGCCGGATGCCCCGGCATCACCCTTGCGAACATGGATCAGGTGCGCGCGGCGCGCACCTTCGGCCTCGAGGAGATCATGCTCGCGAACGCCGTGGTCGACCCCCGTTCGCTGCGCTGGCTCGCCGAGGAGCTGGCGGACCCGGAGTTCCGCTTCCTCAGCTGGGCGGACTCCGTCGACACGGTGGAGCGGATGCAGAGCGCCCTGCGCGAGATCGGCGTGCCCCGCCGCGTGGACGTGTGCGTCGAGCTCGGAGCGCCCGGAGGTCGCACCGGCGCCCGCACCCTCGACGAGGCCGGCGAGATCGCACGGCTGATCGCGGCATCCGACGTCCTGCGGCTGGCCGGGGTCGCCGGTTACGAGGGCAGTCTCGGGCACGACCGCTCGCCGGAGGCGCTCGCCGCCGTGCGCCGCTACCTCGGCGACCAGATCGCACTGCACGACTCCCTCGCCGAGCTCTACGACGACGAGGGCGACGTGTTCGTGACGGCCGGAGGCAGCGCGTACTTCGACCTCGTGGCCGAGGTCTACGCGCCCGCCATCGCCCGTGGGGAGCGCACCCGCTGGACCCTCCGCTCCGGCGCCTACATCGTGCACGACGACGGCTTCTACCGGGGCATCTCCCCGCTCGACGAGACATACGACGGCGACCACGGCATCCTGCGCTCGGCCATGCACGGCTGGACCCGCGTCGTCTCGCACCCCGAGCCGGGGCTCGCGCTGCTCGACGGGGGCAAGCGCGACCTGCCGTTCGACGAGGGGCTGCCGACGCCGCAGGGTGTCGCCGCCGACCCCGGAGCGGCCCTCGCCCCGCTCGCCGGCGCGACGGTGTCGTCGATGAACGACCAGCACACCTTCCTGCGGCTGACGGATGCCGGGGTCGGCATCGGCGACGTCGTCCGTCTCGGCCTCTCCCACCCCTGCACCGCCTTCGACAAGTGGCACTATCTGCCCGTCGTCGCGTCCGCTGAGGACGACCGCGTGGTCGAGCTCGTGCGGACCTTCTTCTAGGCCCCGCCGTGTCTCAGAGCGTGCGCAGGGCCGCCCTCATCATCGACTCGATCGCGGCGAGGCCGAAGAGCGTGGCGGAGCTCGCGACCGAGTTCGACCTGCACCGCTCGACCATGTTCCGCGAGCTGCAGACCCTGGAGGACGTGGGGTACGTGCGCCGACGGGCCGACGGGGCGTACGTGCTGGCGTTCCACCTCGTCTCGCTCGCCCAGATCGCGCTCGAGAACCTCGACCTGCGCAGGGCGGCGTCCGTGCACCTGCGCGAGCTGCACGAGGTCGTCGGCAACACGCTGCACGTGGCCGCGCTCATCGACGACACCATCGTCTACGTCGACAAGGTCGAGGATCAGGGCGGCGTGCGGATGTACTCCCGCATCGGCTCGCGCGTGCTCCCGCACTGTACAGGGGTGGGCAAGGCGATCCTCGCGGATCTCGACGAGCACAGGAGGGATGCCGTGCTCGCCGGCACCGACTGGACCGCGCACACCGCGCGCACGCTGACCTCGCGCTCCGCCCTCGATGCCGAGCTCGACGTCATCTCGGCCCGCGGATGGGCGGTCGACGACGCCGAGTTCGAGGACTTCGTGAACTGCGTCGCCGTGCCGATCCGCACCGCGATGGGCGTGGTCGGCGCCCTGTCGCTCACCGCGATCCGGATGGTGCAGGACCTCGACGATCTCGCCCACCGCATCCCGCTGCTGGAGCGCACGGCCGCGCGCATCGCCCGCGAGGTCGGGTAGGCGACGGCCGCGTATCGTGGAGACGTGCCCGACTTCCCCTACGACCGCCTGCGGCGGTGGCCCGACGTCGAGGCCGAGAACCTCCAGGCCCACGACGCCACCGACCTGCTGCTCGTGGAGAGGGCGCTCGCGCTTGGCATCCCCGGCGAGGAGATCGCGATCATCGGCGACGAGTACGGCGCGATCACGCTGGCGCTGACGGATGCCGGTCGCACCGGTGTGCGCGTGCACCAGGACCTCGCGACGGGGCGGCGCGCCCTGCTGCGCAACGCCGAGGAGCTGGGGCTGAGCGGCTTCGCGTCGCACGAGCTCGACCGTTCGCTGCTCGACGGCGCGCGGCTCGTGCTGCTGCAGCTGCCCAAGGCGCTCGCGGAGCTGGAGGAGATCGCGGATGCCGTGGCCCGCTGGGCCGCGCCCGACGCCGTTCTGGTGGCCGGAGGGCGGGTCAAGCACATGACCCTCGCGCAGAACGACGTGCTCGCTCGGAGCTTCGCGGAGGTGCAGCCGCAGCGGGCGGAGCGGAAGTCCCGGCTGATCGTGGCCTCCGCGCCTCTGCCGGCTCCCGCGGCCGCGCCGTTACCGGTGTCGACGGTGCACGGCGGCCTCACGGTCGTCGCGCACGGCGGGGCGTTCGCCGGCTCCCGGATCGACATCGGCACGCGTGTGCTGCTCGACGCGCTCGCCGGTGCGGCTCCAGAACTCCGGAGAAGCACGGCGACAGGGGCCCCGGAGAGCCGTGACGCGTCACTTTCGGCGCCGATCTCCGGAGTTCTGGACGGGGCGCCGACCGTGATCGACCTGGGCTGCGGCACCGGCGTGCTCGCGGTCTCCTACGCGCTCGCCCATCCGGGGGTGCGGGTGATCGCGACGGACCGCTCGGCGTCCGCCGTGGCGTCGGCGCGAGCGACCGTCGAGGCGAACGGGCTCGCCGACCGCATCACGATCACCCACGACGACGCGGGCTCGGCTCTGGCCGATGCGAGCGCGGACGTCGTGCTGCTGAACCCGCCGTTCCACCTCGGCGCCAGCATCCACACCGGGGCGGCGACCCGGATGTTCGAGGCCGCGGCGCGGATGCTGCGCCCCGGCGGCGAGCTGTGGACCGTGTACAACTCCTCCCTCGGATACCGGGCGGAGCTGTCGCGGCTGATCGGCGAGACCGAGCAGGTGCTGCGCACCCCGAAGTTCACGGTGGCCCGCAGCGTCCGGCGCTGATCGCTCTCTGCAGAACGCCCCACTCCTCCTTCACAATCGAGCCGTCCCACGAGTTCTCCACAGCATCTGGAATTCTCCGCTGACAGGGGATTTCCCTCACTTCGGTGGCTGGCAATCTGAAGCCCTCACCCCGGAGGATGGAAAGGTGCTCACCGTGACAGAACCTCAGATATGGACCGCGCTCGGCATCCTCGCCGCAGCCCTCACCGGAACGATCGCGCTGTCCACGCAGTTGATGATGCGCACGATCTCCGCGCAGTTCGCCACGGTGAACACGAAGATCGAGGGCCTGCAGACGGAGATGATCGTCCGATTCGAGAGCGTGGATCATCGGTTCGATCAGGTGGATCGACGGTTCGAGGAAGTCGATCGACGCTTCGACGAGGTGGATCGTCGGTTCGTCGGCATCGAGAAGCGGCTCGATCGGGTCGAGCACCGGCTGGACGGCCTCGACGGCGACGTCCAGGCGCTCACGAAGCGGCTGCTGCCCGACTGATCGCGCCGCGGTGGGCGGCTTTCCCTCCAGCATTCGGGAGGTGCCCGTCGGTCCTCTCGTGAGGTGATGCCCGTCGTTTGGTGGGGCGAGCAGAACCCGTTCAATCCCCCGGTCAGCCGACGAAACCGAACAGTGATCAGAATTGCGGATTTGCCCCTGACCGGCCATTTCGTTAGGTTGGGTTGAGGGCCTGACGGCCCAAGATCAGTCCGCGGCCGCGTCCTTCTTTCGATGTGCTGTGCTGCGAAGAGGCGCGGGCGTACGGTCGATGTTCTCTGCGAGGGATCCGAAATCCCTCGCCAGCGCCGCCACAGCGAAGCACTCGAAACGGCCCCGTGAACGTCACCCGGGCGTAACCGAAGCGGGCTCGCCCCACAGGGCGCGCCGCGGGGGAAACGTGTCCGAAATCGCACTTGAAGCGCGCCATCTGTACAAGGTCTTCGGGAAGAACCCGAACCAGGCCGTCCGTCGACTGAAGTCCGGAGAGAGCCGCACCGACGTCGTCGACGCCGGAACCGCCGCCGTCATCGACGCCGGTTTCACCGTGAACCGCGGTGAGATCTTCGTCATCATGGGGCTGTCCGGCTCCGGCAAGTCCACCATCATCCGCATGCTCAACGGGCTGCACGAGGCGACCGACGGCAGCGTCATCGTCGCGGGAGACCCGATCACCGGCATCCCGGCCTCGCGGCTGCGGGAGATCCGCCGCGACCGCATCTCGATGGTGTTCCAGCACTTCGCCCTGCTCCCGCACCGCACGGTCGCCGCGAACGTCGCCTATCCGCTGGAGCTCAAGGGGATGCCCCGGGGCGAGCGTCTCGCGAAGGCCGAGGAGATCCTGACCCTCGTGGGTCTCGAAGGCCAGGGCGACAAGCTGCCCTCCGAGCTCTCCGGCGGCATGCAGCAGCGCGTCGGCATCGCCCGCGCGCTCGCCGCCGACACCGACATCCTGCTGATGGACGAGGCGTTCAGCGCGCTCGATCCGCTGATCCGCCGCGAGATGCAGGAGCAGCTGCTCGAACTGCAGCAGAAGCTCCAGAAGACGATCGTGTTCATCACGCACGACCTCAACGAGGCGATGTTCCTCGGCGACCGGATCGCGGTCATGCGCGACGGCCGCATCGTGCAGATCGGCACGCCGGAGGACATCCTCACCGACCCTGCGAACGACTACGTCGAGCAGTTCGTGCAGGACGTCGACCGTGCCCGTGTGCTCACCGCCGCGAACGTCATGGAGCGCCCTCGTCCCGTCGTGGCGCACACCGCCGGCCCCCGCACGGCGCTCCGCCAGATGCGCGACGCCTACATGTCGGCGACGTACGTGGTCGGCCGCGACCGCCAGCTCGTCGGCATCGTGACCGACCGTGACGCCGTGAAGCTCGTGCGCAAGGGCGTCACCACGCTGGACTCGATCCTCAAGCCGGTGCCGCTCGCCGTGAACGAGGACGAGGTGCTGATGAACCTCTTCATCCCCTCGGTCGAGTCCCCCGTGCCGCTCGCGGTGACGGATGCCGCCGGCCGCCTGGTCGGGGTCATCCCCCGCGTCACCCTCCTCGCCGCCCTGGGCCCCGGCCCCGGCGCGACGGGAGAGCTCACCCTGCCGCTCATGCCGATGCCGCAGGCCGAGATCGACGCGGTGCTCGACGACGGCTGGACCGCGGAGCCCGCGACGTTCCCCGTCGTGGAGCGCGGACTCGAACGCACGGATGACAGCGCCGAGGAGGCCACCCGATGAACTTCCATCTCCCCGTCGGCACGTGGGTCGAATCCGCCGTCGACTGGATCAAGGACAACCTCGACGGTCTCCTCGGAGTCGTCTCGTTCGTCGTGACGTCGCTCGTCGAGGGCCTCACGTACCTCCTGCTGCTGCCGTACTTCTTCGTCGTGATCGCCGTGGCGGCCCTCATCGCGTGGCTCGTGCGCTCCTGGCAGCTCGCGATCGGGACCGTGATCTCCTTCGGCCTCATCGTCGCGATGGGCCTGTGGGTGCCCGCCATGCAGACGCTGGCCCTGGTGCTCGTCGCCGCGATCGTCGCGGTGCTGATCGCGATCCCGCTCGGCATCTGGTCGGCCCGCAACCCGACCGTGCGCGCGGTGCTGAAGCCGGTGCTCGACTTCATGCAGACCATGCCCGCGTTCGTGTACCTGATCCCCGCGATCGTGTTCTTCAGCATCGGCGTGGTGCCGGGTCTCGTCGCGACCGTCATCTTCGCCCTGCCCCCTGGCGTGCGACTCACCGAGCTCGGCATCCGCGGGGTCGACTCCGAGACCGTCGAGGCCGGTCAGGCCTTCGGCGCGACACCGGCGCAGATCCTGCGCGGCATCCAGCTTCCGCTCGCGATGCCGACGATCCTCGCCGGAGTGAACCAGGTGATCATGCTGGCCCTCTCGATGGCCGTGATCGCCGGTATGGCCGGGGCCGACGGCCTCGGGAAGATGGTCGTCGAGGCGATCTCCACCGTCAACATCGCCAAGGGCGTCGAGGCCGGTCTGGGGGTCGTGCTCATCGCCGTCTTCCTCGACCGCGTCACCGCCTCCCTCGGCTCGCTGGGACAGAACCCCTCGTCGCTGCTCTGGATGCTGGCCCACCGCCGCTCCGCCGAGAGCGCAGACGCGGCATCCGCAGCCGGAACCGCCGCTGAGCCCGAGACGCCCGCCGAAGAGAAGGAGCTGCAGAATGCCTAAGAACAGGATCCTCATCTCCGCGGCCCTCGTCGCCGCGGCATCCCTCGCCCTCGTCGGCTGCGCGACCGACGGCGCCGGAGGCACCAGCGGCCTCACCGGCGGCGGGTCGACCGGTGGGGAGAGCACGGGAGACAAGGGCACCATCACGCTCGGGTTCCTGCCCAGCTGGACCGACGGCCTCAGCACCGCGTACCTGCTGCAGGACCAGCTCGGCAAGCTCGGCTACGACGTGAAGATGAAGACGCTCACCGAGGCGGGGCCGCTCTACGCGGGGCTCGCTCAGGGCGACGTCGACCTCTACCCGTCGGCCTGGCCCGAGCTGACGCACGCCGAGTACATGACCAAGTACGCCGACTCGATCGAAGACCTCGGCGCGTACTACGACAACGCGAAGCTCACGATCGCCGTGCCGGAGTACTCCGACATCGACTCGATCGAGGACCTCGCGGGCAAGGGTGCGGACTTCGGCGGCAAGATCGTCGGCATCGAGCCCGGTGCGGGCCTCACGAAGCAGACGGTCAAGATGCTGTCGGCCTACGGGCTGGACGGCGAGTACTCGCTGCTCACCTCCTCGACCGCGGCCATGCTCACCGAGCTGAAGGCCGCGACCGAGAAGCAGGAGGACATCGTGGTCACGCTGTGGCGCCCCTTCTGGGCCAACGACGCGTTCCCCGTGAAGGATCTCGAGGATCCGAAGGGCGCGATGGGCGAGGCCGAGGGGCTGCACTTCCTCGGCACGAAGGGCTTCGCGAAGGAGTTCCCCGAGGCCGCAGCGCTCATCGAGAAGATCCGTCTGGACGACGAGCAGTACGGCTCGTTGGAGGACCTCGTCGTCAACCAGTACGGCGAGGGCAAGGAAGCGGATGCCGTCGACGCCTGGCTCGAGCAGAACGGCGACCGCCTGGGCTGGGTCGTCGACTGACGCCCACTCCCTCGCGCTCGGTCCGCGCTCTCGCGCGCTCGATCGTGCGTTGAGGGGTCAAGAAGTGCCGTCTCCGGGGAGTGGGAGGCGGCACTTCTTGACCCCTCAGCTGCGCTGAGGCGCTAGGCGGGGAGGGAGAGGGCGGCGATCAGGCCGCCGCCGGGGCGCGCGGTGAGATGCAGGGTTCCGCCGTGCTTCTCCACGACGCTCTGCACGATCGCGAGGCCGAGCCCTGTGCCGTCCGGACCGGTCGAGGTGCGCGTCGCGTCTCCTCGGTAGAAGGGCTCGGTGAGCAGCGCGAGCGTCGCCGGCGCGATGGGGGCGCCGGTGTTCTCGACCTCGACGACGACGTGATCCTTGCCGCGGCGCACGCGCACCCACAGCTCTCCGTCCGTCACGTTGTGGCGGATGCCGTTCTCCAGCAGGTTGCGCACGGCCCTGGCGATCAGCATCCCGTCTCCGTCGATCGACGCCGCCGAGAGGTCCGCGTGCAGCGTCACGTCGTTCGCCGTGAGCTCCTCGATCTCCGCCGAGACGACGCTGTCGACCTCGACGTGCTCGACGTGCTCGAGGTCGGTGCGGGAGCGGGCGAGCGTGAGGAGCGCGGTGATGAGCCGTTCGCTCTGCTCGGTGGCACGAAGGGCCCTGCGCATGTTCGGCTCCAGCCCCTCCGGGACGTCGCCCTGGGTCAGCGGGATCTCCAGTGCGGTCCGGGTGGTCGTGAGCGGGGTCCGCAGTTCGTGGGAGGCGTTCGCGACGAAGCGGTCCTGCGCGGCGAACGCCGACTCCAGGCGGTCGAGCATGCCGTCGATCGTGTCGCCGAGCTCCTTGATCTCGTCGTCGGGGCCGGGGAGGTCGAGGCGTCGTCCGAGGTCGCGCTCGGAGATGTCGCGTGCGGCGGCGGTGACCTCGCCGATGCGGTCGAGCGAGCGCCGGGCGAGCCAGAACGCGATCGCGGCGGCCACCCCGGTGAACGCCAGGAGGGTCACCGCCGACCACAGCAGCAGGCCGCCGCCCACCTCGTCGGCGAGGAAGGTCGACTGCTGCAGCACCGCGCCGCCGACCGAGTCGACCGCCACGGTCTGGGCGGGAGTCGATGCGGGTATCGCCTGCGCGACCTCCTCGAAATAGGCGCAACCGGTGATGGTCGCGCTGTCCGTCGACCCGAAGGTGGAGAAGGGGACGGCGCCCTCGGGCGCGGTCGTCCCGGTGACGTCGGTGCTGTCGGTCAGGATGCTCGCGGGCACGCAGCTCTGCGTCGTCAGCGAGATGGCAGATGCGAACAGCTGCTGCACGACCAGGTACTGCACGGCGAGCAGGGCGGCGCCCGCCGCGATGAACACCGCGGTGATGATCAGCACCAGCCTGGTGCGGAAGCTCATGCGTCTCATGACGTCCCCATCCGGTATCCGTGGCCGGCCGCCGAGTGGATGACGGCCGGCCCTCCGAGCTTGCGGCGCAGCGTGTGCACCACGATCTTGACGACGCCGCGGGTCCGTTCGAGCGGCTCGTCCCACACCTCGTCGAGCAGCTCCTCCGCGCTCACGTATCCGCCCTCGGCGGTGAGCAGCGTCTCCAGCACCCCGAACTCCTTGAGGGTGAGCCGGATCGGCATCCCCTCCCGCTCCGCGATGCGCCGGGCCACGTCGAGCCGGATCCCGGCGAACTCGCGCACCGCGCTCTGCCGCGTCGTCTGCGTGCGGCGGGCGAGGGAGCGGATGCGCGCGAGCAGCTCCACGTAGGCGAAGGGCTTGGCGAGGTAGTCGTCCGCGCCGAGGTCGAGGCCCTCGACGCGGTCGGTGAGGGCGCCTGCGGCGGTGAGCATGAGGATGCGCGCGGGATACCCCTGCGCCACGAGGGTGCGGCAGACGGCATCCCCGTGCAGCACAGGCAGGTCGCGATCGAGCACGATCACGTCGACGTCGGATGCCGCGGCCGCTGTCAGCGCGCTCGCGCCGTCACGCGCGACGTCCACGAGGTACCCCTCTCGGCGCAGGCCGTCGGCCAGCGTGTCGGCCAGATCGACCTCGTCCTCCACCAGCAGCAGCCGCATGGCACCTCCCTCATCCGAGGGTGCGGGGGCCGCGGTTAGTTTCCGGTTAGGAGCCGTCATACCGACAGCAAACCACCGCCTCCATAGAACTGACTGCGGAGTCGTGGACGAGCCGCGGCCGGGAGAAAGGGAATGTCATGGTCGATGTGAAGAAGCGCCGCACCTTGGCGGTGATCCCCGCCATCGCGGCGGTCATCGTGCTCGCCGCCTGCGCGGCTCCGGAGGGACAGGGCAAGGGGGATGCCGCGAACGACGCCGCAGCGGCGCGTTTCGTGACATGCCTCACCGGGGAGGGGCAGACGGCGAAGATCCTCGAGGGCGGGCAGGTGGGCATGCTCATGCCCGATGCTCCCGGCGACTCCCCGATGGAGAGCATGGAAAGCGGGTCGGCGACGCTCAGCACGGGAGAGGGCGAGAACCTCGGCATGACCATGGTCACGACCGACGAGGACGGCATGTGGCTGGCGTCGACCACCGCAGACGGCTACCCGGAGGACGGCGGCCAGCGGGAGGCGTGGGAGACCTGCGAGAAGAAGGTCCCGGAGTTCTCGCAGCCCGAACCGGACATGTCGATGGCCGAGGGCGCCAAGGCGTTCTCCGCGAAGGACATGATCGAGGCGAGCCTGAAGTTCGCCGAGTGCGCCAGGGAGAACGGGTACGCGGACTTCGCCGATCCGGATGCCGACGGCATGCTGGAGCTGCCGGCCGGCATCACCGAAGACGAGGCCAGGGAGCTGCTCACGTCGTGCAAGGACGCGATGGGCGAGATGCCGCCGGCGATCTCCCAGAAGAGCATCGAGGCGCTCGACTTCGACTGGTTCGCCGTGGTGAGCGAGTTCTTCGAGGGCGGGTTCATGGCGACGACCGTCGTTCCCGCGGAGGGCGGCGAATGAGCCGCCGGGTGGCCTGGGTGCTGACGCCCCTCGCGCTCGTCGCCGCTGCGGGGGTGGCGCTCGCCGTGCTGCAGCCCTGGCGGTCCGCCGCTGAGAGTCCTGACGAGGGCAAGAAGCCGGTCACGGCCATCGCCGAGCTCACCACGCTCACCTCCGACCTGCGTCTGAACGGCAGCCTCAGCTACGGCGCATCCATCGACCTCCCCGGGCGCGGAGGCACCGTCACCCGTCTGCCGAAGGCCGGCGATGTGGTGAGCGTCGGTCAGGCGCTCTACGAGGTCGACGGCAAACCGGTGATCGCGGTGCGCGGTGACCGGCCGTTCTGGCGGGATCTCGGCATGGGTGTGGAGAAGGGTCCCGACGTGCGTCAGCTGGAGCAGGCGCTCGCCGACCTCGGCTTCGGCAAGAATCTGACGGTCGACGACGAGTTCACCCAGGTCACGGAGGCCGCGGTCAAGGCCTGGCAGAAGTCGCTCGGGATGGCGAAGGACGGCGTCGTGAAGCTGGGGGACGTCGTCGCGATCGCCGATGCCTCGGTGCGGGTCGATGCGGTGAAGGCACACCTGGGCGATCCCGCCGGCTCCAGCCCGCTCAGCTACACGGGCACGACCCTGCGCGTGGTGGCGAAGCTCACGGATGCGCAGGCGAGGGAGATCCTGCCGGGGACGGCGGTGAAGGTCGTGCTCCCCGACGGCACCGAGGTTCCGGCGACGATCACGTCGATCGACCCCGGCGGGCAGCCGACGGAGAAGGAGGGCGAGACGACGCCGCCCACCGCGCTGGTCGATCTGGCCGACCCCGCGGCCGCGCAGGGCATCGGCCTTCGCGCCGTGAAGGTCGTGCTCGCGGCCGACGAGGTCAAGGACGCGCTCGTGGTCCCGGTGACCGCGCTGGTCGCCACCGCCGACGGCGGCTATGCGGTGGACGTGCTCCGCAAGAACGGGAAGGTCGAGCGGGTGGCGGTCGAGGTCGGGCTGATCGCCGACGCCCGGGTGCAGATCGTCGGGGGAGACCTCGCCGAGGGCGACGCCGTGGTGGTGGCCCAGTGATGCCCGGAACGGTCGTCGAGCTGGTCGACGTCGTCAAGGAGTATCCGGGCAGCCCGCCGCTGCGCGTGCTGCACGGGGTCGACCTGGCCATCGGGAGCGGTGAGCTCGTGTCGGTGGTGGGGGCGTCGGGATCGGGCAAGAGCACGATGCTCGCGATCATGGGCACGCTCGACGATCCGACGAGCGGCACCGTGCTGATCGACGGCACGGACGTCGCGAGGCTGGGGGAGCGCGAGCGCGCCGCCCTGCGCGCGCGGCGGATCGGGTTCGTCTTCCAGCAGTTCTTCTTGCTGCCGGCGCTGAGCGCGCTCGACAACGTCGCACTGGGGCTGCTCTACTCCGGGGTCCCTGCGGCGGAGCGGGCGTCGAGGGCCGCGGTCGCACTCGAACGGGTGGGGCTGGGTGCGCGCATGCGGCACCGGCCCGGTCAGCTGTCGGGCGGCGAGCAGCAGCGCGTCGCGATCGCCAGGGCGGTCGTCGGCGATCCGTCGGTGCTGTTCGCCGACGAGCCGACCGGCGCCCTGGACTCGACCACGGGCGGGCGCATCCTCGAACTGCTCACCTCCATCTCCGAGGCCGGAACCGCAGTGGTGATCATCACCCACGATGCGCACATCGCCGCCCGCACGCAGCGTCAGGTGAGCATCCACGACGGGCGCATCCTCAGCGACACCGGAGCCCTGGTCCTGGAAGGAGCAGCACGATGAAGCGGCGTTCAGGGGAGAGGATGCCGCGGCTCAGCGCGCTCGACAGCATCCGCACCGCGCTCATCGGTCCACGCAGCCGCAAGATGCGCACGGCGCTCTCGGCGCTCGGTGTGGCGGTCGGGATCGCGGCTCTCACCGCGATCACGGGTATCGCGGCGTCGAATCAGGCGGCGCTGCTCGCCAAGCTCGACGCGCTCGGCGCCGACATGCTCGTCGTCCAGCCGGGATACGGTCCCGACGACAAGCCGGTGCCGCTGCCCCAGTCGGCCGCGGGCATGATCGACCGGGTCGACGGCGTCGAGGAGGTCGGCGTGCTGCAGAGCGTGCCCGACGGGATCGGCGTGTACCGCAACGACCTGATCGCGAAGAGCCAGGGCAACGGGCTGACGGCGTACGCGGCGAGCCCGGACTTCCTGTCGTCGGTGGAGGGGTCGGTGGCCGAGGGGGAGTGGTTCGACGAGTCGACGCGCTCCCTTCCGGTCACGGTGCTCGGGGCCGCGGCCGCGGCGCGCATGGGGATCACCGAGCCCGGTGTGCGGGTGTGGATCGGAGAGCAGTGGTACACGGTGATCGGCATCCTGGACTCTGCGGGTCTCGCCGAGTCGATCGACGCCTCGGCGTTCCTCGGCGACCGCTGGGCCGCTGAGCACGTGTCGGCGGATGGAGAGAAGAACACCATCGCGTCGATCTACGTCCGGATGGCGGACGGCGGGACGGGAGCGGATGTGCGC
Source organism: Microbacterium sp. MYb72 (assembly GCF_002979415.1). Classification (GTDB taxonomy): domain Bacteria; phylum Actinomycetota; class Actinomycetes; order Actinomycetales; family Microbacteriaceae; genus Microbacterium; species Microbacterium natoriense. Next base: position 9,870 of record NZ_PCOT01000021.1, on the reverse strand, counting down.
GACGCCGTCGCGCGCGCAGCCAACCCGGCATCCGACTACGTGCAGGTCATGGGACTCGGCGATCTCGCCGGAGCCCGGGAGACCGCGGACGACTCGCTGTCGGGCCTCGCGGTCGGCCTCGCGGCGATCGCGCTGCTGGTCGGGGGGATCGGCATCGCGAACACCATGGTGGTGGCCGTGCTGGAGCGTCGAGGCGAGATCGGGCTGCGACGGGCGCTCGGCGCGCGCTCGGGGCAGATCGCGGGGCAGTTCGTCGGCGAGGCTCTGGTGCTGGGCGGGCTCGGCGGACTGGTCGGCATGCTGCTCGGCGGGGTCGGGGTGTTCGTCTACGCCGCGATCCAGGGGCAGGCGGCGTCGATACCGCTCGTCGTGCTGGTCGGCGGGCCGCTCGTGGCGCTCGCGGTCGGCGTCGTCGCTGGTCTCTACCCCGCGGTGAGCGCGGCACGGCTGTCGCCGACCACGGCCCTGCGGACGGTGTGAGGCCGCGGCATCCGCTCTCCGCCGCGGGGTGAGCGCGTGTTCGGGAGGAGATCTCTTCTTCGGGCTGAGGAATCCGGCTCAGGTCTCAGCCCGAACGCGAGTTCTCCTCCCGACGCGTCGGGACGCGACATGTCGGGACACGACGCGACGGGACCCGACCCGAGGAGACGTGACCCGACGTGTCGGGACCCGACCCGACCGGGCGGGACGTGACCGCACGCCGCCGAGCGCGGCGAAACGCCCCGTCCGGGGAGTATCCCCGGGCGGAGCGTTCCGTCTCGCTGGGCGAGGTCAACTGATCTTCTTGCGGTAGGCGATGATCGCGAACACGTAGCCGACGACGAGGATGCCGACGCACCAGGCGAGTGCCACCCAGATGTCGTTCCCGACGGGCTTCTCGGCGAACAGCGCCTGGATCGTGTTGACGATCGAGGTCACCGGCTGGTTCTCGGCGAACCAGCGCACCGGCCCCGGCATCGTGTCGGTGGGCACGAAGGCCGAGCTGATGAACGGCAGGAAGATGAGCGGGTACGAGAAGGCGCTCGCTCCGTCGGTCGTCTTCGCGCTGAGCCCCGCGATGATCGCGAGCCAGGTGAGCGCGAGGGTGAACAGCAGCAGGATGCCGATGACCCCGAGCCACGCGAACACGCTCGCCCCTGTACGGAAGCCCATGAGGAAGCCGACCGCGAAGATGATCGCCAGGGTGATGCCGTTCGCGACGAGCGAGGTGAGCACATGCGCCCACAGCACGCTCGATCGGGCGATCGGCATGGAGTGGAACCGCTCGAAGATGCCCGACTGCATGTCGGTGAACAGCCGGAACGCCGTGTAGGCGATGCCCGACGCGATCGCGATCAGCAGGATGCCGGGGAGCAGGTAGTTGACGTAGTTCTCGGTGCCGGTGCTCTGCTTGAGGGCTCCGCCGAAGACGTACACGAACAGCAGCATCAGCGCGATCGGGGTGACCGCCGTGGTGATGATGGTGTCGGCGCTGCGGAAGATGTGCCGCATGGAGCGGCCGGTGAGCGTCGCGGTGTCGGCGACGAAGTGCGTGCTCATGCTGCGTTCTCCTTTCCGGTGGTGCCGACCAGGGTGAGGAAGATCTCCTCGAGGGTCGGCTGCTTCTCGACGTACTCGACCGAGGCTGCGGGGAGCAGCTTCTTGAGGTCGGCGAGGGTGCCGTTGGCGATGATGCGACCCTCGTGGAGGATCGCGATGCGGTCGGCGAGCTGCTCGGCCTCGTCGAGGTACTGCGTGGTGAGCAGCACCGTGGTGCCGCTGTCGGCGAGGGAACGGACGACGTCCCACACCTCGATGCGCGCCTCGGGGTCGAGGCCGGTGGTGGGCTCGTCGAGGTAGATGACCTCGGGGTGTCCGACCAGGCTCATCGCGATGTCCAGCCGGCGGCGCATGCCGCCGGAGTAGGTGCCGACCTTGCGGGATCCGGCATCCGTCAGTCGGAACTTCGCGAGCAGGTCGTCGGCGACGGCGCCCGGGTTCTTCAGGTGCCGCAGCTTCGCGACGAGCACGAGGTTCTCGTGTCCGGTGAGGATCTCGTCGACCGCGGCGAACTGGCCGGTGAGGCTGATCGACTCGCGCACCTTGAGAGGATCTGCGGCGACGTCGACGCCCTGCACCGTGGCGGTGCCGGCATCCGACTTCAGCAGGGTGGAGAGGATGCGGACCATGGTGGTCTTGCCGGCGCCGTTGGAGCCGAGCAGCGCGAAGATCGACCCGGAGGCGACCTCGAAGTCGACGCCGCGGAGCACGTGCAGGTCCTTGTAGGACTTCTCGATGCCGCGCACCGAGATGGCGGGGGTGGTCATGATCGGTTCTCCTTCTTCTTCGCGTCGTCGAACGCCTTGATGAGGCGCCCGCGCTCCTTGTCGATCCACTGCCGTCCGCCGTACGCCGCGGCGTAGTTCTCGGCGAACTCGACCGGGTCGTCGCCGACGATCGCGCTGACGGGAGTGCCGTCGAGCGCGGCCCGCTCCCACATGTCGGCGATGTCGAGGAACATCTTCACGATGGTGTCGCCGTCGGTGATGCCCCCGTAGTACATGTTGTAGCGCTGCTGGGCCTTGGCCATCTCGCGATACGGCTCGGGGAGGGCGTTGATGCGGGCCTGCGCCTGCTTGTACTGCTTCTTCTCTTCGAGCGATCCGGTGATCATCTCGATCCACTTCGCGGCCATGTCAGTTCTCCTTGTCGTCTGTGTTCGTGCTGTTCAGCTGTTCGATGTGCGACTTGAGGAAGTCCCAGGTCTTCCAGAACTCCTCGAGCTCCTGCCGGCCCTGCGCGTTCAGGGTGTACACCTTGCGGGGCGGGCCCTTCTCGCTCGGAACCTTCTCGACGTCGACGAGGTTCTTCTGCTCGATGCGCACGAGGAGTGCGTAGATCGTGCCCTCGGCGATGTCGGTGAACCCGTGGTCGCGGATTCGCGTGGTGATCTCGTACCCGTATGCCGGCTGCTCGGCGAGGAGGGCCAGAACGATGCCCTCCAGAGTGCCCTTGAGCATCTCGGTCATCTGCTTGCCCATCAGGTCCTCCTTTCTCTCTTCTGTCTCGGTCTTCGGTACTCAGTGTTGCTGGGTACCAGTACAAAGTAACACTGAGTACCGGTACTTAGCAACACCGAATACCAAACTTTTCTCGACGGGCTCGAAGGGTCGCAGAAGAGACCTCCGCAGGCGGCGCGGAGGGGAGGGCGGATGCCGTCAGCTGCGCAGGTACGCCAGGACGGCGAGCACGCGACGGTGTCCGCTGTCGCTGGCGGCGAGACCGAGCTTCGCGAAGATGTTGCCGATGTGCTTGCTCACCGCGGTCTCGGTGACGAACAGCCGGCTCGCGATCGTGAGGTTGTCGAGACCCTCGGCCATGAGCCCGAGCACCTCCCGCTCGCGCGGAGTGAGCGTCTGCACCGGATCATCGGCACGGCGTCGGCTCATGAGCTGGGAGATGACCTCGGGGTCCATGACCGTCCCGCCCGCCGCCACGCGGCGCAGGGCGTCGACGAACGAGGCGACCTTGCCCACCCGCTCCTTGAGCAGGTAGCCCAGCCCGTCGGCCCCCGCCGCGAGCAGCTCTCCGGCGTAGCGGTCCTCCACGTAGGCGGAGAGGACGAGCACGGGGAATCCGGGGCGACGGCGGCGTGCCTCCGCCGCCGCCTTCAGGCCCTCGCTGGTGAAGGTCGGCGGCATCCGCACGTCGAGGACGGCGGCGTCGGCATCCTCGAGCAGCGCCAGGAAGTCGTCGCCGTTGTCGACGGCCGCGACCACGTCGAAACCCTCGCTGCGCAGCAGCAGCGCCAGCCCCTCCCGGAGCAGGGTGTCGTCCTCCGCGATCACGATCCGCACAGCATCTCCGCTCTCAGCGTCGTCGGCCCGCCCGCGGGGCTCGTCAGGTCCATCGTGCCCTCGAAGGCCTCGATGCGTCGTCGGATGCCGGCGAGACCTCCGCCGGGGCGTTCGATCGCCCCACCGCCGCCGTCATCCGTGACGGTGATCTCCAACAGGTCGCCGTCGCGTCGCACCCGCACGGACGCGCTCGCCGCGTCGCTGTACTTGTTCACGTTGGTGAGGGCCTCGGCGACGACGAAGTAGCTCGCCGACTCCACGGCCGCCGGCACCCGGCCCACGTCTGACGACTCCAGCGTGCACGGCACGGCGCTGCGTCCGGCGAGGGACGCGAGCGCCCCTTCGAGTCCGAGCTCGTCGAGGATCGGCGGATAGATGTCATGCACCGTGCGGCGGAGTCCCGCGAGGGCGTCGGTCGCGGCATCCTGCGCGCGGCGCACCTGCTCGACGGCATCCGTCGCGCCGGTCTCGAGGGCGCGCTCCGCGATGCCGAGCATCATGACGACGTTCACCAGCCGGTTCTGCGCGCCGTCGTGCAGGTCGCGCTCGATCCTCCGCAGCTCGGCGCCGTGCGCGTCGAGTGCGGCGGCGCGGCTCAGGGTCAGCGCGTCGACCCGCTCGGCGAGCAGAGACCGGCGGGGGGCTGTGAGCATCCGCGCCGAGATCAGGGAGAAGAGACGGGCGATGGCGGGGATCAGCGCCCACGAGATGAGGCCGTAGATGACGCCGACCAGCGGCATGAGAGCCGCGGACTGCCAGGACGTGACGGGGAAGGCGAACACGATCGGCTCGTCGGCCGGAGCGAGCTGCCAGTAGAACGGGATGGCGAGCGACTGGACCACGCCGATGGGGAGCGCGATCGTCACGATCGACACGAACATCATCGGCAGCGCGTGCACCGTGAGCCAGAGGGCTTCGCGGCCCGCGGCGGGGGAGAACGAGAAGCGCAGGCGCTCGTCGATGGTCGCGCCGCGGTGCAGGGTCCCGCCCGGCGACGGGATGTCCTCACCCCGGTAGCGCCCCACGCGGCGGCGGTTCACATCGCTCCACCTGTGCAGGATCCGCACGAACTGCGGCAGCAGCAGGACTCCGCCCGTGATGAGCATCAGGGGGAGCAGCACGAGTCCGATGCAGAAGAGCAGGAGGGAGCCGAGGGATGCCGCGGTGTCGACCGCGACGAACGCCCAGTCGCGCAGCCAGCGCCGCATCCGTCCGTCTTTCACCGTGCCAGTCTGACGGACAACCCGAGCCGGCGCGGTACAGCTGGCTCCACCATCCATCCGGTGCCCCGCAGGATGGGATGCCGCGCGCGGTCTTCCTAACGTCGAAGCATGACTTCTCCACTTCAGGCATCCGCCTCCGCCCCCGCAGCCGTGACCGAGGCGCTGCGCCTCGACGGTGTCGTCAAGTCCTACGGATCAGGACCAGGCAAGGTCACCGCGCTGCGGGGGATCGACCTCGTCCTCGGGCAGGGGACCTTCACCGCGATCATGGGGCCGTCGGGCTCCGGAAAGAGCACGCTGCTGCACAGCGCGGCCGGTCTCGACCGTCCGACCAGCGGATCGGTGCGGCTCGGCGGCACCGAGATCTCCGGGATGCGTGCGGCCGCGCTGACGGCGTTCCGCCGTGACCACATCGGCTTCGTCTTCCAGGCGTACAACCTGCTTCCCGCGCTCGACGTCGACGACAACATCACGCTTCCGCTGCGCCTCGCCGGCCGCCCGCTCGATCGGGCGTGGCTCGACTTCCTGGTGGAGTCGGTCGGACTCGTCGAGCAGCGGCGGCGGAGGCCCTCTGAGCTCTCCGGCGGTCAGCAGCAGCGTGTGGCGATCGCCAGGGCGCTCATCACGCGTCCACACGTGCTCTTCGGCGACGAGCCGACCGGAGCGCTCGACTCGCGCGCGGGTGCGCAGGTGCTCGACCTCCTCGCGCACATGACGAAGTCCCTCGGGCAGACCGTGGTGATGGTCACCCATGACCCCGTCGTCGCCTCGCACGCCGACCGCGTGATCTTCCTCGCCGATGGAGCCTTCGCCGGCCACCTCGACGGGGCCACGCCCGCCCGGATCACCGAGCGCATGAGCTCGCTCGGGGAGTGGTGATGGGTGCCGCGCCCCTGCGCATGGGGCGGCTCGTACGCGCAGACGTCCGCTTCCATCGCGGCGGCTTCGTCGGAGTGGCGGTGGCCATCTTCGTCGCGACGATGCTCGTCACGGGCCTCGGCGTGCTCGTCGAGTCCGGCATCCGCGGTGGACTCGCCCCCGAGCGCTACACGCAGGTCGACGTGGTCGTCGGCGCCTCCCAGCAGGCGGAGTCGACCGCCCCCGCCGAGCCGCCGCCCGGGGTGCCGGACGGCGTTCCGGTGCCGCCGTCGGGCGACCTCCCGATCTCCCTTCCGGAGCGAGCGGTGCTCCCCGACGGGGCGGCGGATGCCGTCGCCGCGGTGCCCGGCGTGGCGAGCGTGGTGGCCGACGTCACGGTGCCGCTCGTCGACGCTGCGGGCCTCGTCGTCGAGGCGCACCCGTGGTCGGCGACTGCGCTGTCCGCCGTCGCGCTGCGCGACGGGCGGGCACCTGAGGCCGAGGACGAGGTCGTCATGGTCGCCGGTCCCGGCGTCGAGGTCGGCGTGACCGTCCTCCTCGCCCACGGCGGAGAGCGCGCGGAGTACCGCGTCGTCGGCGTGCTCGCGGAGACGGGAGCCCCCACCCGAGCGCAGCACGTGTACCTCTCCGACGACCGCATCGCCGACCTCGATCCCCACGGCGGCACCGCGCAGGTGCTCGGCGTCTTCGTGGCGGAGGGGGCGGCGCCCGACGAGGTCGCCGAGGCGATCAGGGCCGCCGTCCCCGGACTCAGCGCGCAGACCGGAGCAGGACGCGGCGACATCGAGTTCCTCGACTCCGGCGCCGCGCGCATGACGCTCATCGCGATCGGCAGCGCGTTCGTCGGCACCTGCATCCTCGTCGCGCTGTTCATCGTCGCCGGGACGCTGTCCCTGTCGGTGCAGGCGCGGCGTCGCGACTTCGCCCTGCTCCGCGCTGTCGGAGCGAGCCCGCGTCAGGTGCACTCCCTGATCGCACGAGAGGTGCTCTCGGTCGCGGGGGTCGCGGCGGTGCTCGGCATCCTGCCCGGCTACCTGCTCTCGACGGCGCTGCAGACGGCGTTCGTGCAGGGCGGGGTGATCCCCGGCGACTTCGCGCTGGCGATCAGTCCCATCCCCGCCGCCGGCGCGCTCCTGCTCGTGCTCGGCTCCGCCTGGGGTGCAGCGGCCATCGCCGCGCGGAGACCGGCCCGGCTCGACCCGGTCGAGGCTCTGCGTGAGTCGGCCACCGGGGCCCGGAGCATCGGCCTGCCGCGCATCATCGTGGGCATCGTGCTCGCGGCGGCGGGGGTCTCGCTGTCGACCGTGCCGCTCGTGGCACGCGGCGAGTACGCCAGGGGTGCCGCAGCGGGAGCGGCGATGGTGCTCATCGTCGCGCTCGCCGTGCTCGGCCCGTGGCTCGTCGGTCTCGTGATGCGCCTGCTCGGTGCGGTGCTGCGGCGCACGACCGCCGCGGGGTTCCTCGCGGCCGAGAACAGCATCGCGAACAGCCGGCGGATGGCGAGCGCCATCCTCCCCCTGGCGCTGGGGATCGGCCTCGGCCTCGTGCAGGTCGGCGCTCCGGCGATCGTCGCGGCGGAGGCCGCGGCGCAGGCGGAGGCCGGCGTCACCGCGGATCTGCGCGTGAGCGCGCAGGCCGGGATCTCGACGGGTGCGCTCGGCGTCGTCTCCGACGTGCCGGGGGTGACCCAGGTGAACCCGGTGACGGTGAGCATGGCGGCGCTCGACTACCGCGATCTCGACGGCTCTCCGATGATCGGCGAGCACACGCTGCAGGGGATCGCCCCCGACGCGGTGTCCGACACCCTCGATCTGCGCGTGCAGTCGGGGGGCCTGGAGGCGCTGGACGGAGAGCACGCCGTCGCTGTGAGCACCGACATGGTGCAGACGCTGGGGGTCGACCTCGGCGACACCGTCAAGGGGCGGTTCGGCGACGGAACGCCGCTGGAGGCGGTGGTCGTCGCGACCTACGAGCGGGGGCTCGGGTTCGGCGACCTCACGATGGAGGCGGATGCCGTGCGCCTGCACACGACGGACGCTCTCACGGACTTCGCGCTCGTCGCGGTGGCCGACGGCGCGGCATCCGATGTCCGGGCGTCGCTCGAGAGCGCGGGACTCCTGGTCCAGGGGGTCGGCGGGCAGAAGGCGGCTGGGGCCGATGCGCAGTCGCAGCAGGGCTGGGTGAACCTCGTGGCGCTGATCGTGATCCTCGGGTACATCGCGATCGCGGTCATCAACACCCTGGTCATGGCCACGGCCGAGAGGTCGAGGGAGCTGGCGCTGCTGCAGCTGATCGGCTCGTCGCGGCGGCAGGTGCGGGCGATGATGCGCACGGAGGCCGTGCTGATCGCCGTGATCGCCGCGGTGTTCGGCGTCGCCGTCGCGATCCCGCCGCTGATGGGCATGAGCATCGGGGTGAGCGGGAGTCCGATCCCCGCACTGCCGCTGGGGATGAGCGGGATCATCATCGGATCGATGTCGGTGCTCGCGCTTGTCGCGCTCTGGGTCGCGACCATCACGACGATGCGCGTCCGGCCGATCGACGAGATCGGGTCGAGGCAGTAGTCCACATACCCCAGAGGGGTATCATCGAGGGATGAGACGACGGCGAGTGGTGCGCAGCGCACTGCTCGCCGTCGTGCTCGCCACCGGCGTCATCGTCGGGCTTCTCGGCATGCACGCGCTCGACGTGCACGGTACGGCCCATGCGGCGGTGGGGACGCACGGCCCGGCGGTGGGGGCGGCGCACGATGCCCCGGTGCACGTGGCGGCGGTGGGGGTGCACGCCGCGTACGGCTCGGTCTCTGCGGATGCGCTCGCCGCCGCACCTTCCTCCGGGGGCGCTCTCCTCAGCTCGTCGGGATGCGCCGACTGCGATGCGGACGGCGGGATGTGGGCCGTGTGCGTGCTCGCGCTCCTCGCCGGCCTGCTCCTGCTTCTCGTGCCGCGCGCGCATCGACGGCTGCATCCCGCGCTGTCCCGTCTCCTGCCACGAGAGCTCTTCGCCGATGCGGCGTTCCCTCGACCGCCATCCCTGATCGTCCTCTGCATCAGTCGAACCTGAACCGCGGGCGCTCCCGCATCACGTGCACCGCGCCGCGGTCGCGCGCATCGACTGAACCCACAGACAGAGAGAACAGACATGAAGATCAGCACTGCGGCTGCGGCCGCCCTCCTCCTCGCCGGCGGCATCGCGCTCGCCGGCTGCGCACCCACGGGATCGGGAGGTTCCATGCCCGGCATGGACCACTCGGCATCCGATGCTCCGGCATCCGAGTCGTCGGCATCCGACGCGAACGCCGCCGATGCGATGTTCGCGACCATGATGATCGTCCATCACGAGCAGGCGGTCGAGATGTCCGACCTCGTGCTCGGCGACGAGGGCGTCGACCCGCGCGTCATCGACCTCGCCGAGCGCATCAAGGCGGCGCAGTCCCCCGAGATCGAGCAGCTGCGGGGGTGGCTCGACGACTGGGGTGTGTCCGCAGAGTCCGGCGGGCAGATGGATCACGGTGACGGCATGATGACCGCCGACGACCTCGCCGCGCTGGAGGACGCGACCGGCGTCGAGGCGTCGCGGCTGTTCCTGGAGCAGATGATCGTGCACCACGAGGGCGCGATCGACATGGCGGAGTCGCAGCTCGCCGACGGGCAGAACCCCGACGCGGTGGCTCTCGCGCAGAGCATCGTCGACGCCCAGGGCGCCGAGATCGCCGAGATGAAGGAGCTCCTCTCGACGCTCTGAGGTTCACAACTCCTCAAGAATCCGGAGTGCGAGCGCAGGATGGGCCGGATCCGCGGGGATCCGGCCCATCCTTGAGGAGTTGTGAACCGCCGGGCGGCGGCAAGCCCGGCGGCGGCGGGCCCGGGCGGCGATGTCGGGCGGGGGGCCGGGCCCGCCACTGCTGCACGCCGCCCGGCTCGTCTCGTCGC
>NZ_PCOT01000020.1 GCF_002979415.1 Microbacterium sp. MYb72 | reverse complement strand
AGGCACCGAGGCACCGAGGCACCGAGGCACCGAGGCACCGAGGCACCGAGGCACCGTAAGCCTCATCCCACGAGAGAGTCGTCAGATGTGCACTCCCCCTCGGGGCGGCCCGCGCGCACTCGCGCACTGGAGTGCGACAGCGCCGGCGCCGACGCTGCCTTGGGGTCAGGCGGGTCCTGTGACGTGGGGAAGCTGCAACTGTCGGGGGATGTCGCCGGAGTGGCGTGCTCCTCACGGGTGCCGTGTGGGACCGACGGGTTTCGGCGCGATCGATCCGTCGCTCTACGACAACGTGTGTCGTGAGACCTCGTCATTGGTGGAGCCAAGGGAACTCCGGTGCCGGCGGGTCTGAGGGGACTCCGTCGCCGAGATCGTCGGTGGACCTAAGGGGACTCCGTCGCCGGTGCTGCGCTCCGGCTCCTCCCCGAATCACTCAGCCGTATAGACGTAGGAAGCCCCCTCCGGGCTGCGCTCGGAGGGGGCTTGCTTCGTCTGTGGACCTAAGGGGATTCGAACCCCTGACCTCCTCGATGCGAACGAGGCGCGCTACCAACTGCGCCATAGGCCCTTGACGTCATCTACGTTATCACGCTGAAGGAGACGTCTGCGCCGACCGGGTCACCCGGCCGCACGGCGGGCGAGCAGGTCGCGGACGTGCGCTTCGATCTCCGCATCATCCACGAAGCCCATCCTCGTGTACGGCGAGGAGGCCGCCGGCATCTGCACCGGCGCCGTGGACGCAGCCATCTGCTCTGCGCGATCACGGAGCTCGGCCATGCGCGCCGCCTTGCGCAGTTCCTCCTGCGCATCGATCTGCGCCAGAGCGACCTGTGCGCGCGAGCCCGCCCTCGAGACGAGAGGCTCGGGAAGCGGACGCGGAGTCCACGTGGCCGGACCCTGATCGTGGAGTGGAGGTGCCGTGCGCGGTGCTGCCGGCGCAGCGATCGGCGCCGCCGACCGTCGCGACGCACGAGCGGCCACGGAAGACATGCGCTGGAGCATCACGCTCGCGACGACGACGAGAGCTCCGCCGGCCCACAACAGCCCAGACGCCTGCACGGCGATGAGCTGCCACACGCCGAACGCCGCTGCGGTGAGACCGACGAGCAGAGCCGAGGTCGCGATGAGGCGCAGCCTGCGGCGGGCGCGCGCCTGCCGGACCACCGGGTCGGCCTTCGTCGCCGCGAGCTGCTCGCGCAAGAGCACGAGTTCGGCGGACTCCTTCTCCGACTGCACCTTCTTGGCGAGCTTCTGCTGGGCGAGCGCGGTCCGAGCCGTCAGCTCGAGATGCACCTCACCCGGAGTCTCACTCGTCTCGGCGAGGACGCGCAGGGCCTGATTGAGGCGGACGGCGTTGCGCTCAGCCGCGTTGTACTGGAAGCGACCGCGCCACGAAGGCAGCAGATAGAGCATCCACAGGAGCACAGCGACGAGGACGATCACTCCCCCGCTCAGCACCGGCCCATCCATAGCCACAACGGTACGGGGAACAGGGCGGCGCGCCTCGCACCGCGCGGGCGCGTGTCGCGATCGGATCGCCTATTCAGACGGCGAAGCGGTCGGCGGGAGGGATGGTGGCGGCATCCGGCGGCACCTGGCCGTTGATCCAGCGAGCCAGCACCCCCTGGGGCACGTCCTCCTTGGTCAGCGCGAACGCGTAGTGGTCGCGCCAGTCCCCGTCGATGTGGATGAAGCGCCGCCGCAGCCCCTCGTATCGGAACCCGAGCTTCTGCACGACCCTGAGGCTCGCCGCGTTCTCGGGACGGATGCAGATCTCCATGCGGTGCAGGCCGTACTCGACGAAGCACGCGTCGGTCGCGAGCGCAACAGCCGTCGGCGTGATGTTCCTGCCCGCGAACCTCTCGCTCACCCAGTACCCGATGGTCGCCGAGCACAGCGAGCCGCGCGCGACGCCCCACACGTTGAGCTGTCCGGCGATCTCGCCGTCGTACTCCATGACGAAGGGATATCCCGCCCCGTCCCGATACTGCTGAAGAAGACGCCGGATGCTCAGCCGCATGTCGAACGAGACGGATCCGTACGGGACGGTGGCCTCCCACGGCTGGAGCCAGGAGCGGTTGGCCAGCAGCTCATGCTGCAGGGCGCGCGCGTCGCGCGTGCGGACCAGCCTCAGCTCGATCGGCCCGTGCCGCATCCCCGTCGACAGATCCATCCGCGCACTCCCGACGTCCGCGTCGCCTACAGGCGCTCCGCGAACTCCTTCAGCCACGGTCGCAGCTCGGGCCCGAGGTCATCACGGTCGGATGCCAGCTGCACGATCGCCTTGATGTAGTCGACGCGGTCGCCCGTGTCGTAGCGGCGACCACGGAAGATCACTCCGACGACCCCGGGGCCGCTCGTGTCGGTCGCGAGCACCTGCAGCGCATCGGTGAGCTGGATCTCCCCGCCCTTGCCCGGCTCGGTGTGCTCGAGGATCTCGAAGATCGACGCGGGCAGCACGTAACGGCCGATCACGGCGAGGTTGGACGGCGCGTCCTCCTGCGCCGGCTTCTCGACGAGGCCGGTGACGCGCACGGCACCCTGCCCCTCGATCTCCTCCACCGCTGCCGCGCCGTACATGTGGATGCTAGCGGGGTCGACCTCCATGAGGGCGATGACCGCGGCGCCGGAGCGCTCGTGCTCGGCGATCATCTCGGTGAGCAGCGGATCGCGCTCGTCGATGAGGTCGTCGCCGAGGAGGACGGCGAAGGAGCTGTCGCCGACGTGGGTCTTGGCCCGCAGCACGGCATGTCCGAGTCCCTTCGGCTCTCCCTGGCGGACGAAGTGGATGTCGGCGAGGTCGCTCGACTTCATCACCCGCTCGAGGCGCCCGGTGTCGCCCTTCTCCATCAGCTTCACCTCGAGCTCCGGCACGGAGTCGAAGTGGTTCGAGATCGCGTTCTTGTTGCGCCCGATGATGACGAGGATGTCGTCGATGCCGGCATCCGCCGCCTCTTCGACGACGTACTGGATCGCCGGCTTGTCGACGACGGGGAGCATCTCCTTCGGCATCGCCTTGGTCGCAGGCAGGAATCGCGTCCCCAATCCTGCTGCGGGAATGACGGCCTTGATCTTGTGCTCACCCATCTCCCCAGCCTAGCGGTGGGCATCCCCGTAGACTCTGAGCCATGTCGAATGACGTCGAGCATGCCAAGCGGGCTCTGCGCGCCGAGCTCCGCGAACGCCGCCAGCTCCTGAGCGCCGCGCAGCGCGAGAGCGCGGCATCCGCCATCGGCCAGAGGCTCGACGACCTCGTGGACTCCCTCGGCGCGCGGTCCATCTCCTGCTTCCTCTCGACCACGACCGAACCGGGCACGCGGGACTTCGTCACGCGGGCGGTGCGGCGCGGCATCCGCGTCCTGCTCCCCATCACCCGAACCGACGGTCTGCTCGACTGGGCGGTCGCCACCGACGACGACGAGGTCGCCGAGGGCCTGTTCGGCCTTCCGGAGCCGACCGGCGAGGTGCTGAGCCCCATGGCCGTGAACGACGTGGACCTGATGATCATCCCCGCGGCGGCCGTCGACCGCAGCGGCATGCGCATGGGATGGGGGCGCGGGTACTTCGACAAGACCATCGGCTCCATGGAGAAGTGCCCGCCCGTGTACGCGGTCATCTATGATTCCGAGATACTCGACTCGCTGCCTCGCGAGATCCACGACCAGCCGGTGACCGGCGTCGTGACGCCGACGCAGACCCTGATCCTGTCGCAGACGCGACGCTGACCTCAGAGGAACGACATGCCCACCTATGCCTACGCCTGCACATCGTGCGGACACCGCTTCGACGCCGTCCAGAGCTTCGCCGAGGACGCCCTCACCATCTGTCCCGAGTGCGGCGGCGCCCTGCGCAAGCAGTACGGCTCGATCGGCGTGACGTTCAACGGCTCGGGCTTCTATCGCACGGACTCGCGCAGCAAATCCGTCAGTTCTGGGGATGCTTCGGCATCATCGAAGACGGAATCCTCGACGGGAGCCAAAAAGGCCCCTGCGTCGACTCCGGCCTCATCCTGAGGTCCTCGATCCGTTTGGGGGAGTTTCTGTGATCCAGGGATTCAAAGAGTTCATTCTCAAGGGCAATGTCATCGACCTGGCCGTCGCAGTCGTCATCGGCGGCGCGTTCACCGCGATCGTCAACGCGGTCGTCGCCAGCGTCATCAACCCGCTGGTCTCGCTGTTCTTCATGGCCGACGCCGCCGGCAACTTCGGTCCGAAGATCAGGGGCATCTACGGCCAGGAGGTCACCTTCCCTCTGGGCGACCTCATCACCGCGGTCATCAGCTTCTTCGCCGTCGCGCTGGTCGTGTACTTCGCGTTCGTGCTGCCGATGAACGCGTACAAGGCGCGCAAGGCCGCGAAGAACCCCATCGCCGAAGAGGCCGCACAGGCCACCGAAGGCGAGCTCCTCGCCGAGATCCGCGACCTGCTGAAGCAGCAGCGCGGGGCCTGACCCGTCTACGCGAGAACGCCCGGCTCCTCCCTCGAGGAGCCGGGCGTTCTGCTGCATCCGCCCTGCGGCGTTGAGACACTCCTGCGATTCCACAGGGCTGCGGCATGTTCGCGATTCAGTAATGCGGCGGAACGTCGCGCAGCAGCTGCTGATCGTTGGGGCCCTTCCCCGCGGATGCCGGCGGCGGCGGGCGCTCCTCGTCGGAGGTCCCCGTCTCCGGAGACGGGTCGGTGCCGGGCACCGGGGTCAGCCGAGCGCGGCGCGAGCCGGGGACCCGCACGACACGCTGGGGGCGGTCGTCAGTCATCTCGCGCGTCGTCGACGTCGAGCGGCTGCGTGTCGTTGTCGGCACGCGGCGCGGATGCCGAGATGCCGAGCACTCCGGCGATGCGGGTCGCCGCCGTCACCGGGTCGCTGTACAGGTCGAAGGCGTGCACCCGCACGTAGTGCCAGCCGAGCCGGCGAAGCACATGCGGGCGCAGCCGCAGCGTCTCCCGCAGAGACTCCCCCCGCGATTCGGGGTCGGACTCGATGACCACCGCCTTGCCGTTGTGCTGCGCGACGAGCGGCAGCAGACCGCGGTAGTCGACGTCGACGGAGGCTCCGAGGCGGCGCAGCTCCCTGGCGAGAGCCAGCGTGAGCGGATCGGCGAGATCCTCGAGGCGGGCCTCCCTGCCGCGCGCGGCGAGGTTGCCGAGCGTCGACATGAGCGTGGCCGCACCGTGCTCCAGTCGCCCGTCGTCGAAGGCGGACGGACGGATGGACGAGACGATCACCATCGAGCGGCGGGCTCTCGTCATCCCGACCGTGAGCAGCCTCTCTCCGTCGGGGGTCGACAGGTCGCCGAAGTCGCTGAGGACGCGGCCGTGCTTGGTCAGGCCGAATCCGAGCGAGAAGATCACCCGGTCGCGGCTCTCGGCCACGGACTCCTCGAGCGTGAGGACGGCGAAGGGCTCTGCCGTGTCGCGACCCACGAAGTCGGCCACGTCGGAGCGCCCGGCGAACGCCGACGTCACGGCGGCGCGCACGCGCTCGGCGTGGCGGGCGCTCGCGGTGACGACCATGAGCGATTCCTCCGGCCGGTGCACGGCGTGCTCGACGACCAGGGTGACGACCCGGGCGACCTCGGCGTCGGGGCTCTCGACGGCTCCGGAGATCGGATCGGGGGCGCCGGTGCCACCCTCGACGTAGTCGACGGTGAGGCTGCCACGTCCGAGGTACGAACCCGCCCAGGGCAGCGACACGATCTCGCCGCCGTAGAAGGCGTCGTTGATGAGCTCGACCAGATCCTCGCCGCCCGCGCGATAGCTGCGGGTCAGCGTCATCACCGGCAGCACCTCGGAGAGGCGCTCGAACACCGAGACCTCGTCGAACGGCACCTCGGCCTCCCAGTCGGAGGCGGGATCGACGGCGACGTGGAACGGCTTGGGCTTCTGCGTCACCGGGTCGCCGAACGCCACGACCTGGCGTGCACGGCGGATCGCCGGAGTCGCCTCCGCGAGGTTCACGGCGGCGGCATCCACCAGCAGCACGGTGTCGAACTCGACGGAGTCCGGGATCTCGGGCACGAGATACGGCGACGAGATCCACACGGGGGCGAGCACGTTCACGAGGCTCGGAGCGGAGCTCACGATCTCCGCGGTCGTCGTTCCCGGCTGCTTCAGGGCGCGGCGAAGATGCTGCGACTCCTGCGGCTCGTCGACGATGGCGATCTTCCACTGGTTCGCCAGCTGCCACGCCAGCAGAGGACCCGCGGCCGCCGCGTGCGCCTCGTCGACCAGTCGGAAGTCCCGCTCCAGCCTGTCGACGACCGCCGTGTTGGCTCCGAGGAGCGCGCGGTCGTCCTGCAGCGCCCGCTCGAGCAGGGACTGCCACCAGGCGAACTCGAGCTCGTCACCCACGCGCGCCTCGGACACATGACGGACGGACAGCTCGGCGAGCAGGGGGCCGAGGCCGAGCTCGGCCAGGCTGTCGCGCAGCTTCGCCCGCTCGACGAGGTTGTCGAAGACGTCGGACTTCGCGGCGAGTCCGGCGAGCGTGCGCACCAGTCGCGCGACCGGGATCGAGGCGAGAGGCTCGCGGCGACCGAGAGCGGCGTCGAGCTCTGCGAGCTCGGCCTGCACCCGCTGCCACGAGACGTAGACGTCGGCGAGACCGAGGGGGATCTCCGGAGCCACTCCCGCCTCGACGCAGCGCTGCCACTGCGTCCGCTGCGTCTGGATCCGCAGGAGAGCCTCGTGCATCTCGGTCACGTGCACACCGGGACGCACGTACTCCTTGGCCAGCTTGCGGAGCCGTCGGCGGTTGGCGCCGGACATGCCCGGCGCATCGCGTCGGGAACCGTGAGCCTGGATCAGCTCGCCCAGCGGACGCTCGAAGACGGTGGGGCTGAAGCGGTCGAGCGAGTCGCGGATGCCCTGGAGCAGCCGCAGGTACTCCCCCAGCTCGTCGATCGTCGAGAAGGGCCTCATATGGGTCTGCGCGATCAGCGCGTAGCCGCGCTCGAGCAGGGCGGGCACGCTCGTCGAGTGCAGCCGTGCGGCGAGCTCGTGAGCGGATCGCGCGGCATCCGTGCTCGTGAACGTGACGCCGTACCAGGGCGAGTCGTCGGGTCCGAAGCGGAACTCGCCGAGCCGCGCGGCCTGCGCGAGGGACTCCGCCGCCGCCGTGCGGTCTCCGGCCAGGCGGCGCAGCGTCTCCGCGCTCAGCCGAGCGGTGGTGGACGGCGGCTGCGGGAGCGAGGCGAGCGCCGTGAGGTGCCTGGTCGCATCGAGGACCGATGCTCCCGTCCCGTGGACCTCGGAGGTCAGCGCCCTGCGATAGTCGCGCAGGACCGTCCGCAGGCGCACCAGGGCGTCGTCGACGTCGCTGACCTTCGGCGCCGCGGCCTTCTCGTTCCTGCCGATCGCCCGCACGAGATCCCGGCGGACTCCCGCCGTCGACACGGCGAGGCTGTCGAGCCCGATCCCGGCGAGCCGATGACGCACGCCGTCGAGAGTCGAGCGTCGAGCAGACACCACGAGGACGCGCTTGCCCGCACGCACCAGCTCTCCGAGCGCGTTGATCACGGTCTGCGTGCCCCCTGTGCCGGGGAGCGTGGCGACGGTCAGCGAGTGGCCCGCGGCGATCCGCGTGAGCACGGCCTCCTGCTCCGCGTCCGCATCGAGGAGCAGATTGTCGGATGCCGGGGCGCGGTCGTCCGGTCCGGTGTACCGCGGATCGGGGCGCCGTGCCGTGACCTGCTCGCGGTCTGCGACATGACCCGCGAGAGCGTTGAGCACGACGTGATCGAGGGAGCGGGCGTCGCGCGTCATGGCCCCGCTCACGTCCGCGAAGGTCGAGACCAGCAGACGGGGCTGCACGGAGAAGGTGTCGATCGAGCGCGTCGTCGCCCGCAGGCTGTCGATCACCGGCTGCGGTTTGAAGATGCCGCCGTCGTAGGCGAGCGCCGCGAGCGCCGCCGCGTCGATCGTGATGCCGAAGTGCTCGCGCGCGATGCGGATGAGCTCGGGGTTCACCTCGAACGCGCCCTGCAGCTTGAGCTCGAAGTCCGAGTGGTGTCGGCGGATGGCGAGCGGGCGCAGCAGCACGGGCGCCGCGAAGTCGACGCCGCCGATGCGCCATCCCGCGACGCCGACCGCGAGATGCACGGCCTCGATGCCGCGGACGGTGCGCAGCTCGGTGTTCTTGGCGGTGATCCGCTCGGCGGCGAGGCGAGCCGTGCGCAGGCCGACCTCGTCGCGGAAGAGGTTGGAGAGAAGCGTCGACTTGCCGGTGATGAACTGGGGAAGGCTGCCGGGGTGCGCCTTGGAGATGTCGATGCCCGATTCGACGGTGTCACGGAAGGACACCAGGGGCGAGGGCCCGCCGAGATCGGCGGCCTCCGCGCGGAGCCGGGTGCGCTCGGCCTCGGCCGCATGGGCCACACCGACGCCCGTGGCGCCGTCGCCCAGCTCTCCGAGGGTCACTGCGGCGTCCGTTGCCGCTTCTTCCGCAGCCTTGCCATCACGTCGCCACACACCTCACACCCTAAGCGCGACACGCCACAGGGCCGGTATCCCGGGCGGGTTTCACCGGATTTCCGCTGCTGAGCGGCCGCACCGCTCCCCTTTCCACTCCTCGTCCACGCCTGCCGGGCGTGGACGGGTTCTCCCCCGATCCCGGGTCTCGTGCCGTGCAGGGTCGGCGTCGCCCGTCAGTATGGGCTCATGACGTACCGCTACGACTTCGCTCCCACACCGTTCGGTGATGCACTCGCGGTGTTCTCCGACGAGGGGATCGTCCAGTTCGACCTGTCCGAGTCCGACGACCCGACCGTCCCCTGGCTCCTCGAGGGCGTCGCCCGCAGGCTCCGCTCGGTGCCGGAGCCCGACCCCGGCGCCGCCGACGAGCTCGCCCATCTGCTGGAGGACTACTTCGACGGCGAACCGGTCCGGTTCGACGATCATCTCCGACTCGACTGGCGCCTCGCAGACGGCTTCGCCCTGAAAGCCCTCCAGACGATCTGCACGATCGAGTGGGGCGAGACCCTCAGCTACGGCGAGGTCGCCGCGCTGGCAGGGCATCCGGGTGCGGCACGCGCCGTGGGAACGGCGTGCCGGCTCACACCGTTCTCGATCATCGTCCCCGTGCACCGGGTGGTGCGCTCCGACGGGACCCCCGGTCACTACGGGGCGCACCCCGAGCGGAAGCGCTATCTGCTCGATCTCGAAGCCCGGAGGGGATAGCGGAAAGACGACGCGGGTCCGGCGAGTAGGCCGCCGGGCCCGCGTGCCCACGACGGCCCGGTGGTAACGTCGTCGCTACGAAATGGGGCACGACGCCGTCACCCCGGAAGCAGGTGGTCGTGAGTACTCCGTCCGGAATGGAATCCGAGGCCGAGCTCGTCGCCCGCGCGGTGAGAGAGCTCGCCACGCGCACGCGCTTCCCCGTCGCCTTCGGAGGCCTGGTCGAAGAAGGCGTCGTCCGCGTGACGAGCATCGTCGGCAACCGGACCCACAGCCTGGACGGCCTCCGGGTACGCCCGGAGCGAGGGCTCGGCGGACGGGCGATGATGGAGCAGCGTCCGCGCATGACCAGCGACTACGGCTCCTCGCAGCAGATCACGCACGACTACGACGGTTTCGTGCTCGGCGAGGGCATTCGCACGCTGCTCGCCCTGCCGATCGTGGTCAGCGGTCGCCCGCGCGGCGTGCTCTACGCCGGCGCTTGGGACGAGACCCCGGTGGGCGGCGTCACCACGGCTCCCGCGATGCAGGTGGCCCAGTCCGTCGCAGACGAGCTGAGGATCCGCGACGAGGTCGATCGACGCCTGCGCGCTGCACAGGGATCGGATGCCGTCGCGCCGTCGCAGCGCGAGGAGCTCCGCGAGAGCTTCGCCGAACTGCGCAGCATCGCCGCATCGATCGACGACGCCGACCTGCGGGCGCGGATCGCCGGGGTGGAGAGCCGCCTCGTCGCCCTCGCGGGAGATGCGCTCCCGACCACGACCGGCCCCGTTCCGACCATCCACCTCTCCCGGCGCGAGACGGACGTCCTCGCCTGTGCGGCGCTCGGGGCCACCAACGCGGAGATCGCGACGCAGCTGGGTCTGCGCGAAAGCACCGTGAAGGCCTATCTCGGCTCCGCGATGTCGAAGCTCGACGCCTCCACCCGCCACGCCGCCGTGGCGAGAGCGCGGCGTGCCGGCCTGCTCCCCTGACTGCACAGGCCCTGCCCAGCGCCTGTTGCTACGGTGGGTCCTGGCCGATGAACCTCGGCCCCGGACGAGGCAGACCAGTACCCGGTGAGCGAAAAGACTGGTCCGAAAGGACCATCATGTCGTGGATCATTCTTGTCGCCTCCGGAATCCTCGAAGCCGTGTGGGCGACCGCCCTGGGTAAATCAGAAGGATTGACAAAACTCTGGCCGAGCGTGATCTTCCTCGGCGGGCTCGCATTGTCGATGTTCGGACTCGCATTCGCCATGCGGGAGATCGCCACCGGCACCGCCTATGCGGTATGGGTGGGAATCGGCGCGACGCTGACCGTGGTCTGGGCGATGATCACCGGAGACAGCGAGATCTCCTGGATCCGCATTCTCCTTCTCCTGGGTCTCGTGGGCTGCATTGTCGGCCTGAAACTGATCGACCCCGGCCACGAATAATCCTTGGCGCAATTAGCCGTCAGGTTGTAGTGTCAATTCCATGGCGAAAAGAATTGTGCATCAGCTGGTCGATGACATCGACGGAAGCGTCCTGGAAGTCGGAGAAGGCGAGACAATCCACTTCTCCCTGAATGGAGCCGCATACGAGATCGACGTGAATGCCGAGCACGCAGAAGAATTGCGCAAGGCATTCGCTCCGTACATCTCCGCTGGGCGCCGTGCGGGTTCATCGGGAGCGCCGTCTCGCGCTGCCGCTCCCCGCAAGCGCCCCGCGCGCAACCCCGAGGTCGCGGCCATCCGCGCCTGGGCGAACGACAACGGCTACACCCTCTCCGAGCGCGGTCGCATCCCCGCTCCTGTCATCGAGGCCTACAACGCGGCTCACTGAGTCACACCGGCGCCGAGGAGTCTCCCCGATCTCGGGAGGGCTCCTCGGCGCCTTTCTGCGCCCAGGGCTCATCCCTGAGGGTGATCTCGTCGGTCATGTCGACGAGGAAGCGGATCACGACGTCACGCTCCGCGGCCGATAACCGCGCGGCCGCATAGAACCGCTTGGACTGCTGCCGACCCACGGTCTCCATGGCCGCATGGCGGGTCTCCGCCGTGATCGATATCGCCAGCGCCCGCCGATCCGTCGGATGCGGCGCGCGAACGATGTGCCCGCTCTTCTCCAGCCTGTCGAGCAGCTTCGTCGTCGACGCGGTCGAGATGCCGAGGTGCCCGGCGATGCCTGAGGGGGTCGCGATGACTCCCCTGTTCGCGCACACGATGAGGTAGTGCAGCGCGCGCATGTCGGTCTCATTGAGTCGCATGAAGCGCCGAGACGCGAGGGAGAGCTTCTGCTCCGCATCGCGGAGGTCACCCAGCGCACCCATGAGCACGGCGATCTGCCGGAGATCCTCCGGAGACACGCCGGTGCGATCGATCAGCGCGCTGCGCGGATCGCTGGCCTCCACGTCGTAGATGGCGGCGTGCGTCAGACCGTCGGGAGACGTCCGCTCGGCGGAGGAACCGGGCTCCGTCGTGCCCCCGGTCAACGGGCTGGCATCAGGTCCGGTGTCCATGCGATCATGTTACACACGAATTACTTCATGCTAAGTTGACTATTAGCCAAGCTAGCGAAATGAGGAGGACGATGGTCGAGGTCACGCTTCTCGCTGAAGACGGCTCCCCCATCGGCACGATGCCGAAGGAGAGCGTGCACAGCACCGACACTCCCCTCCACCTGGCCTTCTCCTGCTACGTCTTCGACGATGCGGGCCACCTCCTCGTCACCCGGCGCGCCCTCACGAAGCGCACGTGGCCCGGCGTGTGGACCAACAGCTTCTGCGGTCACCCCCAACCGCAGGAGGACATGTCGGATGCCGTGCACCGACACGCTCTCGCAGAGCTCGGAATCGGACTCTCCGCCGTCGAGCTCGCTCTGCCCGAGTACCGCTACCGTGCGGTCGACGCGAGCGGCATCGTCGAGAACGAGATCTGCCCCGTGCATGTCGCGACGATCGACGGCACCGTGTCCCCGGATCCGGCCGAGGTCATGGAATGGGCATGGGTCGATCCCGCTGCTCTCGCCACTGCCGTCGCGTCGGCGCCGTTCGCTTTCAGCCCGTGGCTGCGGGAGCAGCTGCCGCAGCTCGGTCACCTTCCGCTGCTCCGGCCGATCGGCGCCTCATGAACGCCCTCGCCCTGGGGGCCGACCTCCGGATCCCCATCGAAGAGGCACTGCGCCGCCAGCTCGACCAGCGCATGCCCGATGCCCGACGCTACGGACCGGAGTTCTCCCGCCTGTGGGAGCTCACCGCCGAGAAGGCGGTGGGCGGAAAGCTGCTGCGCCCACGGCTCCTCGTCGAGATCCATCACGCGCTCTCCGATGACGCCGAGTCCGATCCGCTGCCGCCGACCGTGCTGGAGATCGCCGCGCTGGTCGAGCAGATCCACTTCGCGTTCCTCCTGCACGACGACATCATCGACGGCGACGTCCTCCGGCGGGGAACGACCAACCTCATCGGCGCGCTCAGCACCGAGGCGCACCCGCGGATCGACGAAGAGGCACGACTGCACTGGGCCCGGAGCAGCGCCCTCCTGATGGGGGACCTGCTCCTCGCATCCGCTCTCCTCGGCGCGGCCAGAGCCGACCTCGCCTCCCGCGTGCGGGACCGCCTGCTGGACGTGATCGACCGCACCGTCACCGAGACCGTCGCGGGCGAGCACCGCGACGTCGGCCTCGCCGACGGGATCATCCCGCCCGACCTCGAGACCATCCTCGCGATGACGGCCGACAAGACGGCGGCGTACTCCTTCGAGCTCCCCCTGCGCTGCGGCGCCATCCTGGCCGGCGCATCGGAGGATGCCGAGGCCGCACTCGTCGACATCGGTCGCCCCCTCGGTCTGGCGTATCAGCTGCAGGACGATCTGCTCTCGGTCTTCGGAGAGGCGGCCGAGCACGGCAAGGACCCGCGCTCCGACCTCCGCGAGGGCAAGGTGACCGCGATCATCGCCTTCGCGCGCACGACGAGCACATGGCCGCGCATCGCTCCGCTCTTCGGCTCCCCCGATCTTCAGCCGGGTGAGGAGGCGGACGTGCGCGACCTCCTCCGTGCCTGCGGCGCCGAGGAGTTCGTGCAGCGGCTGGTGGACGAGGAGATCGCGACGGCTCGCGCGCTCCTGTCGACCGCGGAGCGATCGGGAGCGCTGCCGCCGACCGCGGTCGATCGCGTCGCACACCTCGTCGACCGCGTCGAGGGGAGACGGTCATGACCCGCGGCGACGCCGTCGAGGTGAGCTCCCTCGACAGGTTCACCCGAGCGGCGGAGGCGACGTCCGCCGACGTCATCACGGCGTACTCCTCGTCGTTCGGCCTGGCGACGCGGCTCCTCGGCACGCGCCACCGTCGGCACGTGCGCAACGTGTACGCCATGGTGCGCGTGGCGGATGAGATCGTCGACGGGGTCGCCGCGGAGGCGGGGCTCGATGCCGAGGGGCAGCGCGCCGCGCTGTCGTCCTACGTCGACGAGACCCACCGCGCCCTGCGCGACGGCTACAGCACCAACCTCGTGCTCCATGCCTTCGCCCGCACCGCGCGGGCGTCCGGCATCGGCGAGGATCTCACCCGGCCGTTCTTCGAGTCGATGGCCGCCGACATCGCCGCCGACTCCGGCTCCGATGCCCTGGTCGCCTACGACGCGGGGGCTCACGAACGCTACGTGTACGGCTCCGCGGAGGTCGTGGGGCTGATGTGCCTGCGGATCTTCCTCCGGGCTGAGTCGCGGACGGAGCAGGAGCTCGCGGCACTCGAGCACGGCGCACGGCAGCTCGGCGCCGCGTTCCAGAACGTCAACTTCCTGCGGGACCTCGCCGATGACACCACGCGCCTTCATCGCGGCTACCTCGCAGGAGAGCACCGCCTGACGGACACGGACCGCGACAGGTGGGTCGCCACGGTGCGCGCGCAGCTCGCCGACGCCCGCGCGGTGATGCCGCTGCTGCCCCGAGACTGCCGCTCCGCCGTTCGAAGCGCCCACGACCTGTTCGCCGCGCTCGCGGACCGGGTGGCGACGACGCCGACGGCCGAGCTGTACCGGCGCCGCGTGCGGGTCCCCGATGCGCTCAAGATCTGGCTCGCGGTCCGTGCGACGCTGCGGACCCGTCTGGAGCGCGCCTCGTGAGCCGCATCGTCGTCATCGGCGCGGGTGTCGCCGGACTCGCCACCGCGGCGCTGCTCGCGAAGGACGGGCATGAGGTTCTGATCCTCGAGAAGAACGGCGCTCTCGGCGGCCGCGCCGGATCGCTGGAACGCGAGGGCTTCCGCTTCGACACCGGCCCGTCGTGGTATCTCATGCCGCAGGTGTTCGAGCACTTCTTCCGGATGATGGGGACGAGCAGCGCGGAGCAGCTCGACCTCGTCGCCCTGGACCCCGCGTATCGCGTGTTCACGGACCCTGTGACGCACCCGGATGGCGCGGTGACCGTCACCGCGGGCCGCGCCGCGACCATGCACCTGTTCGAGACCATGGAGCCCGGCGCGGGGGCGGCCCTGAGCTCCTACCTCGACTCCGCCGTGCACGCGGGGGCGATGGCGGAGAAGCACTTCCTCTACAACCCCTTCACGGGCGCCTCCTGGATGACGCACCCCGAGGTGCTCAGCGCGGCGCCGCGCCTGGTCCCCCTCCTGCTGACCCGGCTCCAGTCGTTCGCAGCGCGTCGGTTCCGGCATCCGGTGCTGCGGCAGATCCTCGGGTATCCGGCGGTGTTCCTCGGAACCGACCCCCGAACCGCGCCGGCGATGTACCACCTGATGAGCGCCCTCGATCTCGACGACGGCGTGCTGTACCCGCAGGGCGGGTTCCACCGTGTCGCCGAGAGGATCGCCGCGCTGGCGTCCGAGGCGGGTGCGGAGACGCGCACGGGCGCGGAGGTCACGGCGATCCTCACCTCCGGCGAGCGCCGGGGCGCCAGAGCCACCGGCGTGCAGTGGGTCGACGAGCACGGCGCGCAGCACGTCGAGCGCGCTGATGTCGTCGTCTCGACCGCCGATCTGCACCACACCGAGACCCGTCTGCTGCCCCCGGCGCTGCGTTCCTATCCCGAGCGATGGTGGCAGCGCCGCACGAGCGGCCCCGGTGCGGTGCTCGTGATGCTGGGCGTCCGCGGCGCACTGCCTCAGCTCCCCCATCACTCGCTCTTCTTCACGGACGACTGGGATGCCAACTTCGATGCGATCTTCGGCCCGCACCCCTCGATCCCCTCTCCGGCATCCGTGTACGTCTGCCGGCCGAGCGCGACGGACGTCGAGGTCGCGCCGGAGGGGCACGAGAACCTCTTCATCCTGGTGCCCGTCCCCGCGGACGTCGAGATCGGGCACGGCGGACCGGACGGCACCGGTTCCGCCGCGGTCGAACGGGCCGCGGATGCCGCCATCGACCTGGTCGCCACCTGGGCGGGAATCGACGACCTGCGCGAGCGCATCGTGGTGCGCGAGACGACGGGACCCGCCGACTTCCGCGACGACTTCCACTCCTGGCGCGGAGGGATGCTCGGGCCCGCGCACACGCTCTCGCAGAGTGCGATGTTCCGTGCGGGGAACGCGTCGCGTCGCGTCCGCGGCCTCTTCTACGCCGGCGCCACGACGTCACCCGGCGTCGGAGTGCCGATGTGCCTGATCAGCGCGGAGATCGTCCTCAAGCGGGTCAGGGGCGACCGATCCAGCGGGCCGCTGGCGACGGACCCGGTCGCCGCCTCCAGGGAGGCCGGGCGATGACGGGCCTGATCTACCTCGGCGCACTCCTCGTGTCGGCGGGATGCCTGGTCCTGGTGGACCGGCGCTATCGGCTGTTCTTCTGGCGCGATCCGCTGTCCGCGCTCGTCGTGACGGTCGTCGGCGCGGCGTTCTTCCTCGCCTGGGACGCAGCCGGGATCGCGACCGGCCTCTTCCTGCGCGGCGACGCGACGATCGCGACCGGCCTGGTGCTCGCCCCGGAGATGCCGATCGAGGAGCCGGTGTTCCTCCTCTTCCTCGTGCAGTGCATCATGATCGCCTACACGGGTGCCGCGCGGATCCTCTCCGGTCGGGGGCGCAGCACGCGAAGAGAGGAGGCGTCATGACCGCCTACCTGTCACTCGCGCTCTGGTTCGTCGGCATCGCCGCCGCGCTGGCCGCGCTGCTCACTCTCCTCTCCGGGAGGCGTCGCCGCGCCCACGTCGGCGCGATGGCCCTGACGGCGCTCGTCCTCTTCGTCCTCACGGCGGCCTTCGACAACCTCATGATCGGGGCGGGGCTCTTCCACTACGACGCGGCTCAGCTCCTCGGCGTGAACGTGGGTCTCGCCCCCGTCGAGGACTTCGCGTATCCGCTCGCCGGCGCGCTCCTGCTCCCCGCCCTGTGGGAGTTCCTGCGGGGCCGTCGGGCACGAGCCGAGGAGGAGAGCACATGACCGCCCCGGCATCCCCCCGTTCCGCGGTGCGCGACGCCGCTCTGGTGCTGCTGTCATCGCGGCCGGTGAGCTGGATCAACACCGCCTTCCCCTTCGGCGCCGCGTACCTGCTCACGACGAGAGAGCTCGACGCGACGGCGATCGTGGGCTTCGTGTACTTCCTCATCCCGTACAACCTCGCCATGTACGGCATCAACGACGTCTTCGACTACGCCTCCGATCTCGCGAACCCTCGCAAGGGGGGAATCGAGGGGGCGCTGCTGCCGCCTCGGCTGCACCGCTGGACGCTCTGGGCCGCTGTCGTCACGAACCTCCCGTTCCTGGTCTGGCTCGCCGTCGTCGGATCGCCCGTGTCGTGGATCGCTCTGGGGGTGAGCGTGTTCGCCGTCATCGCCTACTCCGCTCCGGGGCTGCGGTTCAAGGAGCGCCCCTTCCTCGACTCGGCGACCTCCAGCATCCACTTCGTCTCCCCCGCCGTGGTCGGTCTCACCCTCGCGGGCGCCGACATCACCCTCGACACGGTTCTCGTGCTGCTCGCGTTCTTCCTCTGGGGCGCCGCCGCCCACGCCTTCGGCGCCGTGCAGGACGTCGGCCCCGATCGCTCGGCCGGCATCTCGTCGATCGCGACCGTGATCGGCGCGCGCGCCACCGTGCGGATGGCGGTGATCCTGTGGTTCGTCGCGGGCATCGCCATGCTCTTCACCCACTGGCCGGCGCCCCTCGGCGCCGTGCTCGCCCTCCCCTACATCGTCAACGCCCTGCCCTGGTGGAGCGTGACGGATGAGACCTCCGCACGCACCAACACGGCGTGGCGTCGATTCATCGTCATGAACTACATAGCCGGATTCCTCGCGACGATGATCCTCATCCTCGCCTGGAACTCCTGACCGCCCCTCCCGAGAGGAACCCGATGTCCCGACCAGACCGCGTCCCCGACACCGCGCGCCGCGCGCGCCCTCGGCACCGCGCCTGGCTGCGCGCCATCCTCCCCGCAGCGCTGATCCTCGTGTGGCTCGCGGGCGCGGGACTCGGCGGCCCGCTGTTCGGCAAGATCGATGAGGTCTCGTCGAACGACCGCACTGCGTACCTCCCCGAATCCGCCGATGCCACCCAGGTGCAGAAGCTGCTCGGCGAGTTCACCGACAGCGACTCGATCCCGGCGATCGCCGTGTTCGTCGCCGACGGCACGCTGTCCGACGGAGACGTGACGGCCATCTCGGATGCCGTGAGCTCGGCGACCGAGGTGGAGGGCGTCGCCGACGAGGTGTCGCCCGCGCTGACCTCCGATGACGGGAAGGCGGCCCAGGCCTTCATCCCGATCAGCAGCGACGCGGAACTCGGCGACGCCGTGTCCGCGCTCGCCGATCACCTCCGTTCGGCGGCTCCGGAGGGCGTGACCGTCTACATCACCGGCCCCGCGGGCTTCAGCGCCGATCTCGTCGCGGGCTTCGCCGGGATCGACGGCCTCCTCCTCGGCGTCGCTCTGCTGGCCGTGCTGATCATCCTCGTGCTCGTGTACCGCTCGCTGCTTCTGCCCGTGGTCGTGCTGTCGACCAGCCTGTTCGCCCTCTGCGTGGCGCTCCTCGTGGTGTGGTGGCTCGCGAAGACCGGCGTGCTGCTGCTGAGCGGTCAGACCCAGGGCATCCTGTTCATCCTCGTCATCGGCGCGGCGACCGACTACGCCCTGCTCCTGGTCTCCCGATTCCGCGAGGAGCTTCGGGGCACCCACGACAAGGGCGCCGCCCTCGCCGCGGCGTGGAAGGGATCGTTCGAGCCGATCGTCGCCTCCGGCGGCACCGTGATCGCCGGACTCCTGTGCCTGCTGCTCAGCGACCTGAAGTCCAACAGCACTCTCGGACCGGTCGCCGCCATCGGCATCGTGTTCGCCATGCTCGCCGCTCTGACCCTGCTGCCCGCCCTGCTCATGCTGTGCGGTCGCGCCGTCTTCTGGCCGCGCCGCCCCGTGTTCGACCCTGAGGCCGTCGCCGCCGAGGACGGCCGCCCCACGACCGGCCTCTGGGCCGGCGTCGCACGGATGATCAGCCGGCGCCCCCGCACGATCTGGATCGCGACGACCGCGCTGCTGCTCATCGGCGCCGCAGGCCTCACGCAGTTGAACGCCACCGGTGTGCCGCAATCCGACCTGGTGCTGGGGTCGTCCGAGGCGCGGGACGGCCAGTCCGCCCTCGGCGAGCACTTCCCCGGCGGCTCCGGCAGCCCCGTCTACGTGGTCGTGCCGGAGGATCGCCTGCAGGATGCCGCCGATGCACTGCTCGCGAACGACGGCATCGACGGTGTCTCGGTGACCGCGGCCGACTCGCCGAGCGGGACGGCGCCGGTCACCGCAGACGGCATCGGAGCCGTCGGCGCGCCGGGGACGCCGATCCCCTCGCCGACGCTGGTCGACGGGGACGTCCTCCTTCAGGCGACGCTCACCGACGCGGCCGATTCGGATGCCGCGGCATCCACGGTGCGCGATCTGCGCACCGAGCTCGATCCGCTTGGCGCCCTCGTCGGAGGCGTCACCGCGACGTCGGTGGACACGAATGACGCCTCGATCCACGATCGCAACCTGATCATCCCGGTGGTGCTCGTGGTGATCATGCTGATCCTCATGCTGCTGCTGCGGTCGATACTCGCTCCGGTGCTGCTCATCCTCACCACCGTGCTCTCGTTCGGCACCGCCCTCGGCGTCTCCGCGCTGGTCTTCGACGGGATCTTCCGCTTCCCCGGCGCCGACCCCGCCGTTCCGCTCTTCGGATTCGTCTTCCTCGTCGCCCTCGGCATCGACTACAACATCTTCCTGATGACGAGGGTCCGCGAGGAGTCCCGACGGCACGGCACCCGCGACGGCATCCTCCGAGGACTCTCGATCACGGGAGGCGTGATCACCTCGGCGGGACTCGTGCTGGCAGCGACCTTCGCCGCGCTCTCCGTGATCCCGATCCTGTTCCTCGTGCAGCTGGCGTTCATCGTCGCCTTCGGCGTCCTGCTCGACACCTTCGTCGTCCGCTCCCTGCTGGTCCCCGCCCTGGCGTACGACATCGGCCGACGCATCTGGTGGCCGTCTGCCCTGTGGCGCAGGGGGCAGGACTGAATCAGACGACGAGGCGCTTGCGCGCCCTGGCGCTCCAGCGCCCTTCGTCGTGAGCGACGTCGATCGGATGCCGGAACGCCTCGCTGATCGTCTCGGAGGTGACGACGTCGGCGGTGGCGCCGGCGGCCAGTACACGGCCGTCGGCGATCACCATGGCGTGCGTCGTGCTCTCCGGGAGCTCCTCGAGGTGATGGGTGACCAGAACCGATGCGACCTCCGGCTCGCTGCGGGAGAGGTCGTCGACCGTCTCCAGCAGCTGCTCCCGCGCCGCGACGTCGAGCCCCGTGGTGGGCTCGTCGAGCAGGAGCAGGGCGGGTGACGCCGCGAGCGCGCGCGCGATGAGCGAGCGTCCGCGTTCGCCCTGCGACATCGTGGGCCACTCGGCGTCCGCACGGTCGTCGAGGCCGACCAGCGCGATGAGCTCGTACGCCCGCGCGCGCTCGGCGTCGCTCGGCGCCCAGCGCATCATCTTCTCGATCGTGCCGGTGAACCCGGTGAGCACGACGTCGAGGACGGTCAGGTCGGAGCGGATCGGATGCCGAGGGTTCACGTGGCCGATGTGACGGCGCAGCTCCTGCATGTCGACGCGCCCCAGTCGTCGGCCGAGAACGTCGACCGTTCCTGAAGTGGGGTGGGTCTGCGCCCCGCAGAACCCGAGGATCGTGCTCTTTCCCGCACCGTTCGGACCGAGCAGCGCCCAGTGCTCCCCGGCCCCGACTCGGAGGTCGATGCCGTGCAGGATCTCCTTCCCGTTGCGTCGGAAGGTCACCCCGTCGAGCCGCAGCACGTCGACGGTCACGCGAGCGCCGCCTTCAGCGCGATCAGGTGGCTGCGGCTCTCCGCGGCGGCGGCGTCCGCGTCGCGATCGATCACGGTGGCGGCGAGACGGACATGCCGCTCGTGGTCCTCCGCTCCCCCGAAATCCACGCGGATCCGCAGCATCTCGACCATCGTCTGACGCAGTCGCGGAGTCAGACCGTCGAACAGGTCGAGCAGGATCGGGTTGTGCGCCGCCGCCATGATCGTGCGGTGGAAGGCCGTGTCGGCGTCGACGTGCTCCTCGATGCTGGAGACCGCGGCGCCGCGGTGGTCGAGAGCCCTCCGGATCGCACGCACATCCGCCGCAGTGCGGCGGGAGGCCGCGAGCGACGCCGCCTCGGACTCGATCGCGATCCTCGCCTCGATCACGCTGACGATGTCCGCCCGGCGCAGCACGGCATCCCAGTCCTCCGGCGCATCGAGCGCTGTCACGAAGACGCCGGCGCCCTGACGGGTCGCGAGCACTCCTCGCCCGGCGAGCTGACGGATGGCCTCGCGGACCGTTGACCGCCCCACACCCAGCTGGGGCGCGAGCGTCGTCTCTCCCGGGAGCTTCTGCCCGAGCTGCCATTCACCGGAGCGGATGCGGTCGAGAAGGAGATCCGCCGCCTGATCGGCGAGCGGAGTGCGCTGGATCTGTGCCATGCCCCGAGTATAACTTGTCAACTTGTCTGAGGAGTTGCTACGTTCTTCAGGCATGACCTCCCGCACGTTCCCCACTCTGTCCACGCCATCAGGGCCGGTGCCCGCCGACGCACCGCACTGGAACCGCCAACGCGGCTCGCAGATGCCATCGCACCGCTACCTCTCCGTCCACGACCGCGTCCCGCTCCCCCTCGCCGAGCGGAACTGGCCGATGCGCCGGCTCACCGCCGCCCCGCTGTGGGTGCCCGTCGACCTGCGCGACGGAAATCAGGCCCTCGCCGAGCCGATGGACCCGGCCCGCAAGCGTCGCTTCTTCGAGCTCATGGTCGCGATGGGCTACAAGGAGATCGAGGTCGGCTACCCCTCCGCCTCGCAGACCGATTTCGACTTCGTCCGGCTCCTCGCCGAGACCGACCTGGCCCCCGAGGACGTCACGATCGTCGTGTTCACCGCCGCCAGGACCGACCTCATCGAGCGAACGGTGGCCTCGGT
Source organism: Microbacterium sp. MYb72 (assembly GCF_002979415.1). Lineage (GTDB taxonomy): Bacteria > Actinomycetota > Actinomycetes > Actinomycetales > Microbacteriaceae > Microbacterium > Microbacterium natoriense. The sequence continues at coordinate 53,276 of NZ_PCOT01000020.1, read as the reverse complement.
CGACGGCATCCGCAACCCTGTCGTCATCCACGTCTACACCGCGACCGCACCCATCTGGCGCGATGTCGTGCTCGGCCGATCCCGTGCCGAACTCAAAGAACTGATCCTCGATGCCGGGCGCGACGTGCTGTCACTCGCCGGAGACCACTCGAACGTGCGCTTCGAGTTCTCGCCCGAGGTCTTCAACCTGACCGAGCCCGACTACGTGCTCGACGTCTGCGACGCCATGACCACGCTCTGGGACGCGACGCCGGAACGACCCGTCATCCTGAACCTGCCCGCGACCGTCGAGATCGCCTCGCCGAACGTCTACGCCGACCAGATCGAGTACATGCACCGCAACCTCGCGAGGCGCGACGGCGTCATCCTCTCGGTGCACCCGCACAACGACCGCGGCACCGGAATCGCCTGCGCCGAGCTCGCCGTGCTCGCCGGCGCCCAACGGGTCGAAGGATGCATCTTCGGCAACGGTGAGCGCACGGGCAACGTCGACATCGCCACTCTCGCTCTCAACCTGCACGCGCAGGGCGTCGATCCCATGATCGACTTCTCCGACATCGACGAGATCCGCCGCACGGTCGAGCACTCCAACGGCATCGAGGTGCACGCGCGGCATCCCTACGTCGGCGATCTCGTGCACACGGCGTTCAGCGGCACGCATCAGGACGCGATCAGGAAGGGCCTCGCCGAGCACCGTGCCCGCGCGGCACACGAGGGCGTGGCCGAGAAGGATCTCGCCTGGCGCGTGCCCTACCTGCCGATCGACCCGGCCGATCTCGGACGCGGCTATGACGCCGTGATCCGCGTGAACTCGCAGTCGGGCAAGGGCGGGATCGCCTACCTGCTGGAGACCGGGTACGGAGTCGAGCTCCCCCGGCGACTCCAGATCGACTTCGCTCGCCGGGTGCAGGCGCAGGCGGATGCCGCAGGAGCCGAGTTCTCCCCGGAAGAGCTCTGGGCCCTGTTCACGGAGAGCTACGTCGACCGCGGCGCGGCGGAGACGCCGGAGCTCGTGCACTACCGCGTGGACGACGGGCAGACCGAGATCGCGCTGCGCATCGACGGCGTCGACATCGCGCACCGCACGGATCGGGTGGGCCCCGTGGAGAGCCTCGTCGCCGCGCTGGCGAGCGGCGGCATCCAGGTGGACGTGCTCTCGCTGCACCAGACCAGCATCGGACACGGAACCGACAGCGATGCGCTCACCCTGATCGAGTACCGCATCGGAACGGAGAGCGGATGGGCCGCCGGCCGCGCCAGGTCCGTGCTCGACGCCACCTTCGCGGCGGTCCTGCGGGCGGCGGTCGGCTGACGCGCTGCACCGTCTTGTTGCGTCGTCGTGGTGCCCTCGACAGGATTCGAACCTGCGACCTGCCCTTTAGGAGAGGGCTGCTCTATCCTGCTGAGCTACGAGGGCCTACGACGATTCTACGGGAACCGTCGAGCACCCTTTACGCGGCGAGGGCGAGGTACGGCTCCCAGCGCGGGTCGCTGCGCTCGGAGCCCCGAACCGTCCACGACGTGCCATGCGGAGGGCGCGGCGTGAACCGCAGCTCCCAGTGCATCTCCTGCGGCGTGCGGTTGCTCTTCACGTTGTTGCAGCGCAGGCAGCAGGCGACGAGGTTCTCCCAGGAGTCCGCACCGCCGCGGGAACGAGGGAGGACATGGTCGATCGTGGACGCCGCCTTGCCGCAGTAACCGCACCGGTGATTGTCCCGGCGCAGCACGCCCCGTCTCGTCACCGGCGCGCGCCTGCTGAGCGGGACGCGCACATAGCGCGACAGGATGATGACCGCCGGTCGATCGTAGACGCCGTGGCTCCCCCAGACGGGATCGTCGTCCACCCTCTCGATCACCGTGGCCTTGTCGTTCATGACAAGGACCAGGGCTCTCTTGAAGGACACGATGGCCAGAGGCTCGTATCCGGCGTTCAAGACAAGTGTGCGCATCATCATCCTCTCGATCCGCCGGGACGGCTTCCCGGCACTCTCGACTCACACGAGCCGCACGATGATCGAGTGGACGCGGGGATGAAAAAAGGCGCTGTCTACAGACAGCGCCTTTCGCGCACGGCAACACCGTGGCATCCCTGCGGCCGATGCTGAAGGACGTGACGACCGAGGGCATCCATGGTGCGGATGCTCGGTATTCGTTCCATCAGCCTCTCCCGTCAGTGCGACAACGGGTTCAGGCTAACCCATTCCACGGGGTGCAGGGCGAAACAGAGGGTGAACGCCCGAAGGCGTGTCAGCGATGGATGCCGTGGATCAGCCGGCGTTGGCGGCGAGCCAGCCGATCGGCTCCTGCAGGGTTCCGCTCACCTTGACCTCGAAGTGCAGGTGGTTCGCGGTCGATCGCCCCGTGCTGCCGACGAAGCCGATGAGCTGCCCGGCTGCGACCGTCGCGCCGACCTCGACCTGGCGAGTGCCGTAGGTCATGTGCCCGTAGGTGGTCTCGAGACGCTGACCGCCCACGACGCTGTCGATGACGATACCCACGCCGTAGCCGTAGTAGTTCTCGGAGGACACGCGCACGACGCCGGCGGCCGCCGCGTAGATCGGCGTCATCGCGGGGGCGCACATGTCGGCCCCGTTGTGCGCGCCGCCGAGGGTGCGGCTCACCGTGTAGGAGCCCTGCGGAAGCGGATAGCGCACCTCACCCGATCCCGGGGAGACCAGTGCGTACTTGCTGAGATCGACGCCTGTGGCGACCGAGGCGGTCTTCGCCGCTGCCGCCGCACGGGCAGCAGCCTCTTCCTCAGCCTTCTTCTTCGCGATCTCTTCCGGCGTGGTGGCGGTGAAGCTGCCGTGCTCGAGAGGAGCCGACGTGGCCACGGACGCGACGACGAGCGACTGCGCATCCTCCGCCGCGAGCTGCTGCAGGGTGGCCGCGGTGTCGGCGGGCTTCGACGATGCGTACGCAGGAAGGGCGACAGCCGCCACCAGAGCGCCGACCGCTCCGAAGATCACGACCGAACGGAGCGGCTTGACGACCTTGCGGGCCGGGCCGCGAGCATCGCCACGACGGGCGACTGCGCGGTCTTCGATTGTCTTCAGGGGCGGTTCGATGTCTGCGGCCAAAACGTAATCCTCCTGCGCCTGCACGCTTCGGGTAGCGCTGGCTCGTCGGCACTCTGTTCTCGTGGCACGAATGTAGCTCGGGGTACTTTGTGCGTTCCTACCGTGAAGACGACGAGCCTGGAAGGCGATCCTCGCGGGTAACCGTCAACGGGCTTCTTCGCTGACGACCTGTCCGAGGTTACCGGAAGATAACGGTCGTGTCACCCCGAGAACCTGTTAATCCCCCGGGCGGGGTCAGCGGTGATCCGTCGACAGGGTCAGCTGGGCTCGCCGACGAGGAAGATGTGCGACGCGAGCTCGACGGGGAGCTCGAGCCCCTCGTCCTTGCCGTCCATCTGGATCAGCACGTAGCCCTCGTTGAAGCGGTAGTCGCCCTCGGCACCGGGCACGACGCCCGCATCCCTGAGCTGCTCGAGGAGCTCGGGGTCGACCTGAGCAGGCTCGGCGAGACGACGCACCGTGCCCTTGATGGGCTCCCCTGCCGCGTTGAGCTTCTGCACGAGACCGATCACGCCCTCGTCGAACGTGCGGGCGGGGACGTCTCCGAGCTGGTCCAGTCCGGGGATCGGGTTGCCGTACGGCGACTCCGTCGGGTGGCCGAGCAGCTCGACCAGGCGGCGCTCGACCTGCTCGCTCATCACGTGCTCCCAGCGGCAGGCTTCTTCGTGCACGTAGGCCCAGTCGAGGCCGATCACGTCGGAGAGCAGGCGCTCGGCGAGACGGTGCTTGCGCATCACGTCGACCGCCTTGCGGCGTCCGGATTCGGTGAGCTCGAGGGTGCGGTCCTCGGAGACGACGACGAGACCGTCGCGCTCCATGCGCCCGACCGTCTGCGAGACCGTGGGGCCCGAGTGCCCCAGACGCTCGGAGATGCGAGCGCGCAGCGGCACGATGTTCTCCTCCTCGAGTTCGAGGATGGTGCGGAGATACATCTCCGTGGTGTCGATCAAGTCCGTCATCTGGCCCTCCGGGTCTTCTTAGGCAAGCCTACATTCCCGCGGGGACATCGAGGCGTCATGCGGCGAAACCCCGGAGAGCGCGCACCCTAGAATCGACCCATGGCGATCGAGATTCCCCGAGACCTCCTGCCCGCTGACGGCCGCTTCGGATGCGGCCCCTCAAAGGTGCGCCCCGAGCAGCTCGACGCGCTGCTCGCCGCCGGAGCAGGACTGCTGGGCACCTCGCACCGCCAGGCGCCGGTGAAGAACCTCGTCGGCAACGTGCGCGAGCAGCTGGCCGCGCTGTTCCGCCTTCCCGAGGGCTACGAGATCATCGTCGGCAACGGCGGATCCACGGCGTTCTGGGATGCCGCGGCCTTCGGCCTGATCGAGCGTCGCAGCCAGAACCTGGTGTTCGGCGAGTTCGGCGGCAAGTTCGCCGCGGCCGCTGCGGCCCCCTGGCTGGAGGCTCCCGACGTGCGCACGTCGGCGCCCGGCTCCCGCTCGGCCGCCGAGGTCGTCGACGGGGTCGACGTCTACGCCTGGCCCCACAACGAGACCTCCACGGGCGTCGCCGCCCCGATCGAGCGCGTCGCCGCAGAGGGCGCTCTCACCGTGATCGATGCGACCAGCGCGGCCGGCGGCATCGACTTCGACGCCGCGCAGGCCGACGTCTACTACTTCGCGCCGCAGAAGAACCTCGGCTCCGACGGCGGTCTCTGGTTCGCCGCGGTCTCTCCCGCCGCGATCGAGCGGATCGAGCGGATCGCGGCATCCGACCGCTACATCCCCGAGTTCCTCAGCCTGAAGAACGCGGTGGACAACTCCCGCCTCAACCAGACGCTGAACACCCCCGCGCTCACGACTCTGCATCTGCTCGAAAGCCAGCTCCGCTGGATCCTCGCGAACGGCGGGCTGTCCTGGGCCGCCGCCCGCACGGCGGAGTCGTCCGGTGTGCTCTACGACTGGGCCGAGGCGACGCCGGTGGCGACTCCGTTCGTAACCGACCCCGCGCACCGCTCCCCCGTCGTCGTCACGATCGACTTCGACGAGAGCATCGACGCCGCCGCGATCGCGAAGACCCTGCGGGCGAACGGCATCGTCGACACCGAGCCGTACCGCAAGCTGGGGCGCAACCAGCTCCGCGTGGCCACCTTCGTGTCCATCGAGCCCGACGACGTGCGTCAGCTGACCCGCGCCCTGGACTACGTGCTGGAGCACCAGAGCGCCTGAGCGCCGCCTGAGACGAAAGAAGAAGGGGGCCGCGTGTTCACGCGGCCCCCTTCTACATGCTCCTGACGGAGATCACTCCTCTTCGTCGGACCCTCGGCCCTCGGAGTCGGTCACATCGTCGTCAGACTCGTCTTCGTCATCGTCATCCGACTCGTCATCGTCGTCGTCCGACTCGACGTCATCTTCGTCGTCGTCATCTGACTCATCGTCGTCATCGTCGTCATCCGACTCATCGTCGTCATCGTCATCGTCGTCGTCCGACTCATCGTCGTCGTCATCTTCGTCATCGTCGTCGGACTCGTCATCGTCGGACTCGTCGTCATCGTCGGACTCGTCGGACTCGACGGAGTCGTCGAGCTCGTCGATGTCGACGCCGTCGAGGTCGCCCGCGTGCAGGACACGCGTCTCCTCGATCAGCTCGTCCTCATCGATGTCGTCGATGTCATCGTCAGCATCCTCGTCGTCGGCGTCCTCGAGCTCCTCGGCGTCGACGATGTCGCCATCCGCGTCGACCGCCGCAGCGGCGGCCTGCTCGGCGAGTTCGACCTGGTGCGCGCGGTACTCGGCGAGGCGCTCGGCCCACGGCACCCATTCCGGCGCGAGCAGCGCGCCGTCACCGGGGAGCAGTTCCACCTCGAGCACGGTGGGCTCTTCGTCGTCGACCCGGTCGACCGTGACGGTCCAGTACCAGCCGGGGTATCCGGGAAGACGGTTCTCGAACCGCAGCGACACCGAGCCGTCCTCTTCGGGAAGGTAGCCCGCTGCGGGCCCGATGGACGACGCCGGAGTGATCTCGCGCAGAGCGTTCAGCGCGAGATCGTGGGCGTCGAGGAGACGCTGGTCGGCGTCAGGCTTCGAGGTCATCAGCGACCTTGCGGAGCACGGCGGCGATCTTGCGCCCGTGCGAGGAGGAGGGGTAGCGGCCACGGCGGAGGTCTCCGCCCATGCCGTCGAGCAGCTTCACGAGGTCCTCGATGATGATGGCCATGTCGTCGGCGGGCTTGCGCTTCGCCTTGGCGAGACTCGGCGGAGCCTCGAGCACGCGCACGGAGAGAGCCTGGAGTCCGCGCTTGCCGTCGGCGACCCCGAACTCCACGCGAGCACCCGCCTTCACGACCGTGCCCGCGGGCATGGATGATGCGTGCAGGAAGACGTCCTGGCCGTCATCGGAGGCGATGAAGCCGAAACCCTTGTCTTCGTCGTAGAACCTGACCTTGCCGGTGGGCATGGGGAAACCTCGCTGAATCGTACGGAAAGAAGGCACGCCCTCGGGCGGCCCCCTCAAGCCTACCGGTCGGCGACGCAGTAGGCTGAGAAGGATGAGCGCGCAGAATCCCGAACCCGAGGTCCGCCCGGTCGATCGCCTCCTGGCGTTCACCGCGCTGGGCATCGCCGCGGCATCCGTGATCTGCTTCTTCGCCATCATCATCGGCACGGCGGTCGGCATGAAGCAAGACGACTTCGGCGGCGGCGCCTGGCCGTTCATCGCCGCGATCCCCTACTGGGGCCTCCCGGTCGCGTTCGTGCTGATCATCGTCCTGCTGGTGATGAGCTTCATCCGGAAGGGTCGCGCGGCATCGCGGCCCTGAGGCGGACATGAGCGCGCACGCCCGACCACTGGCCGAATGGCTGGCCGCGGCGAGCGACGACGAGCTGGAGACGCTGTTCCGTGCGCGCGGCGTGCGGACGGATGCCGGCTGGCAGGACTTCTTCGACGCCGCCGAGGCGCTGCTCGACGCAGGATCGCTCTCGCGCATCCTGCCGCAGCTGACCGCCGCGGAGGCCTCCGCCCTCGCGCACGCGGCGCACGGCGGAGACGCGGGCGCCGAGCGCGAGCCCCTGACCGCCCTCGCGCTGCTTCGCCCTGACGGCACGCCGTTCGCCCCGGTCGCCTCCGCCGTCCTGGACCGCCCCGCTCCCGCTCCGGTACCCGAGACAGCACTCTCACCATCCGATCAGGCCGCGTCCGCGCATGCCGCCGAGCGCGCCTTCACGACCGTCGCCGCCGTCGCCGATCTGCTGCTCCTGGCGAGAGAGAACCCCCTCGGGCTCCTCTCGGGCGGGGGCATCAGCGCGGGTGAGAGGAAGCAGCTGGCGGAGAACGGCATCCCCGCCGACGCCGTCGACCCCCTGGTCGCCCTGGCGGTCGATGCGCGGCTGGCTCTGGCGGACGACAGGCGACTTCGCACCACCACGACCGCAGAGGAGTGGCTGCGCTCGTCGGCGGCCGCCCGCTGGAGCGACCTGGTCTCGGGCTTCCTGAGCACGCTGCCCCGCGGCATCCACACCCCTGCAGGCGGGTACCTACCTCCGGCGTCGTGGACGTTCGCGCATCCCTGGGACGCCGGCTGGCCCGAGCGCAGCGCCGCATTGGGCGAGCGCGCCCGGCTGCTCGGGCTGATCGCCGACGACGGCACCGAGCCGGTGTGGGCCGAGCCCGTGCGCGCCGGCCTCGCCCCCGACGCGACCGCACTCGCCGAGCTGCTTCCGGCCGAGGTCGACCGCATCTTCCTGCAGAACGACCTCACGGCCATCTCACCCGGCCCGCTCGCCCCCGCGCTCGACGTGAGGCTGCGTGCCATCGCGGCCCGCGAGTCCGCCGCGCAGGCCTCCTCCTACCGGTTCACCGGCGAGTCCATCGCTCGGGCCCTCGTCAGCGGCGAGACGGAGGAGTCGATCATCGGCTTCCTCGAAGACCTCTCGCTCACCGGCATCCCGCAGCCGCTGCGCTACCTCGTGGCACAGACGGCACAGCGCCACGGTCTGGTCAGGGTGTCGACGGATCCCGAGACGGGCCGCACCCGGATCGAGAGCGACGACCAGACCCTCATCCAGGCGATGGCGATCGATCAGGGCCTGCGACCGCTCGCCCTCGCGAAGCACGTCGACTCACTCACCACACGCGTCGGGCGAGACACCGTCTACTGGGCGCTCACCGATGCCCGCTACCCCGCGACCCCGGTCGACGAGCACGGGACCGTGCTCACCGGCGACCGCTATCCGCTCGTCGAGGCCTCGACGCCGGAGCGGCCGGACCATTCGATCCTCATCGCCGCGCTGCGGACCCGACAGGGCCCTGACGCGGATGCCGCATGGCTGGATCGCGAGCTGGAGGCCGCCGTGCGGGCCAGAGCGGTGCTCCAGGTGACCGTCGGCATGCCGGACGGCTCGACCAGGGATCTCCTCCTGGAGGCCACGGGCCTCGGAGGCGGCCGCCTGCGGGGACGCGATCGGGCTGCCGACGTGGAGCGCACGCTCCCCGTGTCCAGCATCCGCTCCGCGACCGTCGTGGCCCCCTGAGCGATGACGGGCGGTAAACTGGTCAGCTATGTCTGATGGCCCCCTGATCGTCCAGAGCGATCGCACCGTCCTGCTCGAGGTCGCCCACGCGGATGCCGAGAGCGCCCGACACGAGCTGGCGATCTTCGCCGAGCTGGAGCGCGCCCCGGAGCACATCCACACCTACCGGATCACCAGGCTCGGCCTCTGGAACGCCCGCGCCGCCGGGCACACCGCCGAGGACATGCTCGAGACGCTCGATCGCTGGTCGCGGTTCCCCGTGCCGCCGTCGGTCGCCGTCGATCTGCGCGAGACCGTGAACCGCTACGGCCGTCTCGTCATCGAGCGCGACGAGGAGGGCACGCTCATCCTGCGCTCCTCCGACCCTGCCGTGCTCACCCAGGTGGCGGGCAACAAGCGCATCCAGCCGCTGCTGATCGGCCACCCGGCACCAGACACCTTCGTCGTCGACGCCTGGGCACGCGGACAGATCAAGCAGGAGCTGCTGAAGATCGGCTGGCCGGCCGAGGACCTCGCCGGCTACACCCCCGGCACCCCGCACGAGATCGACCTCGCCGAGGACGGGTGGCAGATCCGCCCCTACCAGCAGGATGCCGTCGACGCCTTCTCCAAGGACGGCTCCGGCGTCGTGGTCCTCCCCTGCGGCGCGGGGAAGACGATCGTCGGCGCCGGGGCGATGGCCGCGACCAAGACGACCACGCTCATCCTGGTGACCAACACCGTATCCGCCCGCCAGTGGCGCGACGAGCTCCTCAAGCGCACGAGCCTCACACCGGAGGAGATCGGCGAGTACTCGGGCCAGGCCAAGGAGGTCAAGCCCGTCACCATCGCGACCTACCAGATCCTCACGGCCAAGAGGAAGGGGCAGTACGCGCACCTCGCGCTGCTGGACGCGCTCGACTGGGGCCTCATCGTCTACGACGAGGTGCACCTCCTGCCCGCCCCGGTCTTCAAGCTCACCGCCGACCTCCAGGCTCGCCGTCGCATCGGCCTCACCGCCACGCTCGTCCGGGAGGACGGGCGCGAGGGCGACGTCTTCAGCCTGATCGGCCCCAAGCGCTTCGACGCGCCCTGGAAGCAGATCGAGGCGCAGGGCTTCATCTCCCCGGCCGTCTGCTACGAGGTGCGCGTGGACCTGCCGCCGAGCGACCGGCTGGAGTACGCCGCGGCTACCGACGACGAGCGGTACCGGCTGGCGGCATCCGCCCCGGCGAAGATCGAGGCGGTGCGCGAGCTGATCGCCAAGCACCCCGGCGAGCAGATCCTCGTGATCGGCCAGTACCTCGACCAGCTCGACACGCTGTCGGAGGCGCTGAACGCCCCGCAGATCACCGGCGCGACGCCGATCGACGAACGCGAGGAGCTGTACCGGCAGTTCCGCGTCGGCGAGATCCAGCTGCTCGTCGTGTCGAAGGTCGCGAACTTCTCGATCGATCTGCCTGAGGCGTCGGTCGCCATCCAGGTGTCCGGCTCGTTCGGCTCCCGCCAGGAGGAGGCCCAGCGACTCGGGCGCCTGCTGCGTCCCAAGCAGTCCGGCCACACGGCGAGCTTCTACACGCTCGTCGCCCGAGACACGATCGATCAGGACTACGCCCAGAACAGGCAGCGATTCCTCGCCGAGCAGGGGTACAGCTACACGATCATGGATGCGGACGCCATCGCCGCCTGATCGGCCCCTCGCCGCACCCCTGACCCGCCGCTCCGGCGGATAATCAGGCAGAGCATCGCCCGAGTCACCATAATGGGGACATGACAGCACCGCGCATCCTGGTCGTCGACGACGAGCCGAACATCCGCGACCTCCTCTCCACCGGCCTCAGCTTCGCCGGGTTCCTGGTGAAGACGGTCGCCAACGGCGCCGCCACCATCTCGGCGGTGCTGGAAGAGGAGCCCGACCTCATCATCCTCGACGTGATGCTGCCCGACATGAACGGGTTCAGCGTCACCAAGAGGCTGCGCGGCGCGGGTTTCACCGCGCCGATCCTCTTCCTCACGGCGAAGGACGGCACCGAGGACAAGATCGAGGGCCTCAACGCCGGCGGCGACGACTACGTCACCAAGCCGTTCAGCCTCGACGAGATCGTCGCCCGCGCACAGGCCATCCTCCGCCGCACCATGCAGGCCGATGAGGAGTCGATCATCCGCGCCGGTGAGCTCTCGATGGACCAGGACACGCACGACGTGCAGGTGGGCAAGGAGTCGATCGAGCTGAGCCCCACCGAGTTCAAGCTGCTGCGCTACCTCATGCTCAACCCCAACCGCGTGCTGTCGAAGGCGCAGATCCTGGACCACGTCTGGGAGTACGACTTCAACGGCGACGCCGGCATCGTGGAGAGCTACATCTCGTACCTCCGCCGCAAGATCGACCCGCACACCGAGGAGTCGCTCATCCAGACCAAGCGCGGCTTCGGCTACATGCTCAAGGTCGGCAAGTAAGCAGCCGACCGCTCGATGACGCCACCCGTGGAGGACCGCATGGCGAGGAAGCCTGACGCGGTGACCCGCTGGTGGCGGGCGATCAGCCTGCGCGCCAAGGTCACCGGCGTCACGGTGGCCGTCCTCGCCCTCGGCCTGCTCGTCGCAGGGCTCGGGACGGTGCCGATCCTGCGGGGCACGCTGATCGGCAACATCGACTCCCAGCTTCCGTCGCTCGCCTCGTCGGATCTCGTCTCACGCTACTTCGAGGTGATGACCACCGACGACGGGGTGACGACGTACACCCAGTCACAGGAGACGCCCCGGGACTTCTTCCTCGCCGTGTACGACGGCGAGGGAGTCCTCCGGGGCACGACCGGCAACACGACGACGTCCAGCGGTTCGCCGATCTTCCCGTCGAGCTACTCGCTGCAGGAGGCGCTCGCGAAGGGCGATGTCACCTTCCCGTTGGACGGCACGAAGGGGACGAGCTTCCATGCCGCCGTCGCGAACGTGCCGGTCTCGGGCGGCGCCGTCCGCATCCAGCTCGTGGCGATGCCGCTGTCGGCCGCCGACCGCATCATCAGTCAGTTCTTCGGCATCTACATCACCGTCGCCCTGATCACGATCGTGATCGCCGCCCTCCTCATCCGCGGACTCGTGACCCTGACGTTCCGGCGCCTCAGTCAGGTCGAGTCCACAGCGATGTCGATCGCGGCCGGCAACTTCAGCCAGCGCCTCACCGACCTCGAGCCCACGACCGAGGTCGGCCGGCTCAACGCCGCCATCAACGCGATGCTCGACAGGGCCGATCATTCCCTCGCTCAGCGCGACCGCACGGTGCAGCACATGCGTCGCTTCATCGGAGACGCCAGCCATGAGCTGCGCACGCCGCTGGTGAGCGTGCGCGGTTACGCGGAGCTCTACCGGATGGGCGCGATCAAGGGCGAGGAGGACACGGCTCGGGCCATGGAGCGTATCGAGAAGGAGGCGATCCGGATGGGCGTGCTCGTCGAGGACCTCCTCGCCCTCGCCCGACTCGACGACGAGCGCGAGCTCGAGATCGTGCCCCTCGACCTCCGTCCGATCGCCCGTGACGCCGCTCTCGATGTGCGGGCGGCGGCCCCCGGTCGCACGATCACCGTCGTCGACGAGACTCTGAAGGCGCGGCTGAGCACGCCGACCCGGAGCATCCCCGTGACGCCCGCCGCGCAGCAGCCCGCACCCCGTGGTCTCTCGCGCGCCACTCTCGCGCGGCTGCGCCGTCGCCCCCGCACCACGACCGAGCAGATGCCGGCGATCGACTTCACCGAGGTGGCTGACGTGCCCGTGCGCACGCCCCCGATCATCCTGGGAGAGGAGAACAAGGTCCGCCAGGTCGTGGCGAACCTCCTCGGCAACGCCCGCCGGTTCTCCTCCGAGGACAGCCCGATCGAGATCGTCGTGGATGCCGATCGGATGCTCGGAACGGGCTCCATCGCCATCGTCGACCACGGCGAGGGCATCCCTCCGCAGATCCGCGAGCAGATCTTCGAGCGCTTCTGGCGTGCCGACACCTCGCGAGCGCGGGAGACGGGCGGCTCCGGTCTGGGCCTGGCCATCGTCGCCTCGATCGTGAAGGCACTGCACGGCAGTGTCGCGGTGTCCGAGACGCCGGGTGGCGGCGCGACCTTCACCGTCACGTTCCCCCTCGCCCCCTCGCGTGCGACACCCGAGCACCTGCTGGAGGACACGCAGCCTCTGGAGCCGCTCGACCTCTGAGCAGTGCTCCTGCACAAAGGTGTGACCTTGTGGGTTGCGCACAGGACCCGTGGAAGGGCGAGACCAGGACGACTGCCCTCGCCCCGCCTCTCGTAGCGTCGGAGACTCCAACGAGAGGAGAACCCATGTCCGTCTTCACCGTCGACACCGAGGCCGTCCGCGCGGCAGAGGCTGCCGCACGAGCCACCATGGAGCGTCTGCGGAGCGAGTCAGCGACCCTGATGGCGCAACTCGCTCAACTGCAGTCGTCCTGGATCGGCACCGCGTCCAACGCCTTCCAGGGCTGCGCTGAGGAGTGGCACGGCGCCGCCCGTCACGTCGAAGAGACCCTCGACGCGATCGGCAGCCGGCTGGGCGGCGCCGCGACGCAGTACGCGGATGCCGACCAGTACTCGGCCGGCCTGTTCCGCTGAGGCGACCTGCCTCCCTGCCTGTTCCCGTGTGGAGGTTCAGTCACGCCAGTTCAGACGCGCCCGTTCCGACACATCGGTTCAGACACGCCAGTTCCGACACGTCTGTTTCGACACCCCCTGGAATGCAGAAACGCCCCGGCCGAGGCCGGGGCGTTTCTGTCAGTGCGGCTGGTGTGGATCAGAAGTCCATGCCACCGGACGGGTCGCCCATGGGGGCGGCGGCCTTCTCGGGCTTGTCGGCGACGACGACCTCGGTGGTGAGGAAGAGGCCGGCGATCGACGCCGCGTTCTGCAGAGCCGAACGCGTGACCTTGGCCGGGTCGATGATGCCCGCTGCGAACATGTCGACGTACTCGCCGGTCGCAGCGTTCAGGCCGTGACCCGAGGCCAGCTCGGCGACCTTGTTCGCAACGACACCCGGCTCGAGACCGGCGTTGAGAGCGATCTGCTTCAGCGGAGCCTCGATCGCGACGCGAACGATGTTCGCACCGGTCGCCTCGTCACCCGTGAGGGTGAGAGCGTCGAGAGCCTTGGTGCCCGACTGGATGAGCGCGACGCCACCACCGGGGACGATGCCCTCCTCGACGGCTGCCTTCGCGTTGCGGACGGCGTCCTCGATGCGGTGCTTGCGCTCCTTGAGCTCGACCTCGGTGGCCGCGCCCGCCTTGATGACGGCGACGCCGCCGGCGAGCTTGGCGAGGCGCTCCTGCAGCTTCTCGCGGTCGTAGTCGCTGTCGGTGTTCTCGATCTCGCGACGGATCTGGGTCACGCGACCCTCGATCTGCTCCGCCTCGCCCGCCCCCTCGACGATCGTGGTCTCGTCCTTGGTGACGATGACCTTGCGCGCACGGCCGAGCAGGTCGAGCGTGGCGTTCTCGAGCTTGAGGCCCACCTCTTCGGTGATGACCTGTCCGCCGGTGAGGATCGCGATGTCCTGCAGCTGCGCCTTGCGACGGTCGCCGAAGCCGGGAGCCTTGACGGCGACCGACTTGAAGATGCCCTTGAGCTTGTTCAGCACGAGCGTCGCGAGAGCCTCGCCCTCGACGTCCTCGGCGATGATGACGAGCTCCTTGCCGTCCTGGATCACCTTGTCGACGATGGGCAGGAGATCCTTGATGTTGGAGACCTTCTGGTTCGCGATGAGGATGTACGGGTCCTCGAAGACAGCCTCCTGGCGCTCCGGGTCCGTCACGAAGTAGGGGTTCAGGTAGCCCTTGTCGAAGCGCATGCCCTCGGTGAGCTCGAGCTCGGTGCCGAAGGTCTGCGACTCCTCGACGGTGACGACACCCTCCTTGCCGACCTTGTCGATCGCCTCGGCGATGAGCTCGCCGATCGCGGGGTCGGCTGCGGAGATGGACGCCGTGGCGGCGATCTGCTCCTTGGACTCGATCTCCTTGGCGCTGCTCAGCAGCTCCTCGGTGATCGCCGCGACGGCCTTCTCGATGCCGCGCTTGAGCGAGATCGGGTCGGCGCCGGCCGCGACGTTGCGCAGGCCTTCGCGGACGAGGGCCTGTGCGAGGACCGTGGCGGTGGTGGTGCCGTCGCCGGCGACGTCATCGGTCTTCTTGGCGACCTCCTTGACGAGCTCCGCACCGATCTTCTCGTACGGGTCGTCCAGCTCGATCTCCTTGGCGATGGACACGCCGTCGTTCGTGATGGTGGGGGCGCCCCACTTCTTCTCGAGCACGACGTTGCGGCCACGCGGGCCGAGGGTCACCTTGACCGCGTCGGCGAGGATGTTGAGGCCGCGCTCGAGGCCGCGGCGGGCCTCCTCATCGAAAGCGATGATCTTTGCCATGAGTTTTGTCGTCCCTCCTGGACGTAGACGTTGGGTTTAGCACTCAGAGTGAGAGAGTGCTAACGCCATTCTGGCACTCGACACCTTCGAGTGCAAGCCGCGAGGAGGGTGCGCCGCCGACCGATCAGGGGGCCGGAGTCTCCTCCGTGGTGGCCGGGGCGGAGGACGAGCGGTCGAGGCCGATGACGACGGTCAGCTGCTTGCCCCCGGTCTCGTTCATGGAGGCGTAGAAGTCGCTCTTCTGCACATCCGCTCCGCCGATGAGGTTGGCGAGCCCGATGGCCGCGAGCTCGTCCGCGTCGTCGACGTAGTACACGGTCGTCGTGGCGAAGTCCTTGCTGGCGCTCTCGGTGGCGGAGACCTTGTCGGCTGTCCATCCGCTGTCGATGAGCTTCGCCCGGATCTGAGCCTCGAGGCCCTCCTCCGGAGTCGCGTTCAGGATCATCACCGAGTAGGCGGTGTCGACGACGCCGGTCTCGACCGGCGTCGGCGTCGACGACGGCACGGCCTCGGGGAAGAGCGTGATGCGGCCCATGACGACGAGCGAGCCGAAGATGCCCGCGATGATCAGCACCAGCGCGGCCACGAACGACCAGAGCAGCACGACCCAGCCGTTCATGCCGGGGGCTTCGGCGCGATGCGCTCCTACACGTCCTGCGGAGTGGGGGACGTCGTCGAATCGGTCACGAGTGGGCTTGGACACCACTCGATGCTAGCGGCACCCGCCTGTGCGTCCGCATCACGACGGGGGCGGCGTCCGAAACCGCGGACTCAGCCGACGAAGCCGGGAGTCCTGGCCGAGCGCTGCAGCGCACGGGACTCCCTGATCCGACGGAGCCTGCCGACGAGCATCGGATCGTACGCCATCGCGGCGTCGGAGTCGATCAGTCGACCGAGCAGCTGGTAGTAGCGCGCCGAGCTCATGCCGAGCTGCGCGCGGATCACTTCTTCCTTCGCGCCGCTGTGCCGTGGCCACACGGTCTCCAACGCGAGGATCGCGCGATCGCGCTCG
Source organism: Microbacterium sp. MYb72 (assembly GCF_002979415.1). Taxonomy (GTDB): domain Bacteria; phylum Actinomycetota; class Actinomycetes; order Actinomycetales; family Microbacteriaceae; genus Microbacterium; species Microbacterium natoriense. The sequence goes on along the minus strand of NZ_PCOT01000020.1, from coordinate 37,326 downwards.
GTCATCTCTCCCAGCATGAGAACAGGTTAGATCGCCGCGACGCCATCGCCGCCGCGCCACTCCCACCATCGTCCGAGCGGATCAGCCGCGGCCCGCACCCTGCCGTCCAGCGCGACGACGAAACCGCTCCAGGATCCGTCGTGGACGGGGGGCTCCCAGACATCGAGGAGAGCCGGCGGATCGATGGTGATCCACCTGGCCGGGAGCGCGCGGATGGCCTCGACGAGCGCGAGCCTCTGCTCCCGGGGGATGTGCACCAGCACGCCGGGGGTGGTGATGACGAGCGTCGCACCGTCCGGCGCCTCCGCGGCGAGCGCGTCGATCCGCTCCAGGGCGTCGCCGGCGATGAGGTGGGGAGGGTCGGATGCGGCGATGTCGAGCGCCGCCGTGACGCGCTGCTCGCGCCCCTCCTCCCCTGGCCAGACGAGGCCCTGCAGCCAGCGGCGATCGCGGTCGTCGGACGCGTCGAGGGGCGCGAGGTCGATGCCGGCGCGCCACACGACCTCCGGCAGCCGCAGGGGTGGAATCGCACCGTCGACCACGCTCTCCAGCACGACGGCCGACGGGCCGTCCACCGGGTCGAGCGATCGCCGCGGCATCCCCTCCTCGTCGACGAACCGATAGGAGTACCGGTCGGGATACAGGCAGAGCCCTGCCGAAGCGCCGATCTCGAGCAGCGCGATGGGGCCCTCGATCTCGCTGAGCACGGGGAGCAGCGGTGCGAGGCGGAGGGGCTCGTTGGTCTGGAGCCGTCTCGCCGTGCACTCCGCGACGATCTCCTCGGCATGCGCGAGCACGAACCCCCGCCAGGCGCCGTACGCGGTCAGATCCGCGCCGAGCATCCGCGTGACGGCGAAGACCAGCGGCGGCTGGCGACGGTTCTCGGGTATGCGCGACAGCACGTCTCGCACCGCCGCGTCGCCGGCGACCCCGAACGCCCACTCGGCGTAGAGATCGCTCCGACCTGGCGCCTCCTGCTCGGCGAATCGGGCGTAGCGCTCCTGCACGGCATCCGTCATCCGTCCATTCTGTCGCGACGGACCCCGTTCACAGCCGGACGCGCGAGAATGGAGGCATGGCGTACAGCGTGGACAAGACAGAAGAAGAGTGGCGCGACGAGCTCGGCGCGGATCAGTACGCCGTGCTGCGTCAAGCGGCGACCGAGCGCGCCTGGACCGGCGAGCTGCTGGACGAGAAGCGCGCTGGCCTCTACACGTGCGGTGCGTGCGGTGCGGAGCTGTTCAAGAGCGGCACGAAGTTCGACTCCGGTTGCGGGTGGCCGAGCTTCTACGAGTCCATCCGTCCGGAGGCCGTCGAGCTCATCGAGGACACGACGCTCGGCATGGTCCGCACGGAGGTGCGCTGCGCGCACTGCGGCTCGCACCTCGGGCATGTCTTCCCCGACGGGTTCGGAACGCCCACCGGCGACCGCTACTGCATGAACTCGATCGCCCTGAACTTCACCCCGGACGCCGAGTGAGCGCGCTGGAGGCGGTCCGCTCCCGTCAGTCCTGGTCCAAGGTCACCGAGCTCGCGCCCAACCGCGAGGAGCTGCTGCAGCTCGTGGCGGCCGCCGGGCGCGTCGCCGACCACTCGTCGCTGCGCCCGTGGCGTCTGATCGAACTCCGCGGCGCCGACCGCGAGGTGCTGGGTGCGGCGATCGCGAAGGCCGAGGGCGACAAGTCGCCGTCGTCCAAGCCGCTGCGCGCGCCGCTGCTGATCGCCGTGGTCGCCAGCTACCGCAAGAGCGACAAGGTGCCGCGGTGGGAGCAGGAGTCCGTGGCGTCCGGTGTGGCCCACACGCTGAGCCTGCTGCTGGACGAGGCGGGGTGGGGCGTCCTGTGGCGCACCGGCCACTACACGCGCTCCAAGGCCGTCGCCAAGGCGCACGGTCTCGGCAAGGACGAGGAGCTGCTCGGCTGGCTCTACGTCGGCGGCAAACCGGCGGGCAAGCGTCCCGGTCGGCGCAAGCCCGTCGACGCGCGCAAGCTCGTGACGCGGATGCCGAAGAAGAAGGACAAGAAGAAGTAGTCAGCGCGCGCGCCGACGCGGCACGGCCACGACGACCGATCCGACGGCGACGACGACCATCGCCGCGAGCTGCCAGAGAACGGGACCCGCCTCCACCGGCCAGATCAGATCGATGACGACGGATGCCGTGAGCTGACCGAGCACGGAGCCGAGCCCCATCAGGAGCACCCCGGTGTGCGCGACGATGAAGGCCCCGAGCAGGATGTAGGCGAAGCCGAGGAATCCGCCGAGGTACAGCCACGGCTCGGCGGGCGGCGGCTGCGGCATCCCCCTGACGGCGATGCTGACGCCCGCGGCGAGCGCGAGGGCGACGGTCCCGGCGATGAAGCTCATCAGCGTCGCCGTGATCGGCGATTGCACGCGCTGCGCGAGCCTGCCGTTGGTCGCTGCCTGCCAGGCGATGCCGACCCCTGTCGCGAACGGCAGGAGGAGCATCCACAGCGGCGCGGTGGAGAGCACGTCGCCGGAGAGCGAGATGCCGACGGCGGCGAGGGCCAGCGCCCCTCCGAGGACCCGCCCTGGGGTCACCGCCACGACACCGGCCGGGCCGAATCCGATGCGGTCGAGCACCAGGCCGTGCAGCGTCTGCCCCGCGACGACGCCCACGGTGAAGAGCGAGACGCCGAGGACTCCGGCGGTGATGCCCTGGGTGGAGACGGTGAGCGCGCCGCAGGCACCGCCGAGCAGCATCCAGAACGGGATCGTGCCTCCGCGGACGCCCGTCCACAGCCGCACCGCGCCACGGCGGGCCGACGGGATGCACGGGATGACGACGACGAGCACGAGGAGTCCGACGGAGAACGAGATGAATCCGGCGACGATCCCGTTGTCCACCTCGACGCCGAGCACGCCGTTGACGCGCGCCTGGACGGCCGTCATCACGCCGATCGCGACCGCTCCGCCGAGTGCAAGCGGAGCGGGCAGGGAGCGCTTCTCGATCACCTGTCGACCCTACCCGAGCCCGTGTCGGGGGCCGGGTCTACTCTGGCAGCATGTGCGCGAGCTACGGCCTTGACCCCCGTTTCACCGACAGCGACGATCTGCTCGACTCCGCCGAGCAGGCGGTGCTCGATGCTCTGCGCACCTGGGCCGACCGCAACGCCGGCGAGACCGTGCGCCCCACCGGGAGGAACCTCCGCAACCTCAATCCGATCCTCCTCGACGACGACGGCTCGACGGCCGTCGAACCGGCGTGGTGGGGCTTCCTGGTCGACGGCCAGCCCGCGAGGTTCCCGTCCATCAACACGCGGTCGGAACGGCTCCAGGAGCGCCCCGGCAGCCTGCGCTCGCGCGCGCTCGTTCCGGCGACGGGATGGTACGAGCTCAAGAAGCCCGAACGGGTCTGGCACGAGTTCGGGCTCGACGGCGGCGGGCTCTTCGGCATGGCCGCCGTCACACAGCGCGGTCGCACCGACGACGGCGAGTGGTACACGTGCTATTCGATCGTCATGCGCCCTGCACCCGCGCACCTGGTCGGCATCCACGACCGGATGCCCGTGCTCATCCCCACCTCGTTCGCTCAGGACTGGCTGCGCGCGCAGGGCGACCGCGAGCTCATCGATGAGGCGCTGCTGGCGGCGGCATCCCTCGATGAGCGGGTCGTCGCGGTGCCCCGTGCCGACGACAAGGGCACGGACCGGCTCTTCTGACATGGATGCCGCAGAACTGATCGCCCTGGCGTCCGCGCGTGCCGAGGAGCTCCCCGGGTCGGAGCGGGAGAACCCGTTCGGCCCGGAGTGGGACGTGTTCAAGGTCCGCGGCAGGGTGTTCCTGCTGACCCCGCTCGACGGCACGGGGCGGGTGACGCTGAAATCTCACCCCGATGATGCGGTGGCCCTGCGGGAGACGTTCGCCGACATCGTCCCGGGCTACCACATGAACAAGAAGCACTGGATCACGCTGCTGCCCGGGCCATCGCTGGAGGCGGATCTCATCTCCGAGCTGGTGACGGAGTCGTACCTCCTCGTGGTCGAGAAGCTGCCGCGAGCGCAGCGTCCGGTCGACCCGGCGATCTTCGGTCGACCGCCCGCCTGACAGTGTCCGTGACCCCTTTTGGGGGTCAGGCATGACCCCCGCGTCACTTTTCACGCCGAACGTGCACCTTCCCTGTAAGGGAGCATCCGGATCCGGTCCCCAGCAGGTCACCCGAGCCCTGCCGAACGGATGCTCCCGCTACCAGGGGAGGTATCGATGCGGAACGACCGTGTCGACGCGCGGCGAGTGCGCCGCGCCGCGGTGGTGGAGGAGTCGGTGCTGCAGCGCACGCGCGCGGCGCAGCTGCTGGCGAACGATCTGAAGCTCGAGGTGGTGCATACGGGCGCGACGCTCCCGATGTTCATGGCCTGGCTCAAGCGCACGGATCGGACGCGGTGGCCGCATCTGCTCGTGCTGGATCTGCCGACCGACGTCGATCCGCCGCGCGATCTCGACCTCATCGCCGCGCTGCGCGACGCCGGCATGCGCGTGCTCGTGCTCTCTGCTCTGCGCAACCGCAGCGCCGCGCGCAGGCTGGTCGAACTCGGCATCGACGCCGTGGTGTCGACCTCGGACGGGGAGGACGAGTTCCTGCTCGCCGCCGACGCCGCGCTGGCCGGGGGGACGATGATCACCGCACGCGCTCAGGCGACGATCCACGGCGCGGATCAGACTCTTCGACTGAGCAGGCAGGAGGAGCGGGCGCTGGCGCTGTACGCCTCGGGCCTCACGATCGCGGAGGTGGCGGAGCGCATCGGCGTGCGGCACGACACCGCCAGAAAGTACCTGAAGCGCGTGCGGGACAAGTACACGGTGATCGGGCGTCCTGCGCGATCCAAGCTGGAGCTTGCGCGCATCGCCTGGGCCGAGGGATACCTCGTCGCCGAGTCCGACCGCGCCGTGCGATCGAGTCCGGCGACCGCCGCCGGATAGCGGCGGACCGGCGCGTCACCTTTCCGCCCTCCTCCGCTCCTTCCCTATGGGAATCGATCACGGGAGCCCTCCCCCCGCGGTGCCCAGGGTGCAGCCCTTCCCCCGGCCGACGTCGTTCGGCGGACGCGTGGGGCGTCCGGTGGGGCTGCACCGACGCACGCGACTCCTATCATGAGGAGAAGTCCAATCGACCGCCCGTCGCCCACCCGGCGCGAGCGATCGATCGTCTGCTCGTCGGGGGAATGAGCGTGCGTTTTCTGGGAGGGAAAGCGTGGAAGATTCTCGTGGCGACGCCGAGTTGCTCCGCGCCCTGCGCGACGGTGATCGCGATGCGTACGTCGTGCTGTGGGAGCGGCACATCGGCGCCGCCCTGCGGCAGGCGTCGCGGCTGCTCCCCTCTCGTGCCGAGGACCTCGTTTCGGAGGCGTTCCTCGCGATCTATCAGCAGGTCACGACCACCGACAAGGGTCCGGAGTTCGCGTTCCGGTCGTATCTGAAGGCGGTCATCCGCAACATCGCGATCCGATGGCGCACGGAGGCGTACCGCGTCGACGATACGGCCGACGCCGATCGCATCGACTTCCGCGACGCCCTGAGCCTGGTCGAGCGCGAAGCCGACGCCAACGAGCTCCTCGGTGCTTTCCAGGAGCTGCCGGAGCGCTGGCAGCGCGTGCTGTGGCTGGCGGAGGTCGCCGACGTCGCACGTCCCGAGATCGCCAAGGAGCTCGGGATCAGACCGAACGCCGTGTCCGCACTCCATCGCAGGGCGCGATCGGGGCTGAGGTTCCAGTGGCTCACGAAGCAGGTCCCCGCGTTGCTGCGCGATGATCCCGATCACGTCGCGCGGCTCCTCCCCCGCCATCTCACCGAGCCCGACGATGCCGACCTCACGGCCGAGATCTCCGCCCACGTGGACTCGTGCGTCCGATGCGGCGAGCTGCTGCTGAGCCTGCGCAGCGATGCCCGCCGCCTGCAGGGCGTCACGCTCTCCGCCGTCGGCTTCGGCGCCCTCGGCGTCGCGATCCCGTCGGGCTCCGCGCTGGCCCCCGGCACGGCGGCAGCGGCAGCGCTCATCACGGCGTCGACGGGCTTCGGGGTGGCCAGCCTCCTCGCCGGCGGAGTGGGCGCGTTCTCGATCGGCGGACTGCTCCTCGCGGCGATCCTGGTGGGCGCCCCCGTGGAGGCGGCGCCCTCGGCGATCGACGCGACCTCTTCGCGTCCGGTGGTCACCGCCCCGCAGACCGCCGGGCCGCGGTCCGGGGGGACGGATGCGCTCCCGTCGTCGGCTCCGACGACGGGACCTCACGCCCCGACCCTCGGACGCCGCAACGCCGACCCCTCCATCGATTCCGTCGATCTCGTCAACGATCCGGACGCCGATCTGCCGACGGCTCCCGATCGCCCGCAGACCGCGCCCGGCACGACCCCCGGACCGGCGGAGGAGCCGACATCCGCGCTGACACCCGGCGTCACCACTCCGTCCGGGTACTCGGGCTACCTTCCGCCGACGCTGGCGGGCACGGCGACGCCCGGGTCCGCCGTCGCCGTCGAGGTCGACGGTCGGCGGTACACACCTGCCGTCGCCGCGGACGGCGCCTGGACGTTCGAGCCCCGTGCCCTCCAGCTCGCCGCCGGGACATACGACTACCGCGCCTGGTCCTTCGACGCCGAGAACCAGTCGCCGGCCACGACGGGCAGCTTCACCGTGCTGCCCATCGTCGTGGCCGGGTTCGAAGAGCTCACGGGAATGGAGGACATGCTGGTCGAGGAGGCCAGCACCACCGGGATCGTGATCTCGGCCACGGGTCCCGCGAACGGACGGATCTACGTCTCGACGATGGAGGGGCACACGGCGGTCTTCGCACTCGACGCGACAGGGCACGCGGTCAAGCGGCTGCGCATGAATGCGGTCGGCTGGTACTGGTTCACCTTCCGCGCCCTGGACGCCGACGGCTTCTGGGGGCCTCCAGAGGAGCATGCGGCCGATGTCTACGACCCTGACGTGATCTTCGGTCCGTGGGGCCCTGATCCCGAGGACATGACCTTCGACATCGTCGATCCGTAGTCCGTCGCACGGGGGATGCCGCCGCCGAGAACGGTACCTGAGGAGGACGCGAGGTCGAGATGCCGCCGCCTAGCGTGGAGGGCATGATCACAGCTGAAGGCCTCACGAAGAGGTTCGGAGACAAGACCGCCGTCCAGGACGTGTCGTTCACGGTCAAGCCGGGAAGCGTCACCGGCTTCCTCGGGCCGAACGGCGCGGGCAAGTCCACCACCATGCGCATGATCGTCGGTCTCGACCAGCCGACGTCGGGCCGCGCGACGATCGCCGGGCGCGAGTACCGCAAGCTGAAGGCGCCGCTGACCGAGGTCGGCGTGCTCCTCGATGCGAAGGCCGTCCACACCGGACGCACGGCGCGGAACCACCTGCGGGCGATGGCCGCGACGCACGGCATCCCCTCCTCCCGGGTCGACGAGGTCATCGATCTCGCCGGCATCGGCCCCGTCGCCCGCAAGCGTGCGGGCGGGTTCTCGCTCGGCATGGGACAGCGGCTCGGCATCGCCTCGGCTCTGCTCGGCGACCCGCACACCCTGATCCTCGACGAGCCCGTCAACGGCCTCGACCCCGAGGGTGTGCGCTGGGTGCGTCAGTTCGTCCGCCATGCCGCCTCCGAGGGGCGCACCGTGCTGCTGTCGAGCCACCTCATGAGCGAGATGGCGCAGACCGCCGACCACGTCATCGTCATGGGACGAGGACAGGTCCTCGCCGACGCTCCGCTCGCCGAGCTGGTGCGCGCATGGACGACCAACACCGTGCGCGTGCGCACCCCCCGCGCAGCCGACCTCGCCGCGGCCGTCGCCGGTCCCGCGGTCGAGATCGTGACCACCGAGCCCGGTCTCCTCGACATCGTCGGGCTCCCGGCATCCCGCATCGGCGACCTCGCCGCCGATCGCGGCATCCCGCTGCACGAGCTCACCCCGACCACCGGTTCGCTGGAGGACGCCTACCTGGCGCTCACCGGCGATTCCGTCGAGTACCGCACCAAGGAGATCTCATGACCGCCGTCCAGGCCGCTCCTGCGGCTCCCGTCCGCACGAGCTCCGGCCAGCGCCTGACGTTCCTCCGCGCACTGAAGGGCGAGTGGATCAAGCTCGCGACCGTCCGTTCGACCTGGTGGTCGATCGCGATCACCGCCGTCCTCACGATCGGCATCGCGATGCTCATCGCCCAGGCCATCGACGTTCCGGGCTTCGACCCCATCAACGCCGTGGTCATGCCGATCCAGTTCACGATGCTCCTCGCGGGCATCCTCGGCGCGATCTCGGTCACCGGCGAGTACTCCACCGGCATGATCCGCTCTACGCTGACCGCCAACCCCGTGCGCGGCTCCGTCCTCGCCGCGAAGGCCACCGTGCTCGCCGCGTTCCTGTTCGTGTCGTCGCTGATCATCTTCGGCGCCGCTGCGCTCGCGGTGTCGCTCGTGGTCTCCGGTCGTGAGCAGAGCATCGACTGGTCCGACGCATCCGCCTCGCTCCTGCCGATCCTGGTCTCGTCGCTCGCCATGGCTGTGTTCGCCCTGATCGGCGTGGCGTTCGGATTCATCCTGCGCTCCGGCGCAGGCGCCATCGCGGCGACGGTCGGTCTGCTGTTCGTGCTGCCGATCGTGGCGAACTTCTTCGCCTTCGCCGGCGAGACGTGGAAGTGGGTGATGGATGCCGCGACCTACCTGCCCGTCGCGGCCGCGCAGAGCGCGATCCTCCCCGACGGCGCCACGCTCGAGGGACCTGTGCCCTACCTGACGCTGGCCGGCTGGGTGGTCGCTGGCATGCTCGGCGCCTGGGCGGTGCTGCGCACTCGCGACGCGTAGAGTCGCTCCGTGAAGAAGACGCGCAGCCGCAGCGCCGACGTCCGCGAGGACGACGGGCTGCGGCTGCCGCGTCCTCCCGGGCTGTTCCGCCGCTTCTGGGCACGGCACCCACTCTTCGCGGATGTGCTGATCGCCCTGTTCTGTCTGCTGGTCTCGATCGTTCCCAGCCGAGACTCCTCCCCCGATCTCCCCGAGCCGTTCGGGATCGTCATCGCGGTGCTGATCCCGCTCTCGGTCCTCGTCGCCTGCGTCACGCTGCTCTTCCGGCGCCGGCATCCGATCGTCGCGTTCGCCGCGGCGTTCGCCGCCGAGGTGCTCTTCCTCTTCCTCGGTGCTCCCGGGGGGACGCCCATGGTCACGGTGGCGGCGTACTCCCTCGCCGTGTACGTGTCGACCCGCGCCGCCTGGGCGGGACTCGGGTACGGGCTGGCCGGGCTGGCCGTCGTCGCCGGAGGGCTGGCGGGGGTCGGAGCGATCTCGCTCCAGACCGCCCTGAACGCGCTGATCGGAAACCTGGTGGTCGCCCTCATCGGCACGCTCATCGGCATCAACGTTGGTGGCCGCAAACGCTACGTCGCTGCGATCATCGACCGCTCACGGCAGCTGCTCATCGAACGAGACCAGCAGGCTCAGCTGGCTGCGGCCGCCGAGCGGGCACGGATCGCCCGGGAGATGCACGACATCGTCTCGCACTCGCTCACCGTGATCGTCGCCCTCTCGGAGGGAGCCGCGGCCACGCCGGATGCCGCCCGCGCCCGCGCCGCGGCGACCGCCGCCGCCGACACCGCCCGCTCCGCCCTGGGCGAGATGCGCTCGATGCTCGGCGTGCTGCGCGACGATGACGCTCCGCTGCCGCTGGCGCCCATCACGGCGCCTGCTCCGCACGACACGGTGGTGAACGCGCAGCGGGCGGGTTTCCCCGTCACCCTCTCCACCTCCGGGAGCGCGGAGCTGAGCCCCGCGATCGAGCACGCGGTCTCCCGCATCGTGCAGGAGGGCGTGACGAACGCGATGAGACACGCCCCTACGGCCAAGACGATCGCCGTGCGGGTCGAGAACTCCGCCGACGACGTGACGATCGAGATCGTCAACGACGGAGCCGTGCCCTCCACCGCGCCGTCGGGGTTCGGGCTCAGGGGGCTGGCCGAGCGGGTCGCGCACGTGCAGGGCCGCATCGACTACGGTCGCGCGGAGGGCTCCCGGTGGCGGCTGCGCGCGACGATTCCCCTCGACACCAGGACAGCGGACGATTCGGAGAAGAGGAAGTGATGACAGAGCAGATCAGCGTGCTCCTCGTCGATGACCAGGAGCTGATCCGGCTCGGATTCCGCATGGTGATCGAGGCAGAGAGCGACCTCGTCGTGATCGGAGAGGCCGGCGACGGCCGCACGGCGATCGCCCAGACCGCCGCGCTCCGGCCCGACGTCGTCCTCATGGACATCCGGATGCCGGGCCTCGACGGCATCGCGGCGACCGAGGCCATCGTGCGCGATCATCCCGGCACCCGCGTGCTGGTGCTCACCACGTTCGACCTCGACGAGTACGCCTTCGGGGCGATCCGCGCCGGAGCCAGCGGTTTCCTGCTGAAGGACGCCCAGCGCCACGAGATGATCGCCGCCGTCCGCGCGGTGCACCGCGGAGACGCGGCGCTGTCGCCCCGGGTCACGCGGATGCTGCTCGACCACGTCTCCCCGCAGCTGGGCGCGTCGAAGAGCGAGGAACCGCATGCGGAGGATGCCGAGCTGCTCCGCGCCCTCACCGATCGTGAGAACGACGTCTTCCTCGCGATCGCGCGGGGGCTCAGCAACGCCGAGATCGCCGATGCGCTCTTCGTGAGCGAGTCCACCGTGAAGACGCATGTCAGCCGCGTGCTGTCGAAGCTCGGGGCACGCGATCGGATCCACGCGGTGATCCTCGCCCACCGCCTCGGCATCGGAGGCGATGCCGAGGCGCCAAGCAGCTAGGCGCGCGCGGGCGTCCACTCCGAGACGCGGTTCAGGAGCCCCACCTCGTCGGCGGCGAGCTCGAGCCGCGCGCCGGCGAGCAGATCGGCGACCTGCTCCACCCTGCTCGCGCTCGCGATCGGGGCCGCGACCGTGGGCTGCGCCCGCAGCCACGCGAGAGACGTCGCCGCGATCGAGGCGCCGTGCGCGTTCCCGATCTCCTCCAGCGCGTCGATGATGCGCAGACCTGCCTCGGTCGCGTACTTCGCGGCGCCCGTGGCACGCGGCGACCCCTGGCCGTCGGCATCCGTCGAGCGGTACTTGCCCGTGAGGAATCCGCTCGCCAGGGAGTAGTACGGGACGAGTCCGAGACCGAACTCCTCCGCCACCGGGATGATGGTCTCCTCGACGTCGTTGCGGTGCACGAGGTTGTAGTGCGGCTGCACCGCGACGGGGAGGGCGACGCCGGTGCGCTGCGCGATCTCCACCCACTCGCGGATGCGCTCGGCCGAGTAGTTCGACACGGCGACGTGACGCACGAGCCCGTCGGCGACGAGCTGCCCGAAGGCTCCCACCGTCTCCTCGAGCGGAACGGTCTCGTCGTCGAAGTGCGCGTAGTACAGGTCGATCGCGTCGACGCCCAGGCGGCCCAGCGAGGCTTCGGCGGCGTTGCGGACGTTCGCGGCCGAGAGCCCGCGGAAGTCGGGGTGCTGACTCACCTTCGTGGCGACGACGACGCCCTCCGGCTTGCGGGAGGCGAGCCACTCGCCGATGATCGTCTCGCTCTCGCCGCCGCTGTTGCCCGGCACCCAGGCGCTGTACGCGTCGGCGGTGTCGATGAAGTCGCCGCCGCCCTCCGCGAAGGCGTCGAGGACGGCGAAGGAGGCGTCGCGGTCGGCGGTCCAGCCGAACACGTTGCCGCCGAGCGAGAGGGGGAAGACGTCGAGGTCACTGTTTCCGATGCGGGTCATGCTCGGCACAACCGGCGATGGGCGGCGGTTATTTCCGCTGTGACGCCGTGTTGCGATCCCCGTGAACTGAGCCGACTACGGGACTCGAACTCTACTTTGCGGCCCGCATATCTGCGGCACCCGCGGAAAGACGGGCACAATCACCCACCGTCACCCACCGATAACCGCGCTCAGGTGTGAGCAACCGTGGGCAGAACGTGGGCAAACCGCGCCGACCTCACGCAAGCGCGGGCCGCAGCTCGATCCCGCACGCGACGCGCAGCGACGGCATCCGCGGCGGGACGACCACCGACAGCGATGTCGGACGTCGCGACGTAGAATCGAACCTCTCGGCCGGAGGAAGGATCACCGGCAATGGGGAACCCTGGGGCGACGCTCTCCGCGTACCGCGACATGCAATCGCAGGCGCGATCGATCCTCGACGCCGCGAAGCACGGCCCGTTGCAATCGCTCACCGATCGCGAGATGGACGTGCGTGAGCAACCGATGACGATCTAAGCTCGTCCGCTCCACGCCGCTCGCCGCCGGGATCGAGTTCCGCGCCCGACGGGCAGACGTTCCGCTGTTGGGTGTGGGGCAACGCCGTGGAGCTCGCCTCGGCCGAAACCGATTCATAACGTTCCTCCACTGAATGTCCGAACTGCCGATAGCATTCGGATCATTCGGCCTGTGAGTCTTTCTGGGGGGCCGACCGCACAGCCGAGAGGAACCCTCATGTCAGACCCGACCCCCGCCGCCGGTTGGTACCCGGCACCGCACGCCAACAACGAGCAGCGCTACTGGGATGGCACGCAGTGGCTCGAACCGGAGCCCGCTCCGTCCGACGTCGCCACCGATGCCTACCCGACGGCCGCAGCCGTCCCCGACGACGCCGCAACACCGACCGAAGCTGAAGCCACCACCAAGGCGAAGATGCCCGCGAAGAAGAAGTGGATCATCGGCGGATCCATCGCCGCCGGCGTGATCCTCGTTGGCAGTATCGGCAGCGCGCTCGGACTCGGCAACAAGGACGACGCACCCGCAGCGGACCCCCAACCGACGACGGCCGCTGAACCCGCCGCCGAAGAAGAAGCAGCCCCGAGCATCGTTGTCCCCGACGTCGTCGGGATCCCCGTCTCGGACGCGATCGTCGTGCTCACCGAGGCCGGACTCACCCCCCCGGCGCTTTCCACATTCGTGGATCCGACCGCACTCGTCGTCTCGACGAGCCGCACCGCAGGTTCCGCCGCGACCAACGGCGCAGCGATCTCGATAGTCGTGGAAGAGAAGCCGAAGCTCACCCTCGGCCAGCAGAACGCGATCGGCAAAGCGCAGAGTTATCTGAGCTTCTCCGGCTTCTCCCGATCGGGGCTGATCCACCAGCTCGAATTCGAGGGCTTCAGCACCGAGGACGCGACGTTCGGCGCAGACAATGCCGGCGCCGACTGGAACGCCGAGTGCGCGCAGAAAGCACAGTCCTACATGGACATGTCGTCCTTCTCTCGGCAGAGCCTCTCTGACCAGCTCGCGTTCGAAGGCTTCCAACCTGCCGAGATTGAGTTCGGTCTCGCCGCTGTCGGGTACTGACCTCCCATCGAACGACAGAAAACCCCCACCCAGCCGAAGCCGGGTGGGGGTTTTCTATGGCACGCGCTCAGCGGCGGTCGCGGCGCAGCGTCTCGCCGGGCTCGAACCGCTTCTCGACCGCACTGGCCGTGCTCTTGGCGATGAGCGCGTAGGAAGCCTGCACGACGACGATCGCGAGCAGCACGAGGACGGGCCATTCCGGGATCACATCGCCGGTGTAGGCGAAGTAGAACGCGAGCACGACCACGGCGAGAACGATCGCGACGACGATCGCGACCGCCTTCCTCTGCGACGGCGTGCGCACGAACGGTAGAGCGCCGTTGAGCGCGGCGATCGCATAGGGGGCGATCAGGCCGAGCAGCACGAGCACGCCGGCAGGGATGCTGGGCAGAGTGATATCCATCAGTTCTCCTTGTTGTTGATGGCGTCGGTCAGTCGACCGATGTCCTTGCGGAGGCCGCGCACGTCGGCGCGGACCTCCCCGGTTTCAAGTCGCCCGGCCTGCACATCCTCGCGAAGCTGGACCGTGTCGTCCGACGCCTTACGCGCGGCGCGCACGGCATGCCCAGCGGTCTCCTCAACTCCTCGGATACGTGCGTCAAGCTTGTCGATGTCGTCTCGCAGGTTTGTGCCGTGACTGTTCTTCACCTGGTGGCGAATATCGCCGGCGCGCTGCAACACGAGTCCGAGAATCGTGGCGGCTGCTCCAAGGAGCGCCACCAGCACCTTCGCGGTCGGCTCGTCGAGCAGCGCCTCGCCGGCGTCGTCGCGCAGCCCGGATGACCAGATCAGCGCGGCGCCCGTGGCGATGACGCCAACAGCGACGATCACCCATGACGGGATGGTCTTGTGCACGTGCCGAGGGTGAGTATCCGACACTCGCTCTGTCTGCATCAGCTCTTGATGAGGTTGTCGACCTCGGCCTTCGAGAGGGTCACCGATGCGGCGCCCTGCGCGTGCAGCGCGGCGAGGGTTGTGGGGTCGACGAGGGCTCGGAGCTTCCCGTCGCTGAGCGCGTACACGGTGCCGTCCCCGTCGTGCACGTACACGAGCACCGGGAGGGCCGAGTTCGCGGTGTCACGCGCGAACGCCTGGATGATGTTGTAGTGCGTGTTCGGGGTGACCTCCAGCACCTGGGCACCCTTGACGGCTCCGACGTCCGCGGGGGTCAGCGGAATGAGCTTCCCGCCGACGATGAGATTCTGACCGCCACCGGTCACGAGTACAGCCATGTCGTCCTCCTCGGACTGGATAGGGGGTGGTGCTGTGGTTGATCCGGTCCCGCCGGCGGGTGCGCCGATGGTGCCGAGCGGACCCCAGAAGGTCCAGTGCCACCACTCGCGAAAGCCCATGCCTTCGCAGGTGATGTTGTGTCGCTTCGCGAGCACCTGGGCTCGGCGGTGCGCGGCGGTGTCCGAGTTGTACGGCCACGCGAGATCGTCCGCGCGTCGCTTCTCGTGGTTGCTCGTGTCCGGGACGCCGACGGCGTCGGGGTGGATGCGGTACCACTTCTGCCCGTTCCACCACGCAGTGCCGTAGACCTTGCGGCCGCCCGGGTTGAGTGTCATCCGCTGGTACCAGATGCGCAGTTGGTCGGCCTTCTCGCGGTCGCCGTCCAGGACGACCATCGCGGGCAGCCCCTCGGCGACAAGATCGTCGGAGAGACGCCCGAACGCATCTCGGGTACCTGCGGCTGAGTTGTACGCCGAGCCGGCGAAACGCAGGGTGCTCATCAGGCGGCCTCGATCCAAAGCTCTTGCCCGTCCACGTCGTACGTCACACCGAACTCGTTGAACAGCGCAGCCGAGACTGGCTGCGCCTGCGTTGTCACCATCTCCATGGCCGTGCCCGGAACGGAGGTGACGCCACTGGAGCCGGGGTGCATCCCCCGTGACGTGGTCTTCTTCGGCGAGACGGTCGACGGCGAGATGTCGGCGGCGGCGTTGGTGGCGCGGATCGAGTAGTACACGATGCCGGCGGCGGCCGCGACGTACATACTGACCGGTTTGCAGTAGATCTTCACCCGCTGCCCGATCGGCAGGGGGATGGTCTTCGCGACGGTGCCGATGATGGTGTTTGCGTTGCCGTTCGTGACCGCAGAAGCCATGTAGGCGAGGCGTTGCCCTGGTGCGAGGTACCAGCCAAGCGACGGTGACGACCGTCGGACCCACTCGAGGTCCGTGTCCAAGGTCCGGGCGGTGGCCCCCACGGGCGCCGCCCAGGCATCCAGCTCGACACGATTGCGCATCTGCACCGCGGCTCCTGCAGCCGCCGTATAGGTGTGCGTCTGGGTGATGACGGCTGTCGCGGTGGTCGTAGTCGTGGACGTGATCTCCGCCGTGGCGAGCTCGAGCGCCCCCTGCGGGATCGCTGGCTTCGCCGGAATCCCTGCAGGGGTGCCCTGTGTCACTCCGAAGACGACGTCGTTGTTCGCGTCCGCGTGCTGCACGAACTGCGATCGAACCCAGATGACGTCGATGCGAGAGTTCGATGCCGGTGCGGCCGTCGTGGCGACGACCGTGACCGCATCGTTTGCGATGAGCTCCACGCCGTTGTTGATCCGCGACGTGGCCGCAAGGAACGGGGCGACGTCGTAGCCCATGGAGGCTCGGCCCGTGACAAGAGGATTCGCGTTCGCGGGGAAGACTCCGGCTCGCGGAGTGCCGTCCGCGTTGCGCGCGACGAGGGCAGCTGCGACGCGACGGGTGTCGGTGATCGGCAGCCCCGAAGGGTGCTGCGTGGGGAATGATCGAGTCAGTACCACGGGGAGCCTCCTCAGGCGATGGTGAAGCTGCCGATGACGGCGAGCTGCGCGAAGTTCTGAGCGTGCGCGGGATACGCCGCCGGGTTGAGGGGTTGGAGCTGGAAGGCGACGGTGACCGACGCTTTGCCGGTGACGTCGATCACGGCGGCACTGGTGGCTGTGATCACGTTGTTGACGAGGGTGGCGCCAGCATCCTTCGCGGCGGGAAACTCCCGCGAAGCGGAACCATCGATCAGGATCCGTCCGTAGCTCGTTGTGAGACCGCCGCTGGTCTGGTCGAGGACTGCGGCGGTACCGATGCCGAGCACCTGCAGCCGCGTCCGGTCCTCGGGTACGGCCAGGGTGATGGTGGCGTACGTGTTCCACCCGGCGCTGAGACCGATGCCTGCTGTCTGCCCTACCCGGAAATCCTGGAAGGGCAGACGGCGCACCGCGAGCGCCCGCTGCGTGCCGGTGGCAGTCTTGAGATCTGCAACGTCGCGCTCCAGGCGGCGGAACCTTTCGAGGATCGGACCGAGGTCGCCGCCGGGTGCGGGTGTGGGGTCGGCCATATTGCTCCTCAGTCGTCGTAGACCTCGCCACAGGTGACGGTGATCCAGTCGGAGATCGCGCCAGAGAGGCCAGCGATCCGGCGCGTGTAGGTGCCCGGGGGCACATAGCCGCCGGTCACCGGGGTGTCCTCGGTGACGATGACCTTGACTAGGGAGCCGGGTCCGTACTCATACGGGAACGGTGCCTGATCGGCGCGCACGTTAAACGACCAGAACTCCCACGGCTTCTTCGCGGTGCGAAGTGTCTCCGCGTTCCACGAGTCCGCGGTCGCCGGGTCGACGATGTTCGAGGACGCGTCGGTTTCGATCTCGAGCAGCGGGAACCCGTTGTCGATGAGCGTCGAGTCGAACATCGACCGCACGAGCGTCGTGTCATCGGACCGACCGCCCTCGGTCCACGCGAGCGAGCCCATGCGAGACGGGTCAAGCTGGACAGTGAGTCCCGCGTCGCCGATCTCCCACTCGAAGACATCCGGACCTTGGAGTCGCGGCTGTTCTTCGGTGCCGGTCTCGAACACCCATCGGAACCGGTCGGGCCCATCCCACTCGAGGCGCATACGAATATCGGGGCCATGCTCGAGCGCCGACAGATCCGACCACGCCGCGTCGATCTTCTTCCGCTCGATCGCGTCGTAGCCCTTCTCACGGTGCCCCGCACGGTCAGTCGGCCAGACGATAGGAAGGTCGCCGCCAGGCCACTCGCATGCCTGCTGCCCGATGCGCTTCGCGATGGTGCCGTAGTCGAGTCCCGTCCAACGAGAGTCGAGTGACGTGTCGGGCTCGCCGGAGGGCAGCACCAGCGACTGAGTGAGCGCTACCGGAGGCAGGATCGATCGGCGGGTGAAGATGATGCGCCCGCCCCGTGCCGTGAGCTTCAGTGAGCCGTTCGCGTCAGCGAAGTCGTGCGGAAGGATAGGCCCACCCTCGAGGCGTCCGTTCGTGTCGACGGCGATGGAGTGCTTCCAGGGGGTGCCGAGGTTGCGCCAGTCGCGGGATCCTTCGGCCTCTGATTTCAGATTGAACGTCACGTCGACCGTCTCGGCCTGGTTCGCGTTCTCGGACCACTGCAGGTCAGATGGTTCGACCTCCTGCAGGAGAGCGCCGCCACGCGTCTCGAAGATGTAGCACCTCACCACCATGCTGCAAGCACCCGCCCTCCGAGCATTGGTGTGCCCACGGGGGCACTGACGTCGAACTGGTAGGAGCGGGATTCGCCTGCGGGGATGAGCGCCCACTCGCGCCAGCGCAGCCACCGGGAAACGTCCGACTGGTCGTCGATCGTCGCGCGGTGCTGCTCCGTGTCGATGTCGACGAATGAACCAGACGGAACGAGGCGATCGAGGCCGATGCGGGCACCCGTCTCGACGGTCGTGATGAGCGCTGACGAGAAGCCGCCGAGGAGTCGGAACATCGGCGCAGACGGGGCCTTGCCTGAGTTCGTGAGCGTGATACGCCCAGAGGTTCCGCCGCCTGGCCAGATGAGCGGCCATACGGCCGGCCAGACAAGACCGGCACCAGCAGTCGGCGGAGATGCCCAGATCCACGGCACGTCGGCATCCACCTGATACCGGCGCGGGTCCGCCGCGATCATGTCGACCGCAGCCTTACCCGTAGAGCGACCGTGATGATCGGCCGCACTCGACACCTGCACATTCACCCGGCGACCCGATCGCCCCCTCGACGTCGTGACGATCGCGTCGACGGGACCCTCCGCACCGACGGCGGCGAGGGTGTCGTACGCGTCCTCGATCTCCTCCTCAGTGCTGCCGAGGTAGGAGGCGTTGAAGCTGATCGCCCGGGAGGTGCGCAGTGCCTTCGCCGTGGCGAACGCACCGTGGCCCTGCGGACGCTCCTCCGCCTCCTCCTTGTTGTCGGTGAGGCCGAACCAGTCGATGAGGTCTGAGAAGACCCATCCGGTCGAGCCGGTCTCGGCGAAGGTGATCGGTCCGACCTGCAGTGTCGTCATGATGCCGCGAGCCCTCTCTGCGCCTCACGCCCCAACTGCCGAATCGCGAGACGCGGGTCGTTGGTCTTGAGCGTTATGTGCTGCGTCACGCCAGCAGGCTGGTTTCCGGAGATGCCCTCTTCGAGCGCCTGGTTCATCAGCCCCGTGTCGACCACGGATTCCGGTCGACCTGCTTCGGCGAGCACCGCGAGAGTGCCACCCGAGCGCGGGAGGATCGTCGCCCCGTCGGCGAGACGAGGGATCTTGCCGATCGAGAAGTCGATCGTTCCGCCGGTCACATCGGAGACGAAGTTCCCGACCTCGTTGAGGCCGCCGATGAACCCGTTGATCCCGTCGATGATGAAGTTGATGAACCCCTTGAAGGTGTTCCGGATGCCCGCCCAGATGCCCTCGAAGAAGCTGCCCAGGCCGCTGAAGACGTCCGTGAAGATCCGGCCGACTTCCTTCACGACCGGGATCACGAACCCGTTGAACAGCGGCACGATGATCGTGTTCACGAGCCAGGTGATGACACCCGCGAGGGCAGTGATGACGGTCGCGATCAGGTTGAACACCGGGACGAGGATCATGCCGACGATCTCGGCGACCGAGGTGAGGATCGGTGCGAGCGCTTCTACGAGTGCGCCGATGAGCGGAGCGAACGCGGCGAGCAGGCCGACGACCACGGGGATAAGAGCCTCGATGATCGGGAACAGTGCCGAAACGAGTGTCGTCACCACGGGGATGAGTGCCTCGAACAGCGTCCCGAGGATGCCCCCGAGGGTGGTCATCAGCGACACGATCGGCGGGAGCGCAGCTCCGAGAGCCTGCCCGATGACCGAGGCGAGCTGACCGAACAGCGACGCGAGCATCGGCAGCATCGGCTCGAGCGCCTGGAAGATCAGCATGACCGGAGAGACCGACATCCACAGATCCAGCAGCACGGGCAGCAACGGGCTGATCGCTTGCCAGATCTGCGCGAACGCCGGTGCGAGCGCCTCCCAGATAACCGACGCGACCTCGCCGAAGGTGGCGATGATCGGGCCGAACGCGGAGCCGAGGTCGGGCATGTCATCGAAGAGGCTGTTGACGAACTTCATTGCGGAGCCGAGCCCGTTGAAGATCGCCGTGCCGACCGGCTCGAGCGCGGTGAGCGCCCGGTTCTTGAAGACCATCCACTGTTCGGAGAAGTCGGCGGTCTCGTCGGCGACGCCCAGGATGGTGTCGCCGGTCGCGCCGACCGACGCCTGCAGGTCGTCGAGGTTGACGACGCCGGACTGCAGCGCGCCGACGAACTGTGCGGCGCCACGCGTACCGAAGATCTGCGACGCGAGGTCCAGCGCCGCGGCGGTCTCGCCCTTGTCGACGAACGACTGCATCTCACCGGTGACGCGCTGGAACGCGGCCTGCGGCTCCTCGCCCGCCTTCGCGAGCGTGACGAGCCCCTTGGAGAGGGAGGCTGTGACCTGCTGCGAGTTCAGACCCGCCTTGTCGAGCGAACCGAGCAGCGACACCGACTCCTCGAACGAGAAGCCGAGGTTCTGCAGCGCGGGCGCCGCGGCCTGTGCACCGGAGGCAAGCTGGTTGATGCCGACGCCCGTCGCCTGCGACACCTGAAAGAGGGTGTCCATCGCGGACGAGACGCCTTCGCCCTCGATCTTGAAGGCATTGAACGCGGCCGACGTCGCGTTGATATCGACTTCTTCGCCGAGAATCCGGCCCGCCTCGAGGTACTGCGCCGAGACGGTGGTGAGAGTCTCGCCGCTCAGGCCGAGTCGGGTGTTCAGGTCGGCGACGGTCGACCCGATCTTGTCGAACGAGGCGGGCACGTTTGCGCCGACGTTCTTCGCCACCTGGACGAGGCCGTCGAGCGCTTCGCCCTGCGCGCCCGTGCCGACACGGATGGTGTCGGTCACGTCGTCGAATATGGAACCGACCTCGTAGAGACCCTTGAAGGTGCCGACGATCGCGGCGCCCACGGCGGCGACACCGATCGCGCCCTTCGCCTTCGCGGCCCACTCAGAGCCCGCACGCTTACCGGACTCCCCCGCTGCATTCTCGCCAGGCAGTAGCGCCTTCGTGACGTTCTCAGTAGCGCCCTCCATCGTGGGCACCATGCGGAGCCAGACGGTAGCGAGCTCGACACCCTCAGCAGAGCCCATGGTGAACCTCCTCGGGTCAGCGCTTTCCGGCGGACTCCCACCAGTCGTTGAACTGGGAGATCGGGATCGGGTCGCGTCCGAACTTCTGCTGTTTGCGCTTCTCCCACCACCGGGTGAGACGCTTCGGGCGCGCGCCCTTGCCGCGTCGCAGGAGGAAGTTCGTCGCCTGCACCTGGTCGACGAGCACGGCGAGCACTTGCTCTATCCACGACGGGACTTCGTGCCCGTGGACGGCGGCGCCCAGCGCGTTGCCGGGGAGCTTCTGCCACCGCCGCACGAGCACGAACAGATCGCGCCAGGTGAGGGATTCAGAGCCGATGTCGCGCCAGCGGAGGCCGGCGGTGATCAGCTCGAACTCGACGGCCTCCTGGTGCTCTTCTACGAGTTCGAGGAGGCCGAGGATTCCCCCAGCGTCACGCTCGATCCCGTGCGCCAGGCCGTTGCGAACTCCTCGAGTCCCTCACGGGTCAGGGTGTCGAACGCCTCGAGCTGCACCTCGTCGAGGTAACTCTCGATGAGAGTCAGAATCTGGTCGACCTGACCCAGCTTGCGGATCTTGCGGATGACACCGACCTCGATGTCCTCGAAGCGAGGCAGCGTGATCTCGGTCTCACCGATCGTGTAATGGAACTTCTCCAACATGGGAACCTGCTTTCTGGGAACCGGAGGGTTGGTGCGTCGCGACCGAACGGGTTCCCGGCGCCCGGCCGCGACGGTCTGACAGGTCAGGCCGAGACGACGCCGTCGTCCAGGAAGATGTAGACGTTCTTGCCGGCGGCGTCCGGGTACGTCGTGAGCGTCACCGGGAGGGTGATCGCCGCGGAGGCGAGCAGCGAGATCTCGCCGCGCTCGGTGACCTGCCCGTGGGGTACGAAGATCAGTGCGCGACGGTCGCCGTCCTTGACCTTGATGTACCAGGCCTTGATCGGGCGGGCCTCGCCGGCGATCGCCGCGCGGGTGAGCGTGCCCTTCGACGCGGTCGCCGCAGTGACCTCGACGTTGTCGTCGCCCATGTAGTTCTTGAGCGCTTCCTCGGAGAGTTCGAGGTGCGCCCAGGCGAGCGTCGCGTCGAACTCGGTGAGGATCTTGCGGATCGTCTTCAGAGACCAATCCTTGATCGACTCAGTCGACTCGGTCGGCGTGACTGTCACGCCGTCTTCGCCGACGTAGCCGGAGTCCTTCAGGCCGGTGTAGACGAAGTCATCGATCGTCTCGGGGATGACGTCCGTCTCCGGACCCGTGAGGATCGCGCCGGTCGTCGCCTGATCGGGCGCACCGACGAACACCTTCTTGCTGTTCACTGACATCGCAGTTGCCCCTTTCAGGCATGGATGAGCACCGCCCCGGTCGGAGCGGTGCGCGAGTGGGAACTCAGGCCGTGACCCTGCGCAGGTCGACGGAGATCAGAGCGGTGAACCGAAAGTGATCCGGCACCAGCGGGTTTGGCAAGCTCTGCGGAAGAGACGCTGTCCGGGATCGGTAGATGGTCGCGCCGCCGAGCGAACCGGCCCGGACGGCAGCCTCGATGATCGCCAGCATGAGCGCGCACAGGTCGCGCGCTTCCTGCTCCTTCACTGAGTAGCCTTCGAGACTGAGCGCCGGCGAGTCTGTGACGAGGTCACGTGTCGTCCCGCCTGCAGCGATGAGGCGGCCGAAGACGTCGGGTTTGGGGTTCGTGGTGGGGATCTTCGTGCCGAGCCGCCGGTTCGCGGTCGTGACCTCGGGGAAGCCGTGGAGCGGGAGCATGGTGGAGAGTTCCGCGAGCGCACGCACCTCGACGTCTTCGGGGATCAGGAGTTCCACGGTCACCTCCCGGCGCCGATGCTGCGAGTCAGAGCACGATCCTCAGCTTCCGCGCGCTTCGCCTCCGTCGTGGTCGCGGTCACGAACACGACCACGCGGTCGCGGTTCTTCGAAGTCGTCGCCTCGAAGCCTTCACCGGCGGCGGCCGCGATGCGCTCACCGCGAGGGGTGAGGTTGTCGGCGACTTCCTGCGATGCGAGAAGCTTTCGGATCGCGTCGCGGTTGACCTTGATGCGCATGCCTTTGGCAGCCATCAGCCCTCCCAAGAGACGAGCGACAGGATCGTGTGCGAGGTGCGCGGCGACGGGCCGGGCTGTCGCACCACGGCGCCGTCGATCTTGCAGCGCTCACCGAAAACGGTGATGCGGTCGTGGCGTTCGACGTCGGCGTCGAACGGGCCGCGAGCGGTCCACCGGATCGCGGCGCCGTCGCGGTTCTGAAGGTCGGCGACTGTGTTGCCGGCGTCGAGCGCCCATCCGGGCAGGTCGACGGGCGTCGCGTCGGTGAAGTCTGCCTCGACGCCGCCTCTGCCGTTGTCGACCATCTGCGGTCGTTCGCGCACGACGGCGTGCCGGGCGACGATGCCGCTGATCACGGCAGCCATCCGATCTTGTAGGCGGCGAGCCGGTCCTGGTCGGCCGATTGCAGTGCACCGGAGCTGCGGGCGTAGGTGACGGACACGCCGCCCGCCTGCTCGCGCGTGATTCCGGTCGGCGAGCCGAGCGCACCGGCGGCGAGCTCGAGCGTCAGCGTCACGAGATCCGCTGGTACCTCGGCGAAGCCTGCGGTGAAAGTCACGGACCGGCGACGACCGCAGAGGTTCGTCCAGCCGGTCATCTTGTCGAACTCGATGGAGTCCACGGCGAGCACGGTGCCGTCGATGGTCGCGGCGGTGATGGATGCGATCGCCATCGCGGGCAGCCAGATGTGTTCCGCGTACGGGCCGACGCGCTCGAACGTGAGGGTCTCGACCTTCGCGATGTGCCATCCGCACGCATTCCGGATGGTCGCGGTTGCGGCCTTGAGTTCCTTCTCGAGGAAGGGGTGGTTGACGGGGATCGCGCCCTGCGACCGATCAGCCATTTCCTGCGCTGTCGCGAACGACTCGGTCTGAAGCGCCATCCCCGCCACCCCCTGCTACTCGCTTGCGTCCGGGTCGGACGCGTCTTCGACGCTGCCCGCAGGCGGCGTCACGGGTGCCACCTCGGCGGCCTTGTCGGCTGCGGGCTTCGCAGCCTTGTTGCGAGGCGTGCGCGCCTTGCGCGGCGTGCTTGTCTTCGCTGCCGCCTTCTTGGGGGCGCCCGTCGACTCGGTCGTCTTCGACTTCTGGTCGAACACGCCCAGTCGCTTCGCGTCCTCGTCGGACAGCATCAGCGTGGTCTTTTGCGGGTGTCGTCCTTCGGTGACGACTTCGTATGCCTGCAGTCCCATGTCTCCTCCTGAAGATCGGGTCACGTTCGAGTCGACGGGGATCACCGTGGTCTGCGGCCCACACGCGCGATGCGGTGCGCCGCAGACTTTGCATTTCGCCACGGTGATCCCCTCTCGGCTACGCGGTCAGGTCGACCGAGACGAACGCCTTCGGACGGGTGACACCGAACGCGACACGCTCCTCGCCGAGGATGGCGACGAGGTTGCGGATGAAGAAGTCCGCGTGTGAGTCGGTGGCGGTGATGGACGCCTGCTCACGGTCCCAGAGGACCGCCTTGGTGTAGTCGCCCACGAGGCCGGTGCCGGCGGCGATGGCCTCGGACTCGACGATCGGCAGACCCCAGACCGTGTGGACGCCCGCGCCAGCGAACGGGCCGGGCCCGTAGAACTGGCCGTCCCCGCCCGTGGGCCGCAGCAGGTCGAGACGCTCGGCGTCCTCCGGGTTCAGCACGATGCCGTTCGCGGCGACGCGGCCCACGGTGCGGGTCTTCGTCTTCGCCTTGCGGATCGTGGTGAGGAGGTCGTCCGTCCACGCCTGGGTCTGGATGCCGGAGGTCTGCAGGATGCCGGTCAGGTTCTCACCCGAGCCGGATCCGTTGAGGATCTGGTCCTCTTCCTCCTCCGCCAGATCGGCGCGGAGCTCGTCGTCGATGAGGCCGCGCAGCTGCGACGCGTCGGCGAGGCCGCGCTTCGTGGCCGGCACCCACTCGGCGATCGTCTTGACCGTCGCGGTGACCTTCTCGAAGGCCATCGAGCCCTCGGGCTTGTACCCGCCACCGGCGTTGAGAACGAGCGCGCCGGCAGTCCCGGGTGCGGTGGGTGCTGCGGCGGACGTCGCCTCGGGCACCGGTGCGGCGCTCGAGAGCTGCGTGGTCTGACGCACGTATTCGACGGTGTCCGACTCGGTCTGGCGGACCGAGATCAGATCGCGCACGGTCAGCTCGCGACGTCCGAGCATCTCGAGGATGTTCTGGATGTCGGTGTTGACGAACGCGCCGCCCGAGGTGTCGGATGCGCCGGTGACGAGCGCCTTCACGCCCATCGGCGCCGACTGCACGCGAGCCTTCTCGTTGATGCGGCCGTCCGCGAACTGGCCCATCATCGACTTGTACTCGGCCGACTCAGCGAACATCTGACCGATGCTCTTCAGCTTCGAGGGCTGACGGAACGCGTCAGGCGTTGCCTTCTGTCCGGCGGGCTCGAGGCCGAGGTCGACGCCGATCTCCGAGAGCGCCGACTTCAGCGCCTCGGTCGACTGCGTGCGCTCGAAGTCCTTCTTCGCCGCCTTGTAGTCGAGAAGAGCCGCAGTGGCCTTCTCGTTCTCCTCCGGCGTGAGGTCGCGACCTTCGCGCTCCGCCAGCTCCGAGATGTCGCGCGCGGTCTTCAGCGCTGCGCCCATCCGCTCCTTGATTGCTGCACTCATGTGCGTTGTCCCCTTTCAGGACTAGATGGTTTCGAACTCGCCCTGCGCGAGCTCGAGCTGCAGACGCGTCAGGGCGGACGGCGTGCGCGTGGGCTCCTCGACGGCCTTGACCCCATCGGGCTCTTCGGTCGTCTTGGCCGGTTCGCTTCCGCGGGCCTTGCCTTCGTCTTCGGACTCGCCGACTGCGGCGAGCACGTCCTTCACCGCTGTCACTCCGGACTGGATCTGTTCCAGCGCGGAGCGCAGCGCGGTCTCGTTCTTCGCGGAGAGCACCCGGCCGGCCTTCAGCCCGTGCTTCACTGCGAGGATCTCTGTCTCGGCGTTCGCACCGAGCGGCACGACGGACACCTCGTAGAGGGTCAGGTCGAGTAGCTCGTTCACGTCGATGCCGTCGACCGTGCCTCGTCGCGAGGACTCGGTGTCGAAGGCGAACGACATCTGCGCGACGCGGCCGCCCTTGATGAGGCGGTACACCTGCGCGGCCTTCGGGTTCTCGAGGTCGAGGACGCCTTCTACCCAGAGGCCGTGCTCGTCTTCCTTCGCTTCCTCGATGTGCCCGATGTTCGAGAAGGGGTCGTAGAAGTCGTGCCCCCACAGCAGCGGCAGCTTCTCCTCCTTCTCGGCCCACTCGGCGAGCGTGCGCTCGAACGCGCCCTTGCGGACCACGTCGCCGTAACTGTCGACGTTGTCGAACACGGAGGCATAGGCCTGGAAAGTCCCGTCGGCGGTTTCGTCGCCGATCGCCTTGACCTTGACGGTGCAGATCTTCAGATCCATCGCGGGACCCTCCTACTCGAAGTTGATCTCGACGTCGCAGGAACAGCCGGCGACCTCGTCGACGTCGAGTGCTGAGCTGTCGCCCGGCCACTTGGCGCCGTTCGTGAACGTGGAATCGATGGGAACCGTCTGTCCGGCCATCGCGGCGTGCGATGCTCGGGGGTTGCTGGATGTGACGATCCACGTCTTCGTCGCGGATCGGGTGCCTCGCACCTGCTGCACGGCTTCGACTGAGGCGAATCCGGCGAGCGAGGTCGCGAGCGTGAGCCCGCCCTGTTGCGCTCGCGCGGACTTCGCGACGTCGAAGACGTGTGCGACCGCGGCCGGCGTGTCCTCGTCGCTCGCGATCGCCGCGGTGACGGCGGCCTCGGTGGCGGCGTTGATACTCGATGCGTTTGCGGATGCGACCTTCCGCATCCACGCCATCGTCCGATCGACGTCGTACTCGTCAGGGTCGACGCCGAGACGTTCGAGCTGCTTGCGGGCGACGGCCGTGGTGATCGAGGACGAGAGCGCCAGCAGGGCCCCGCCGAGTTCTCGATCCCACCGCTCGCCGTCCCACCAGTCCGCGTCCTTAGCGCCGAGCGCGGAACGTACGGAGCGTTCCTGCCTGTCGAAGAACTCCGTGAGCACCTGCGCCGACTTCGCAACCTGGGCTGCAGACGGTCGGGACTTGACCCGCACCACCCGCCCCTTGAGGTCGTCGACCGCTTCCTGGTCGACGTTCTCCGGCTCCTGCGGCCGCTGAACGGTGACGGGCAGCAGGCCGAGGTGCTTGATCGGATCCAGGCCGACGGCGATGAGCGCCTCGACCGGGTCGAAGCCCGAACGAATCAGCGTGGCCGCCGCGTTCACGAGGGTCTGAATCTCGTCTGCGGTGAGCGCATCGGAGGTCGTCGCCTCGAGCTCGGGCAGCGAGCCTCCACCGGATCCCGCCGATACCTGATCGGTGGGAGAGGCGAGGCCGCCGACGAGCACGTTCAGCGGCACGACGAGTTCGTCAGCACCTTCGATGCGTGGCAGGTTCAGCTTCGCGCGCGCCTCGTTCCGAGTGAGGAACGGGGCGCCGACCGAGGACTGCATCTGCGATGCCTGCTCCTCGAACGATCCGCGCAGCTTCTCAAGCATGTTGAACTCGTTGTAGAGGTCGTCAGCGTCGTCGAAGTCCGGGAGGATCTGCAGCGCGATCTCCTGCTGAACCTCCTGCAGGATCGGCCCCAGGGTGTCCTGGTAGAGCATCTTGTGCTGCTCTTCGATATTGCCGAACGTCGCGTGATCGAGGATTCCGACCATGGGCGGCGGGATGAAGTACGCCGCGGCCGCCTCCTCGCGGGAGAGCTTGCGTGCCTCGATGTACTGCATGTCCTTCGCGGAGTGACCAGCGGCGACGAACGTCATGCCGTCCTCGAGCACGGGGGTACCGCCACCCTCAGTCGCAGTCTGGCCGGCGTACTGCGAGCGCCATCCGGTGGCGAAGCGCTGCCGCGCGGGGTCTGACCACTCGGGAGCGCCGGCAGGGCGCTGGATGTATCCGCCAATCCGGGCGCCGTTGCGCATCGCCTGCTCGCGCATCTGGCCTGCGGCGTACTCCTCGGAGAGCACGCGGCGCAGTGACTCGATCGGTGAGAGCCCGTAACGCTCGTCCTCGGGGTTGTACCCGCGGAAGTAGACGACGTCCTTCGCCGCCAGCGTGGTCTTGCCCTTGTTGCCCTTGACGATGAACTCCGTCGGCGCGAGCCAGTTGTCGTCGTCCTTGATCGTCCACAGACGCGGCGGGATCCGGACCAGCATCGACTTGCCGTCCTGGAACACCTTCACCCAGAGCGCACGATCGTAGATGCCCCGGTCGGCGATGAGGGAGAAGATCAGGCGGTAGCCCGTGGTGTAGGGGTTCGGCGTGCGCATCATCTGCGCGAACGGGTGATCCGTCACGCGCGCACGGTCGGAGTCATCCAGGCGGCGGAACGTGTGCAGCGAGAGCTGCGCGACGTTGCGGGCGAGAAAGTCGACCACCGTTCGGACCGACGGCTGCTGGCGATAGATCGACGAGTAGTCCTGCGAGAGGTCATCGCTGATACGCAGCGCGGTCGGCGCCTGATAGCTCGGCTTCTGAACGGCGAGGAGCTTGCCCTCGGAGACGGCGAAAACCATCGTGTGCCCTCCCCTACGGTGCCTGCACGAACAACACCTGTGCGCGGTCGATGACGGTGTCGCCATCGAGAGACGCCGGCTCCGTGCCCTGCTCGAAGTAGGTCGCGTTCTTCAGGACGATCAGGTTCCCCGGATCGCGGTACAGCACGCCCGAGATGGATGCCCCGTTCGTGAGGTTCACGATCACGGTTCGGAGCAGAAGCACCTTGCGGAATGCACCCATGTCAGCACCTCTCGTCAGACGACCATGAGGTCGTTGCTCTCGTAGGCCGATGCCGAAGGCGGCGCCGGGTTGGTCTGCAGCAGGCCGACCGCGGCGATGAACGCCAGCAGCGGCGAGGCATCCGCCGGGGATGCCTTGCGGTCGATGACCCAGCCGTCACCCACAGGCTTGATCTGCGCGGTCGAAGCGGCGATATCGAGCACGGGCTGTGCGCCGTGCGAGATGCGCACGCGATCGCGGAACTCGTCCTCGGTCTCGTCTTTCGGCGACTCGTCGGTCGCGGCCTTGCGGATCATGTCGTACACGGCGCCGTGCCATCCGGCGAGCTTGTCCTCGCCCCACGGCGTGACCGCGATGCCGGCGTCCTCGAACTCGCCCCACATCGACGAGATCGGTGCGCCGCGTCGCTGGAATGCGACGCGATCCGGTGCGATCTTCCTCGCCGGGGAGAGCAGCCACGGCAGCACCCAGTCGGGGCCGGCGCGCTGCGCGACGATCTCGCCGCGGATCCGACCCTCGGTGTCCCAGAAGGCGAGCGCGATGTAAACCATCGTGCGGTCGTGCGACATGTCGATGCCGTAGCACGCGGGCCGGTCGGGGTCGCGGGTGACGTCGCGCTCGATGCGGTAGTTCTTCGCGTCAAGTGTGGCCGCCCATGAGCCGGTCGGGAACGGTCCGGTTCCGAGCATGTTCACGAACTGGCACATGACCTCGGTGCGGAACACCCACTCGGGGTCCGTCGAGGCCGCGGCGGCGATCGAGCGCAGGTCGATCGTGTAGCCGAGCGAGGGATTCGCCTCGGCCCAGCCTTCGCGATCCCACACGTCGCGGCCGGGCGCCGACGACCACTCGAAGATGCCGAGCGAGTCGTCGACCTCGGTCGTCTCGTCCTGTGTGTCCCCGAGCTTGTCGAGGTCGTCCATGCCGTCTTTGCCGTCAGGCCAGCCAAGCGCGCGGTGCGCGAGCGAGCGGAGGCGACGGAGAACGACGGAGGCCATATCGCCGGCGTTGGATGCGGCCCAGATCTGCGCGAGCCTTCGCGCCATGGTGGTCTTGGTGACCGCGCCCCACGCCTGCCAGTTCTGATGTTCACGCAGTTCGTCGAGCAGCACGAGGTCTCCGGAGAGGCCGCGGCCGCCGCGACGTGATGCCGCGGCGACTTTGTACCGCTCGCCGGAGTCGAGGCGCAGCGCCTTCTTCCCGTTGGTGCGGTCGACGTGCTGGATGAGTTCGGCGAGCTCGGGGATTCCCTCGGCGATCTCGACCGCGCCCGCCCACTGTTCCTCGGCGATGTCGAGTGACTGTGCTGTGCCGATGACGAGCGGTGCACCCTCGGCGAACATGCGCCACAGGGCGAGCACCTGCATCAGCGTCGACTTGCCGTTCTGGCGGGCGACGAGCAGCAGGATGGTTTTGAAACGGTAGGTGCCGTCGGGGTTCAGTTCGAGCGCGCGGATCAGCAGCGCGCGTTGCCATGGCAGCAGTTCGATCTCGAGGATTTCCTCGGCGAACTCGATGCAGGCGAAGCCCTTCGACGTCGCCGGGGTGAGCTCACGCAGAGGCGGCGTGCAGATGCGCGGCTCGGTGCATCCGACGCGGGTGCGGAATGACTCCGAGCGCGTCGGCCCACCGACGGCCTTCAGGTACGCCGCACCCGGGCCCTTGGTCGCGCTACGCCGACTTGCCGCCGCGGAGCGCGTGGAGCTTGGCTTTCTTGCCACCTTCGCCCCCGTCCTTCACCCCGAGCGCCTTCCGGCCGGTCGGAGTGAGGCCGAGCTGATCGCAGTACTTCAGGTACGCCGAGATCGAGACGTTGTCGTTCTGCGGCACTGCTGGTCGCGCGCCCTTCGTCTCGGCAGCGTCTTCGAGCGCCCAGTCGACGATCTGATCCCAGGCATCGATCTTCCGCGCGAGCGCCCGCAGCGCTTCGATAGCGCCGGCATCCATGTCGGTCAGGGTCTTCGACGCGGCGTCGAGCGATTTCTCGGTCGCCGCGACCATGTCGATGCCAGTGGTAGTCGTGACGATGGAGGGCGTCACGCCGTCAATCAGCTTCTCGCGCATCTCAGGCGTCAGCGACGAGGCCTCCATGATGCGGTCAGCGACGATGCCTCGCGCAGCATCCGGTGAGCGCGGCGTCACGATGGCGACCGGGTCGATGTCGAGGTTCTTCGCCTCCATCAATCCGGACGCTTTCGTGCCGGCCATCACGATCACTCGCATCGGGGGTACTCCTTTATCGCGCGCGACCCCCTCCTCACGGTGCGGGGGGAGAGAGATCACTGCCGGAGAAGTGGCCTCGGTCGTCAGTCTGCAGAGATTGGGACGCCCCTACCCTCTTCGACCATGCCTGCAGCCACATACCGATCGAGCACTTGCGCCTCCTCAGTCCGTGAACGCTTGGATCTCGACGTGAGCCGTTCCGACCTCGCGTCCGCGCTTGGCGGGCTGGTGCTTCGTGCTCACGGGGATGGGAATCTCGACAGTGCCGACCTCGACCGGTTCACTGTCCCCCACCTGAATGAGCACCTTGCCCTCGATGGTCGAGACGATGGCAGCCATCACTCGGCCTTCGACTCAGGCTGCTCGACGGGAGCGACGGTCGAGGCCGGCGCCGTGGGCTTCGCGGGCGCCTTGCGTGCAGGCTTGCGCGGGGCCTTCGGTGCAGCCGTCTCCGTGCCCGAGGCGGCCTGCTTGCGGTGCCACGTCGCGCCGTCCTTCGTCACCTCGTAATGGCCGTACCCGGCGTGCGTGGTGAACGTGACCTCGTTGACGTGCACCTCGACGGTCTTGCCCTTCAGAGGACCGTCGGTGATCGCGATCTTGCGCATGCTGTCCATCAGAACTCCTCACTCGTCTCGCCCATCGTGGGCTTGCCTTCACCGGCCTGCTTCGACCTGTTGCATCGCGTGTGCGATGGCTGACAGTTCGTGGGATCGAGGAGCAGCTCAGGCTTCCCCATGGCGAGGCACCGCTTCCGGCTGATCTTGTGATCGAGCTCGAAGCTGTTCGGTGCGTTGCGCGGTCCGTCGTACTCGATGTCCGCCTGACCACAGAGAGCGCACGGTGCGTTGCGTGCCCGCCACTCGGCCTTCAGCGTGGCGCGAAGGTCACGGTAGGCACGGGAGTGGATGACGTCCGACACGGCGCCTCCCCGGAAACGACTGCGTCCCGCCGCCCATCACCGCTCGAGTGTGCGCATCATGCGACCAGCCCGGTGCGGCTCGCTCTACGCTCCCGACTACATACGGGCTGCGCGAGGTCATGGCGGCGGCGGTCGCTCTGCAGAGGGATGTGAGCGCGTGGTGGCGGGGCCACAGCTGAACGACGAAAGCCCCGCCAGATCGGCGAGGCTTCGGGTCATAGTTCAGGTGCAAGCACAGCTTAACACACCATCCGGACACGTTTGACATGTTTCTTTGGTCAGGTGAGGCAGCAACTTCGTCAGAAGTAGACCATGGCGCGCCAGAAACGCCCTATCGCTTCGAGCCCGGCAGCCCACCTGAGACTGTCTTACCGGGGGCGGGCCGGTCGCCGAGGACGCTCGTGGAGCGACGCTCGGTCGCTGCCACCGGCGAGAGGGTCCGCCTGAGCAGTGCCCTCGCGTCAACCGACGCGGGTTCGTTGTACCGGTCATACGGAACCGCGGCGAGGCCGTCCGGGAACCACCCGATTGCGAGCAGCGACCCCGAGCAACGGGAGCCGTCCTTCCCTTCATGGATCGGAATCCGGAATCGCTCGTTCACCTTCAAACGCCGTCTGCAGGCGGGGCAAGGGAACTTCTCAAGCAGTTGCGCGATCTCAGCCACGACTGCACGCCGCTTCTTGGCGAGCTCGAGCCTGAGCTTGTGCTCGGCGCCCGCTCGCTGTCTGCTCTCACGGCTCATGTGCAGATCATAGAGCCACACCGTCGATCTGCCGATGCTTTACCTCTTCGATCCACTCATCACCCCAATCACCGCCGGAATACGCGACGATCGCACCATCGTCGAGCCGAATCACGAACGCGTCCCCCTGTCGACCAGGGGCGAGCTCTGCCGCGGCCGGCGATGCCTCAGCGAAGTCTGCCGTCACGAGCGTCACCGCCGGCGCACTAGTCTCGTTGCACTCCGTGCACCCGACGCTGATCACCGCATACCTCGTCAACGATCTGCTCCTTCCAGCTTCGCCGCGGCGCCCTGCTTTCCCTGAGCGTCTCGCACCGCCCGCCCAGCACATTCGTGCTCGCAACGACCTTCCATCCATGCCGCGCCGCACGGTTCACACAGGCCGACCGGAGACGGTCCAGTGCACACCGTTGCACCCGCACAGCAGGGGCAAGACCGCTGCGGGACAACCCATTCCGGTTCCTCGGCTACGACACCAGCGCACAGACACCAGCCCGTCGCGCTCATCTGCCAGGCGTGCGCCGCGTGCGGCTTCGTGCTCGCACATGGCATCCCGACCTCAGGGACGACAGACGCCCGCACCTCGACATCATGAACGGCCAGCGCCCGGTCGAACTCCGCGCGTAGGTCGTCGTCGGAAGTGCCGTGGCCGCGCTCCTCGTACTCAGCGGTCAACCACGCCTCGCGCAGTTCGTCCATCGACGGTGTGTAGCTCATAGGTCCACGATCCCCTCTGCCTCAGCGCGCCGTCTGGCGGCCTCTGCGCGTCCCGCGACCATCCCGGCACCCCACGGCCCCGGCTGGTCGTCGATGAAGTTGACGCCCTCGCTGAACGCTTCCGCCTGCACCTTTGCCAGCCAGTGGTCGAAGGCCTCGACGGAATCGGCGCCGGCCGCGAACATGTGCGCGGTGACACGATCCGCCGCGCGGATGTAGTCGCGCACCTCTTCGGTTGTCGGTGTGTGCTTGCTCATCGCACGATCTCCAATGCAGTCACGATGATGTCCCGCCGCATCATCTCGGCCACTTCCTCGATCGCTTTCTCGGCGGAGTCCGCGAGGACGGCGACGCGGAATGTACCTCCGACCGTCCGACTGCGATGCGGTTCGTCGCCGTCATACAGCCAGTTGCCCGCAACCGCGAACCGGGCACCCAGCGGGTCTTTCACCCGAAGAGCGCTCATCGCACACCCCCGACCCCAGCAGCACGCAGAGCGGCGATGTCGCGCTTGAGCAGCGAGACGATGTGGCCGTGCAGCGCTTCGGCGGAGGTGAAGTTGAGCGTGTACGCACCGTCTCCCGCGAGCTTGCCGAGGAACGTCTCGAGCACCTGTGCGTCGGACGGTTCGCCCTGTGGCTCCGGCCGATACGTCGGACAGTGCGTGAAATGCCGACCACTGGGAGACCCACAGCATGCTTCATAGTCGAGCTCGCACCGGCACTCGGTGTTAAGTTCACCGCACGCCTTGCACTCCTCGGGGCCGATCTCGTCTTCGGTCTCGGCGCTCGGCTCCGGTACCTCGGAACGACGGAAGCCAGCAGCGAGCACAGCATCGGCGCGATGCATGTAGACGGCGTCCCAATCTGGCTCCGGGATGCTCTGCCCGCACGAGCAGAGCATCGGCTTCCCCCGCTCTGCGGTATCCCAGTCGGGTTCGTGCTGCACGGCGGCGATCAGTGCCTCCCGCTCGTCGCGCGTCGGCGGCTCCGGTACCTCGGTGCGACGAAGCCGACGAACTTCTGCCACCAGTCGGATGACCCACTGTCCGAGAGTTGAGACGAGGTACTTGCTCGCCTTCCCCGCCTCGAAGGTGCTCTGGTAGATCGGCGTGGCGATGCTCTCGAACCGGTCGAGGTCGGCATCCGTCACGAACTGGGCGCCCCGCTCGTTGTCGGTCGGGTTAATTCCCTCAGAGTGAATAGCCATTGGTTAATTCCCAATCTGTGCATGCTTGCGCGGGCGGCCGCGACGCGACCGCATCTTCTTCTCGGTGGCGAGGACATCGGCGGCGCGGAAGCGGCCGGCGAGCGGCTTCAGGTCACCGGACTCCACCCACCGGCGGATGCGGCGCTCAGCAGACGCGAGCGCCGCATCACCCTGGATGCGCTTCGCGGCCTCCGTGAGAGTCAGCCAGGTACTCATGCCGCCTCTCCCCTCTTCTGTGCTGCCACGGCGAGCACGTCGTCCTGCCAGTAGCGGCCCATCTGCGGGGCGAGGAGGTTCTGCGTCACCCAGTTGCGGACCGTGCCCGTGGTGCGCTCGACAAGGCGTGCAGCGTCTGCGAGGGTCAGCCAGCGCGGGTCATGCGGTCGCACCTCGGCCGGCGCCGGCTCAGCGAACACCGACGCCCATAGGCCGCCATCATCCTTCGAGTTCGCCTCCCATTCGCAGTCGTCCGTCGTGCACCGATACCGGGACGGGCGACCGTTACGGCCAGGCTGGATCCTCACGGCCATCAGGTCGCACACCGGGCACGCGGCCTGCGCCCACCGCGGTGAATCTTCGAGCGGCCACCGCACAGCGGCATCAGCGACCGTCCACACATCCGGGGCATCCTTATGCACGACCATCACGCCCTCGCAGAGCGAGTAGACCTGATGCGAGTCGTTCGCCAGGCGGTCGAGGTCCTCGAGGATCACATCGACGGCGAGCTGCACCACATCATGCGCGGCATCCGCCATCGCACCGGCCGGGAGGCCAGCACCGGGCCGGTCCTCCCCCGCGACGTGGTTCGCCCACATGTTCAGCGTCGTCGTGATGTCGTTCGACGCATCGATGAGGTCAGCAGCCACGGGCGCCGGGATCTCGATCGACGACGACTGCACCCGGATCCGATCGAACACCGCAGCCTTCGTCGGGTCCGCGATCGAACGCAGATGCCCGACGATGTCAGCGGCGTCCTCGAGGTGCCGGCGCAGACTCCGGTAGCAGCGCTCGCAGAGCAGGACGCCATCGCGCGCCTCGATAGCCACGCATCCCTTGCACGGGAACATGCCCGTGTAGTCGGGGCCGGAGTGAGCGCAGGCGGCGTAATGCTCACCGCTGACCACGCACCCACGGATGCAGTAGCGCTCAGACATGTCGAACTCCTTCCGCAATGCGCTTGACCGTCGTCATCCCTGAACGCCGACCGCCGGCGAGCGTGATCGACTCGCCCGCGAGTGCACGCACCGCGACGTCGCGCTGCCAAGGCATCAGCTCGATTCCGGCGCTCTTGACGAAGGCATCCACGCGCTCGACATCCGTCTCTTCCGGCTTCTCGGTGCAGACGCAGTCGACCTCCTCATCCGGGTCGCGGGACACGATGATCGACAGCTTCCCGTGGCACCACTGACAGGTGTCCTCATCCTCAGAACGGTGTGTCATCACCCCATGCCCCTTCTGCTGGCGGTTCCGTGGTTGCCCACGGCTCCTCGTTCGACGGCTGCGCCGCTGATCCGTTCGCGTCGGCCGTCCGGGCGGTGCGGGTGACCTGCGCCGTCGCGTACCGAAGGCTTGGGCCGATCTCATCGACCTCCAGCTCGATCGCAGTGCGCTGATTGCCCTCGCGGTCCTGATACGTCCGCTGACGGAGGCGGCCCTGCGCCATGACGCGCATGCCCTTCGTCAGCGACCCCGCGACGTGCTCGGCGAACTCCCGCCAGCACGAGGCACGGAGGAACAGCGCGTCGCCGTCCTTCCACTCGTTCGCAGCACGGTCGAAGTTCCTCGACGTGCTCGCGATCGTGAAGTTCGCCACCGGGAGGCCGTTCTGCGTGTAACGCAGCTCGGGGTCAGCAGTCAGGTTGCCGACGACGGTGATGCTCGTTTCCCCGGCCATCAGGCAGCCTCTCCCCCAGCGAACGACCACAGCGGGCACTCATCCCACTCGATCTCGATCGGCGCGTCGATCATGTTCGGCTTCGGCGTCACTTCGCTGTCGCCGTTCTCGTCCACATGCATGGACTCCGCATCCTCGGGTGTGCTCCACCACACGGAGTAGATGCAGTTGTCGTGCTGCACCGGCGTGTGCGTGCAGTCGCCGTCGTTCGACTCGCATCCGTCCTCGCTGAGGCAGTCCGCCCAGACGTGACAGGCAGCGTCAGCGGGCTCCGTGCATCGGAAGGTCGCGCGACCCTCGGCATCCGTCGTCATCGTGTGCGTGCTCATGGTCAGTTCTCCTCGTTCGCGTCGGACGCTTCGACCGTGACTGGGTGGGGCTGGGTGAGCGTCTCGGGGATCACGACGATCGCCTCTGGACGCAGGGGCAGGAATGCGCCCTTGGGAAGCTCGACGGTGATCTTCACTTCGACGGTCCCAGGCTTCGGCTTCTGCGC
Source organism: Microbacterium sp. MYb72 (assembly GCF_002979415.1). Lineage (GTDB taxonomy): Bacteria > Actinomycetota > Actinomycetes > Actinomycetales > Microbacteriaceae > Microbacterium > Microbacterium natoriense. The sequence continues at coordinate 606 of NZ_PCOT01000020.1, read as the reverse complement.
CTTGTTCTGCGTGTAGCCGACGACCTTCGCGCCGTCGATCGCGGTCGGAGTGTCGAGCTCTCGGCGCTGCTTGGCCCAGTAGCTGTACTCCGGCTGCACCTGCAGGTAGACGGTGGCCTTGACTGTTTCGTTGCTCATGATGCTGTCCTCCTCAGTGCCGCGGCGTGTGCCTCGGCTGCGATCTTGCGTGCGGTCTCCCGCGGGGTCTCATCGGCCTCCGCCATCAGGCGAACCCGGAACTGCTGGTCCTTCGTGAACCTCGTGACGGTCATCTCGATGAAGTCCCCGAGGGCGTCAGAACGGTTCGTCATCCCAGACCTCCTCGGGCTCGTCGCTGAGCTCGTAGAACGTGGCGAGCCGGTCCTCGTACACCCGGCGCTGCATCCACTCGTCGCGGTACAGACGTGCATCCCGGCAAGGCCCGCACTTCCCCTTCCCAGCCCCGCGAGGCATGTGCTCGTCGCAGAACATCGGCGGAGCATCCAACGTCGCCGGACGCTCGGGGCGCTCCGCGACCGGCGCCCGATCGCGCTGCACCGCGTCCCACGCATCGGCCCGCGCCGCGTCCTCCGCCCGCACCCCGGCCCGCGCCCGCTCCCGCGCGCT
>NZ_PCOT01000002.1 GCF_002979415.1 Microbacterium sp. MYb72 | reverse complement strand
GCCGCCGATGCCGAGCCGGGAGGGGTCGATGCCGAGTTCGTCGGTGCGGAGGCGCAGATCGGCGAGCGCGGCGACCGCATCCTCCACCGCGGCGGGGAACGGATGCTCGGGCGCGAGGCGGTACTCGAGCGAGATGAGCTGCACTCCCGAGCGGAGAGCACGGTCGGCGCAGAGCCGTTCGTTGACGATCTCGTCGATGGTTCCGCTCACCCAGCCGCCGCCGTGCAGCCAGAGCATGGTCGGCAGGAGCCCGCTCGCGCTCTCCGGGCGGAACCGGCGTGCACGGAGGAGTCCGCCGCCGCCGGCCATCACCATCTCGTCGACGCGCACGCCGTCTCCGGCAGGTTCGGTGAACTCCAGCGCGAGCAGGTCGCTGAGCTCCCACGCGGCGAGGCGTCGTGCGGCGGGGTCGTCCGAGTCGATGCCGGGGATCGCGGCGGAGAGCTCCTCGGCGCGACGGATCCACTCTCGGACGGGGGCCGCGAGCGGAGGGATGCCGTGTTCGGATCCGGTCATGCGCGCCCCCGATCGTGCAGGGTGCGCAGCTCCCCGACGAGGATGCGGTGCGCGGCATCCGCAGCCGGCACGTACCCCGTGGACCCCAGGGATCCGTGGGTCTGTCCGATGAACCGGATCGCCGTCACCGGGACGTCGGCGGCGGAGAGTGCACGCGCATAGGCCTCACCGTCACCGCGGAGCGGATCCAGCTCCGAGGTCAGGATGAGCGCGGGCGGGAGGCCCTCATGGCTGTCGGCGAGCAGCGGAGACGCGTACGGGTGGCGGGCCAGTGCGCGGTCGTCGCCGACGTACTGCCGCACGAGGGCCTGTCCGGCCGTGCGCACGATCACGCCCGGCATGCCCGCGCTGATGCCGCGCATGTCCGCGTGGCCGATCGTGAGGTCGAGCGCCGGATTCTCGAGCACCTGCATCGCGATCGGCCTGTTCTCGCGGTCGCGGTTCATGAGGGTCACGGCTGCCGCGAGGTCGCCGCCGGACGACGCGCCGCCCACCGCGAGACGCTCCCGCGACCCGCCCAGCTCCTCGGCGTGCGCGTACGCCCATTCGAAGGCGCTCCAGCACTGCTCGGGCTGCGCGGGGAAGTGCTGCTCCGGCGCGTGAGCGTAGTCCGCCGCGACGATGATGATCCCGGCATCCCGTGCTCGCTGGCGGAACCGTGCGTCCCACGACACCCAGTCGATGCCGGCGATCGTGAAGCCGCCGCCGTAGAAGTACACGAGGATCGGCAACCCCGCACCCCGGGGCGCGGGCACGGCGCCCGGCCAGTACACGCGCACCCGCACGTCGGGGTGCTCGTCCACGGGGACGGTGCTGTCTTCCGTCGCCACGGCGATCGGCTCGATCCCCAGCGCCGCGCTCACCGCCGTGTCGTTCTCCTGGGCGACCCGTCGGCGCCCGGAGGGATCGGCCGGTTCGGGCGCGAGCAGGGGAGCGATCCTCTTCTCGTACGCGGCGACGGCGCTGTCGAGTGTCGGTCTGCGGTAGCGGGGGCTTCTCGGCATCGGTCATCTCCTTCGACGGCTGCGGACTAGTCTGAGGAATCGAAGAACTTCGATGAAGTGCGGAGGCCGGAACATGCGCGCACGCCCTGGACGGGTCACGATCTACGACGTCGCCGAGCGCGCCGGCGTGAGCATCTCGACCGTGTCGCTCGCCGTCAGCGCCCCGCACCGGGTGCGTCCGGAGACCAGGGAGCGCATCGTGGCGGCCGCGACCGCTCTCGGCTATCGGATGACGGCCGGGCGCCGGGTGGGCGCCGCCCGGATCGCCGTCGCCGCGCCGTTCACGACCTACCCCTCGTATCTGCGCCGGCTGTCCGGCATGCTGCGGCGGGCCAGGGATGCCGCGGTCGACATCATCCCGTACGACCTCGACTCCGCGGCATCCGCCGACGAGCCGCTGCTCGACGTCCTGCCGACCCGCACCGACGTGTCGGGGCTCGTGGTGATGGGGGTGCCGCTCGGAGGCGCGGCGAGGCGTGCGAGTCGCGCGGCGCGCATCCCCGTCGTGTACGTCGACGTCGTCCCCACGCGCGCCGATGTAGGCGGACCCGTCGTGCTCGTGGACGACCGCGACGGAGGCGCGCAGATCGGCCGTCACCTCGCGGAGCTCGGCCATCGCCGGGTCCTGTTCGTGCACGAGCCGCAGCGGTCAGAGGCCTACGTCTCGGCGGGGATGCTGCGCATCGACGGCCTCGAAGAGCACGTGGCGGTGACCAGGCTCGCCGTCTCCGACCCGGCGTCGATCGACGACCGCGTCTTCCGGGCGGCGCTCGCCGCCGATGCCACGGCGATCGTCGCGAACCACGACCAGTTCGCCGCCGCGATCCTGAGCGCGCAGCGCGCACGGCCGGAGCACGACCGCCTGGCGGTGGTCGGCTACGACGACGGCGAGGTGGCTGCGGCGCTCGGACTGACGACCGTGCGGCAGCCGTTCGAGGAGAGCGGACGGACGGCGCTCGAGCTCGTGCTCGGGCTCGTCTCGGGCGCGACCGCGTCGCATGAGACGGTGCGGCTGGCCCCGGCGCTGGTGGCCCGCGCCTCCACGCTGGTCCCTGCGGCGTCGGCGGCGGGCGAGGACGTCAGGAACGCGCCGCGGTGACCCGCTTCTTCTCGCGGATGTAGACCTCGCGGCGGACCCTGGCCACGACGTCGCCCTCGCGGTCGGTGATGACGGTCTCGAACCACTCGAGCACCTTCGCGCCGCCCTTCGCCTTCTCGCGGATCTCCTCCGCCTGCTCCCTCGACACCTCGAACTCGGCGGTGAGCACTCCGCGGCCCGGCTTGAGGAACTCGATCTCGCCGCGGGTGTCCCACACGACGTAGTCGCGGCCGAGCTGGTGCATCACGAGCATGAAGAAGTACGGGTCGGTCATCGCCGACATCGACCCGCCGAACGCGGTCTTGACGTAGTTGCGGGTGAACACGTTCACGCGCAGCTCGACCGTGGCGTGCGTCCAGTCCTCACTGAATCGACGGATGCGGATGCCGCTGAAGAGGTTCGGGATCCACAGGCTCATGCCCATGGCGAGACGGCGAGGAGTGATGCGCATGACGTCAGTCTGGACGAGGGTCCGAGTCGGCACAAAGCTCTCTGGAGGGTTGCCACAGTTGTTCTAGTTCTCATAGAATTACTAGAACACGGGAGAGGGAGGTGAGAGATGCTGCTCAGAGTCGATGCCGACAGCGCGCGGCCCCTGTACGACCAGGTCGCGGCATCGATCCGCGCCGACATCCTCGCCGGCGCCCTCGCCCCCGGTGATCGCCTGCCGCCGGCGCGCGATGTGGCGGGCGCGCTGGAGATCAACCAGCACACGGTCCTCCACGCCTACCAGCGGCTGCGCGACGAGGGCCTCATCGATCTCCGCCGTGGCCGGGGCGCCGTGATCGCCGCGTCCGCCGCCCCGCTCGCCGAACTCGCCCACGACATCGACGTCCTCGTGCGCAAGGCCGCCGCACTCGGCGTCTCCGCCGAGATGCTCGCCGGCATCGTGCACTCGCACCGCGGCGATCGCACCGATCATCGCACTCCCGAGGAGAACCAGGAGGTCTCGCCATGACCACCCACGACCTGACCCGCACGCCCCCGTCGCTGCTCCGGCGCGCGCGTCTGACGTTCTTCCTCGTCGCCGTGATCGTTCCCCTCGTGCTGACCGCTGCCGCGGCCGTCGTGGTGATCGCGTGGCTGCCCTCGCTGCCCGACCCGGTCGTGACGCACTGGGGGGTCAGCGGCGCGGACGGGTTCGGCCCTCCGACGACGTACCTCTGGCTGCTGCTCGGGATCGGACTCGCGCTGCCCGTGCTCATGGCCGTGACGACGCTCTCCGCCGTCGGGGCGCACTGGGGCGGCGCCGGCCGGCTGATGGGTGCGCTCGCCGCAGGCATGGCCGCGTTCGCCGCCGGCATGAGCCTCGGCTCGCTCGGAATGCAGCGCGGCCTCGCCGATGCAGCGGAGACACCGGGCATCGGGGGAGTCATGGCGCTGTCCTTCGCCGCGCTGCTCGTCGTCGGCGCGGTCGCCTGGGCGGTGCAGCCCCGCGTGCGCGCCGAGCAGGGACGCACGCTCGAGCCCCGCCACGCCGTGCACGTCGCAGACGGGGAGCGGGTCGTGTGGCTCGGCACGGCCTCGATGCCGCGCGTCGCGCTCATCGCCGTCTCCGTGCTGCTGCTCGGCATAGCCGGACTCGCCGCGTTCATGCTCGGCACGGGTGTCGAAGGCGGGTGGGTGGTCGCGCTCTCGCTGGTCGTCATCGTGATCGCGATGGCCACAGCCACCGCCTTCCGCGTGCGGGTCACGCCGGAGGGATTCTCCGCCAGGGCGCTCGTCGGCTGGCCGCGGATCAGCATCCCCCTCCGAGAGATCGAGTCGGCCCGCGCCGTCGACATCTCGCCCTTCGGCGAGTTCGGCGGCTGGGGCTGGCGCATCGCGGTCGACGGCAGGACGGGCATCGTCACGCGCCGCGGGGCGGCCATCGAGATCAGCCGACGCGACAAGCGGCCGTTCATCGTCACGATCGACGGCGCCGAGGAAGCCGCGGCGCTGCTGCAGGCCTACGTCGAACGAGGAGCCGCGACGCCGCGGGGCGACAGAACAGGAGGCACGGCATCATGACCGACCGGATCGCACCTCGGGGTGGCCGCGTGCCGTGGGCCGCCGTCATCGCCTTCACCGTCCTGGCCTGTGCGCTGGCCTGGCTGGTGTGCCTGCCGCTGTGGCTCGGCGACGGACTCGCCGAGCCCCTCTCCGGAGTGCTGCTCCCGGTGATGATGCTCACCCCGACCATCGCCGCTCTCATCGTCGTGTTCGCGATGCGCGTACCGCCGAGAGGCGGACGGCTGCGGTTCCTCGGCCTCTGGCCTCTGCGCCCGGCGAAGCGCGTCGTCTGGCTCATCGTGCTCGGCTGGCTCGCCCCGCCGATCATCGTGGCCCTCAGCATCCTGCTCTCCGCGGCGCTCGGCTTCGTCCAGCTCGACTTCGCGTTCTCCGGGTTCGCCGCGCAGCTCGAGAGCGCTCTGCCGCCGGGGACGCCGCTGCCTCCGGTCGGGGTGGTCGTCGCCGCGCAGATCGCCATGATCCCCGTCGGCGCCATCCTGAACAGCGTCTTCGCGTTCGGTGAGGAGCTCGGCTGGCGCGGATGGCTGGTGCCGGCGCTCCGGCCGATGGGAACCTGGCCCGCGCTCCTGCTGAGCGGCGTGATCTGGGGTCTCTGGCACAGCCCGGTCATCCTGCTCGGCTACAACTTCGGCCGCACGGACGTCACCGGGGTCCTCTTCATGGTCGGGGGCTGCGTGGCCTGGGGCATCCTGCTCGGCTGGCTGCGGTTGCGCTCGGCCTCGGTCTGGCCCGCCGTCATCGCCCACGGCTCTCTCAACGCCGCTGCGGGACTCATCGTGCTCGTCGCGGCGACTCAGCCCGACATGGCGCTGGCCGGTCCGCTCGGCGTCGCGGGATGGATCGTCGTCGCGGTGATCATCGCGGTGCTCGCTCTCACGGGGCAGTTCCGCGCGCAGCCGGAGCTCGCCGCTCCCGCGCGTCCGGCCGAGGCCTCGGCGCCCCCGCTGCCGGACGCCCCTTGACCGGACTCGCGGCGCGGGGTTGGCTGAGGGCATGGACTCCACACCCTCGGCCTGGGCCGCTGCCGATGTCTTCCTCGCCGACACCCTGGTCGGTCATGATCCCGGCCTGGACGCGGCGCTGGACGCTCAGCACGCGGCGGGCCTCCCCGAGATCGAGGTCGCACCGGTCGGCGGCAAGCTGCTGAATCTGCTCGCACGCATGAGCGGAGCGAGGCGCGTGCTCGAGATCGGCACCCTCGGCGGGTACTCCACGATCTGGCTGGCGCGAGCGGTCGGCGCGGAGGGGCGCGTCGTGACGATCGAGGCCGAGGCGGACAACGCCGCCGTCGCCAGGGCGAGCATCGACGCCGCGGGGGTCGGCGAGCGCGTGGACATCCGCATCGGCAGGGGAGTCGACGTGCTGCCCACCCTCGTCGGCGGCTTCGACCTCGTGTTCATCGACGCCGACAAGGAGTCGAACACGATCTACCTCGACTGGGCCGCGAGGCTCGGCCACCCCGGCACCGTGATCGTGCTCGACAACATCGGGCGCGAGGGCGAGATCCTCCGCGAGGACGCGACCGATCCGAAGGTCGTCGGGACGCGGGAGGGACTGCGGATGCTGGGGGAGGACCCCCGGTTCGACGCGACCGCGCTGCAGACGGTCGGCGTCAAGGGCTGGGACGGGGTGGCCATCGCTCTCGTGCGGTGACTTTCGGCACGGCTAGACTGGCCACGGATCGACGTCGCTCCACCACAAACCCCTTTTCTGAACAAGGAGCACTTCTGTGGCACTGATCGAGGCTGTAGGCGCACGCGAGATTCTCGACTCGCGCGGAAACCCGACCGTCGAGGTGGAGGTGCTCCTCGACGACGGCGTCGTCCAGCGGGCAGCTGTCCCCTCGGGCGCATCCACCGGCGCGTTCGAGGCGTACGAGCTCCGCGACGGCGACAAGTCCCGCTACGGGGGCAAGGGCGTCCTGAAGGCCGTCTCCGCCGTCATCGACGAGCTGGGCCCGGCCATCGAGGGCGTCGAGGCGAGCGAGCAGCGCATCGTCGACGAGATCCTCAACGAGACCGACGGCACCGAGAACAAGCAGCGCACCGGCGCGAACGCGATCCTCGGCGTGAGCCTCGCGGTCGCCAAGGCCGCGGCCGACTCCGCCGACCTGCCGCTGTTCCGCTACCTGGGCGGCCCGAACGCGCACGTACTGCCCGTTCCGCTGTTCAACGTCATCAACGGCGGCGAGCACGCCGACAACGGCATCGACATGCAGGAGTTCTTCCTCGCCCCGATCGGCGCCGAGACCTACTCCGAGTCGCTGCGCTGGGGCGTCGAGACCTACCACGTGCTCCGCAGCGAGCTGAAGGCTGCGGGCTACGCGACCGGCCTCGGCGACGAGGGCGGCTTCGCCCCCGACCTCCCCAGCAACCGCGAGGGCCTCGAGTTCCTCATCAAGGCGATCGAGAAGGCCGGCTTCACCCCGGGCAAGGACATCGCCCTCGGCCTCGACGTGGCCGCCACGGAGTTCTTCTCCGACGGCGTCTACCGCCTGGACAACAAGGACTGGACCGGCCCCGAGCTGATCGAGTACTACCAGGGCCTGGTCAACGACTTCCCGATCGTCACGATCGAGGATGCTCTCGCCGAGGACGACTGGGACAACTGGAAGCTCCTCACCGACGCGCTCGGCTCGAAGGTGCAGCTGGTCGGCGACGACCTGTTCGTCACCAACCCGCAGCGCCTCGCCGACGGCATCAAGCGCGGCGTCGCCAACTCGCTGCTCGTCAAGGTGAACCAGATCGGCACCCTGACCGAGACGTTCGACGCGGTCAGCCTCGCGCAGCGCTCCGGCTACACGGCGATGCTCTCGCACCGCTCCGGCGAGACCGAGGACACCACGATCGCCGACCTCGCGGTCGCCACGAACGCCGGTCAGATCAAGACGGGTGCGCCTGCTCGCTCCGAGCGCGTCGCGAAGTACAATCAGCTTCTGCGCATCGAAGAGGAGCTCGGCGACGCCGCGGTCTTCGCGGGTCGCTCGGCGTTCCCGCGGTTCTCGGCCTGATCGGCTGACGCGCACGCACGATTGACCATGCCGCCCTGAGGCGGCAGACGAGAGGGGGAGCCTTGGCGAGACGTCCGGCTCCCCCTTCTCCGTCTCCGCGGCCGACCACCGCCGCGCCGCGCTCGACGCCAGGCTCCCGGAAGACGCCCTCCACGCGGACCTCCTCCTCGACAGGGGGCGCAGCAGGTCGCAGCGTCGACGTCAGGGAATGGGCCTCCGGCATCCGGCTGTCCGCCTTCTCGGTGATCATGCTCTCCCTGGTCGTCCTCGGCGCCTGGGTGCTCGTGCCGACGCTCGGCACCTTCATCGACCAGCGTCAGAAGATCGCCGCCCTGGAGTCGTCGATCCAGGTCTCGCAGGAGAAGATCTCGTCTCTCGAGGCGGAGCGCGATCGCTGGACCGACCCGGCCTACATCACCACGCAGGCCCGAGAGCGGCTGTACTACGTCAAGCCGGGCGAGATCGTGTACCTCATCGACAACGACCTCGACCCCGCGGCGCTGCCACAGGAGCAGAAGCCGGTGAGCGACACGCTCGAGGAGGATCCGGCCGACTGGATGCCGCAGATGCTGCGCACCCTGACAGCCGCCGGACTCAGCCAGACGGCCGTCCCCGCTCAGTGACGCGCCCGGAGCAGGTCGCTCCGAGCATCCTCCCGGCGGCCTCCCCTACGCTGGTGGGGTGACCACCCCGCCGTTCCCCGCACCCACGCCCGCCGAGCTCGCCGTGGTGTCCGCACAGCTGGGACGCCCCGCGCGCGGCGTCGTCGGCATCGCCGCCCGCTGCGCCTGCGGCAACCCGACCGTGGTCGCCACCACTCCGCGGCTGCCGGACGGCACCCCGTTCCCCACGTTCTACTATCTGACGCACCCCGCGGCGACGGCCGCGATGTCGACGCTCGAGGCCACGCAGGTGATGCCGGAGCTCGCTGCGCTCCTCGCCGAAGACGACGACATCGCCGCCGCGTATCTGACGGCGCACCAGGCGTATCTCGCCGATCGCGCGCAGTTCGGCGACGTGCCGGAGATCGACGGCATCTCCGCCGGCGGAATGCCCACGAGGGTCAAGTGCCTGCACGCGCTCGCGGGTCACGCTCTCGCGGCGGGGCCCGGCGTGAACCCCATCGGCGACGAGGCGCTCGCCCGCTCGACCTGGTCCCCGCAGAACTGCCGGTGCGAAGACCCGGGGGCCGCCGTGCGCGAGGAACCCGTGGCATGAGCCGACGCCGGATGCTGCGCAGCGCCGTCGCGGTTGCGGTGATCGCGGCATCCGTCCTGCTCGCCGGAGCGGCGGCGACGCCCGCGCCCGTTCCCGACGACCCCTCGGATCCCGTACGGGCGACCGAGTACTGGCTCGACGGCGCCCGCATCCGCGAGGCCTGGCAGACGACCCGCGGCGCCGGCGCGACGATCGCGGTGATCGACACCGGCATCGGCAAGGTCCCCGGCATCTTCGACGGCGCCGTCGCGGGCGGCACCGACGTGTCGGGCAGCGGGACCCCGGACGGACGGACCCCGATCGGCGCGATCGACGGCAACCACGGGTCCTGGGTCGCCTCCCTCGCCGCAGGTCGCGGAGCCCCCGACGGAAAGGGCATGATCGGCGTCGCGCCCGAGGCGAAGCTCCTCTCGATCTCCGTCGGCTTCGGCGCATCGGCATCCGTCCCGTTCACCGAGCAGGTCGCCAAGGCGATGCGCTGGGCGGTCGACAACGGGGCCGACGTGATCAACCTCTCGTTCACGACGAACACGCTGGACTGGGACCGGAGCTGGGACGACGCGTTCCTCTACGCGTTCGAGCACGATGTGGTGGTGGTCGTCGCCGCGGGCAACCGGGGGAGCGGCACCAACATCATCGGCGCACCCGCGACCATCCCGGGGGTGCTGACGGTCGGCGGCGTCGACCAGACCGGCTCGGCGAGCGTCGAGGCGTCGACCCAGGGCATCACGATCGGCGTCGCCGCGCCCAGCGAGGGCCTGATCGGCATGTCGGCGGACGGCACGCTCGCCTCGTGGAGCGGCACCAGCGGCGCCGCTCCGATCGTCGCCGGCGTCGCCGCGCTCGTCCGGTCCGCGCACCCCGACATGTCCGCGGCCAACGTCATCAACCGCATCATCAAGACGGCGGTTCCCGCTCCCGGCATGACGAAGGCTCCCGACCCCCTCTACGGATACGGGCTCCTGAACGCCGAGGGCGCGGTCACCGCCGACGTCCCCTCCGTCACGGAGAACCCCATGGGCGACCTCGCCGGATGGGTCAAGCTGTTCCGCCGCGCGCAGACCGCGCCCGCCCCGGTTCCCACCTCCACACCGGTCGCCGTGCCGCCTCTTCCGGCGGCGGATTCGCCGACGGAACCGGGCTCTCCGCTGCTTCCCAGCGCCGATTCACTGCGCTACGGTACCCTGCCGCTCGTCGCACTCACAGTCCCTGGTATCCTGATAGCGCTTGGCGTCACCGCAGCTGCCCGGCGCATCCGATCGGCGCGCGCTCGCACGCCACATTCCTGACTCCGAGGAGTTGTCCCCCTGTGCCTCAGAACAGCACTGTGCCCAAGATTCTGATCGTCGGCGGCGGCTACGCAGGCTTCTACACGGCGTGGAAGCTGGAGAAGCACCTTCGCAAGGGCGAAGCCGACGTGACCATGGTCGACCCGCTGCCGTACATGACGTACCAGCCGTTCCTCCCCGAGGTCGCCGCGGGCTCGATCGAGGCACGCCACTCGGTCGTGGCTCACCGTCGTCACCTGAAGCGCACGAACGTCCTCACCGCCAAGGTCACGAACATCGACCACGCCAACAAGGTCGCCACGATCACCCCGCCGCTCGGCGAGCCGTACGAGTTCGCGTACGACCAGATCGTCGTCACCGCGGGCGCCGTGTCTCGCACGTTCCCGATCCCCGGCATCGCCGACAACGCGATCGGCCTCAAGACGATCGAAGAGGCGGTCGCGATCCGCGACCGCGTGATGTCCAACTTCGACAAGGCAGCATCGCTGCCCGCAGGGCCCGAGCGCGACCGTCTCCTCACGGTCGTCGTCGTCGGCGGCGGCTTCGCCGGCATCGAGGTGTTCGCAGAGCTCCGTTCGCTGGCCTCGTCCCTGGTGGGCAAGTACCCGCAGCTGAGCTTCGACGACACGCACTTCCACCTCATCGAGGCGATGGGCCGCATCATGCCCGAGGTCTCGCTGCAGACGAGCGAGTGGGTACTCAAGGACCTTGCCAAGCGCGGTGCCAACGTGCACCTCGACACGCAGCTCACGAGCGCGGTCGACGGCAACGTCGAGCTCTCGACGGGCGAGGTCATCCCGACCGACGTCATCGTCTGGACCGCCGGCGTCATGGCCAACCCGACCGTCGTGCGCGGCGGAGACCTTCCGGTCGAGGAGCGCGGTCGTATCCAGACCCGCGCCGACCTGCGCGTCGGAACCCCGGAGGCCTTCGTCGAAGGCGCCTGGGCCGCCGGTGACGTCTCGGCCGTTCCCGACCTGTCCGGTGGTGGCGTCGGCGGCTTCTGCGTGCCGAACGCCCAGCACGCCGTGCGCCAGGCCAAGCTCCTCGCGAAGAACCTCGTCGCCGTGCTGCGCGGAGAGGACCCGAAGGAGTACTTCCACAAGAACCTGGGTGCCGTCGCCGGCCTCGGTCTCTACAACGGCGTCTTCCAGTCCGGCAAGCTCGCCCTCAAGGGCTTCGTGGCGTGGGTCGCGCACCGCGGCTACCACGGTCTCGCGATGCCCACGTGGGAGCGCAAGTGGCGGGTCCTCTGGGGCTGGTGGAACAACCTGTGGCTGGGTCGTGACCTCGTGAACCTCGAGACGGTCCAGAACCCGCGCTACGTCTTCGAGGAGTTCGCCGCTCGTCCGCGTCCGGCGGCCGATGCAGCCGCTCCGGCCGCCGCGAAGACGGCGCCCGCCGCCAAGGCCTCCGCAGCCGACAAGGCCGCTGCAGACAAGGCCGAGGTCGCCGAGAAGGCTCCGGCGAAGAAGGCCGCTGCGAAGAAGCCCGCCGCCGAGAAGGTCGCCGCCAAGTAGTCCGCCTCGTCTCGCACGAGAGGCCCTTCCCGCTCGGGGAGGGCCTTTCGCGTTCCCGCGTGGCTCGGAGGAGACGCATAACTCCGCCGGATAGTCTCGGGCGAGCAAGGGGAGTACTCCCGTCTGCGGCGCAGTCGTCACTACGGACATGTCATCGTGTCCCGGCCCGCCGGCCCGTGAGGGTGGAGGAGACCTTGGCGTCCGCCTGGCGGACCGCCGTGGTGCCCCCTGCCGTCGTCCCGACGTGGTGGTCCCCGCCGGTCCGCTTCGCTCCACGAAGGGATCACCCATGGGAAAGCTCTCCCGTCTCCTCGGCCTGGCCACGGAGGCCCTCGACAAGACCACCGGTTCGACACACGGTGAACACGGCGGTGCGTCCCGCTCGACCGAGTGGGGCGACCTGGGGCGTCGGGCCGCCGACGTCGTGCGGGGGTCGTCCGAGCCCTCCTCCCATCGGCCCGCACCCCAGGAGGCGCGTCCAGCGTCCGCCGACCGGTACTCGCCCCCGCCGGCCGGTGCGCCGACGACCTCCGGGCCGGCGAGCTCGGCGTCGCCGGTCTCCGAGTCGGATCGAGCGGCGATCGCCCGCTACGACTACCTTCTCCGCACGGCCGACCCCGAGCAGGTCGAGAGGATCCACCGCGACGCCTTCGCGCGGCTGACCCCGCAGCAGCGCGAGCACGTCGCCGCGCGGATGCGCGAGGAGCTCCCGCCGGGCGAGCGTCCGCGCTCCTCCTCGTCGGAGGATCTGTCGCGCGCCGCCGGCCGCGCGGAGGCCATGAACCCCGGCCGCATGCGCGGGCTCCTCTCGCGTGTCCGCGGTGGGGGCGCCGCGGGCGCGGCGCTCGCGGGAGGCGCCGCGGTCGGCGTGCTCGGGGTGGTCGCCGGTGGCGCCGTGCTCAGCACCGTCGCCGCTCCGCTCCTGGACCAGGCCGCGGGCTTCGGCGTCGACTTCGAGTCGCTCGCCGCCGGTCTGGACGTCGAGGCGCTCGCCGGCGGGTTCGATGTCGAGTCGCTCACGGGCGGCGCGGAGGACCTCGCAGGCTCGGTCGGCGACACGGTGTCCGGTCTCGGCGAGACGGCCTCTGGATGGGGAGAGCAGCTGGGGAACCTCGGCATCCCGGGTATCGGCGACCTGTTCGGCAGATGAACGCCCGAACGGATGACTCAGCCGAGCCTTCTCCGATACCCGCACAGCCCCTGACAGAGACGAGCCCTTGATGAGCCACGCCGCTGCCGTCGCGACGGCCGCCGAACACGGTTTCACCGGACTGACCGGTTTCGCCGCCGATGTCCTCACCGCCCTCGGAGACGTCGGGGTGGGGGTGCTGGTGTTCATGGAGGTGCTGATCCCTCCCATCCCGAGCGAGGTGATCCTGCCGTTCGCGGGATACCTGAGCCAGAGCGGCGAGCTGCACCTCGGCTGGCTCATCTTCTGGAGCACGCTCGCGTCGTGGATCGGCGCTCTGCTGCTCTACGGACTCGGACGCGCCATCGGGATGGAGCGCGCCGTGCGATTCCTCGCGGCGACGCGACTGGTCAGCAGATCCGACCTCGACCGCGGCGTGCACTGGTTCGCGCGCAGCGGCGGGTGGACGGTCCTGGTCGGCCGGATGGTCCCCGGCATCCGGAGCCTGATCTCGATACCGGCCGGTGCCTCGCGCATGGGGCTGGTGCGCTTCAGCGTGTACACGATCGTCGGCAGCGGCCTCTGGAATGCGATGCTCATCGGCGTCGGAGCCGCCCTCGGCACGCAGCACGAGAAGCTCGAGAGCTACCTCGGATACCTCGACTACGTCGTGTACGCCGCGATCGCCGTGGCGCTCATCGTGCTGGTCCTCCGCAGGGTCCGGGAGTCGAGAGCCCAGGCCGCAGCACTCGCCGATGCGGCCGTGCTCGACGCTGCGAGGGAGCGAGAGTACCCCCGGTCGGACTCGAACCGACACTGAAGCGATTTTAAGTCGCCTGCCTCTGCCATTGGGCTACGGGGGCCCGTCGCCAGCCTACAAGCGCGACCGGGGTGCGACCGGGTTCCCGATTCTGTGAATCCGAGTCCGAGAAGCCGTAGGGTGGGGGAGTGCTCGACCTCACCGAAGAACTGAGCCCCACACCGGTCGCGCCCGAGTGGGAGGAACCCGCCCGATACTGGCCACGGCTCTCCGCGGCCACCGGACATCTGCCGGCGCCCGTCGCCGTGATCGACCGAGAGGCGCTGCGCCACAACGCGCTCGATCTCCTCGTGCGCTCGGGCGGTCTGCCGATCCGCGTCGCGTCCAAGTCGGTGCGCGTGCGCGCGGTTCTCGACGCGGTGCTGGCGCTTCCGGGGTTCCACGGGATCCTGGCGTTCACACTGCCGGAGGCCCTCTGGCTCGCCGACACGCACGACGACATCGTGATCGGCTATCCGACCGTCGACCGCGCGGCGCTGCAGCGACTGTTCGCCGACGAGCGGGCCGCCGCGCGCATCACCCTCATGATCGACGACCCGGTGCACCTCGATGTCATCGACAGCGTCGCAGGACCCGGGAACCGTCCGGAGATCAGGGTCGCGATCGACGTCGACGCCTCGCTGCGCTCACCGCTGCTCGGGCACATCGGCGTGCGCCGCTCCGGACTTTTCACCGCCGGCGAGGTCGCCGCGTTCGCTCGCAAGGTCGTCGCCCGTCCGGGCTTCCGGCTGGTGGGGCTGCAGATGTACGACGCTCAGATCGCCGGTCAGGGAGACGCCGCAGGGCCGGATGCTCCGCTCATCCGCGCGGTGCAGGCGCGGTCCCGATCGGAGCTCCGCGAGCGCAGGGCGGAGATCGTCGCCGCGACCGCTCCCATCGCGCCGCTCGAGTTCCTCAACGGCGGCGGCACCGGCTCCCTGGAGTTCACAGGCAGCGACGAGTCGCTCACGGAGGCGAGTGCGGGCAGCGGTCTGCTCGGCGGGCACCTGTTCGACGGTTACCGCTCCTTCCGCCCCGCCCCGGCGGCAGCCTTCGGCTTCGACGTGGTGCGCAGACCGACCGCCGACATCGCGACCGTGCTGGGCGGCGGATGGATCGCCTCAGGGCCGCCCGTGGCGTCTCGCCAACCGCTTCCCGTGTGGCCGGAGGGTCTGCGCACGATGCCGCGCGAGGCCGCGGGAGAGGTGCAGACACCGCTGCAGGGGAGAGCGGCGACGACTCTCGGCGTCGGCGACCGCGTCTGGTTCCGCCACTCCAAGAGCGGAGAAGCCGCGGAGCGCATCGAGGCGTACCACCTCGTCTCCGGCGACGAGATCATCGACGAGCTGCCCACGTACCGGGGAGAGGGAAAGGCGTTCCTGTGACGAGAATCGGCGGCACCTGGCAGAACTGGGCGCGCTCGGCATCCGTGAAGCCCCTCAGAGTGGAGCGTCCGCGCTCTCCCGAGGGTGTGCAGCGCGCGGTCACCGCTGCGGTCTCGCAGGGCCTGACGGTGAAGGCGGTGGGGGCGGGACACAGCTTCACCGGCATCGCCGTCGCTCCGGGGGTGCTGCTGGAGCTCGACGACCTGCAGGGACTGGTGTCGGCGGATGCCGCGACCGGTCGGGTGACGCTGCTCGCGGGCACCAGACTGCATCGGATTCCCGCGCTGCTCGCGCCCTACGGACTCGCGATGCAGAACCTGGGGGACATCGATCGGCAGTCGATCTCCGGAGCCATCTCGACCGGCACCCATGGAACCGGCGTCGGATACGGCGGACTCGCCACCCAGGTGGTCGGCGTCACGATGATCACCGCCGCCGGAGAGTTCCTCCGCATCGACGAGCAGCAGAACGCCGAGATGCTCCCCGCCGTGGCCCTCGGGCTCGGCGCACTCGGCATCCTCGTCGAGGTCACTCTGCAGTGCGTGCCCGCGTTCGTCATGACCGCGATCGACGAGCCGGCTCCGCTGGACGACGTGCTCGCCACGATCGACGAGCGCGCCGCGTCATCCGATCACTTCGAGTTCTACTGGTTCCCCCACACGGACGTCGCCCTCACCAAGAGGCAGACGCGGCTCCCCGAGTCGACGCGCCGTGAGCCGCTCCCTCCCGTCGGGCGGTGGATCGACGAGACGCTGCTCTCCAACGGCGTGTACCGCGTGGTCTGCGCGGCCGGTCAGGCCGTGCCCTCGATCACGCCGCCGTTCAGCAGGCTCGCGGTGAAGCTCACGGGCGACCGCACGTACACCGATCTCTCGCACCGCGTGCTCACGCAGAGCCGCACGGTGCGCTTCCGCGAGATGGAGTACGCGCTGCCGGTCGAGAACGTGGTTCCGGCCTTCCGTGCCGTGCAGGAGCTGATCCGGGAGCGCGGATGGCGGATCGAGTTCCCCATCGAGGTGCGCTTCGCCCAGGAGGACGACCGCTGGCTGTCGACCGCCCACGGACGCGCGTCCGGCTACATCGCCGTGCACCGCTACTGGCGCGCCGACCCGACCCCGTACTTCGAGGCGGTCGAGCAGATCATGGTCGAGTACGGAGGGCGTCCGCACTGGGGCAAGCTGCACACGCGCACCGCGGATCAGCTGCGCGAGAGCTACCCGCGTTTCGACGACTTCACGGCCCTGCGTGACCGCCTCGACCCCGAGCGGCGCTTCGCCAACCGCTACCTCGACCGCGTGCTCGGCGCCTGACCCCACCGCGCGGCGTACCCAGTCGACGCGCAGAGAGCGTCGATAAGATGGGGACAAAACGAGGAAGGGTGGGGCTCTGATGGAATGGCTCGTACCGGTACTGATCATCGTCGGTCTGGTTCTGCTCATCGGAATCTATCTCTGGGCGACGTACAACTCGCTGGTGCAGCTCAACGTCCGCGTCGATGAGGCCTGGAGCGGCATCACGGTGCAGCTCAAGAGACGCGCGGATCTCATCCCCAACCTCATCGAGACCGTCAAGGGCTACGCGTCTCACGAGAAGGCCGTCTTCGAGAACGTCACCCGTGCGCGTGCGGAGACGCTGTCGGCGGGCGGACCGGGCGAAGCCGGCATCGCCGAGGGCCACCTGCAGCAGGCGCTGCGCAGCCTGTTCGCGGTCGCCGAGGCGTACCCGCAGCTGCAGGCCAGCCAGAACTTCCTCCAGGTGCAGCAGTCGCTCGTCGACACGGAAGACAAGATCCAGGCCGCGCGACGCTTCTACAACGGCGGGGTGCGCGAGCTGAACACCAAGATCAAGGTGTTCCCGAACAACCTCTTCGCCAAGGGGCTCGGCTTCACCGAGCGCGAGTTCTTCGAGGTGGCCGACAGCGGAGCGATCTCCGAGCCTCCGCGCGTGCAGTTCTGACGCCTCGCTGGGATCTGACGTCTCACCAGACTGTGGTGCTTCACGGGGCCTTGGCGCCTCACGGCGCGGTGTTGTCCCGCCGGATCTGACGGCTCACCAGACTGCGGTGCCGTGCGGCATCCGACGCCTCACCACACGGAGAGGTCGACCGCGCTGTCGGTGACCTTCGCGTCGCCGCGCACCGCCCAGTCGTCTGTGCGATAGGTCTCGGTGCGCGCGGCACCGTCCTGCCCGGTTCCGCTGACCGTAGCGACGAGCGCTCCGCCGCTCGCCGTGAAGGAGTCTCCGTCCAGCACCAGCTCGGGCAGCTTCTCGACGCGATAGCGGATGCCGCTCACCGTGGAGAACTCGGTGCCCCAGGGGATGCGGATGCCGCAGTGCTCCGGTGGCTCGCTCGCCGTGCTGTCGGCGCACGCCGTGAGCAGGTCGTCGAGCGCGGCCTGGGCCCGCTCGGCGGCAGGGGCGGCAGTGGTCGCCGCGGGGCTCGGGGTGGGGCGAGCGGCGGGCGGAGCGCTCGCCGCCAGCCAGATCCACGCCGCGGCGGCCGCGATCACCAGGACCGCGACGAGGGCGCCGATGATCCACCCCGCCCGTCTGCTCACGCAGCGCTCTCCCTGGCATGCACGTGGCGCGTCACCGAGGCGTCACCTCTCGCATCGAGCTCCCTGTGCAGGGCGTCGGCGGCCGTTCCCCAGCCCGACACCGACACGTGCTCCAAGCCCTGCCATGCGGCTGCGAGGGCGAGCTCGGCTGCGATGCGCTCCGCGTCTTCCGCTGGCCGGGCCTGCGGCTCCCACCAGGCCGACTGCACCTGCAGCGTCGAGGCGGCGCGGTCGGCTTTGAGATCGACGCGCGCGACGATCCTGTCGCCGACGAGCACGGGCAGGGAGTAGTACCCGAAGCGTCGTTTCTCGGCTGGCACGTAGATCTCGATCCGGTAGTCGAGGTCGAACGCCCGCAGAGCCCTGTCCCGGAACCAGACGACCGGGTCGAACGGCGTCAGCAACGCCGCGGCATCCACCCTCCGCGGCAGGGCGGCCTCGGCATGGCGCCACGCGGGGAGCGGGCGCCCCTGCCGCTCCCACCCCTTCACGTGCACGGGCACCAGCTCACCGGCGTCCGTCAGGTCGGCGATCGAGGTGCTGATCGCGGATCGATCACGGATGCGGTAGTAGTCGGCGAGGTCGGACGCCGTCGCGATTCCAGAGGAGCGGGCGGCGCGACGCGTGAGCTCGCGGATCGCATCGGGCACCGCGATCTCCTGCGACAGGATGCCCGCTGGCACGACCTGCTCGGCCAGCGCGTAGGTGCGCTCGAAGCCCTTGCGCCCGCTGATGGCGACGTCGCCGGTGCGCCAGAGGTGCTCGAGGGCGAGCTTCACCTCGTCCCAGTCCCACCAGGTGCCGCGTTCGCGCGGAGCGTCGGCTCTGATGTCGGCCGGCCGCAGCGGACCGCGTGCCCGCAGCTCGTCCTGCACCCACGCGAGCGTGCGGGCATTGCCGGCGGCCCAGGAGTCGGGGTTCGAGAGCCGCTTCCGGAAGTACTCGCGGCGGAAGCGCCACAGCGGCCAGTCCTCGATCGGCATGAAGGTCGCCTCGTGAGCGAGGTACTCGACGTAGTGGGTCGTGCGTGAGAGGAAGACCCGATCGAGCAGCGCCGGATCGTACGCCCCGAGTCGCGAGAACAGCGGCATGTAGTGCGACCGTGCGAACACGTTGACCGAGTCGATCTGCAGCACGCCGAGACGCCCCATGACGGTGTGCAGGTGGCGGGCGGAGACGGATGCCGGGCGCGAGCGCGTGAAGCCCTGCGCGGCGAGAGCGATCCGTCTGGCCTGGGGGGCGCTGAGGGTGTCTGTCACGTCGCCAGCGTAACGCCGGGCGCCGACACCGGCCGCTCCGGCGTTCGTCGACGCGTGATCCCCGTAGACTTGGGCGATGAGTGAAGAGCAGCGTCCGAGGCTGAGGGATCTCTTCCGCCCGCGCCCGGTCTCGACCGACCGCACCGTCACCACAGAGGCCGACGAGGCCGTTCCGATCGGGTTGCGCATCACGGCGGGCTATGCGTGGCGCATCCTGCTGATCGCCGCAGTGGTCGCCGGGTTCATCTGGATCGTCATCCAGCTGAAGCTCCTGGTGATCCCGCTCATGGTCGGCATCCTGATCACCGCCCTGCTCTGGCCGGCGTTCGAGTGGATGCTGCGGCACAGGTTCCCCCGCTGGGCGGCGGTGGCCACCTCGCTCGTGGGCACTCTCGGCATCGTCGCGGCCCTCATCACGCTGGTGGTCTGGCAGATCCGCACCCAGCTTCAGGACGTGCAGGACCGCAGCGCCCAGGCGGTCGACGATCTCCAGAAGTTCCTGATGGGCGATCCGCTGAACCTCACCCAGAAGCAGATCGACGGCTATCTCGATCAGGCCCGGGGCTTCTTCAACGACCAGGCCGACCTGCTGCTCAACGGCGCGCTCACGGTCGGCACGACCGCGGCGCACGTCGTCACCGGGGCCGTGCTGGCGCTGTTCATCCTGATCTGCCTGCTCGCCGACGGCGGGGGCATCTGGAAGTGGACGCTGCGGCTCTTCCCGCGAGCCGCTCGCCCCGCCGCGGACGGCGCCGCCCGCAACGGGTGGGCGACGATCGTCAACTACGCCCGCACGCAGCTCTTCGTCGCCGCCATCGACGCCGTGGGCATAGGGCTCGGCGCGCTGCTGCTCGGCGTCCCGCTCGCGATCCCCGTCGCCGTGCTGGTGTTCCTCGGCTCGTTCGTGCCGATCGTCGGAGCGGTCGTCACGGGTGCGATCGCCGTCCTGCTCGCCCTCGTCTACAACGGACCGTGGATCGCCCTGGCGATGCTCGGCGTCGTGCTCCTCGTCCAGCAGGTCGAGGGTCACATCCTGCAGCCGATCATGATGGGCTCCGCGGTGAAGGTGCACCCGCTCGCGGTCGTGCTCGTCGTCGCCGGCGGGTCGATGATCGGCGGCATCCCCGGGGCGCTGTTCGCGGTTCCCCTCGCGGCGTTCGTCAACGTCGCGGCCGTCACCGTCAGCACCGGGTCCTGGCGCACCGGCGCCCAGCCCGATGCGGACCTTATCTGGAGTACAGTCCCGCGGCAGCGGAGAAGGAGCAATCGATGAGCGCAGTCCCCAGCCTGACCGAGTTCGAGCACGCGGCTCAGAGCCTGGCTGAGGTGATTTCGCACACGCCGACGCTGCCGTCCCGTGCGCTGTCGGACATTCTGGGCGCGCCGGTGCTGCTGAAGATGGAGAACCTGCAGCGCACCGGATCCTTCAAGATCCGCGGGGCCGCCTACCGGCTGTCGCGGCTGAGCCCCGAGGAGCGCGCACGCGGCGTCGTGGCGGCATCCGCCGGCAACCACGCCCAGGGCGTCGCGCTGGCCGCGCAGTCGCTCGGCATCCCCGCCACGATCTTCATGCCCCTGGGCGTTCCCGTCCCCAAGCTGCTCGCGACCAGGGGCTACGGCGCCGACGTCGTGCTGGAGGGGGAGACGGTCGCGACGTCGCTCCGTCTCGCGGCCGAGTTCGCCGAACGCACCGGCGCCGTGCTGATCCACCCCTTCGACCACCGTGACATCGTGATCGGCCAGGGCACGCTCGGACTCGAGCTCCTCGAAGACGCTCCCGAGGTCGACACCATCCTCCTCGGCATCGGCGGGGGCGGCCTGATCGCCGGCGTCGCCGCCGCGGTCAAGGCCCGTGCCGCCGAGCTCGGACGCACGGTCCGCATCATCGGCGTCCAGGCCGAGAACGCGGCCGCGATCCCGCCGTCGCTCGTGGCCGGGCACCCCGTCGACATCGAGACACGGCCCACGATCGCCGACGGCATCCTCGTGGCGCGCCCAGGGGCGATCCCGTTCGACATCATCAAGGACCTCGTCGACGAGGTGGTCACGGTCACGGACGATGACCTGGCGCGTGCGATCCTCGTGCTGCTCGAGCAGGCGAAGGTCGTCGCGGAGCCCGCCGGAGCCGCAGGAGTGGCGGCGATCCTCGCCGGCAAGGTCACGGCGACCGGCACGACCATGGCGGTGATCTCCGGGGGTAACATCGATCCGCTGCTGCTGCAGCGCGTCGTGTCGCACGGGCTCGCGGCATCCGGTCGGTACCTCACCATCCGCATTCCTCTGCCCGACCGGCCCGGTCAGCTCGCCCGCGTGTCGGAGCTCATCGCCGAGGCCGGAGCCAACGTCATCGAGGCGATGCACACCCGGCACGGGCACGGCCTGCAGATCAGCGAGGTGTTCCTCGAACTCAGCGTCGAGACGCGTGGCGCGGAGCACTCCGAGCACACGCTCGACACGCTGCGCCGTGCGGGCTTCGAGCCCATCGTCGTCCCCGACTGAGCGCATCACACGAAGAAGCCCCGTCCGTGAGGACGGGGCTTCTTCGTGTGATGCGGGACGCGATCAGCCCGTGTAGGTCTCGACGTCCACGATCTCGACCGAGATCGAGCGGCCGTTCGGAGCCTCGTACGACGACTTCTCGCCGACCTTGAGGCCGAGGATCGCCTGTCCGAGGGGGCTCGCCTCGCTGTACACGTCGAGGTCGCTGCCCACCGCGATCTCGCGGCTGCCGAGGAGGAAGACCTCTTCGCCGCCGGCGACGATCGCGGTGACGACGGTGCCCGGCTCGACGATGCCGCGGCTCGCGGGAGCCTCGCCGACCTTCGCGGTCTTGAGGAGGCTCTCCAGCGTGCGGATGCGCGCCTCCTGCTTGCCCTGCTCGTCCTTGGCGGCGTGGTATCCGCCGTTCTCCTTGAGGTCGCCCTCTTCGCGTGCGGCCTCGATGCGCTTGGCGATCTCGTCGCGGCCGGTGGTGGACAGGTGCTCCAGCTCAGCGACGAGCCGGTCGTATGCTTCCTGCGTGAGGAAGGGAACCTGAGCATCGGTAGACATGACGAAGCTCCTTCGTTCGGTATCCCGGCCGCACCTGCGGGGGATATGCCAAGACGCCCCGGCACGGTGCCAGGGCGTCGTCTGTCTGCGTCGAGTCTAGGCGACCCAGCAGGTGTTCACCAAACCTGTGGTGGCCTTCGACACGGTCGGCACCGTGGCGGACAGCGCCTGGGAATGGTCATCCCCTGCGGGGATCTCCACGACCTTCCAACCCACGACGCCGAACTCCTCGTCGAGTGCTTCGACGATGCACGTGACGGCCTTCCCCTGCACTCCGGTGAGCTGGAACCGCACATTCACGCTGTGCTGGTCGACGAGGTCGAAGCCGAGATCGTCGGCATCCACCGACTGCATCTCGCGCACAGCGGTCATCCATCCGAACGCGCCGATCGCGACGACGGCGACGACGATCGCGATGATCCACGGCATCCGCTTCCTGCGGGTGCGGCCATAGCGTTCGTCGAGCTCTTGTGCGGTCGTCACGGGTGGGGTCTTCCGGTCGTTAGGCTGGTGGTTCCAGGTTATGCGACCTGCGCATGAAAGGCCGACACATGCTCGCTCTGACCGACACCCCGATGCCGACGCCCACGATGACGGTGAAGCCGGAGTTGGTCACCCCCGGCTTCGTCGGCTTCGCCGCGGTCGTGATCATCCTCATCGCGGTGATCCTGCTCATCCTCGACATGAACCGCCGCATCCGGCGCGTGCGGTACCGCGAGGAGGTCAGGGAGGAGCTGGATGCCGAAGAGGCCGCGCTCGCGGCCGACAGAGCCACCGAGACCGACGCCGACCTCCCGATCGTCGACGAGGGCGATGACGATCCGCTGAGGCGCTGAGGCGCTGAGGCGCTGAGGCGCTGAGGGCGGCCCCTCCGGGCGATCAGCCCGGGATACCCAGCGAGGGGCTCAGCGGAGCAAGCGCGATGAGCAGGCACGCCGCCCAGTGACACAGGAACGCGAGCACCGTGCACACGTGGAAGATCTCGTGGAAGCCGAAGCGCCCCGGCCACGGGTTGGGCTTCTTCATCGCGTAGATGACCGCGCCGACCGTGTAGAGCAGTCCACCGACGATCACCAGCACCACCATCGCGACATTCGCGCGGAACAGATCGCCCATGTACATCACCGCGGCCCAGCCCAGCGCCAGGTAGAGAGCCACATAGAGCCAGCGGGGGGCGTTGAGCCAGAACACCCGGAACAGGATGACGAGCAGTGCGCCGCTCCACACGAACACGAGCAGCAGCGTGCCCTTCTCCGGGGGGAGTGCGAGCACGGCGAGCGGAGTGTAGGTTCCGGAGATCAGCAGCACGATGTTCACGTGATCGATGCGCTTGAGGATGACCTTGACGGCGGGGCGCCAGTTGAAGCGGTGGTACAGCGCCGAGTTGCCGAACAGCAGCAGCGAGGTCGCCATGAACACCGCGGATGCCCACTTGCCGGGAGTTCCGACCGTGAGCGCGATGAGGACGATGCCCGCGACGATCGCGATCGGGAAGATGCCGGCGTGGATCCAGCCGCGCCAGGTCGGCTTGATCTCGACCGCGGCGTCCTTCGCCGCCGCGTCGAGGAGCGGCAGCTGCGGGACGTCGGGAAGCGAGGGCTCGGGTGTGCTCACGTGCTCACTCTAGGCCGGGCCGCATGCCGTGCGGCGTACATATCCACAGCTTCCGCTCCGGCTCAGGGCCCTCCGGCGCGGTAGCGTAGGGGAGTGATGTCACGGGAGAGTCAGGGGCGAGGTCCGCTGTACCGGCTCTACACCAGCCGACTGCGCCGCCACCTGAACCGCGCGTCCATGCCGCACCACGTCGCCATGATGATCGACGGCAACCGTCGGTGGGCGAGACAGCTGGGCTACACGACGCCGGCGGAGGGCCACCGCGCCGGCGCCGCCAAGATGCGGGAGTTCCTCGGCTGGTGCGATGAGCTCGGCATCCGGGTGGTCTCGCTGTACCTCCTCTCGAGCGACAACCTCCGCAAGCGC
The DNA here is from genome assembly GCF_002979415.1 of Microbacterium sp. MYb72. GTDB lineage: Bacteria > Actinomycetota > Actinomycetes > Actinomycetales > Microbacteriaceae > Microbacterium > Microbacterium natoriense. The sequence goes on along the minus strand of NZ_PCOT01000002.1, from coordinate 201,792 downwards.
GACTCCGCGGAGCTCGCCGACCTGATCGAGATCATCGCGGAGCTCGCCGAGGCGCTCTCCCGCGAGGGCAATTGGCGGGTCAAGCACGTCGGGCGCTCCGACATCCTCCCGAAGGAGCTCGCGCGGGTGCTGGCGGATGCCGAGGAACGCACGCGCGATCACACCGGGCTCCATGTGAACCTCGCGGTCGGCTACGGCGGACGCAACGAGATCGTCGACGCCGTGCGCAGCATCCTGGTGAAGCACGAGGCCTCCGGCGGGACGATGGAGGACCTCGCGGCTCACCTCACCCCCGAGATGATCGGCGAGCACCTCTACACGGGCGGCCAGCCCGACCCCGACCTCGTGATCCGCACGAGCGGTGAGCAGCGGCTGAGCGACTTCCTGCTCTGGCAGAGCGCGCACAGCGAGTTCTACTTCGTCGAGGCTCTCGGCCCTGACCTGCGCCAGGTCGACTTCCTCCGCGCGATCCGCGACTACGCCGACCGCGACCGCCGCTTCGGCCGCTGATCCGGCGTGCCAGAATGACGCGGTGAGCACTTTCGACGACTACCTCGCGACCTTCGACGCCGAACCCGGCTATCTGAACTGGGCGGCCTTCGGGCCGCTGTCGCCCTCCGTTCGCGAGGAGGTCTTCGCCGACGCCGATCTGCTCGGCAGCGGACGTCCGTCGTCGCTCGCGCTGGTGGAGGAGCGCCTCGGGCAGGCACAGGAGCTCGTCGCCGAGCTCCTCGGCGCAGACGCCGCCGACGTGACCCTGCAGGGCTCGTCGACGCACGGTCTCATGCAGGCGCTGTACGGACTCTCGGGCGCTGTGGTCGCCGCGACAGGGGAGTTCCCGAGCGTCAGTCTCACTCTGGAGCGCGCAGCCCAGGCTTCTCACGGCGCCCTCGTGCCGCGATGGATCTCCCCGGAGGACGGGCGCGTGACGCCGGATGCCGTCGCCGGAGCGCTCGACGACGGGGTGTCGGCGGTCGCGGTGAGTCACGTCGACTTCCGCACGGGCTACCGGGTCGACATCGCCGCCCTGCGCGAGCTGATCGGCCCCGACCGTCTGCTGATCCTCGACGCCGTGCAGTCCTTCGGTCTCGTGGAGGCCGACTACGCCGCGGCCGACGTCGTCGTCGGCCACGGATACAAGTGGCTCAGGGCGGGACGCGGCACCGGCTTCGCGTGGTTCTCCGCGCGGGCGCGGGAGCGCATCGTGCCCGTCCTCAGCGGGATCACCGGCACCACGGCATCCGGACTCGTCATCGACGAGCTGCCTGCGCCGGCGGCGTCGGGGCAGGCGTACACGGTCAGCCGCCCGGACACGCTGGCGGCCGGGCGGCTGGCGATCGGCGTCCGCGATGTGCGCGACGCCGGCGTCGCGTCGATCGAGGAGCGCCTCGCGGAGCGGGTCGATGCGGTCCTGGAGATCGCCGACCGTCACGGCATCGCGGTGAGCTCTCCCCGTGAGCGCTCGGCCCGTGCGGGGATCGTGACGCTGGCGCCCGAGGAACCCGCGCGGCTCGCGGCGGCGTTCGCGAACGCCGGGCTCGTCGTCACCGCCCGCGGCGCATCGGTGCGTCTGGCCCCGCACGCCGGGACGGACGACGCGACCCTGCAGCTCCTCGACGACACCCTGGCATCCTTCGGCAACGAGACGTTCATCAGCGCGTAACGAATCGATGGCGTGTCGTCGCGGGGAAATGTCCGCGCCTGGTCGTACCTTCTAGGCATCGGGCAAGGCGCCCGGTCGGGTCGGCCTCAGGTTCTCGACTCGTGACCCCCTGGTCGACTCGTTCGCAAAGCCGGGAATCCCCGGGTCGGGAGTGGTCGTGACCTCACGTACAGCGCAGCAGCCCACAGGCACCGCGCAGCAGCAGTCCACCCGCAAGACGACGCGAGGGGCGTCGCCGCAGGGCCCTGATCAGGACCTCCGCACCTACGTGCTCGACACGTCCGTGCTGCTGAGCGATCCGCAGGCGTTCTTCCGCTTCGCCGAACACTCCGTCGTTCTCCCGGTGGTCGTGATCAGCGAACTGGAAGGCAAGCGCCACGACCCCGAGATCGGCTACTTCGCCCGTCAGGCGCTGCGCCACCTCGATGATCTGCGGGTCGAGCACGGACGACTCGACTTCCCGGTCGAGGTGGGCGACGGCGGCACGCTCCGCGTCGAGCTCGCCAACACCGACTCATCGGTGCTCCCCGCCGGGATCCGGCTGAGCGACAACGACACCCGCATCCTCTCCGTGGCCATGCACCTCGCCGCAGACGGGCAGGACGTCACCATCGTGTCGAAGGACCTCCCGATGCGCGTGAAGGCGGCATCGCTCGGCCTGCGCGCCGAGGAGTACCTCGCCGAGCAGGCCGTCGATTCCGGATGGACGGGAGTCACGACCCTCGATCTCTCCGGAGACGAGATCAGCGACCTCTACGAGAGCGAGGTCGGCCTCAGCGAGGACGCCAGGGGGCTGCCGGTCAACACCGGACTCATCATCCACTCGGAGCGGGGATCCGCGCTCGGACGGGTCACCCGCGACGGCGAGTACCGGCTCGTCCGCGGCGATCGGGACATCTTCGGCATGCACGGCCGCTCCGCCGAGCAGCGCATCGCGATCGACCTCCTGCTCGACCCCGACATCGGCATCGTCTCCCTCGGCGGACGTGCGGGCACCGGCAAGTCGGCCCTGGCGCTCTGCGCCGGGCTGGAGGCCGTGCTGGAGCGCCAGCAGCAGAAGAAGATCATCGTGTTCCGGCCGCTGTTCGCCGTCGGCGGGCAGGACCTGGGGTACCTCCCCGGCGACCGCGACGAGAAGATGGGACCGTGGGGCCAGGCGGTGTTCGACACCCTCGGCTCGGTCGTCTCGGGCAACGTCATGGAGGAGGTCGTCGAGCGCGGCATCCTCGAGGTGCTCCCGCTGACGCACATCCGCGGGCGCTCGCTGCACGACGCGTTCGTGATCGTCGACGAGGCGCAGTCCCTGGAGCGCAACGTGCTGCTGACCGTCCTGAGCCGCATGGGTCAGAACTCGCGGGTCATCCTGACCCACGATGTCGGACAGCGAGACAACCTGCGCGTGGGCCGTCACGACGGCATCGCCAGCGTCATCGAGACACTCAAGGGGCACGACCTGTTCGCCCACGTCACCCTGACGCGCTCCGAGCGCTCGGCGATCGCCGCACTCGTGACCGAGTTGCTGGAGGGCAGCGAGCTCAGCTGACAGACGCAGAAAGACGGATGCCGCGGGGACCAGGTCCCCGCGGCATCCGTCTTGTGACGACCGGCTCAGCCGGCGTGCGTCATGCTCAGCAGATCGAGCTTCTCGTCGAGCTGCTCGAGGGTCAGCTCTCCGCGCTCGACGTAGCCGAGGTCGATCACGGCGTCGCGCACCGTGATGCCCTTGGCGACCGAGTGCTTCGCGATCTTCGCCGCGGCCTCGTAGCCGATGAGCTTGTTGAGCGGCGTCACGATCGACGGGCTCATGCCGGCGAACGCCGCTGCGCGCTCCAGGTTCGCCTGCAGGCCGTCGACGGTCTTGTCGGCGAGCACGCGCGAGGCGTTCGAGAGGAGGCGGATCGACTCGAGCAGCGCCGTGCCCATGACCGGGATCGCGACGTTCAGCTCGAACGAGCCGGAGGCGCCGGCCCAGGCCACGGTCGCGTCGTTGCCGATGACCCTGGCGCACACCATGAGCACGGCCTCCGGGACGACCGGGTTGACCTTGCCGGGCATGATCGAGGAGCCGGGCTGCAGGTCGGGGATGTGCAGCTCGCCCAGACCGGTGTTGGGGCCGGAGCCCATCCAGCGCAGGTCGTTGTTGATCTTGGTCAGCGAGACCGCGATGGTGCGCAGGGCGCCGGATGCCTCGACGAGGCCGTCGCGGTTGGCCTGCGCCTCGAAGTGGTCCTTCGCCTCGGTGATGGGCAGCTCGGTCTCGGCCGCGAGCAGCGCGATGACCTTCTGCGGGAATCCGAGCGGCGTGTTGATGCCGGTGCCGACAGCGGTGCCGCCGAGCGGGACCTCCGCGACGCGGGGGAGAGCAGACTGCACGCGCTCGATGCCGAGGCGGATCTGACGCGCGTAGCCGCCGAACTCCTGGCCGAGCGTCACGGGCGTGGCGTCCATGAGGTGCGTGCGGCCGGACTTGACGGCGTCCTTCCACAGCTCGGCCTTGGCCTCGAGAGCCACGGCGAGGTGGTCGAGTGCGGGGATGAGCGTGTCGATGAGCGCCTGGGTGACGGCGATGTGCACGGACGTCGGGAACACGTCGTTCGAGGACTGCGACGCGTTCACGTGGTCGTTGGGGTGCACGGTCGCGCCGAGGATGCGCGTCGCGAGGGTCGCGAGCACCTCGTTCATGTTCATGTTCGACGACGTGCCGGAGCCGGTCTGGTAGGTGTCGACCGGGAACTCGCCGTCGTGGATGCCGGCGGCGACCTGGTCCGCGGCCTGGGCGATCGCGTCGGCGATGGCGCCGTCGAGCGTGCCGAGCTCCTTGTTGGCGAGCGCTGCGGCCTTCTTGATGCGCGCGAGGGCGGCGATCTGCGTCGACTCCAGGCCTTTGCCCGAGATCGGGAAGTTCTCCACGGCTCGCTGGGTCTGCGCACCGTAGAGCGCGTTCACGGGCACCCGCACCTCGCCCATGGTGTCGTGCTCGATGCGGTAGCCCTGCGAGTTCTCGCCGCTGCGCTGGTCGGTGTCGGTCATTCCGAACCCTCCTTGGTTTCGGGGTCGTTCCCCTGGATGTGTGTCTGGTGCTTCTATCGGGGGTCTGTGGCGTCGATGCCGACGGTGATGACCGGGACGGCGGTGCCCTCGGCCAGTCGGTAGTTGGCGCCGACGATGCCCAGGCGACCCTCTGCGACGGCGTTGGAGATGAGCTCCGACGACTGCAGCAGGTCGCTGACGGTGTTGCGCAGGTGCTCCCGGCCGACCAGCTCCGAGTCGATGTCGGCGACCGTGGTGCCGCCGTTCTCGACGAGCACCTTGCGGGCTGCGGGGACGATCGGGGCGATGAGCTTCCAGATGTGCGGAGGCAGGGGAGCGGCGTCGATGGCGGTGCCGTCGATCGCCGCCCGCACCGCACCGCAGGAGTCGTGCGCGAGGACCACGATCAGCGGCACGTTCAGCACGGCCACCGCATACTCCAGGCTCGCGACGATCGACTCGCCGATGACCTGGCCCGCATTGCGCACGACGAACAGGTCGCCGAGGCCGAGGTCGAAGATGATCTCGGCCGCAAGGCGCGAGTCAGAGCATCCGAAGAGGGTAGCCACCGGGTTCTGCGCTGCGGCCAGGTCCTTCCTCCGAGCGACGTCCTGGTTGGGATGGCGGGGCTCGTCGGCGACGAAGCGCTGGTTGCCCTCCTGCATCTGCTTCCAGGCGGCGGCGGGGGTGAGAGCCGTGGTCATGAGGCCTCCGAGAGGGCGTGGATCTGCGGGATGAGGGATTCGGCGAGCTCGGCCGTCGAATCGGCCGAACGCGACCCGTACAGGAGCACGTAGTCGGATCCGGCCTGGGTGCCGATCGCGTAGGTGATGTTCTGCTTCGCGCCGGCGTCGCCGACACGGTAGACATCCCACTCGACACCGCCGATCGTGGTGGTGTCTGAGGGAGCCGTGCCGTTCAGACGCTGCGGGGCCCAGCTGGATTCGGCGTCGAAGGCCTGCGCGATCTTGATGTATCCGCGCTCTTCGTCGCCCTTCGGAGCGAGAGTGACGTCCCACACGACCGTGGATCCGCTGGTCAGCTCCGCCGCGTTGACGCGCCAGAAGGTGCCGGTATCGGGGAGGATGACGGGGCGCTTCATGGTGGATTCGACATCGGCGGCGATACCGGCGATGTCGACCTTGGGGGCGGATGCCGGCTCGCCCCGCGGTACCGCGAAGACGATGACGGCGACGACCGCCAGCGTCACGATGAGGGCGGCGACCAGGCTGCGCACGTTCTGGCTGGAGCGGTAGGCCCTGCTGGACTCGGCCTTGCGCGCCGCGGTCTCCTCGGGAGTCTCCGGGCGTCCGAGCTCGGCGACGATGGGGGCGGGCTTGTTCACGATTCGTCCTCTTCGGATGCCGTGGCACGGGCGGCGTCCAGGCGGCGCTTCGCGCCCAGCAGCCACTCCTCGCAGCGGGCGGCGAGAGCTTCGCCGCGCTCCCACAGGGCCAGCGACTGCTCGAGGGTCGGTGCGCCCTGCTCGAGTTCGGAGACGACCCTCACGAGCTCGTCGCGTGCGGCCTCGAACGACAGCGTCTCAACCGGGGTGTCGTTCTGCGCGCTCACCCCACCATCCTACGCGGTGCCCGGGGACACTCCCTCGGGCCCGGTCGTCGTCAGGGCGCTTCGGAGATCTCGCCGTCGGACACCGCGGCGACCGATCCCCGGTCGACGGTGATCGTCAGCGGAGTGCCCGCGGGGGCGTCGGCGGCGTCGCGCAGGATCACACCGCCGTCGAGGTGGGCGATCGCGTAGCCGCGGGCCAACGTCGCCGCGGGCGAGAGTGCGCGCAGGGAGGCACGCAGCTCGCTGGTCTTCCGCCCTGCGGCGTCGAGCTGGCGGGAGATCGTGTCGCGTCCCCTGGACTGCAGCAGCCACAGCTCCTGAGCGCGGTTGTCGATGATCGGATCGGGGGAGCGCAGCGCCGGGCGCGAGCGCAGCTGCTGCAGCTGCGCGATGTCATGGCCGACGCGCTGCGTGAGCCGGGTCGTCGCGCGCGAACGCAGCTGCCCGATGAGCGCGCGCTGCTCTCCCACATCGGGGACCACGCGTTTCGCCGCGTCCGTCGGAGTGGAGGCTCGCAGGTCGGCGACGTCGTCGAGCAGGGGGTGGTCGTTCTCGTGACCGATCGCGCTCACGATCGGAGTGGACGCAGCGGCCACGGCGCGCACGAGACGCTCGTCGCTGAAGCCGAGCAGGGTCTGCGGATCGCCGCCCCCGCGGGCGATGATGATGACGTCGACCTCGGGGTCGGCATCCAGCCGGGCGAGTGCGGCGAGGGTGTCGGGTACGCAGCGGTCACCCTGCACGGCGGCGTACTCGGTGCGGAACCGCACCTGCGGCCACCGCAGCTCGGCGTTGCGATGCACATCCTTCTCGGCATCCGAGCGCTCGCCGGTGATGAGTCCGATCACGTGCGGGAGGAAGGGGAGCCGCTTCTTCCGCGCGGGGTCGAACAGGCCCTCCTGACGCAGCTGCGCGCGCAGCTTCTCCAGGCGCTCGAGCTGATCGCCGAGGCCGACGTGCTTCATGGCCGAGACGGCGAAGCTGAAGTCGCCGCTCTTGACGAAGTAGTCGGACTTCACCGCGGCGATGACGTGATCGCCGACGCCGAGGTCGTTCGGGATGCGCGCGCGCACGCTCGACCAGATCCTGATCGAGATCTGGGCATCCGAGCGCGTGTCCTTGAGGCGGGCGAACACGTTGCCTGCACGCACGTTCCAGGAGGTGATCTCGCCTTCGACCCAGACCGTGTTCCACTTGGCGACGAAGTCGCGGATGGTCGCATTCAGCCGTGCGACCGAAGTCGGAGCGTCTGCCGTCGAATCGCGCGGCGCGACAGCATCGGCGGGCGGCGCCTCGCCCGGCGCCGTCTCGGCTTCGAAGACCGTCATGTGCTCCCGTCCTACCCGGCTCTGTCCAGCTTTGCGGCGGTAGAATTCCAGAGTGACTTCGACTGCCGTGCATCTGCCTGCCCCGCGTATCCCACGAGTGCGTGCGGCGGCCGGGCGGCTTCAGGATAACCCGGTCCAGGGACAGAAGCGGGTTCTGCTCGCCGCGCCCCGCGGCTACTGCGCCGGCGTCGACCGTGCGGTGGTGGCGGTGGAGAAGGCGCTGGAGCGCTACGGGGCGCCGGTCTACGTGCGCAAGCAGATCGTCCACAACATCCACGTCGTCACCGAGCTGGAGGCCAAGGGGGCGATCTTCGTCGAAGAGGTCGATGAGGTGCCTGAGGGCGCTCACGTCGTCTTCAGCGCCCACGGCGTCTCGCCGGCGGTGGTGAACGCGGCGTCGGATCGAGGACTCCACGCGATCGACGCGACCTGCCCCCTGGTGACCAAGGTGCACCGCGAGGCCGTGCGCTTCGCACGAGACGACTTCGAGATCCTGCTCATCGGGCACGAGGGACACGAAGAGGTCGAGGGCACGGCGGGTGAAGCCCCCGAGCACGTCACGGTCGTGAACTCTCCGGAGGAAGCCGACACCGTCCAGGTCAAGGATCCGTCGAAGGTCGTCTGGCTGTCGCAGACGACGCTCTCCGTCGACGAGACGATGGAGACGGTGAACCGCCTCCGCCTGCGCTTCCCCGAGCTGCAGAACCCGCCGTCCGATGACATCTGCTACGCCACCCAGAACCGTCAGGTCGCGATCAAGAAGGTCGCGGCGAACGCCGACCTCGTGATCGTGGTCGGCTCCTCGAACTCGTCGAACTCGGTGCGTCTCGTCGAGGTCGCACTCGAGTACGGCGCCAAGGCCGCGTACCGCGTGGACTACGCGGAGGAGGTCAAGCAGGAGTGGCTCGACGGCGTCGCCACGGTCGGCGTGACCAGCGGAGCATCCGTGCCCGAGGTGCTCGTGCGCGAGGTGCTGGATGCTCTCGACGGCGCCGGCTACCACGACGTCGAAGAGGTGCGCACGGCCGAGGAGGACCTCATGTTCTCGCTTCCCAAGGAGCTGAGGCAGGACGCCACGGGGCAGCGCGACGCGCGCGCCCTCGGCGGGCGGGCCTCCGGGGGCGCATAGGAGTGAGCGCCGCGGAAGCGGAACCCACCCTCATCGGCTCGGTGCAGCGCGCCCTTCGCCTCGTCGACATCGTCGCGAACTCGCCCCGTCCTCTCCCGGCGAAGATGCTCGCCGCCATCACCGGCCTCACGCCGGGTACGACGTACAACCTGGTCCGCACCCTGGTGCACGAGGGCTATCTGTCCAGCGAGCCCGACGGGCTCGTGCTGGGGAGTCGGTTCCCCGCCTTCCAGACGGAGCTCGACGCCAGGGGCGTGTTCCTCGCCAGGGTCCGCGCGGCGCTGCGAGACGTGACCGAGGAGGTCGGTGCGACGGCGTACCTCTCCCGCTACGCCGACGGGGAGATGCACCTCGTCGACATCGTCGATGCGGTGCAGAACCCCCGGGTCGAGCTGTGGGTCGGGCTGCAGTCGAGCGCGCACGCGACGGCGCTGGGCAAGCAGATCCTGGCCGATCTGTCGGAGGAGCAGCGTGCAGACTACCTCGCCAGGCACCGACTGGAGGAGCTCACGCCGCGCACCATCAGCGACCGCGCGACGCTCCTCGCCCAGCTGGAGCACTCACCCGGGTTCGCGGTCGACCGCGAGGAGTACGCGATCGGCGCCACCTGCGTCGCCGTCCCGGTCATCGCGCCGAACGTCACGGCATCCCTGGCGATCTCGCTGCCTGCGGAGCTCGCGGTCGTCGACATGACGCTGGTGACCGCGCTGCGGCGGGCCGCGAGACGGCTCTCGCTCCAGCTCGGGGCGGATGCTCTGGACGGTGGCGGCCCGGGCGCGGAGTTCAGTATCTGACCGTCGGTTCACTATTTGAAGAACTGCATCTAGCGCAATGGCATGCGCTTTCCTATGATCAGAGTTGTAGTCGTCAGTGCAACGACGCTACAGGAGGTGGAACGTCCCCAGCGTTCTGCAGCCCACTTGGATGACGAGCGTCCCCAGTGCTCTGAGTCCGCGGCCCCGAGGAGTCCCCACTCCGCCGGGGCCGCCATCATGTTCGGGGCTTTTTCTCGCGGCACGGCGCCAGGGGAGCAGCGCTCGTCTCCGCCTGGACGCCGCTCCAGGCCAGGGCGGTTAGCATGGCGTGATGATCGATCAGCGGCCACAGTACGGCGAACTCGCGACTCCGGAAGAACAGCGCAGAGCCGCCGGCCTCCCGCCGCTGAGCGAGGTCGAGTCCGTCGAGCCCGCCGCCCCTGTCGCCTCCGAGGCCGCGCCCGCAGCAGCGCCCCGTCGCCCCGTCGACCGCTTCGCGACCGTCGTGCTGCTCGCCTACGGCCTCGTCAACGTCATCACCGCAGGCCTGTCGTACCTCGACTTCGGCAGGGTCATGACCGAGGTCATGAAGATGATGGGGATCGACGGGGAGTTCACGAACTACGACCAGGGCAGGATCTGGGGCACGGTCGCCGCGATCGTGCTCGTCATCGGATGGTGCCTCACCGCCGTGATCTCGCTGCGGAGGCTGCGCCAGGGCAAGCTCACCTGGTGGGTGCCGCTCGTCGGCGCCGCGGTGACGCTGCTGGTGACTTCGATCTTCGCGGCGATCCCCCTGATGGGAGACCCGGCGTTCATCGCGTACCTCGAGAGCATGACGACGCGATGAGCCGTCTCGTCGCCGTCTGCGCTGTCCATCAGCTGCTGCCGGATGCCGGCACCGTCGGGATCACGGCGATCGACAAGAGGGCGGTCGAGGGGCCGGTGAAGGTCGGCTCCTACGGCGTCTACGCCGACGTGCAGGCCGATCGCAGACATCACGGCGGACCGGACAAGGCGCTGTACGCGTACTCCGAGGAGGATGCCGCCTACTGGGCGGCCGAGCTCGGACGCGACACTCCTCCTGGGTGGTTCGGGGAGAACCTGCGGGTCGAGGGCATCGATGTGAACGCGGCCCTGGTGGGCGAGCAGTGGCGGATCGGCTCGACCGTGATCGTCGAGGTCACCATGCCGCGCACGCCGTGCCAGACGTTCGCCCGTCGCGTCGGCGGCGATGCCGAACGCGGCTGGGTGAAGCGCTTCTCGGATGCGCGTCGTCTCGGTCCCTACCTCCGCGTGGTGAAGAACGGCAGGATCGAGGCCGGCGACGAGATCGTCGTGGTCCACCGCCCCGATCACGCCCCGAGCATCCTGGACATCTACCGGGGTCCGTGACCCACAACCCGTGCGCGGCGCCGCCGACGGCGGGGCTCGCGGCTGTCCGGGAAGAACCCCGCTCGGACGGAGAATGCCCCGGCCGTTCCCGGCCGGGGCATTCCGTGATGATGCTCGTCTGTCAGCTCTTCGACTGTCCGTAGGAGCCGAGCTGGCGGGTCGACTCGACGACGCGGGCGGCCATCGCGGTCTCCGCGATCTTGCCCCAGGCGCGCGGGTCGTACAGCTTCTTGTTCCCGACCTCGCCGTCGACCTTCAGGACGCCGTCGTAGTTCTTGAACATGTAGTCGGCGATCGCACGCGTGTACGCGTACTGCGTGTCGGTGTCGATGTTCATCTTGATGACGCCGTTGGCGACCGCGAGGGCGATCTCCTCGTCGGTCGAGCCGGAGCCGCCGTGGAAGACGAGGTCGAGGGGCTTGGCAGCCGTGTTGTACTTGGCGGCGACCTCGGCCTGGATCTCGCCGAGGAGCTCCGGGCGCAGCTTCACGCCGCCCGGCTTGTACACGCCGTGCACGTTGCCGAAGGTGAGGGCGGCGATGTAGCGGCCCTGCTCGCCGAGGCCCAGGGCCTGGACGGCCTGGTCGACGTCGGCGAACGTCGTGTAGAGGGCTTCGTTCGAGCCCTCGTGCTGCACGCCGTCCTCTTCGCCGCCGACGACGCCGATCTCGACCTCGAGGATGGCGTTGATCGCCTTCATGCGGGGGAGGAGGTCCTTGGCGATCTCGATGTTCTCCGCGAGGGGAACGGCCGAGCCGTCCCACATGTGCGACTGGAAGATCGGGTTGCGGCCGGCCTTCACCTCTTCTTCGGAAGCGGCGATCAGCGGCTCGACGAAGCCGGCGAGGGCGTCCTTCGGGCAGTGGTCGGTGTGCAGCGCGACGGTGACGGGGTAGTTCTTGGCGACCTCGGTCGCGTACCGGGCGAAGGCGAGAGCACCGGTGGCGCGGGCCTTGACCGTGTGGCCGGCGAAGTAGTCGGCGCCGCCCGTGGTGACCTGGATGATGCCGTCGGAGCCGGCCTCGGTCAGGCCCTGGAGGACGGAGTTGATCGTCTGCGAGCTCGAGACGTTGAATGCGGGGTACGCGAAGCCGCCGGCCTTCGCGCGGTCGAGCATTTCTGCGTACTGGTCCGGGGTGGCGACGGGCATGAGAACTCCTGCGATAGGTGAGCCGGGACAGCAGTCACTCTAGCCGGGAAGGGGAGGGGATGCCGTCGGGATGACGCTTCGGAGGGGGACTCTCTGCCGCACGGTTAAGAATCACGATTCCTTCATGCGATTTCGCCCGAAAGGAGGCGATTGCAACCGCGATTCTGGCTACTCTTGCCGCATGGTAAGTCTGACTGGTGATCTGAGCCCTCTTCGTCCCGACCGCAACCTCGCAATGGAGCTGGTGCGCGCGACCGAGGCGGCCGCGATCCGTGCGGTGCCGTTCATCGGCCGTGGCGCGAAGGAGGCCGCCGACGGCGCGGCCGTCGACGCCATGCGAGCCTTCCTCGGCACCGTGGCCTTCCAGGGGCAGGTCGTCATCGGCGAGGGCGAGAAGGACAACGCCCCGATGCTCTTCAACGGCGAGGTCGTCGGCACGGGCACCGGGCCGCTCTGCGACATCGCCGTCGATCCGATCGACGGCACCTCCCTGACGGCCGCCGGCCGCCAGAACGCGCTGTCGGTGATCGCCGTGTCCGACCGTGGAACGATGCTCGACGCGTCCAGCGTCTTCTACATGGACAAGCTCGTCACCGGTCCCGCGGGCGTCGGCGTCGTCGACATCCGCCTCCCGATCGGCGAGAACATCCGTCGTCTCTCGGCCGCGCTGGGCAAGCCGGTCGACGAGATCGTCGTCTCCGTCCTCAACCGTCCGCGCCACGAGCAGCTCATCCAGGAGATCAGGGATGCCGGAGCCGGCACCCGTCTGATGAGCGACGGCGATGTCGCGGGCGGCATCAACGCCGCACGCCACGGCGCGCGCACCGACATGTGCGTCGGCGTCGGCGGCAGCCCCGAGGGCATCGTGACCGCGTGCGCGATCAAGGCGCTCGGCGGTCACATCCAGGGCCGCCTGTGGCCTCGTGATGACGACGAGCGTCAGCGCGGCATCGACGCCGGTCTCGACATGGACAAGGTCTATGAGGCCGACGACCTCGTCCGGGGCGACAACACGATCTTCGTGGCGACGGGCGTGACCGACGGTCAGCTCGTCGCGGGTGTGCGTCGTGAGGGCGGCTACATCTACACCGAGAGCGTCGTGCTGCGCGGCGCATCGGGCACCCTGCGGCGGATCGCCTCGGAGCACCTCGTCTCGAAGTGGCTCTGATCCTGTGCTGACGGCGACGCGCGCCATCGTGAGAGCTGAGGTGCGCGCGGCATCGTTATCGAGACGGAACCCCTGCCCGGAGCGCTGAGCCGTGGTTTCCGTGCGCGTCGTGTGACAATTGTCTCTGGGTTTCTCACCGTCGACGGAGCCGCAGGCACCGCAGACACAGGAGGGCGAAGCAGATGGCAACGCAGCACACGAGCGATTCGAAGGCCGCGCCGACCAAGTTCGTCACGACGAACACCGGGCGCATCCTCCGGGTGAACGTCGACGAGATCGACGCGGCAGCCAAAGCAGCAGCCGCCTCCGCCGCCACGGTCCACGCGGTCGACCCGGCTCGCCGTGCCGATGTGCTCTTCCGCGTGCGTCGCGACGAGGGACACGAGGTCAGCGCCTGGTGGATGATCGGCGCGTTCCTCGCCACCAGCGGACTGGTGATCCTCCTGCTCTCGGGCGTCCCCGGCGTCGCCTGATCAGGCCTCTGGCGTCGCCTGACTGAGTCTCCGGCGTCGTCTGATCAGGTCTCTGATCGTCGCCTGATCAGGTCGCTCATCGGAGCGGACTCTGGTCGGACTGGACTCCGGTCGGACTCTGGTCGTTTCGACGGCCTCAGTCGCCCTCGAGCCGCTGACGCACGTCGCCCAGCTCGGCCCGCACGGGCTCGGCGGCATCCACGTCGCTGACGAGCTCGGCCGCTGTGAATCGGCGCGCGCTGCCTCCGATCACCTGCGGCGACGCGTCGAGCGTCGAGGAGTCGACGCCGGGGAACTGCCGGGCCGTCACGAGCACGCGGTTCTCCAGTGAACCGGCGAAGCGGTTGTAGCTGTCGACCGTGCGCTCCAGGGCGCGGCGGAGGTCGTCGGCATGGCCGGCCAGCACGCCGAGGCGGTCGTACAGCTGCGTGCCGAGGGCGAGCAGAGTGCGAGCCTCGGTCGACACCTCCTGCTGGGTCCAGGTGTAGGCGACCGTCTTGAGCACCGCCCAGAGATTGACGGGCGAGGCCAGCGCCACCCGGCGGCTGAACGCGTAGTCGAGCAGTGTCGGATCCTCGTCGATCGCCGCGGAGAGCAGCGACTCGCTCGGCAGGAAGCAGATCACGAACTCGGGGCTCGACTCGAGGCCAGACCAGTAGGCCTTCTTGGTGAGCGCGTCGATGTGTGCGCGCACCGCTTTCACGTGCTTCTGCATGAGCATGCGCCGCTCCGCCTCGTGCGCGTCGCCCGCCGGCAGCGCCGATGCCTCAAGATAGGCGTCGAGGGGGACCTTCGCGTCGACGGGGATCGACGCGCCACCGGCGAGCCTGATCACCATGTCGGGCCGGCCGACGCCGCGATCCGAGGAGATGGTCGACTGCAGATCGAAGTCGACGTGCCGGGTGAGGCCCGCGGCCTCGACGACGCGCCGCAGCTGCGTCTCACCCCACACGCCCCTGGTCGCGGTCGACTTCAGCGCTCCGGCGAGCGACTCGGTCGTCGCGCGCAGCGCCTCATCGGACTCCTGTGCGCGACGCAGCTGTTCGGCGAGCGACCCGAACTGCGCATGGCGCTCCTGCTCGATCGTCGCGACCTTGTGCTGCATCTGCTGGAGGCTCTCGCGCACGGGAGCGAGCGCCGTCAGGACGGCGTTCTGCTGCTGCACGCGGATCGCCTCGGCCCGCTGCTCCTCACGGGCATGCTCGACGGCATCACGATACAGGTCGTACTGTCTGTCGCGGTCGTCGCGCGCGGCGGCGAGCTCGGCCTGTGCTCTGGCCAGCTCCGCCGCTCCTCGGCCCGCGCGCAGGTACCAGCCCAGGGCGGCACCGGCCGCGAGGGCGATGAGGAGGAGGACGATCGTCAGAGGATCCATGGATCCGATGATGCCCTCGACCACCGACATCGGCGGGATGTCAGGCGACGGCGCGTTCCTCCGCGGCGGCGACCGGTTCGGTGACGCGGAGGCCCAGAGCCCTGGCGAGACCGAACACGTCCGACGCCTCGGCACGTCGGGCGGAGTCGATCACGATCTCGGCGCAGGCGCGGGCGTCGGCCAGCGCATCGTGGTGCGAGAACTCCGAGAATCCCGCGGCGGCAGCGGCCTTGGGCAGACGGTAGGAGTCGAGCTCGTACGTCTTCCGCGCCACCTGCAGGCTGCACAGCGAGCGGTACGGCGGGCAGATCTCGCCCGTCGCCTCCGAGGCGCGGCGCAGCACGTTCAGATCGAATCCGGCGTTGTGTGCGACCAGCACGTCGGCGCCGGCGAACGCGCACAGGCGGTCGAACTGCTCGGACCAGGTGGCGGCATCCCTCACGTCGTGCGGACGGATGCCGTGGATCTTGACGTTCCACTCCTGGAACTCGTCGTGGCCTGCGGGCGGTTGGATCAGCCAGCCCGCGGTGGCGACGACGCGGCCGTCGCGAACGCGGACGAGTCCGACGGAGCAGGCCGAGGCGGGGCTGGAGTTCGCCGTCTCGAAGTCGATCGCGGTGAAGTCCAGGGGCACCTCTCCACTTTCACCCCGCCCTCCGAGCGGGTCCGGAAGACTCGCCGTAGGCTGGCGATATGGCTGAGGATATGGCGACGTCGTTCGGAGCAGAGGCGGGGAACTACGAGGCGGGGCGACCCGACTATCCGTTCGAGGCGGTCGCCTGGATGCTCGAGCCGATGCCCGCGGGCTCCACGCGCATCGCCGACGTCGGGGCGGGCACGGGCAAGCTCACCCGAGTGCTCGCCGCGGCCCCGGACGCCGAGATCGTGGCGATCGACCCGGATCCTGCGATGCTCTCCGCCCTGCGCGATGCCGTGCCCGGCGTGCCGACCTTCGTCGGCACCGCCGAGTCGCTGCCGCTGCCGGATGCGGGTCTCGACGCCGTCGTTCTCGGCCAGGCGTGGCACTGGGTCGACCCCGTGACGGCCTCCGCGGAGGTCGGGCGCGTCGTGAAGTCCGGGGGAGTGCTGGGGCTGATCTGGAACCTTCGCGACGAGCGCGCCGACTGGGTGCGCCGTCTCACCGAGATCATGCACGGCAGCAACGCCGAGATCATGATGGCCGAGGGAGGCCCCTCGGTAGCGACGCCCTTCGGGGAGCTCGAGGAGGAGACCTGGGAATGGGTGCGGCCCATCACCCGGGAGCAGCTGCACAGCATGGCGTCGTCGCGCAGCTACATCATCACGGCATCCGATGAGGAGAAGGCGCGTGTCCACGGCGAGATGGACGCCCTGTTCGACGAGCTGGGACTCCACGGGGATACCGTGATCGATCTGCCGTACGTGACGCGGGCGTTCCGCGCGATCAGGAGCTGAGTCCTGCGGCGGGATCCTGCCGACCGGGCGCTCCGAGACCCGGCCAATCGACCGGGATCCGGATCGTCGCGCGTGAACCTTCCGGATCTCGAGCGGAGATCCGGATCCGGGAGGGCGTCTACCGGGCGCAGGCTCGCGGCATCCGCCCCCGGTAGACTCGACTTCCGTGGCTCTTACAATCGGAATCGTCGGCCTGCCCAACGTCGGCAAGTCCACCCTCTTCAACGCTCTCACCAAGAACGACGTGCTCGCGGCGAACTATCCGTTCGCGACGATCGAGCCCAACGTCGGCGTGGTGAACCTGCCCGACTCGCGTCTCGACAAGCTCGCGGAGATCTTCGGCAGTGAGCGCATCCTCCCCGCCGCGGTGTCGTTCGTCGACATCGCCGGCATCGTCCGGGGCGCGAGCGAGGGCGAGGGTCTGGGCAACAAGTTCCTCGCGAACATCCGCGAGGCCGACGCGATCGCCCAGGTCGTCCGCGGCTTCGCCGATGACGACGTCGTGCACGTGGACGGCGCGGTGAACCCGGCGTCCGACATGGAGACGATCAACGCGGAGCTCATGCTCGCCGACCTCGAGACCGTGGACAGGGCGATCACCCGCTACGAGAAGGAAGTCCGCGGCAAGAAGATCGAGCCGATCGTGCTCGAGACCGCGCAGGCGGCGAAGGAGGCCCTCGAGCGCGGCGTGCTGCTCTCGGTGTCCGGCCTCGATCTCGCGCCGATCCGCGAGCTCGGCCTGCTGACCTCGAAGCCCGTCATCTTCGTCTTCAACGTCGACGAGGGCGTGCTGACGGACGCTGCCCGCAAGGAGGAGCTTGCCGCGCTGGTCGCCCCCGCGAAGGCGATCTTCCTGGACGCGAAGATCGAGTCCGAGCTCATCGACCTCGACCCCGAGGATGCCGCCGAGCTGCTGGCCTCGACGGGACAGGACGAGTCGGGTCTCGACCAGCTCGCCCGCATCGGCTTCGACACCCTCGGCCTGCAGACGTACCTGACGGCGGGCCCCAAGGAAGCGCGCGCCTGGACCATCGGCAAGGGCTGGAAGGCCCCGCAGGCCGCCGGAGTCATCCACACCGACTTCGAGAAGGGGTTCATCAAGGCGGAGATCGTCTCGTTCGACGACCTCGTCGAGACGGGGTCGGTCATCGAGGCCCGAGCCAAGGGCAAGGCCCGCCTCGAAGGCAAGGACTACGTCATGCAGGATGGCGACGTCGTGGAGTTCCGCTTCAACAACTGAGCATTCGCGGCGAGTCGCATCCTGTGTGGGCTGACACCATCTCCCTGATGGATCGACCGCCGTCAGCGTCCATGGGCGGCGGCCGTATGTCGGATGCCGGTGCGACGATGGACGCATGCCCGAATCTCCGGAGGTGCAGGCGCTCGTCGAGTTCCTCGATGAGCGAGTCCGAGACCGTGTCATCGCTGAGATCGACATCGGCGAGTTCCGCATCGTCAAGACCCGCGAACGCCCGCCTGCGTCGCTCATCGGCGCGCGAATCTCCGGTCTACGGCGATTCGGGAAGCACCTCGGGATCGATGCCTCGGCGGGGTGGATGATCATCGGGTTCGGACGCAACGGCTGGATCCGGTGGAAGGCGGCAGGAGATGTCTCCGTCGAAGAGCCGGTTCCGGAGGTCGCGAGCGTCACCTTCGATGACGGTGCAGTGATGCGGATCGTCGACGCGGGCGACTTCCTCGCTGTCACAACTGCGATCGTGGACGTCCCTTCGGACGTCGCGGGCATCGCGGCACTCGGCCCTGATCCTCTCTCGGCAGAGTTCTCCCGCGAGGACTTCGAGCGCGCGCTCGGCACCCGCAAGAAGCAGATCAAGGCGCTGCTGCAGGAGCAGACATCCGTCGCGGGAATCGGCAACGCGTACTCCGATGAGATCCTGCACCGGGCACGTCTCTCTCCGGTCGTGCACGCTGCGGTGCTGGACTCCGAGGCCAGAGAGAGGCTGTTCGCCGCCACCGTCGACATCATGCGCGGAGCGCTCGCCGACCGCCGGGGGCTGCCTCCGGACGCCCTCAAACCCGCCAAGATCCAAGCCATGTCTGTCCATGGGCGCGGCGGGCAGGCATGCCCAGTGTGCGGCACGATGATCGTCGACCACGTCTTCGGAGGAGCATCCGCGCAGCGTTGCCCCCGGTGCCAGCCGGATTAGGCGGACGGGGGCGTGCTGTAAGTCCAGATAGAGCGATCTGAACCGGCCGAGCAGCAGGGGCGTCGGCGCTTCCGGCGACGCGCCCGTCCGTCGCACGGTTGTGGGGAGATACGCTGGAGAGGCCGTTTCGGTCCTTGAGGCTAGCGACGGCCCATACACCCAGGCGCAGCGCCGCAGACGAAGCATCGATCGTGCAAGGAGACCGACGCAGATGACCGACACCCAGATCTTCGAGCCCGACGGACGTGCGATCCCCTTCGTCGATGAGGGAGACGGTCCGGTCAAGCTCGTGCTGATCCAGGAGCACGGCCTCGCCGCCGACGTGCTCGGCGTCGTCGCGCACTACCTCGCCGAGGAAGCCGGGTTCCATGTGCTGCGCATCGGGCACAGGGCCGACGCTGCCGGCGCCTCGTTCGAGGAGCGGGTCGAGGATGCTCTCGCCGTCATCGATCATGTCGGTCTTCAGGACACGTGGATCGGCGGGCACGGCTTCGGCGGGACCGTGGCGCGCGCGCTCGTCGCGGCGCACCCCGACCGCGCGAACGGCCTCCTCCTGCTCGGCGTCGAGGAGGCCGACGTCGAGATCGCGCCGGCGATCCCCGTGCTCATCGTGCAGGGCACCGATGACGACGCGAACCCGCCGGTCAATGCCGAGCGCCTGCACTCGACGATCCCCGACCGGTCGAGCATCAAGACCATCGGCGGCGACCACCTCTTCCCGATGCACCACCCGATCGAGACCGCCGTGGTCATCGAGGAGTACCTCGACTGGGACTGAGTTCGCCCTATGCTGATCGCGTGACCCAGATCCCCGCATCCGCCAAGGTGACACCCTGGCGCTCGTCGCGTTCATCGCGGCCTTCGTCATCCCCCTGGCCGGTCTGATCCTGTCGTTCTTCGCGAGGCATCAGCTCGATACGCTCGGCAATGCGGAGAGCGGGCGCGGGCTGGCGAGATGGGCGATGGTGATCGGCATCCTGGGTACCCTTCTGCAGCTGGCGTTCTTCATCGTCTGGATCTCGTTGTTCGCGACGGCGATCGGGCAGATGCCCGTCGGACGTTAGGCTGCCGGGTCGCTTTGCCGCGGTTCACAGGTCGCTGAAGTCGTTCGACGGTGCCATGATCTGCACCACGGTGTCGCCATCCAGCACGAACAGCAGGAAGAGGATCCCGACCTCACCGGGATGCGCTAGGGACGTCGTCCCCGGCACCGGGACACCGCCAAGCCCGACATAGTCTGCCGTGCCGTCGCCGTCCTCATCCCATTGGTCCCAGCCGTTCGCGGCCGACAGATCGGCACGGGACGAGCCGACGGAGAGGCCCTCCTCTGTCGCGATCGGGACGCCGTCGACCTCGGGCCCGCTGACGCTGATGCTGGCGGCCCCTGTGCCTCCTGCATCCGTGATGACCTTCAGGCCCTCCCAGTCGTAGGCCACTTTGTCCATCTCGTATCCCGGCGGGTCCTCGATCTCGGTGGGCGTCGGCAACTCACCGGTCGCTTCGGTAAGCAGCGCGAGCAGCGCCGCAGCATCGTCGTACTGCGCGCTCGCCGTATCCGCGCCTTCGATGTAGGTGACGCCGTTGATGCCCACCACGAGCTGAGGTGACTCGTCTGTGCTGGGGGAGGGTTCGGTGGTCGTCGACTCGATCGAGGAGGGTGTCGGAGGAGCCTTCGGGGTCGCCGCACAGGAGACGAGGGACGCTGTGGCGGCGGCGATGACCATGATGGGGGCGATGATACGGCGCATGCGTAGACAGTATCGATTCCATCGGCTCCATCGGCTCCATCAGCGCAGGGCGGTGAGAGTGTCTTGCTGATCGTGATGAACTCGCAACCAGCTCACTCCTTCGCTGAGTGAGCGGGCACGGGAACGGAGACGCAGAGGTGGTTCCTAGCGCCCCTGGCGCTTCTTGTAGGGCTTGGGCTGACCCTTGACCACCGGTGCGCGGCCCCTGCCCTTGGAGGCCTTGGCCTTGCCGCCGGCCGGGGCGACAGGCTTCGCGACGGGAGCCGGCTCCGCGGCGATCCGCTCCCTCGCCTCATCGAGCAGGAGCAGCCCGGCGGCGGTGACCTTCGTCTCGCCTCCACGTGTGACGAGAGGGTGCCCCACCTCGTCCTCCAGCTTCTCGATCGTCGAGTAGAGCGCGGCGAGCGGGATGCCGAGGGACTCTGCGGCGCGGGGGAAGTGCAGCTCCTCGGCGACGGCGACGAAACGTCGAAGCTGGGTGATGTTCACGGAGAGCCGTTCCTTCCCCGCGAGGATCGCGGTCGACTCCCCAGCGTACGCGTCGCGACGGTGCCGCAGCGACGCGGTCGGCGTACGCTGTGCGTGTCACCGACCGAAGGAGCAGCCGTGCCCGACCACGATGAGCATGCCCCTCACGGGCATATCCCCGCGCCCGGCGAGCCGACCGTCCCGGAACTGGAGATCGACGAGAACGTCGCTCCGAGGCCGGAGGAGGAGATCGCCGACATCCTGCGATCGGCACCCGACCTGAAGGACCACAGCCGGCAGCGCGAGTGAGCGGGATGCCGTGTCATCCGCCGACCTGCGTCGATGACAGGATTGTCTGATGACCGCGACACTGGTGGCCCAGGACCTGGCCGGAGGGTACGGTCACCGCACCCTCTTCGACTCCCTCGATCTCACCGTCGCTCCCCGCGACGTGGTCGGCGTGGTGGGTGCGAACGGCGCGGGAAAGTCCACCCTCCTCCGTCTCCTCGCCGGGCTCGACGAACCTCAGGCGGGGAGCATCGCGCTGGCGCCGGCCGACGCGTTCGTCGGCTGGCTGCCGCAGGAGCACGAGCGCATCGCGGGGGAGACGGTGTCGGCGTACATCGCGCGCCGCACGGGGTGCGCGTCCGCGACAGCGGAGATGGATGCCGCGGCTGCCGCGCTCGGCGACCCCTCGCTCGCGCGCCCGGGAGCAGACCCGGCCGATGTCTACTCGGCGGCGCTCGACCGCTGGCTCGCGAGCGGAGCCGCGGACCTCGAGGAGCGCGTCCCCGCCGTGCTCGCCGAACTGGGACTCGACCTCGGCGACGCCGCCGGGGACGCGCTGATGACCTCCCTGTCCGGAGGGCAGGCGGCGAGAGTGGGGCTCGCCGCCCTCCTCCTCTCGCGATTCGACATCGTGCTGCTCGATGAGCCCACCAACGACCTCGATCTTGACGGTCTGGAGCGTCTGGAGACGTTCGTGCGCGGACTCCGCGGTGGAGTGGTGCTCGTCAGCCATGACCGCGAGTTCCTCTCCCGCTGTGTGACGCGCGTGCTGGAGCTCGACCTCGCGCAGGGTACGAACCGCGTGTACAGCGGCGGCTACGACGCGTACCTGGAGGAGCGGGCGACCGTGCGACGGCACCTGCGCGAGAAGTACGACGAGTTCGCGGAGAAGAAGGCCGACCTCGTGTCCCGCGCGCGCACGCAGCGGGAATGGTCGAGCCAGGGCGTGCGCAACGCCATGAGGAAGTCGCCGGACAACGACAAGATCCGCCGCAAGGCCTCCACCGAGTCGAGCGAGAAGCAGGCGCAGAAGGTGCGTCAGATGGAGAGCAGAATCGCCCGGCTGGAGGAGGTCGAGGAACCGCGCAAGGAGTGGCAGCTCGAGTTCAGCATCGCCGCTGCGCCGCGATCGAGCTCGGTCGTGTCGACCCTGAGCGCCGCGGTCCTCCGCCAGGGCTCGTTCACCCTCGGACCGGTGTCGCTCCAGGTGAACGCGGGGGAGCGCATCGGCATCACCGGACCCAACGGTGCGGGCAAGTCCACCCTGCTGCGCGCGCTGCTCGGCCGGCAGCTCCCCGATGAAGGCACCGCGAGCCTCGGGGCGAGCGTGCAGATCGGCGAGATCGACCAGGCGCGCTCCCTCCTCGCCGGGGCCCGACCGCTCGCGGGAGCATTCGAGGACCTGGTGCCGGAGTACGCGACCGGCGAGGTGCGCACCCTGCTCGCGAAGTTCGGACTCAGGGCCGACCATGTGAACCGGCCGGTCGACGAGTTGTCTCCCGGAGAGCGCACGCGCGCGGGGCTCGCGCTCCTGCAGGCGCGCGGCACAAACCTGCTCGTGCTCGACGAGCCGACGAACCACCTCGATCTCGCGGCCATCGAGCAGCTGGAGCAGGCCCTCGACTCGTATGAGGGCACCCTGCTGCTCGTCACCCACGATCGACGGATGCTCGACACCGTGCGGACCGACCGCCGCTGGCGCGTCGAGGAGGGCCAGGTCACCGAGCTGTGACCGGCATCCGGCCGCCCGAGCCGCGCCGGATCGCCGATGCACTCCGACCCGCCATGCGGCTCGCCCGATAGCATCCAGGCATGGCCACACCCTCGGCGCGCGCATTCGTCCGTCTGCGTGCTCTCCTCTCGATCATCGGCGGACTCGCCGCAGGTATCGCCGTGGGGCCGTTGCTGGGGGTCGCCGCGGGCATCCTGACCGGGTGGGGCGTCTTCGCGCTGACGAACGTGATCTGGGTGCTGCTGCTCATCTGGAGGATGGATGCCGCCGACACGAGGGCGCACGCGACGCTGGAGGCCCCCGGTCGCCGAGTGGCGCGACTGATCTCGATCCTCGGGAGCCTCGTCAGCCTGGGCTCCGTGCTCGTCGTGCTCGTGCAGGCGCAGAAGACCCCGGGCGTCGAGGAGTATCTGCTCGCGGGGATCGCCGTGCTCAGCGTCGCCGCATCCTGGGCGCTCATCCACACCGAGTACGTGCTGAGGTACGCCCGCATGTACTACTCCGAGCCGGTGGGAGGGATCGACTTCAACCAGGAGGAGGACCCGGAGTACACCGACTTCGTCTACTTCTCCGTCGGGCTGGGGATGACATACCAGGTGTCTGACACGAACCTCACGCGCAACGAGTTCCGCCGGGTCGTGATCGCCCAGACCGTGCTCGGCTACCTCTTCGGCACCGTCATCCTCGCGTCGATCATCAACCTCGTGGTCGGGCTCGGCTGATCCGGATCAGCCGCCCCGCACCACGTCGGACGCCGCTCCGGATCGACGTCGTGATCTGACCGGCACCGTTCCACCCGGCGCCGGACAGCACGGATGCCGCGACCCGGGGGGCGCGGCATCCGCTGTTCCGACCGCGAGGTCAGACGGTCTGGGGGAGCACCGTGAACGAGACGGATCCCGCCTCGTCGACTCCCGCATCGAGGATCTTGTCATCGAGCACCGCCGACGCGGGCTCGTCGATGAAGAGTCGCACCCCGGACGCCTCGAGGACGTGATCGCTGGGCTCTGGATGCGCGGTGACCTGCACGGCCAGTCGCGCGCCGCCCGCCGTCTCGGAGGCGGTGGAGCGGATGCGGAGACCCGCATCGGCCGCGTCGCTCTGACGGCTGACCAGGGTCGTCACGATCGCGGTGGCGTTGTCGGTGAGGGTGAGCATGGGTGCTCTCCTTTCCGGTTGGGGCATGCCGAGGTCACGACATGTCCGGGCCACGCTTCCTCACCCGAAGGGATGCCGCAACCCTCGACCGCCGATTCGGAGGGCCCTCACACCTCAGCCCGCCCGACGAGCGGCGAGCATCCGCCACAGCCCCGCCCACAGCGCTCCGACGAGCACCACGGAGCAGACGAGGGTGAGCGCACCGGCCGACCTGCCGACGGTGAAGTCGACGATCAGCGTCGTCACGCCCACGGTGAGGAGACCGATCACGAAGAGGTCGAGAGTCACGATGCGCGCGGCGATCCGCACGAGCTCGGGCTTGCGCCTCCGGCCGAACAGGGCGCGATGCATGCCGACCGGGGTCAGCGAGAGCAGGGTCGCGACGGCGGCGAGGGCGACGAGCACGATGTACAGCACGTGCTGTGCGGCGTCCATCTCGGTGAAGCGCTGCTGGAACGCGACGGCGAGCAGGAAGCCGGTGAGGATCTGCGTGCCGGTCTGCATGACCCGCAGCTCCTGCATCAGCTCGTCCCAGTTGCGATCGGCGCGCTCGTTGGGTGTCTCGTCGCGTCCGTCGGCGAGGTCGTCCACCTCGGGATCAGTGCTCATGACCCCAGTCTCGCGGGGCGCGCAGTGAGCCGTCTAGAGCGTCGTGGGCGCGGAGCCCTCTTCGCGCAGCCGTGGCTCGGTGCGGCGCTCCGGGCGGACCCCTGCCTTGTCGGCGTAGAACGCGCGGATGCGGTCCATGTCGGCGGCGACGTCTCCGGTGAGGTCGATCGTCGGGCCCAGCCCCGTGGTCATCGTCGTGCGGTCGACGAAGCCGAGCGTGACCGGCATCCCCGTCTGGACGGCGATGCGGTAGAAGCCGCTCTTCCAGTACTCGTTGCCGCCGCGGGTCCCGTCCGGGGTGACGACGAGCCCGAAGACGGCGCCGTCGTTGACCTGGCTCACCACGTCGTTCACGACCCTCGCAGGATCGGCCCGGTCGACGGGGATGCCGCCGATCCCACGCATCATCGGCCCTCGCCAGCCGCGGAAGAGGCTCTTCTTGCCCAGCCAGTGCACGTCGATGCCGAGGCGCCACGCGATGGCGAGCATCAGCACGAAGTCCCAGTTGGAGGTGTGCGGAGCACCGATGAGCACGGTGGGCCGTGTCGGCGCCGGCTCCGAGGCGAGCGTCCAGCGGCTGAACACCCAGAAGAGGCGGGCGACGAGTGACCTGAGCATCCCTCAACCGTAGGGGGTGGGCCCTGTCGATCCGCTGTCGGTCTCGTCGCCTCCTCGTCCCGGGCGCGTCGTGTGCTCCGATTCAGTGCGGAGGGGCGTCGAAGACGGAGCCATCCCCGCGCAGCAGGCGTACCATCGAAGGATGACGAAGACACAGGGGGACGGCGTCGGCGCGGATGCGCCTGAGACGCTCCACTCTCTTCTCGGTACCCTCAACCTGCTCGGCGACGACGCCGCGGGTTACTGCAGCGGCGGCGTCTGCCACTTCCCGGCGCCCCCTGTCGAGAAGGCCGAGTAGCGGCAGACGCCTCGCCGGTCAGTGTCCGGCGTGCTGCGGGGTGCTGCCGTCGTCTTCCGGCTTGCGGATGAAGAACGCGCCCACCACGGTGAGTGTGGCGATGACCGCGCCGATGAGGAATGCGACCTGCGACCCGGAGGCGACAGCCGCCGGGTCATCGGATCCGCCGTTCGCGTTCATGACCACGGTGTACACCGCGACCATGACTGCGATGCCCGCGGCGCCGGCGACCTGCTGCACGGTGCCGATCACGGCGCTCCCGTAGGAGTAGAACTTCGGCGTGAGTGAGGCGAGGGACGCCGTGAACAGCGGAGTGAACGACAGTGCGAGACCGATCGACAGCGTGATCTGCGAGAGCAGCACCACCCACACCGGCGTGGTCGTGCTGAGGGTCGTGTAGAACCACAGCGTCGCCGCGGCGAGGATCGCACCGGGGATCAGCAGGATCCGCGTGCCGCGCGCGTCGTAGATGCGGCCGATGATCGGTCCGAGCAGGCCCATCGCCAGGGCGCCGGGGAGGATGATGAGGCCGGCCTCGGTGGTCGGCAGCATGAGCGCCTTCTGCAGGTAGAGCGGGACGAGCGTGATGGTTCCGAAGAACGCCAGCGAGAGCAGGAACATCTGCGCCATGGACAGCGAGAAGCCGAGCGAGCGGAAGACGCGCAGATCGAGCAGCGCGTCGTCCTTGCGCTGCAGGATCACCTGACGCCACAGGAACGCACCCAGTGCGATGACGCCGACGACCAGGGCGATCACCAGCGGCGCCGGGTTGGCTCCGCCTTCGCTGAGGGCGCCGATCTGGCTGAGACCGTAGACGATGCCGCCGAAGCCGAAGGCCGACAGGATGATCGAGAGCACATCCAGCGGAGCGTTCGTCGTCTCGCCGACGTTGGTCAGCCAACGCCATCCGACGAACATCGCGACCAGTGCGATCGGCAGCACGACGACGAAGATCGAGCGCCAGCCGAAGTGGTCGAGAAGGAAGCCCGACATCGTCGGACCGATCGACGGAGCCAGCGAGATCACGATGCTCACGCGGCCCATCATGCGGCCGCGGGACTCGTTCGGCACGAGGTTCATCATCGTGGTCATGAGCAGCGGCATCATCATCGCGGTGCCGCCCGCCTGCACCACACGGGCGACCAGCAGCATCTCGAACCCCAGCGCGAACGCGGCGAGCAGGGTGCCGGCGGAGAACAGCGCGAGGGCGGCCAGGAACACCTGACGGGTCGTGAAGCGCTGCAGCAGGAAACCGGTCGTCGGGATGACGACGGCCATCGTCAGCATGAAGGCGCTGGTGACCCACTGTGCGGCGATCGGGGTGATCCCGAGGTCGTCGATGAGATGCGGGATCGCCATGCCCATCGTGGTCTCGTTGAGGATCGTGACGAACGCGGCCGTCAGCAGGACCCAGATCACGCGCATGTCCCTGCGCGGGATCAGGCCTGTCGAGGGGGCCGGGGTCGTCGAGATGGAGCCGGTATCGACGGCAGACATGGGCGGCCTCCAGAAGGCATCGAGGTAAGGGGATGCGTGCGAGTGCACGAGAGTCACTCAGCGTAACGGCTGCCTCGGACATTTCATTCCGAACTCACAGGAATCCGCCCTCAGCGGATGCGGAGCCGGTGTCGGCGGGGCTGGGTACGCTGGCGTGATGAGCATGGGCATGGGCGGCGGTCCGCGCGGCGGATTCCACGGGGTCGACGCGGCGGCGCAGCGGCGCATCAACGCCGCCGCTCCGCGCATCGAGGGGCTCGGCTCGCGGGTGATCGCCCTCTTCCACCCCTACCTCTGGCGCATCGGCTTCACGGCCTCGCTCGTGATCGTCGGCGCCGCCATCGCCGTCGTCCCTCCGCTCCTCGTGCAGCGGATCTTCGACGACGCGCTGTTCCCGGTGTCCGGCGGGGGACCGCAGCTCGATCTGCTGCTGTGGCTCGTGCTCGCGACGATCGGGCTGTTCCTGCTGTCGGCGGTGCTCGGCGTCGCGCAGACGTGGCTGACGTCGACCGTCGGCAACAGCGTGACCGGCGATCTGCGGGAGAAGCTGTTCGAGCACCTGCAGGCGATGGAGCTCGGGTTCTTCACGCGCACCAAGACGGGCGTGATCCAGTCGCGGCTGCAGAACGACGTCGGCGGCGTCTCCGGAGTGCTGACGAACACCGTCACCAGCATCCTCGGCAACACGGTGACGGTCGTGGCGTCCCTCGTCGCCATGATCCTCATCGACTGGCGGCTGACGCTCATCGCCGTCGTGATGATGCCGTTCCTCATCCTGGTCCAGCGCCGCGTCGGCCAGCTGCGGGCGCGCATCGCGGGCGAGACGCAGGAGTCGCTGTCGGAGCTCACCTCGATCACGCAGGAGACGCTGAGCGTCTCGGGGATCCTCCTCTCCAAGTCCTTCAACAGGCAGCGCACCGAGTCCGCCCGCTATCAGGCCGAGAACCGCAACCAGGTGATGCTGCAGGTGCGACGGGCGATGAGCGGTCAGGGCTTCTTCGCGGTCGTCCAGGTGCTGATGTCATCGGTCCCGGCGATCATCTACCTCGTCTCGGGCTATCTGATCGCCGGGGGCACCGGTGCGATCACCGCCGGAACGGTCGTGGCGTTCACCACAGTGCAGGCGCGCCTGCTGATGCCGCTGATGGGGCTCATGCGGGTCTCCCTCGATCTGCAGACCTCGTCCGCACTCTTCGCGCGCATCTTCGAGTACCTCGACCTCGTGCCCGAGATCCAGGATGCTCCGGGGGCGATCACGGTCGCCGAGGCCCCAGGGCCTCGGGGCCGGATCGAGTTCGCCGACGTCGTCTTCCGCTATCCGGATGCCGCCCCCGATGCGCGTCCGACGCTTCAGGGCGTGTCCTTCGTCGCCGAGCCGGGAAAGCACGTCGCCTTCGTCGGCCCGTCCGGTGCGGGCAAGACCACGATCCTGTACCTCGCACCGCGGCTGTATGAGGCGCACGGCGGCGCCGTGCTGTTCGCCGGAGCCGATGTCCGAACCCTGACGCAGGAGTCGATCATCGACCAGGTGGGCATCGTCTCGCAGGAGACCTACCTGTTCCACGCGACGATCCGCGAGAACCTGCTCTACGCGAAGCCCGACGCCACGGAGGACGAGCTCGTCGCGGCGTGCACAGCGGCCAACATCCACCACATCATCTCCGGCTTCGAGAACGGCTACGACACGATCGTCGGCGAGCGCGGGTACCGGCTCTCCGGCGGCGAGAAGCAGCGCATCGCCATCGCCAGGGTGCTGCTGAAGGATCCGCCGGTGCTCCTGCTCGACGAGGCGACCTCGGCGCTCGACACGGTGTCGGAGCGCGTCGTGCAGGAGGCTCTCGACGAAGCGGCCAAGGGCCGCACCACGCTCACGATCGCCCACCGGCTGTCGACGGTGATGGGCGCCGACGTCATCCACGTGCTCGAGGCGGGGCGCATCGTGGAGTCCGGCACCCACGCAGAGCTGCTCGCCCAAGGCGGGCTGTACGCCGAGCTCGCTGCGCAGCAGGTCGCCGCCTCGCTGGTGCTCGACACCGAGACGGAGGTCGAGCAGTCCGTCACCGGAGGGCTCGCCGCCGCGTTCGCCGATCGTCGTGCAGACAGGGCGCCTGCGGATTCTGCGGGGGAGGATGCCGTCGCGGCGCTCACCTCTCCGGTCCCGCTCCTCGACGCGACGATCGCCGAGGAGCGGGTGTATCCGAACGAGGCGTAGCGGCGCTCAGTGCACCGAGAGACCGCCGTCGACGAACAGCGAGTGCCCGGTGACATAGGCCGAACCCGCGCCGGCGAGGAAGACCGCCGCCGCCGCGAAGTCGGAGGGGAGGCCGTTGCGGCCGATCATGGTCCGCGATGCGAGGGCGGCGATCTGCACGGGGTCCTCCTGCAGCCGCGCGTTGAGGGGCGTGAGCACGAAACCGGGCACGAGGGTGTTGCTGGTGACCCCGGTCCCGCCCCACGCCTCCGCCTCCGAGCGCATGAGCGACTCCACAGCCCCCTTGGAGACGCCGTAGATGCCGCTGCCGACGAAGGCGCGATGCGCCTGCTGCGAGCTGATGTGGATGAGTCGTCCGTAGCCGCGCTCGGCCATGCCGACCCCGTAGCGCTGGCCGAGCAGGAACGGAGCGAGGGCGTTCACGGTCATGGTCGCGTCCCAGTCGTCCTCGGTGATGTCGGCGAAGGCCGGACGGATGTTGATCCCCGCGGAGTTCACGAGGATGTCCGGTTCGCCGAAGGGCTCGGCGGCGGCCTCGGCGACCGCGCGGATGCCGGCGCGAGTGCTCAGATCGCCGACCACGCCGACGGCGCGGCCGCCGGCGTCGGTGAGCTCGCGCACGGTCTGCTCGACGCGGTCGGCCCCGCGGGCCACGATGACGGTCGCGGCACCCGCTCCAGCGAGCGCGGTGGCGATGCCCCGGCCGATGCCGGAGCTGCCGCCGGTGACGATGGCGGTGCGGCCGTCGAGGCCGAAGAGGGAGTCGAGATAGGTGTTCATGTGTCTCCTGAGGTGGGAAGACGCGGATCGTTCAGCGGCTGGGCGGCGTGTCCACGGAGTGACACGCCGCACGAGGAGTGACGGTCTGCGGCTTCCCGAGGTGGACCGGCGTCACCAGGCGAGCGCGGCGACGAGGTCGGGGTCGGGGTGGGCGTCTGCGAACTCGGGCAGTGACCGCAGTTCGGCGATGAACGCCGAGACCGCCGCAGCGTATGCGGGGTCCGGATGGGTGCCGGCGATCTCCTGGAGCGGCGGCACGTCCATGGTGAGGATGAGCTCGAGTCTAGCCGTGACCGCGGCGTGGGCCCCGGCATCGCGCAGAACCCGGATGCCCCCGCGCAGCGCGGTGAGGTAGTCGAGCAGGACGGGCAGCTGCGCCTTTCCCTGCGTGATCGAGGTGCCGTCGGCGCGGAGCCGCCAGCGCACGACGGTGTCAGGGATCACGTCGAAGGCACGGGCGCGCGTGTACATCTGCTGCGCGACGATCTGATCCTCGTAGGCGACGCCCTCGGGGAAGCGCAGATCGGCCCAGAACGCGGCACGGCTCACCTTCGACCAGGCGACGATGTTCGCGGACGCCCGCGGGTGCTCGACGATCGTCGTGCCGAGGCGTGCGGGGTCGGTCGCGGCGGCGACCCACGGCTGCACGCGCCCGGCGACGTAGCGCTCGCCGTCGAAGCGCGAGCGCACGTAGGCAGCGGCCGCGAAGTCGCTCCCCGTCTCCGCGAGGGTGCCGGTGAGTCGCGCGAGGGCGGTGGGGGCGAGTTCGTCGTCACCGTCGAGGAACCCGAGATACTCGGTGTCGACGAGGGACAGCCCGACGTTCCGTGCGGCGCCGAGGCCGATAGAGGCCTCATGCCGGAGCATCCGGA
This sequence comes from Microbacterium sp. MYb72, assembly GCF_002979415.1. GTDB lineage: Bacteria > Actinomycetota > Actinomycetes > Actinomycetales > Microbacteriaceae > Microbacterium > Microbacterium natoriense. The sequence goes on along the minus strand of NZ_PCOT01000002.1, from coordinate 170,872 downwards.
ATCGCGGGTCTGAGGAGGCGGCATCGGCGAAGATCGCCGCGGTCTCGTCGGTCGATCCGTCGTCGATCAGGATCGCCCGCCACCGTGATTCCGTCTGCGCACGCAGGGAGTCGAGAGCGGCCGGAGCGAACGCGGCGATGTCGCGCCCGGGGACGATCACGGTCACGAGCGGAGCGGATGCAGTCACCAGCCGAGTCTATGGCGAGCGGATGCGCCGGAGGCGGCTCAGCGATCGGCGACGGAGCGCACGGACTCCGCGACGAGAGCCGCGAGCTGCGCTGCGGCATCATCGGGGAGAGCCTCCCGCCCGAACGTGAAGCGCACCGAGGTCTGCGCCACCTCGGGCGGGATGCCGCAGGCCAGCAGCACATGCGAGGGTTCGTCGCTTCCGGCGGCGCAGGCCGAACCGCTCGACGACACGACTCCGCGGCGCTCCAGCTCCAGCAGCACCGCCTCGCCGCTGACCCCGGCGAAGGTGAAGCTCGCGGTGCCGGGAAGCCGGTGCACCGGGTCGCCGGTCAGAGCGGCCTGCGGAACGGAGGCGAGCACTCCGGCGATGAAGCGCTGCGTGAATGCACCGACTCCGGCCGCGACATCGGAGCGCTCCGCGTCGGCGAGTTCCAGGGCGGTCGCCAGAGCTACCGCGCTCGCGACGTTCTCGGTGCCGGAGCGGCGCCCGCGCTCCTGTCCGCCGCCGTGCAGCAGCGGCTCCAGCGGGATCCGTCCGCGCACGGCCAGCGCTCCGATGCCCTTCGGTGCGCCGAGCTTGTGGCCGGCGATCGCGATGGAGCCCGTACCGAGACCGTCGAGCGGCAGCCACCCGGCGGACTGCACGGCGTCGACGTGCAGCACGGCGCCGGCCTGGTCGACCACGGCCGCGATCGCGAGGACGTCCTGCACCGTGCCGATCTCGTTGTTCGCGTGGCCGAGAGCGACCAGCGCGGTGTCGTCGCGGAGCACGGCGGCGACGGCATCCGGCGTGATCCGCCCTGCCGAGTCGACGGCAGGCGAGGTCACCTCGATGCCGTGGAAGCGGCGCAGGTAGTCGGCCGACTCGAGGATCGATTCGTGCTCTATGGGGGAGACGACCAGATGCCGCCGCGGGGAGGCGAGCACGATCCCCTTGACCGCGAGGTTGTTGGCCTCGGTGCCGCCGCTCGTGAAGACGACGTCTCCCGCGCGCATCCCGAGCACCCGCGCCACGCGTCGGCGGGCGTCGTCGAGCGCGCTCGCCGCGGCCTCGCCGACCGTGTGGTGACTCGAGGGATTGCCGAAGACCCCGGTCAGGTACGGGCGCATCGCCTCGAGCACCTCCGGTCGCACCGGCGAGGTGGCGGCGTGATCCAGGTACAGCATCAGTCGATCCTGACGTCCAGCCCGAGGTCGAGGGCACGGGCGGAGTGCGTCAGGGCGCCGACGGAGATCACGTCGACGCCGGTGGCCGCGATGGCCGCGACGGTGTCGAGGCTGACGCCGCCGGAGGCCTCGACCTGTGCGCGATCGCCGATGAGCGCGACGCCCGCCCGCAGGTCGTCCAGCGAGAAGTTGTCCAGCAGCACGGTGTGGGCGCCGCCGTCGAGCACGGCCGGGATCTGATCGAGCCGGTCGACCTCGACCACGATGTGCATCGAGTGGGGGAGGTGCGCGAAGGCGTCGCGAAGCCTCCCGGCGAGGTCGCCGCCGGCGCGCTGCAGCACGGCGAGGTGGTTGTCCTTCGCCATCACGGCGTCCGACAGGGAGAACCGGTGGTTGCGGCCGCCGCCGGAGAACACGGCGTGCCGCTCGAACGCGCGGAGTCCCGGTGTCGTCTTGCGCGTGTCGGCGATGCGGACGCCGGTTCCCTCCACGGCGCGGACGTATGCCGCCGTGAGAGTGGCGATGCCGCTCATGCGCTGCGTGAAGTTCAGTGCGATGCGCTCGGCGGTGAGGATGCTCCGCGCGGATCCCGTGACCGAGGCGAGGACATCTCCGGGGCGGAACTCGTCGCCGTCGCCGACGTGCACGTCGACGACGAGGGACGGGTCGGTGAGGGCGAACGCGGCGGTGAAGACCTCGCCGCCGCTGAACACCCCGCTCTCGCGCGCGACGAGGTCGGCGGTCGCCGTCGCGTCGGCTGGCAGAAGGGTCGTGCTGGTGAGGTCGCCCCAGGGGGCGTCCTCGTCGAGGGCGGCGGCGACGACGCGGGTGACGGTGGCTGCGGTGAGCATCAGACTCTCTCCAGACGAGGGGCTTCGAGGTAGTGGGCGCCGACGCTCGCGGTGCGGTTCCGTGCGGCGGAGGCGGTCTCGGCGGCGAGGAGGAGGAGATTCGCGTCTTCGTGCTCGGCGACGGTGGCAGAGGCGACGGCATCCGCCTGCCAGGCCAGGATGACGTCGATGGCGCGCGCGAGCCCGTCCTCTGTGCGGAGGAGGCCCACGTCGTCCCACATGAGCCGCTGGAGCGCCGCGCGGGTGAAGCTCTCGTGACCGCCCCGGTGGCGAACCCGGTCGCTGCGGTCGCGAACCTGGTCGGCGAGGCGCGGGGAAGCCGACCGGTTTCGCGACCGGAACGGCGGGTGCGGGTCCGAGAGCGCCGCGGCTGCTCTGGCCCCGAAGACGGCGCCCTCCAGCAGCGAGTTGCTCGCGAGGCGGTTGGCGCCGTGCACGCCGGTGCGCGCGGTCTCGCCGACGGCGAAGAGTCCGGGAAGGGTCGTGCGGCCGTCGAGATCCGTGACGACGCCGCCCATCAGGTAGTGGGCGGCCGGGGTCACAGGGATCGGCTCTCCTGCCCAGTCGAATCCGCGCTCGCGGGTCACCCGGTCGATGGTGGGGAAGCGCTCCGCCAGCCGTGCCGCGCCCAGCATGGTCGCGTCCAGCCGGACCGGGGAACCCTGCGCCGCCGCCTGCCTGGCGATCGCGCGGGATACCACGTCGCGGGGGGCGAGCTCGCCGTCGGGGTGGGTGTCGAACACGAAACGGCGGCCCTCGTCGTCGATCAGGGTCGCGCCCTCGCCGCGCACGGCCTCGGAGACGAGGAACGCGGGCTCCGACACGAGGATCGTCGGGTGGAACTGCACGAACTCCAGATCGGCGACCGCGGCACCGGCGCGGAGCGCCGCGGCGATCCCGTCGCCGGTGGTTCCGAGCGGGTTCGTCGTGTGCGCGTAGAGGTGCCCGGCTCCTCCGGTCGCGAGGATGACGGCATCCGTCTCGCGCTCCACCAGACGTCCGTCGACGAGAGTGCGGATGCCGTGCACCGATCCGTCGCGCATCAGGAGGTCGACGAGGAAGGCGTGCTCCGTGACGTCGATGCTCGTGTGCCGCACCGCGGCGACCAGTGCCAGGGAGATCGCGGCGCCCGTGGCGTCGCCGCCCGCATGGACGATGCGTGCATGGCTGTGCGCGGCCTCGCGTCCGAGCAGGAGCCGCCCGTCGGGTGCCCGGTCGAACGCGACGCCGCGCGCGATCAGCTCGGCGATGCGCGCGGCCGCGTCGTCGACGAGCACGTCGACGGCGGCGGCGTCCGACAGCCCCGCGCCGGCGGCCATCGTGTCGGCGGCGTGCCGAGCGGCCGAGTCCCCTGGTCCGTAGACGCCCGCGACCCCGCCCTGCGCGAACCCGGTGCAGCCGTCGCCGAGCGCGCCCTTGGTCACGAGCGAGACCCGATGCCCCGCCTCGTGCGCGTGCAGCGCCGCAGTCAGCCCGGCGATGCCCGAGCCGACGACGATGACGTTCATCTCGCGCCCGCCGTGACCGGGGGCTTCGCCGCGAGCATCCGTTCGAGCGCGACACGGGCGGGAGCCGCCACGTCGTCAGACACCGTGATCCGGTTGGGCGTGCGTCCGGCGACGAGCTCCTCCAGCACCCAGGCCAGGTAGCCGGGGTGGATGCGGTACATCGTCGAGCACGGGCACACGACAGGGTCGAGGCAGAAGATCTCGTGCTGCGGGTACTGGGCCGCCAAGCGCCGCACCAGGTTGATCTCGGTTCCGACGGCGAAGGTCGTAGGCGTGGTCGCCGCCTCGATCGCCTTGCGGATGTAGTCGGTGGAACCAGCCTCGTCGGCGGCGTCGACGACCTCCATCGGGCACTCGGGGTGCACGATCACGCGCACACCGGGGTGCTCGGCGCGGGCCTGATCGATCTGCGCGACGGTGAACCGGCGGTGCACGGAGCAGAACCCGTGCCACAGGATGACCTGCGCATCGGCCAGCTCGTCGGCGGTCGAGCCGCCGAGCGCCCTGCGAGGATTCCACATCGGCATCCGATCCAGCGGAACGCCCATCGCCTTGGCGGTGTTGCGGCCCAGGTGCTGATCGGGGAAGAACAGCACGCGCCTCCCGCGCTCGAACGCCCACTCCAGCACGGTCGCGGCGTTCGACGAGGTGCACACGATGCCGCCGTGACGGCCGACGAAGCCCTTGATCGCCGCAGAGGAATTCATGTACGTGACGGGGATCACCGGGACGCGCCCGTCGTCGTCGACCGCGTCCATGTCGCCGTAGATCTCGGCGAGCTGCTCCCAGCAGTCCTCGACCTGGTCGATGTCGGCCATGTCGGCCATGGAGCACCCGGCGGCGAGGTTCGGCAGGATGACGGCCTGGTCCGGTGTGGAGAGCAGGTCGGCGGTCTCGGCCATGAAGTGCACGCCGCAGAAGACGATCGCCTCGGCATCCGTCCGGCCCTTCGCGGCCGTGGCGAGCTGGAACGAGTCGCCCACGTAGTCGGCGTGTCGCACGACCTCCTCGCGCTGGTAGAAGTGGCCGAGCACGACGACCCGGTCTCCCAGCGTCTCCTTCGCGGCGCGGATGCGGGCGTCGAGCTCGTCTTCGTCCGCTTCGCGGTACTCGACCGGCAGCTCACCCTGCCGGGGTGCGCCGGTGGGGATCACGTCGCCCATCGAGGAGCCGGGGCCGTAGCCGGGACGGGTGTCGAAGTCCCAGGGGCCGGCCGCGAGATCGGTGCTGCAGGTGGCGTCTGTCGACGCCCCGCTCACGATCTCCTGGAGCTGGTGGTCGACCGACGGGTCGAGGCGGGTGACGGGGATGAAGGTGATGCTCATCGGATGCTCGTTTCCTCGGGGCCGAGCGGGCCGCGATCGGCCAGCGCGACATCGGTGTTGTAGCGGTAGAGACGTGCGGGGCGGTGACTTCCGGTGCGGAAGCGGTCGGTGGGGAGCAGGTTGCCTGAGGCCTCGACCTGGCGACGGAAGTTCGCCGGGTCGAGGGACCTGCCGAGGATCGCCTCGTACGCCTCGCGCAGATCGGCGAGGGTGAACTCGGCGGGGAGGAATCCGTGGGCGACGCGGCTGTAGCCGACCTTGTTGCGGAGTCGCCAGAGCGCGTACTCGATGATCTTCGCGTGGTCGAAAGCCAGCTCGGGCAGGGCGTCGATCTCGAACCAGCGCACGTTCTCGGGGGCGAGACCCGAGGCGCGGTGAGCGGCGATCTGGGCATCGACGTCGTCCTGTCGCAACAGCGCCCAGTAGACGAGGGAGACGACCCTGGTGGGGGAGCGGTCGACCGCTCCGAACGCGTAGAGCTGCTCGAGGTAGCTCGGAGAGAGGCCCGTCGTCTCGGCGAGTGTGCGGGCGGATGCATCGACGGGGGACTCCGCTGCCGTGAGCCATCCGCCGGGGAGCGCCCACTGGTCCGCGAAGGGCTCGCGCGTCCGCAGCACGAGCGGAAGGGCGAGCACGGCGGCGCCCGACTCCGCGCGCCGCAGCGTGAGGATGACGGTCGAGACCGCCACGCGGATGCTTTGAGTCATAGTTACCTTAACCTCCGCTGTCGATCTTAGTGTCCTTTCGACCTTTAGGGGGGAATCATGACGGATCCGAGGGTCGAGGCCGAAACGTTACCTCCGGTCGGCGTCGAGGGTTGTCACCCCGAGCAGGGTTTGTTAGGTTGCTGTCCTAACAAACCTTTCGCGGTTTGTTCAATGGACCTCACCCGGGGTTCGACTCCATCCGGAGATCCCTCCTGCAGTGCAGCACCGAGAGGAAACACCAGAATGATCCGAAATGGGAAGCGCAGACTCGCGCTCACCGCTCTCGCGGGGGCCTCGGCTCTCGCCCTCACCCTGACCGGCTGCGCCGGCGGGGGAGACACGCCCTCTGGCGATGCTCCCGCCGGCTTCGATGCCGAGGGAGCCAAAGGCCAGGACATCACGTTCTGGGTCATGGGCGGTGACACGCCGGACGAGGCGCGCGAGTACCTCGTCGACCACTACAAGCAGGCGACCGGCGGCACGCTGAAGATCCAGCAGCAGGACTGGACCGACGCCCTCACGAAGCTGACGAACCAGCTCCCCGACGCGAAGAACACCCCCGACGTCACCGAGATCGGCAACACGTGGTCGCCGACCTTCACCACGGCCGGCGCCTTCTCCGACCTGAGCCCGATCTACGAGGACCTCGGCGGAGACAAGCTGCTCCACTCCTTCGTCGAGGTCGGCGAGGTCGACGGCAAGCAGTACGCGCTGCCCTACTACTTCGGCTCGCGCTACGTCACCTACCGCAAGGACATCTGGCAGGCCGCGGGGCTCGAGGTCCCCACCACGCTCGAGGAGTTCAACGCCGACGTCGCGAAGCTCAAGACGCCCGGACAGTCCGGGTTCTACATCGGCGGTCAGGACTGGCGCAACGGCGTGTCGTGGGTGTTCGCGAACGGCGGCGAGCTGGCGAAGAAGGACGGCGACAAGTGGGTCTCGACGCTCTCCGACGCCAAGACGATCACCGGACTGGAGCAGTTCCAGACCCTGTTCGAGGACGCCTCGAACGCGCCGGCGACCGAGGATGACTCGACCCCGTGGGTCAACATCAACAACGACAAGGACGGCGCGGCGCCCTCTGCCGCGACCATCATCGCTCCGGGATGGGCGCACTGGTCGATCGGCGACTACGTCGGCGATGACGACAAGGGCAACGAGAAGCGCGAGTGGAACGACGAGGTCTTCGGCGTCTTCCCGCTGCCCGGCACGACGGCGGGCGAGCCCGCACCCGTGTTCGCGGGCGGATCCAACATCGCCATCTCGGCGAAGAGCACGAAGCAGGCCGGCGCCAAGGAGCTGCTGCGCATCATCTTCTCCGACGACTACCAGAAGCTGCTGGCCAAGAACGGCCTCGGTCCGGCCAACACCGACTTCGTCGGCGACCTCGGTGACGACCAGTTCGCGAAGGCTCTGGTCGACTCCGCGCTGAACTCGAAGCTCACCCCGGCGGCACCCGGCTGGGCGGCGGTCGAGGGGCAGAAGATCCTCGAGGAGTTCTTCGGCAAGATCGCCGAGGGCGGCGACGTGAAGGCCTTGGCGAAGGAGTACGACGCCAAGATCGATGCGATCATCAACGGCTGACGCCTGCGGCGGGGCTGGACTCCGGTCCAGCCCCGCCGCATTCTGATCCTCGGATTCGTGATCTCATGACCCTCACCGCACCTTCTCCGTCGACGGCATCCGTCGACGTCCCCCCGGCGCGCCGCCGGAACTGGGCCCCCTACGTCCTGATCCTCGGCGCGTCGCTCGTCCTCCTCCTCGGCATGGGCTATCCCGTCGTCTGGCAGATCATCACCTCGTTCCAGAAGTACGGGGCGCTCCAGCAGCTGGGCGGCAAGGCCCCGGACTTCGTCTGGTTCGCCAACTACATCTCCATCGCGCAGAACGCCACGTTCTGGGAGGTGACGCTGCGCTCGGTCCTCTTCTGCATCGTCACCGCGGCGATCACCGTGGTCGTGGGCGTCCTCATGGCGCTCCTCATGACGAAGGTGCCCGCCGCCGTCCGTTTCATCCTGCAGATTGCACTCCTGCTGGCCTGGGCCATGCCCGTGATCGCGGCGATGACCGTGTGGATCTGGCTGTTCGACCGGCGCCGCGGCGTCGTCAACTACCTGCTGAACCTCATCCCGGGGGTCGACGTCGGACAGTTCAACTGGATCGGCACGACTCCGGCGCTGTTCTTCATGGTCGCCGGGATCATCATCATCTGGATGTCCGTCCCGTTCGTCGCCTTCTCGGCCTACGCCGGTCTGACCCAGGTCAGCGGAGAGGTGCTCGAGGCGAGCCAGCTCGACGGCGCCGGCGCGTGGCAGCGGTTCCGCTACGTGATGTTCCCCGTGCTCAAGCCCGTCATCGCGATCGTGCTGTTGCTGAACCTGATCTGGGACCTCCGGGTGTTCGCGCAGATCACCCTCCTGCAGGACGCCGGGCCGAAGTCCACCGACTACGACCTGCTCGGCACCTACATCTACAAGACCGGCGTGGCCGGATTCGACTACGGTGCGGGGGCGGCGATGTCGATCTTCGTGCTCGCGATCACGATCGCGCTGAGCTGGTTCTACGTGCGCAGCCTCATCAAGGAGGAGACATCATGATGACAGCGGTCGCAGAGCGACGCGCCGAATCGGGCGTCGCCGTCTCGCCGTCTCGGGTGGCCGTGCGCAGGCGCCGTCGGTTCCGGCCGGGCGTGTGGCTGCTCAGCATCCTCGCGCTCGTGCTCGCCGTCATGTGGGCGTTCCCGGTGTACTGGATGGTGAACTCCTCCATGCTGTCCTCGGTGACGTTGGAGGCGGCGACGCCGACCTTCTTCCCCATCGGGGGGAGTCTGAAGAACTTCGAGCGGGTGCTCACCCCCTCCTTCTTCGCCGCCCTCGGAGTGAGCGTCGGTGTGACGCTGCTCTCGGTCGCGGTCTGTCTCGTGTTCGCGTTCCTCGCGTCCATCGCGATCAGCCGGTTCCGGTTCCGGGGCAGGGTGAGCTTCATCATCACGATCCTGCTCATCCAGATGCTCCCCGCCGAGGGGCTGTTCATCGCGCAGTACAAGATGATGTCCGCGATGGGACTGCTGAGCAACGTCTTCGGGCTCAGCATCCTGTACGTCGCGGCCGTCGTGCCGTTCACGATCTGGATGCTGAGAGGGTTCGTCGTCGGCGTGCCGGCAGAGCTCGAGGAGGCGGCCATGATCGACGGGCTGAGCCGCACCCAGGCGTTCATGCGGATCACGCTTCCGCTGCTGGCGCCGGGGCTGGTCGCGTCCGGGGTCTTCGCCTTCCTGCAGTGCTGGAACGAGTTCACGGTGGCGCTCGTGATCATGGAGAACAACCGCACGCTCCCGCTGTGGCTGCGGGGCTTCGTGCAGCAGAGCGCGACGCAGGCGATCGACTGGGGCCAGGTGATGGCGGCGTCGGCGATCGTGGCGATCCCGGTGATCATCTTCTTCGTGATCGTGCAGGGGCGGATGACGAGCGGTCTCGTCGCCGGAGCCGTCAAGGGCTGAGCTCGGAGCGGTGGCGGTGGTCGGATCCGACTGCCGCCACCGTGCGGCATGCCGTGACCTCCTGTTCACCGGGGAGTCGGGGGATTCTCGTCCTGACGGCGACGAGTATGCCGATGTATTCAGCGTTCGTTCAAGCTGTATATACAAGTCGTTGCCCTGATACCGGCACCGTCGATCGTGTCCCGCCCCCGAGGGGCGACCCCGATCGAACGGAGCGCCATGCCCACCCGCCGTCTTGCCGTCCTCGCCCTGGGGGGAGCGGTGCTCTTCGCGGGCCTCCCCGCTCTCACCGGGGCGGCGTCTGCGTCTGCCGTATCCGTCGCCGCCGTCGGCGCGCCGAACGCCGATCTGCCGGCCGGCCGCCACATCGGCACACAACTCGTGACGCTCACGGCGGAGCCCGGTGCGACGATCCGCTACACGCTCGACGGCACGGAGCCGACGGCATCCAGCGCACTGTATGTCGGACCGGTCGAGGTGTCCGCATCCGCGACCCTCACGGCGGTCGCCTTCGCGGGCGCCGCGCAGAGCGCTCCGCTCAGCCGCGGATACGTCATCAAGACCGCGGAGGAGCCGCTCGCCCAGTTCGCCGTGATGAGCGACATCCACCTCTCCTCCGACGCGCCCGACCTCGTCGCCAAATGGCAGACGTACTTCGACGCGCTGCAGCGCATCGCTCCGCACCCCGATGCGATCATCTCCAACGGCGACCAGATCAACGACAACAACCACGACACGGCCGCCGATCACCGCTTCCCCCGCGCGATGCTCGAGCAGAACCTCGCGCGCACCGGGATGAGCGACACCCGCGTGCTGATGAGCTTCGGCAATCACGACGACCTCGTCGACCGCATGGCGGGGCAGTACCCGCGCGACTGGTTCCCGCACACGGGAGCCGGCTACTACGAGACGGAGCTCGGCGGCTTCCCCGCGTTCGTCGTGAACACGGAGGCGTGGAATGCGACCCAGGCGTCGTGGCTCTACGGGCGTCTGAGCGCGATCAGCGCCGACCCCGCGACCCAGGGCTCGCCGGTGTTCGTCTTCGGCCATCGTCCGCTCCCCGGAACCGTGTGGGACGGCGCGCAGTCGTCCAACCCCGGGCTGAAGTCCAACCTGTCCGACTTCCCCCAGGTGGTGTTCTTCTCCGGGCACTCGCACCTGAACATCACCGATGAGCGCTCGATCCACCAGGACGCTTTCACATCGGTGAACGACGGCTCGATGTCGTACGAGGAGACCGACACCATGTACCAGTCCTTCGGTGCGGGGCTCGCCAAGGAGTACACGATCCCCTCGGCGCAGTCCGTGCTCGTCGAGGTCTACGCGGATCGCGTCGAGATCGACCGCATCAACTACGCGGCCGACGAGGGGCGCACCTACGACGATCAGGGCAGATGGGGCTTCCAGAAGAACCCGCCCTTCGCCTCGACCGGCACCATCGCGGGGCCCACCTGGGTGATCGGGCGCGGCGCCACCCCCGCGGCCGTCAAGGAGCGCTTCATCTACACCGCGGCGAATCGCAACACGATCGCACCCGCGTGGGGAGAAGCTGCGCAGCCGACCGTCCGCACGACGGCGACAGGCCTGGTGCTGAACCTGCCCCAGGCCGCCGACGACCAGTACGTCAAGAGCTACGCCGTGACGCTGAAGAACCTGGCGACCGGAAGCACGGCCGAGTTCCTCTCCGCCGGAGACCGGATCAACGCCCAGTACACCCAGTCCCCGCGGCCCGCGGTGCTGCGGATCCCGCTCGCTCTGCGCGCCGGCGGCAAGGTCGGCGGTGCGATCGACCCTACTCTGACCCTCGGCGCCGAGTACGAGGCGACGGTCGTCGCCTACGACTCCTACGCGAACGCGAGCGCCCCGCGGGTCTTCCGCTTCACGGCCGGCGTACTCGATCGTACGGGCTTCGACGCGGCCGTCGCGGCAGCGGAACCGCTCGTCTCCCGCGTCGAGCGGGTGCTCGGAGACGTCACGCCTCCGGAGCGGGACGACTTCGGGTTCGCGGTATCGGATGCCGCGACCGCTCGCGACCTGATCGTCGCGCTGCGGGTGCAGTTCGGCATCCTCGCTCCGGTTGACGCCCGAGCGGCCACCACCCAGGACGAGGTGGATGCCGCCACTGCGGAGATCGACCGACTCGACGGCCTGCTGCAGGCTCAGCTGGTGGCCGTCGATCGGTCCGTGCTCGCGGCGACGATCGAGTCTACGAGGAAGGGCGTCGCCTCGGCCGTGGGCGACGACCGTGCCGCGGCTCGGCGACTGCGGACGGCGGACGAGGCGGCGCGGGCGCTGTCGACGCGGCTGAACGTGCCCCAGCCGTCGATCGATGCCGCAGCGGCCGAGCTCGCCGCGGCGGCGGCAGCGTACGCCTCGGTCGGCCCCGGCGGGGGAACCGTCGTCGTCCCCGGGGCGGACACCGCAGGGGACGGCCTCGCGGCGACCGGCGCGACCGTGCCCGTCATCGCGATGTCGGCCGGAGCCGCCCTGCTCGCGCTCGGCGGGGTGCTCCTCGCGCGTCGTCGGCGCAGCCTGAGCTGACGGCATCCGCTCCCGTCGCACTCCTCCTCGCCCGGACCACTCCGCGCGACGCAAAGTGCGACGGGAGCGGACCCCTCGGAGCCGCTAGACTGAACCCACAACCGAACACAGGCCGTATGACCCACGCGGGAGAGCCCCGGCGAACGCAGCCGGGCACCGAAGGAGCAAGCCTCCCCGCCAATCTCTCAGGTACGCGTACCGCGCGAGTCCGGCCACTCTGAAAAGCGATCTCGCGATCCGCCGACGGTGAAAGCCCCCACGGGTGAAGCTCTCAGGCCCATGACAGAGGGGGAGTTCCAAGGAACGGCGATGCCGCCGTTCCGCCCGTTCCAGCCCGGGAGAACTCCATGTCCGACCCCCGCTACACACCGCTCCGCGAGCGCCACGAGGCGCTCGGGGCATCGTTCACCGACTTCGGCGGCTGGCAGATGCCGGTGCGCTACACGTCCGATCTGGCCGAGCACCACGCCGTTCGCGAGGCCGCCGGGATCTTCGACATCTCGCACATGGCCGAGTTCACGATCGTCGGCGCCGGTGCGGCCGAGTACCTCGACTACGCGCTGGCCGGACGTCTCTCGGCGCTCGCGATCGGCAAGGCGAAGTACTCGCTGCTGCTCGCCGAGACCGGCGGCATCATCGACGACGTCATCGTCTACCGGCTGGGCGAGGACGACTTCCTCATCATCTCCAACGCCGGCAACCGCGAGGCCGTGCGTGCGGCGCTGCGGGAGCGGGTCGCCGGACACGAGGTCGTCGTCGAGGACGTCTCCGACGCCTATGCGCTCATCGCCGTGCAGGGACCTGCCGCCGAGGCCATCCTCGCCGCGACCGAGGGCATCGACGACGTCTCCGTGCCCTGGGCGGAGCAGAAGTACTACGCCTGGGCGAGCGCCACCTTCAACGGCGCGGCCATCCTCCTCGCTCGCACCGGCTACACCGGTGAGGACGGCTTCGAACTTCTCGTCGCAGGCCCCGACGCCACTGCTCTGTGGGACGCGGTGCTCGCCGCCGGCGCCCCGCACGGGCTCGTCCCCGCAGGCCTCGCGGCCCGCGACACGCTGCGTCTCGAGGCGGGCATGCCGCTCTACGGGCATGAGCTCACCCTCGACACCAAGCCGGCCCAGGCGGGTCTCGGCCGCGTGGTCGTCACCGCCAAGGAGCGCTTCGTCGGCAAGGACGGCGTGGATGCCGCAGCAGGCGCCCCCGTGCTCGTCGGCCTGACCGCCGAGGGCAAGCGCGCGGGCCGTGCCGGATACGCCGTCGTCGCCGAGGACGGATCGCCGATCGGCGAGATCACCAGCGGCGCCCTCAGCCCGACGCTCGGCCACCCGATCGCGATGGCTTTCGTCGCTCCTTCTTCCGCGGAAGAGGGAACAGCAGTATTCCTGGATGTGCGGGGGACCAGGATCCCCGCGACCGTGACCGCCCTGCCTTTCTACCGGAGGACCAAATGACCGATCTCACCGCACTCAAGTACAGCGAAGAGCACGAGTGGGTCGCCCTCGACGGCTCCGTGGCGACCGTCGGCATCACCGACTTCGCCGCTGACGCCCTCGGCGACATCGTGTTCGTGGAGCTCCCGGCCGTCGGCACGACGTTCGCCCGCGGCGCCGTGTTCGGCGAAGCGGAGTCGACGAAGTCCGTCTCCGAGCTCTACGCACCCGTCGCGGGCACGATCACGGAGATCAACCAGGCCGTCGTCGACGACCCGGCCCTGCTGAACTCCTCGCCCTTCGAGGACGCATGGCTCGTCAAGGTCGAGGTCGCCGACGGGGCGCTCGACGGACTGCTCGACCGCGACGCCTACGTCGCGCACACGGAGGGCTGATCGACCAGTGGTCTCCTTCGCCGATCGTCACATCGGAACCCCGGCATCCGCTCAGCGCATCATGCTCGATGCGCTGGGCGTCGAGTCCGCGCTCGATGACGGGAGCCCCGTCGAGGCGCTGATGCGCCAGGCCGTCCCCGCATCGATCTTCACTCCGGCGCGCGGCGAGAGCGTGATCCCGCGCGCCGCGAGCGAGACCGAGGCTCTCGCCGAACTGCGCGCTCTCGCATCGCGCAACACGGTGAACCGGCCGATGATCGGCCTCGGGTACTACGGCACGATCACGCCCAGCGTGATCCAGCGCAACGTGCTCGAGAACCCCTCGTGGTACACGGCGTACACGCCGTACCAGCCCGAGATCTCCCAGGGGCGTCTCGAGGCGCTCATCAACTTCCAGACGATGGTCTCCGAGCTCACCGGCCTCACCACCGCCAACGCGTCGATGCTCGACGAGTCGACGGCCGTGGTCGAGGGCATGCTCCTCGCCCGTCGCGCCTCGAAGTCGGGCTCGAACGTCTTCGTCGTCGACGCCGACGCCTTCCCGCAGACCAAGGCGCTGCTGAAGACGAGGGCGGATGCTGTCGGCATCGAGCTCGTGACCGTCGACCTCGCCGCGGGGGAGGAGCTGCCGGCCGAGCTGTTCGGCGTGTTCGTGCAGTACCCCGCCGCCTCCGGTCGCGTGTGGGATCCGAGCGCCGTGATCGACGCCGCGCACCTCGCCGGCGGTCTGGCCGTCGTCGCCGCCGACCTGCTCGCCCTCACGCTCATCTCCTCGCCGGGCTCGCTCGGCGCCGATGTCGCGGTCGGCACGACGCAGCGCTTCGGTGTGCCGATGGGCTTCGGCGGACCGCATGCCGGCTACATGGCGGTGCGCTCGGGACTCGAGCGTCAGCTGCCGGGTCGCCTCGTCGGCGTGTCCGTGGATGCCGACGGCAAGCCGGCATACCGCCTGTCGCTGCAGACCCGTGAGCAGCACATCCGCCGCGAGAAGGCCACGAGCAACATCTGCACCGCGCAGGTGCTCCTCGCCGTGATGGCGTCGATGTACGCCGTCTACCACGGCCCCGACGGGCTGCGCGCGATCGCCGCCGACGTCGCCCGCAAGGCGGACGCGCTCGCGACGTGGCTGATCGAGCTCGGTCTCGACCTCGAACACGAGGCGTTCTTCGACACGCTCAGGGTCCGCGTCCCCGGGCGCGCCTCGGAGATCGCGGCGCTCGCGCACGAGTCGGGCTACCTCGTGCACGAGGTCGACGGCGACACCGTCGGCGTCTCGGTCGACGAGACGACGACGTTCACCGATCTCGATCGGGTCGCGGGATTCTTCGCGGCCGGGAGCGGACGGTCCTTCGGCTACATCGCCGCATCCGATCACGGCCGCCTCCCCGAGGGGCAGCTCCGCAAGGACGAGTACCTCACGCACCCGGTGTTCCACGCGCACCGCAGCGAGACGGCCATGATGCGGTACCTCAAGAGCCTCGCCGACCGCGACTACGCGCTCGACCGCGGCATGATCCCGCTCGGTTCGTGCACGATGAAGCTCAACGCGGCCACGGAGATGGCCGCCATCACGTGGCCCGAGTTCGCCGGCATCCACCCCTTCGCGCCGCTGTCCGACGTCGGGGGCTACCTCGACCTCATCACGCAGCTCGAGGGCTGGCTGGCCGAGGTCACCGGCTACGACGCGGTGTCGCTGCAGCCCAACGCGGGGTCTCAGGGCGAGCTCGCCGGACTCCTCGCGATCCGCGGCTACCACCTCGCCAACGGCGATGACCAGCGCACCGTGTGCCTCATCCCGTCGTCCGCGCACGGCACGAACGCGGCATCCGCCGTGCTCGCCGGCATGAAGGTCGTCGTCGTCGCATGCGATGAGCTGGGCAACGTCGACCTCGCCGACCTGCGCGCAAAGATCGCCGCGCACGCCGCGGAGCTCTCGGCGCTGATGATCACGTATCCGTCGACGCACGGCGTGTACGAGCACGACGTGGTGGAGATCACCTCGGCTGTGCACGAGGCCGGCGGCCAGGTGTACGTCGACGGCGCCAACCTGAACGCTCTGCTCGGCTACGCGCGGTTCGGCGATCTCGGCGGAGACGTCTCGCACCTCAACCTGCACAAGACGTTCGCGATCCCGCACGGCGGCGGCGGCCCCGGCGTCGGACCCGTCGCGGCCAAGGCGCACCTCGCTCCGTTCCTGCCGTCGCACCCGCTCGCGCAGCGCGCTGAGCACGCGGGCGGCTTCGTGTTCGAGGGCGGTCCGGTGTCGGGCGCTCCATACGGATCGGCCGGTGTCCTGCCGATCTCCTGGGCGTACGTGCGCATGATGGGCTCCGCCGGTCTCCGCGATGCGACCGCCGCGGCCGTGCTGTCGGCGAACTACATCGCCGCGCGCCTCGGCGAGCACTATCCGGTGCTCTACACGGGGGAGAGCGGCCGGGTCGCACACGAGTGCATCCTCGACCTGCGCCCCCTCAAGGAGGCCACGGGCATCAGCGTCGACGACGTCGCCAAGCGGCTCATCGACTACGGCTTCCACGCGCCGACCATGTCGTTCCCCGTCGCGGGCACCCTCATGGTCGAGCCGACGGAGTCGGAGGACCTGGGCGAGATCGAGCGCTTCATCGAGGCGATGATCATGATCAAGGCCGAGGCGGATGCCGTGGCCGCCGGGCGCTGGCCCGCCGACGACAACCCGCTCGTGCACGCGCCGCACACCGCGGTCTCGCTGATCTCGGGGGAGTGGACCCACGCGTACACCCGTGAGGAGGCCGCGTACCCGGTTCACGCGCTCGTCGCGGGCAAGTACTGGCCGCCGGTGCGCCGCATCGACCAGGCGTACGGCGACCGCAACCTCGTGTGCGCCTGCCCGCCGGTGGAGGCCTTCGCCTGACCCGCATCGTCTGACGCCGAACGGCGCCGTGCCTGACCCGCGAGGGGAGCACGGCGCCGTTCTGCTGTGTCCCGCGGTGTCGACATGTGACGGGGATGTATCCAGATGATCGCAAGTCAGTAACGGTTCATTCACTTGGTGCGACCGGATGCCGCGCCCCGGGTTACGCTCAGATATCCCTGCGCACTCGATGACGCGTGCGCAGCCTGATGAATCGTCCACAGGAGGACATAAAGTGAAGCGCAACAAGATCGCCCTTGCGGGCATCGCGCTGTTCGCGACTAGCGCTCTGGCGCTCGCGGGCTGCGCGTCTGGCGGATCGGACAAGACCGACAAGGGCGACTCGTCCGGCTCGTCGACGGCCATCATCACGGCGAACGGCTCGGAGCCGGAGAACCCGCTCATCCCGACCAACACCAACGAGGTCGGCGGCGGCAAGATCCTCGACGCGATCTTCGCGGGCCTGGCGTACTACGACGGCAAGGGCGCGCTGGTCAACGACATGGCCGACGACATCAAGGTCGACAGCCCCGAGCAGCTCACCGTGACCCTCAAGAAGGGCCAGAAGTTCACGGACGGCACCGAGGTCAAGGCCGACAACTTCATCAAGGCGTGGAACTACGGCGCCCTGTTCTCGAACAAGCAGCTCAACCAGTCCTGGTTCAGCGACATCGTCGGCTTCAGCGACGCTGAGGACTCCGAGCTCACCGGCCTCAAGAAGGTCGACGACTACACGTTCACGATCGAGCTCACGAGCCCGGTCGCTGCGGACTTCGCGACGCGCCTCGGCTACTCGGCGTACTACCCGCTTCCCGACGTCGCGTTCGACGACATGGAGAAGTTCGGCGAGAACCCGATCGGCAACGGCCCGTACAAGCTCGACGGCGAGGGCGCGTGGCAGCACGACGTCAAAATCGCGCTCGTCAAGAACGACGACTACAAGGGCGGCCGCACGGTCGAGAACGGCGGGCTCACGCTCACGTTCTACTCCTCCCTCGACGCGGCGTACGCCGACCTCCTCTCGGGAGAGCTCGACGTGATCGACGCCATCCCGGACACCGCGATCGCCACGTTCCAGGACGAGCTGGGCGAGCGTGCCGTCAACCAGCCGGCTGCGATCTTCCAGTCGTTCACCATCGGCGAGCAGATCGCGCACTTCTCGGGCGAAGAGGGACAGCTGCGTCGCGCCGCCATCTCGATGTCGATCAACCGTGAAGAGATCACCGACAAGATCTTCAACGACACCCGCACGCCCGCCAGCGACTTCACCTCGCCGGTGCTCGACGGCTGGAGCGACTCCCTCAAGGGCGCCGACGTGCTGAAGTACAACCCTGACGAGGCGAAGAAGCTGTGGGCCGAGGCCGACAAGATCTCGCCGTGGTCGGGCACCTTCCAGATCGCGTACAACTCGGACAGCTCGCACCAGGCATGGGTCGACGCCGTCTCGAACTCGATCAAGAACACGCTCGGCATCGAGGCCTCCGGTGCTCCGTTCGTCGACTTCGCGACCCTGCGCGCCACGGTCAACGAGCGCGGCGCCGATGGCAAGCGCACGATCCAGACGGCCAACCGCTCCGGATGGCAGGCCGACTACCCGGGTCTGTACAACTTCCTGTTCCCGCTGTACTCGACCGGCGCTTCCTCGAACGACGGCGACTACGCGAACCCCGACTTCGACGCGCTGCTCAAGAAGGGCGCTTCGTCCAGCGACGCCGCTGACGCGATCAAGGACTACCAGGAGGCTCAGGAGATCCTCCTGAAGGACCTGCCCGCGATCCCGCTGTGGTACTCGAACGTCTCCGGCGGTTACGGCGAGTCGGTGAAGAACGTCACCTTCGGCTGGAACTCGGTGCCGCTCTACTACGAGATCACCAAGACGAAGTAATCCCATGGGAGAATAGGCCGCGAGGCGGCGACGGTCAACGTCGCCGCCTCGTGGCTTGTCCTGTGGGTACGTCACCTCCACGAAAGGAGAACGATGCTCTCGTACATCATCCGGCGCCTGCTTCAGCTGATCCCCGTGTTCTTCGGGTCCACTCTGCTGATCTACGCCCTCGTCTTCCTGATGCCAGGGGATCCCATCGCCGCGCTCTTCGGCGACAAGCCTCCGGCACAGGCGCTGATCGATGCGATCCGCGCGCAGTACCACCTGGATCAGCCGTTCCTGGTGCAGTACTACTACTACATCGTCGGTGTCTTCAAGGGAGACATGGGCACGACCTTCTCCGGCCAGTCCGTGAATGAAGTCCTCGCCCGCACTCTCCCCGTCACCGGTCGGCTCGCGATCATGGCGATCGGGATCGAGTTCACCCTCGCGATCGTCGTCGGCACGTTCTCGGCGCTGCGCAAGGGCAAGCTCTTCGACCACGGCGCCCTGATCGTCTCGCTGGTGTTCCTCTCCATGCCGATCTTCGTCGTGGCGTTCCTCGCCCAGTACTTCCTGGCGATCAAGCTGGGGTGGTTCAAAGCGACGGTCGGTGGTGAGAACGACTGGGGAGACCTCTGGCTCCCTGCGATCGTGCTCGGTCTCAGCCTGTTCGCGACGAGCATGAGGCTCATGCGCGGGTCGGTGCTCGACACGCTCAACCAGGAATGGGTCCGCACGGCGTACAGCAAGGGGCTCTCTCGCCGTCGAGTGATCCCCGTGCACGTCCTGCGCAACTCGTTGATCCCGGTGATCACCAACTCCGCGACCAACTTCGGCGTGCTGCTGGTCGGGGCCACCGTCACGGAGTTCATCTTCAACATCCCCGGCGTCGGCAACACCCTCTTCCACGCGACGCTCAAGCACGAGGGGCCGACCATCGTCTCCTTCGTGACCGTGTTCGTCATCATCTACGTCCTGGTGAACCTGGTCGTGGACCTGCTCTACGGACTTCTCGACCCGAGGATTCGCTATGTCAGTCGATAACTCTTCGCACTTCGTCGCGCCGGTCGCCGGGCCGGCGCCCGCCACGGACGCGGTCCGCGTGTCCGGAAAGCCCGCGAGCCTCTGGCGCGACGGATGGCGCGACCTGCGCCGTCGTCCGCTGTTCTGGATCTCGCTGGCCGTCGTCGCCCTCGTGCTGCTCATGGCGGTGTGGCCGACGCTGTTCACGCAGACCCCGCCGAACGACAACTGCCAGTTGGCGAACTCGAACGAGGGTCCGACCGCCGGGCATCCGCTCGGCTTCACCTTCCAGGGATGCGACATCTACGCCCGCATCGTCTGGGGAGCGCGCACGTCGCTGAGCGTCGGTCTGCTGTCGACCATCATCGGCTCCGGCATCGGCCTCATCATGGGCGCCCTCGCCGGCTACTACGGCGGATGGCTCGATGCGCTGCTCTCGCGCATCGGCGACATCTTCTTCTCGATCCCCTACGTGCTCGCGGCCGTCATCGTGATGACGGTGTTCTCGCAGTACCGCAACGTGTTCACCCTCGCCCTCGCCATCGGCGGGTTCGCATGGGCGTCCACGGCGCGTGTCGTGAGAGCCGAGATACTCAGGGTGAGGCAGGCGGAGTTCGTCACGGCATCCACCGCGCTCGGGCTCTCGCGCTTCCGCATCCTGCTCACGCACGTCATCCCGAACGCGATCGCACCGCTGCTCGTGCTCACGACGCTGTCGCTCGCGGCGGCGATCGTGGCCGAAGCGACGCTGACGTTCCTCGGTGTGGGGCTCGGTGACGGGATCATGTCGTGGGGTGCAGACATCAGCAAGGCGCAGTCCTCGCTGCGCATCGCCCCGATGTCGCTGATCTATCCGTCGATCGCGCTCACGGTGACCGTGCTCGCGTTCATCATGCTGGGCGAGCTCATCCGAGACGCCCTCGACCCGAGAGCGAGGGCGAGCCGATGACCCGCAAGGAAGGCGTGCCGCCGATCCTCAGCGTCCGAGGACTGAAGGTCGCGTTCAAGGGCCAGGACGGGATGCGCGAGGTCCTCCATGGGATCGACCTCGACATCCATCCCGGCGAGACCGTCGCGATCGTGGGGGAGTCGGGGTCAGGAAAGTCCACGACCGCCACGGCGATCGTGAACCTGCTGCCGGGGACCGGGAGGATCACCGAGGGATCGGTGACCCTCTCCGGACGTGAGTTGACGACCCTCGGTCGCGAGGAGATCGAGCAGGTCAGAGGCCGTGACATCGGCTTCGTCCCCCAGGACCCGATGGCCAGCCTGAACCCGGTGTGGAGCATCGGCTTCCAGGTCAAGGAGGCGATCAGGGCCAACGGCCTCGCCCAGGGGCGCCAGCAGGTCAAGGACCGTGCGATCGAGGTGCTGCAGCAGGCGGGGCTCGCGGATGCCGCGAACCGACTGCACCAGTACCCGCACCAGTTCTCCGGGGGCATGCGCCAGCGGGCGCTCATCGGGATCGGCCTCGCGGCCGACCCGAAGCTGCTCATCGCAGACGAGCCGACCTCGGCTCTGGACGTGACGGTGCAGCGGGTGATCCTGGATCACATGGCCTCGCTGACCGAGGAGCGCGATACGGCGGTGCTGCTCATCACCCACGATCTCGGACTCGCCGCTGAGCGGGCCTCGACGATCATCGTGATGAACAACGGCAACATCGTCGAGTCGGGTCCGAGCCTGGAGATCCTGCAGAATCCGCAGCACCCGTACACGAAGCGGCTCGTCGCCGCGGCGCCCAGCGTCGCGTCCCAGCGCATCCAGGCTCAGGTCGAGGATCGCGGGATCGAGACGCTGGCTGACCTGTCGGCGATCCCGCCGACGGTTCGGGTCGCGGGGCTCACGAAGGACTACAAGATCCGTCAGGGTCTCCTCCGCAGCGAGCCGTTCCGTGCGGTCGACGACGTCTCGTTCGAGATCCCCCGGGGCAAGACGCTCGCGCTCGTCGGCGAGTCCGGCTCGGGCAAGTCCACCGTCGCGAAGATGGTGCTCAAGCTCGAGGAGCCGACGAGCGGCATGATCGAGGTGGACGGCCAGGACGTGTCGAAGTTCTCGGCCGCGCAGGCCTTCGCGCTCCGTCGTCGGATGCAGCCGGTGTTCCAGGACCCTTACGGGTCGATGGACCCGCTGCGCAACATCGGCAACACGATCGCGGAGCCGCTCGACATCCATCGCATCGGGGACGCCGCGTCCCGACGTGAGCGGGTGCTCGAGCTGCTCGATCAGGTCTCGCTGCCGCAGGCCCTGATCACGCGATATCCGAACGAGCTGTCCGGCGGTCAGCGTCAGCGCGTGGCCATCGCCCGCGCGCTGGCGCTCAAGCCCGACATCGTCGTGCTCGACGAGGCCGTCTCGGCACTCGACGTGCTGGTGCAGGACCAGATCCTGAAGCTGCTCGCCGAGCTGCAGTCGGAGCTGGATCTCACCTACCTGTTCATCACCCACGACCTCGCGGTCGTGCGTGTGTCGAGCGACCTCGTCTGCGTCATGGAGCGCGGTCGCATCGTCGAGCAGGGCACCGTCGACGAGATCTTCGCGAACCCGCAGCAGGAGTACACCGAGAAGCTGCTGCACGCGATCCCCGGCGCCTCCATCCCGTTGGCCGGTCAGTGACGGCGAACTCACCCTCGGGTTCGGAGAGCGGGCGGACCTTCCGTCCGCTCTCCGGGCCCGTGACCCTCGTCCTCGCGGGGCTGATCGCGCTCTTCCTGCTCGGCGACGCCGTCGTCCGCGCAGGCTGGGCGCAAGCGGCGCTGCTCGCACCCTGGGTGCTGCTGGCGCTGTGGGTCCTGTACGAGATCAGCTTCGTGTCCCGCGTGCAGGTCGACGATCTCGGCGCCTCCGTGCATAACATGCTGCGGCGCACCTCGTTCGGCTGGAGCCGTGTGAAGGACATCGATCTGCGCTGGCAGCTCGAGTTCACCTTCGAGGACGGGAGCAAGACCTCCTGCTACGGCGGTCCTGCACGATCCCGTCCGCGGCGCAGCAGGATGCGCGAAGACGACCCCACGCCGCCCCGTGGGGGCGAGCACGACCTCGCCGACATCACCGCGCTGTGGCGCACCGCATCCTTCGAAGCGGATGCTCCGATCGTCCGGTCCTGGGACCTGCGGGCGCTCATCGCCCTCGGAGCGATCGTCGTCTGGGCCGTCGCATCGGTCCTCATCGCGAACTCCTGACACCCGAGCTCAGCCGGGCAGGCCGAATAGCGCGGGCCAGGTGGTGGCCGCCCAGGGGTAGCCGACGAAGACGGTCGCGTCGATGGCGAAGTGCGCCACGAGGAACGGCAGCAGGCGCCCGGTGCGCTGGAACAGCCAGCCGAAGAGCAGGCCCATCGCGAAGTTGCCGATGAAGGCGCCCGGCCCCTGGTAGAGGTGGTAGCTGGCACGCAGGGCCGAGGTCGCCAGGACGATCGTCCACGGTCCCCAGCCGAGCTGCTTCAGCCGAGCGAAGAGGTAGCCGAGCACGACGAACTCCTCCTGCAGCGCCGCTCGCGCGGCGGAGAGAAGCAGCACAGGGACCGTCCACCAGTAGGCGTCGAGCCCTCCGGGGTCGACGGCGACGAAGAGTCCGCTCGCGCGCCCGACGAGGTACAGAGCGAGACCGGGGACGCCGATCGCCACGACGAGCAGGATGCCGCGCCCGGCATCCCGTCCGATCCTGGTGCCGTCGAGGCCGAGCCGACCCAGGTGCGGGCGCGAGCTCTGCCACAGGAGGAAGCACACCAGGATCACGGGGACCAGCGAGAATCCGATCGACAGGACCTGATAGACGAGGTCGAAGACCTCGCGGTCGCTTCGCGAGGGGTTCAGCGTCGCCGTCTGATCCGCGAGGGGAGTGGAGTCGGTCAGACGGTAGGCCAGCTGCACGACCGCGTAGACCGCGGACTGGCCGAGACCGAGGCCGAGCACGATGGCGATCTCCCACCAGATGCGGGCGCGAGAGGGGGTGCGGGACGGGTCGACGCTGGTCACGCCCCCGATCGTACGACGTGCGCTCAGGAACCGGCTGCGCGCATACGGTATCCTGGAACGTCGGGTTCCCGGCGTTTCCCACCACCTTCTTAGGATTCCTGCATGGCGCACGCCCTCCGTTCAGACCTCCGCAACGTCGCAATCGTCGCTCACGTCGACCACGGCAAGACCACTCTCGTCGACGCGATGCTCCGCCAGACGGGCTCGTTCGGCGAGCACTCGCACGTCGAGGAACGCGCGATGGACTCCAACGACCTCGAACGTGAGAAGGGCATCACGATCCTCGCCAAGAACACGGCGATCACGTACAAGGGCAAGCACGCCGACGGCAAGGAGATCACGATCAACGTGATCGACACCCCCGGCCACGCCGACTTCGGCGGCGAGGTCGAGCGCGGCCTGTCCATGGTCGACGGCGTCGTGCTGCTCGTCGACGCGAGCGAGGGGCCGCTGCCGCAGACCCGCTTCGTCCTGCGCAAGGCTCTCGAGTCCAAGCTCCCCGTCATCCTCCTGGTCAACAAGACCGACCGCCCCGACGCCCGCATCGCGGAGGTCGAGGAGGAGGCCCACGACCTGCTGCTGGGGCTGGCATCCGACCTCGTCGACGACGTGCCCGACCTCGACGTCGACGCCCTGCTCGACGTGCCGGTCGTGTACGCGTCCGGTCGTGCCGGCGCCGCGTCGCAGAACCGTCCCGCCGACGGCTCGCTGCCCGACAACGACGACCTCGAGCCGCTGTTCGAGGCGATCCTCGAGCACGTGCCGGCTCCAGCGTACGACGACGAGGCTCCGCTGCAGGCCTGGGTCACCAACCTCGACTCCAGCCCGTTCCTCGGCCGCCTCGCCCTCCTGCGCGTCTTCAACGGCACGCTCAAGAAGGGCCAGACGGTCGCCTGGGTGCGCGCCGACGGCACCACCAGCAACGCCCGCATCACCGAGCTGCTGAAGACCCGCGCCCTCGAGCGCTACCCGGCCGAGTCCGCGGGCCCCGGCGACATCGTCGCCATCGCCGGCTTCGAGAACATCACCATCGGCGAGACCATCGCCGACCCGGATGACGTCCGTCCTCTCCCGGCGATCACGGTCGACGACCCCGCCATCTCCATGACCATCGGCACGAACACGTCGCCGCTCATGGGCAAGGTCAAGGGGCACAAGCTCACCGCTCGCATGGTGAAGGACCGCCTTGACAAGGAGCTGATCGGCAACGTCTCGCTGAAGGTCGTCGACATCGGCCGCCCCGACGCGTGGGAGGTTCAGGGCCGCGGAGAACTGGCCCTCGCCATCCTCGTCGAGAACATGCGCCGCGAGGGCTTCGAGCTCACCGTCGGCAAGCCGCAGGTGGTCACCAAGAAGATCGACGGCAAGACCTACGAGCCGTTCGAGCACCTCACGATCGACACGCCGGAAGAGCACCTCGGTGCGATCACGCAGCTCCTCGCGAACCGCAAGGGCCGCATGGAGAACATGACCAACCACGGCACCGGCTGGGTGCGCATGGAGTTCATCGTCCCGTCGCGCGGCCTCATCGGCTTCCGCAGCGAGTTCCTCACCACGACCCGCGGCACCGGCATCGCGAACGCGATCTCGCACGGGTACGAGCCGTGGGCAGGGCAGATCACCACGCGCCAGAACGGCTCGATCGTCGCCGACCGCCAGGGCGTCGTGACGCCGTTCGCGATGATCGCGCTGCAGGAGCGCATGTCCTTCTTCGTGCAGCCCACGCAGGAGGTCTACGAGGGCATGGTCATCGGTGAGAACTCGCGTGCAGACGACATGGACGTGAACATCACCAAGGAGAAGAAGCTCACCAACATGCGCTCGGCGAACGCCGACAACTTCGAGTCGATGACGCCTCCGCGTCTGCTGACCCTCGAGGAGAGCCTGGAGTTCGCGCGTGACGACGAATGCGTCGAGGTGACTCCGGAGAGCGTTCGCATCCGCAAGGTGATCCTCGACCAGACCGTGCGCGGCCGCGAGACCTCTCGCCTCAAGCGTCAGGACGCGAACACCTGAGAATAGCCTGCGAGGTCGCTAGCCAGCACCTCCACGAAAGGGCCCCGTACCGCCGAGATGGCGCGTACGGGGCCCTTTTCTCATGAATTGTCCAGGTCGGACAGATTTTTCGTTCAGGAAGCGCGTACAGACTCGAAGACTTGCGCCTGGGACGAGCTCCCGATGAGTCTCCTGCGAGGGCGTACGACGACCCGAAAGTCGACCTCTTCATGCTTCAGAACACCCGTGCGCTTCAGCGCGCCGCCGCAGCGGCATCCGCCCGAGCTGCCGTCACCTCCCGCCGCCCGACCCTGCTCTTCGGCGCCGCGACCGCCGCGATCCTCGGGATCGCCCTGACGGTGGGGTTCACCTCCGCATCGGCAGCCGGAGCCGAGAACGGCGCACCGGCCCCGGCAGCGGCCCAGCTGATCCCCGGCACCGTACCGCTGGCGAAGATCGCCGACGAGGCCTCCACGTCGCTCGTGGAGGCGCGAGGCGCCGTGACCGCGGCCGAGAATCTCGCGGCCGACGTCGTGTCGTCGGGTCTCGATGTCGGTCCGATCGATGCGACCGTCGACACGAGCGAGCTCCGGGACGGCATCGATGCGCTCAAGGAGCGCGACGTCATGCCGCCGATGATCCTCGCCGTGCGCTCGGCCGACCTCGTCCAGGAGACGGACGAGGTCGTCGCCGCGACGGCCAGCCTGCAGTCCGCGTTCTCCGCGGCCCAGGAGAAGAAGGCTGCGGAGGATGCGGCCCGCGCGGCAGCGGAGCAGGCAGCCGCGGCGGCAGCGGCCCTCGCAGCGGCGAACACCCCTGACGGGGCGAAGGCCACTGCCCAGTCGATGGCCGCGAGCCAGTACGGCTGGGGAGCGGACCAGTTCTCCTGCCTCAGCTCGCTGTGGAACAAGGAGTCGAGCTGGAACTACCAGGCCCACAACCCGTCGGGCGCCACGGGCATCCCGCAGGCCCTGCCGGGGAGCAAGATGGCCTCCGCGGGCTCCGACTGGCAGACCAATGCCGCCACGCAGATCGCCTGGGGCCTCGGCTACATCTCCTCCGTGTACGGGACGCCGTGCAGTGCCTGGGGCCACTCCCAGGCCACCAACTGGTACTGATCGCGAGTCGCGCGGCTTGCGTGAGCCGCGCTTACCGCCGCAAAGGGCGGGTGCCTCGTGCAGGCGCCCGCCCTTCGCGATGACCCGGGGTCAGCGCAGCTCGGAGATGAGGACGGCGCTGGTGCCCGCGGCGACCGCTTCGAAGACGTGCGGGGCGTCGCCGGGGTAGGTGAGGTAGTCGCCGGGGTTCAGGAGCACGGGGTCCTCGGCCGGCCCGACCTGTGCCCGACCCGTCATGAGGACGACGTGCTCGATGGTGCCGGGGTGATGCGGGTCGGACCTCCTGGCGTCTCCAGGTTCGGCCTTGATCAGGTAGATGTCCCGGCGCGCACCGGGCGGGCTCGCCGAGAGCAGTGTCGCGCTGTAGGCGGCCGCCGATGACGGCACCCCGGCGAGGTCGTCGGCGCGGATCAGGGTGGGAGCGTGCGACTGCTGGTCGACGAGCACGGCGAACGGCACCCCGAGCGCCACGCCGAGCGCCCACAGCGTCTCGACGCTCGGATTGCCCGCCCCGCTCTCGAGCTGCGACACCGTGGCCTTCGATACGCCGGCGCGACGTGCGAGCTCGGAGACGGAGATCCCCGCGGCCTCCCGCTCTCGACGCAGGGTCCGTGCGATGCGGGTGCGCAGATCTTCCATGTGTTCATCATGTCAAACGATCGTTCGCTTGACTATGCGCCCTGGCGTGTTCAGAATGATGTTCATGTGTTCATCAGATCGAACGGTGTCTCCGTGAGCGCCGAGCGCGAGGTGTGGCGGGAGGCGCTCGGGGTCGTGCTCGCGACCAGTGCCTACGGCATCTCGTTCGGAGCCCTCGCGGTGGCGGCAGGCCTTGATGTCTGGCAGGCCTGTGTGCTGAGCCTGCTGATGTTCACCGGCGGCTCGCAGTTCGCCTTCGTCGGGGTCTTCGCCGCCGGCGGACTCTCCGCTCTGCCGTCCGCCGTCGCCTCGGCCGCACTGCTGGGTGTGCGCAACGTCGCCTACGGCATGCGGATGTCGCCGATCATCGGCGGGGGAGCGATGCATCGCGCCTCGGCCGCGCACTTCACGATCGACGAGTCGACCGCCGTCGCGATCTCGCAGAGCGATCCTCGGCTGCGACGGATCGGGTTCTGGGTGACGGGCATCGGCATCTTCGCCGGCTGGAACGTCACCACGCTCATCGGCGCGCTCGTCGGAGACGTTCTCGGCGATCCCCGGGCGTGGGGGCTGGATGCCGCGGCGGCCGCCGCATTCCTCGCACTCCTGTGGCCCCGGCTGAAGCAGCGCCAGGCCATCGCGGTGGGCGCCGCCGCGGCCGTGGTCGCGGCATCCCTCACCCCGTTCATCATGCCGGGGCTCCCCGTGCTGGTCGCCGCCCTCGTCGCGATCCTGGTCGGCTGGTTCAACTGGTTCAGCGCGCCCGCCCCGCGTGCGGAGGCCGGCACATGAGCCTGTGGGGCGCGATTCTGCTCGCCGCCATCATCTGCCTCGCCCTGAAAGCCGCGGGGTATCTGGTGCCTCCCCGGGTGCTCGAGGAGCCGCGTCCCGCCCGCATCTCCGATCTGCTCACGGTCGCCCTGCTCGCCGCCCTCGTCGCGGTCCAGACGCTGGGAGCCGGGCAGGCGGTCGTCGTCGACGCGCGGGTGCCCGCACTCCTGGTCGCCGCCGGGCTGCTGTGGTTGCGGCAGTCGTTCCTCGTCGTGGTGTTCGCGGCGGCGCTCGTCGCCGCGCTGCTGCGCCTCACGGGCCTCGCCGCCTGAGCCGCGCCCGTGCGTCCATAGGGTGCGCGCGTAGGATCGAGGGGTGAAGTGGCTCTCGAAGATCGTGTCGTGGATCGCCGCGGCGATGGTCGGCGGTGTCTTCGGCGTCGCCGGGACCATCGCCCACAGCGTGATGTGGGGCCCCGTCCCGATCGGGATCATCATCGGCACGATCGCCTGCGGATCGATCCTGATCGGCATCCGCGCCCTCACGCATGACCGTGCGGCCACGGTCGCGGCCGGACTCGGGATGGTCGGGATGCTGATGCTGATCTCCGGCGTCGGCCCCGGCGGATCCGTGGTCGTCCAGAACACGCCGGCCGGTCAGGTGTGGATCTACATCGTCGCCGGTCTGGTGCTGCTCACCGTGGCGTGGCCCTCTTTCCGGCGCCTCCCGGTGCGCACCGAGGCGGACGCGCGCGCGTAGACTGATCCCGTGACGTATGTGATCGCCCTTCCGTGCGTCGATGTGAAGGATCGTGCCTGCATCGACGAGTGCCCCGTTGACTGCATCTACGAGGGTGAACGCTCGCTGTACATCCACCCCGACGAGTGCGTCGACTGCGGCGCCTGCGAGCCGGTGTGCCCCGTGGAGGCGATCTACTACGAGGACGACCTGCCCGAGGAGTGGCAGGATTACTACAAGGCCAACGTCGAGTTCTTCGACGAGATCGGCTCGCCCGGCGGCGCCGCCAAGGTCGGAGTCATCGCGCACGATCACCCCATCATCTCGGCCCTCCCGCCGCAGGGCGAGTAGCCGGTGAGCGTCCGCGACCTGGCTGATTACCCCTGGGATGCGGTCGTCCCCTACCGCGACAGGGCAGCGCAGCATCCACGCGGCATCGTCGACCTCTCCATCGGTTCCCCGGTCGATCCGACGCCCGAGATCGTGCGCAGGGCGTTGGCGGAGGCCACGGACGCGCACGCCTACCCGCAGACCGTCGGCACCCCCGCGCTGCGCGAGGCGATCGTCGACTGGTACTCCCGACGCCGCGGAGTGAGCGACCTGACCGTCGCGAACGTCCTCCCGACGATCGGCTCCAAGGAGCTGGTGGCGCTGCTGCCGACGCTGCTCGGACTCGGCGACGGCGACATCGTCGTGCATCCGCGTATCGCGTACCCGACGTACGAGGTGGGTGCCCGGGTGGCCGGAGCGACCCCTGTCGCCCTCGACGACCCCGCGGAATGGCCCGAGGGTGCGAAGCTCATCTGGATCAACTCCCCGGGCAACCCCGACGGCCGCACCTGGACGGTCGAGGAGCTGCGCGTCGCCGTCGACCGCGCGCGCGAGCTGGGCGCCGTTCTCGCCAGCGACGAGTGCTACGCGGAGCTCGGCTGGGACGGACGCTGGGCGAGTGAGCCGATCCCCTCGATCCTCGACCCCCGTGTGACGGGGGGAAGCCGGGCGAATCTGCTCAGCGTCTACTCCCTGAGCAAGCAGTCCAATCTCGCGGGCTATCGAGCGGCCTTCGTGGCCGGATGCGCGCGCATCGTGGGGGAGCTGCTCACCGCCCGCAAGCATCTCGGTCTCATGCCGCCGGCGCCGGTGCAGCACGCCATGGCCGTGGCTCTGGGCGATGAAGAGCACGTCCGCCTGCAGAAGGAGCTGTACCGCACCCGTCGTGACGCGCTTCGTCCAGCGCTGGAGGCCGCAGGCTTCCGCGTCGACGGATCCGAGGCGGGTCTGTACCTCTGGGCGACCGAGGGGCGTGACGCCTGGGAGAGCATGGACCGTCTGGCCGGTCTCGGCATCCTCGCCGGCCCCGGTCCGTTCTACGGCGCCCACTCCGGCGATCACATCCGGCTCGCGCTGACGGCTCCGACGGATCGCATCCTGGAGGCCGCTCGTCGCCTGAATGGTGAGAATCTGTAGGTTCTCCCTCGAAGTCCGCTGTCCTTTTGGCGGATGTCACAGTTGGTCATGGCGGCTACTAGGCTGTAAAGGCGATTCGGTCGTGACCCGACCTGGCGCTGTGCGCCGTGACATCGCCACTTCCGGCTTGATCAACACCCTTGAGGAGGCCCGCGTGAGCGCAGGGGCAGAGCAGCAGGCTACGGCGAAGCTGACGATCGGTGAGACCACCGCAGAATTCCCCGTGGTGCGAGGCACCGCAGGACACGACAGCATCGATTTCTCGACCCTGACCCGCCAGACGGGCTACACCGGACTCGACTACGGATTCGTCAACACCGCGTCCACGAAGTCCGCCATCACCTTCATCGACGGCGACAAGGGCATCCTGCGCTATCGCGGCTACCCGATCGAGCAGCTCGCGGGGCAGACCAGCTATCTCGAGGTCGCCTGGCTGCTCATCTACGGCGAGCTCCCCTCGGCATCCGAGCTCGCGGAGTTCGACGAGAAGATCCGTCGCCACACCCTTCTGCACGAGGATCTCAAGCGCTTCTTCTCCGCGCTGCCGCACACCGCGCACCCGATGTCCGTGCTGTCCTCGGCGGTGGCCGCCCTCTCGACCTACTACGAGGGCCAGACCGATCCGCACAACCCCGAGCACGTCGAGCTGAACATGGTCCGCATGCTCGCCAAGCTGCCCGTGATCGCGGCGTACGCGCACAAGAAGAGCGTCGGGCAGGCGTTCCTCTACCCCGACAACTCGCTCGGCTTCGTCGAGAACTTCCTCAAGCTCAACTTCGGGGTGCACTCCGAGGAGTACCAGGTCAACCCGGTCATGTCGAAGGCCCTCGAGCTGCTGCTCATCCTCCACGAGGACCACGAGCAGAACGCATCGACCTCGACCGTCCGCCTCGTCGGATCGACCGGAGCGAACCAGTTCGCGTCGATCTCCGCCGGCATCCAGGCCCTGTCCGGCCCGCTGCACGGCGGAGCGAACGAGGCCGTCCTCACCATGCTCGGCCAGATCCGCGACTCCGGCCAGAGCGTGTCGCGCTTCGTCGACCGGGTGAAGAACAAGGAAGAGGGCGTGAAGCTGATGGGCTTCGGGCACCGGGTCTACAAGAACTACGACCCGCGCGCGAAGCTCGTCAAGGAAGCCGCCGGCGAGGTGCTCGCCGAGCTCGGCGTGACCGATCCGCTGCTCGACCTGGCGCAGGAGCTCGAGGAGATCGCCCTCGCCGACGACTACTTCAAGGAACGGCGTCTCTACCCGAACGTCGACTTCTACACGGGCGTGATCTACAAGGCGATGGGCTTCCCGACGCGGATGTTCACCGTGCTGTTCGCGATCGGCCGCCTTCCCGGATGGCTTGCGCAGTGGCGCGAGCTCCAGCTCGACCCGCAGACGAAGATCGGTCGCCCGCAGCAGCTCTACACAGGGTCTCCCGAGCGCACGTTCCAGACCCGCTGAGCCGCCGACCGCGATGCCCGTCGTCAGCGCGGAGGCGATCGTTCCGGTCGATCCAGCGACGGCGTTCGCGGTGTCGCAGACGACGGGAGCCGTACGGCGACGCTGGGATCGCTTCATCAGCGAGCAGCATCTCCTCGACGGGGCGGATGCCGCAGCCAAGGGCGTGCGGACTTTCACCCGCCAGCGCTTCGGCTTCGGCATGGTGAGCCGCTACGTCTCCTACGCTCCGCCGACCAACGTCGGCATGGTGATGGAGCGCGGTCCGTGGTTCTTCGAGAAGCTCGGAGGCGGATGGCGCTTCACCGAAGTCCCGGAGGGGACGCTCGCGGTCTGGAAGTACAACTTCTCCTGCCGGCCCCGCTGGCTGGCTCCCGTGGCCGAGTGGATCGGCGCCCGCGTCCTCGGCGTCGAGATCAGGCGCAGGCTCGCCGGGTTCGTGAGCGGATGCTCCGACCCGGCCGTCCTCGCGGCCGTACAGCATTGACCCGGCCCTGCCCGTGCCCCTTCCCGGGCAGACGCCGACGCCCCACCTGCGCGTCGACGCCCCATCGCGCTGACGTCTGTCAGGCGGGGCGTCGACGGCCAGATGGGGCGTCGATGCGGAAGGGTGCGGGTCAGCGACCCTGACGGGGCGCGCCGCCGCGGCGCTGGCCGCCCTGCGACTGGCGCTGGCCGCCCTGGCGGGCGCCGGCGGGCTGGCCCTGGCCACCCGCGCCGCTGCCTGAGCTGCGACGACGGCGACGGGCGGGCGGGTTCGCCGCGCCGCTCTTCTCGCCGCCGGCCGGGCGCTGCTTGGGCGCCTGACGCTGCTGCTGCTGCACCGGTGCGGGGCGCACATGCGGCGCGCGCTCCGGGACGAGCTCGGTGACGGCGGCCGTCGTGAGCTCCTCGAGCGGGGCCGTGATCGCGGCCTTGCGCAGGAGGTCCTTCACGTCACGGCGCTGCTCGGGCAGCACGACGGTCACGACGGTGCCCGCGGCGCCGGCGCGAGCCGTGCGGCCTGAGCGGTGCAGGTACGCCTTGTGCTCCATGGGAGGGTCGACGTGGACGACCAGGTCGACGTTGTCGACGTGCACGCCGCGTGCGGCGACATCGGTCGCGACGAGCACGCGCACTCCGCCGTCAACCGGGTCGGAGGAGAACGCGCCCAGGTTGCGCTCACGCGCGTTCTGCGACAGGTTGCCGTGCAGATCGACCGCGGGGATGCCCGCGGCGGTGAGCTGCTTGGCGAGCTTCTTCGCCTGGTGCTTGGTGCGGGTGAAGAGGATGCGGCGGCCGGTGCCCGACGCGAGGTCGCGCACGAGCGTGGTCTTGTTCTCGGTGGAGTCGACGACGAGCACGCGGTGCGTCATCTCGCCGACCGGCACGCTCTCCTCGTCGACCTCGTGGCTGACCGGGTTCGAGAGGAAGCGGCGGGCGAGGCTGTCGATGCCACGGTCCAGCGTCGCGCTGAACAGCAGGCGCTGTCCACCGGCGGGCGTCGCCTGGAGGATGCGGGTGACGCCGGGCAGGAAGCCGAGGTCGGCCATGTGGTCGGCCTCGTCGAGCACGGTGACCTCGATCGCGCTGAGGCGCACGACCTGCTGCTTCATGAGGTCTTCGAGGCGGCCGGGGCAGGCCACGACGATGTCGACGCCGCCGCGCAGCGCCTGCTCCTGCGGACGCTGGCTGACGCCGCCGAAGACGGTCGTGACGGAGAGGCCGGCGGCTTCGGCGAGCGGGGCGACGGTCGCGGCGATCTGGGTGGCGAGCTCGCGCGTCGGTGCGAGCACCAGACCGCGCGGGAGGCCGGAGCGGCGCTTGCCGCCGGAGGCGGCGAGGCGGGCGACGAGAGGCAGGGCGAAGGCGATGGTCTTGCCGCTGCCCGTGCGTCCGCGGCCGAGCAGGTCGCGTCCGGCGAGGGAGTCGGGAAGGGTGTCGCGCTGGATGGCGAACGCCTCGGTCTTGCCTGAGGCGGCGAGAACGGCGGCGAGTTCGGCGGGCACGCCGAGATCAAGGAAAGAAGGCATAGAGAAAAGCTCCGTAGGGCGCACGTATGACGGCGAGCCTGATAAAGGTGGGTATGAGGTGGGCGACGGCGCAGACAGCGCATCGGTTCGCCGTTCGAAAAGGCCAGGCTGATTGCTGGTTGTGGGAGCAGACCTCTGCTCGCTTCGGTCCTCGGAGACCCCGTTACGACGACGACGTCGCTCGACTGGCGGTACGAGCAACGCCGCCCAGTCTATCAGTGACCGGGCGGCGTGAGCTGAGCGCGCGCCGTATCAGCGCGTCGCGTCGTCTCGGGCGTCGAGTTTCAGGCGTGCAGGGCCTCGTTGAGCGTGACGCCGACGCCGGTGCGGCGTACGGCCTCGACCGCCCCGCTCAGCGAGTTGCGCCGGAAGAGGAGGCCGTCCTGACCGGAGAGGTCGGCGCCCTTGACGGTCTTCTTCGTGCCGTCGGCGGTCACGGGGCCGTCGACGAGGACGATCTTCGTGCCGGCGGTGACGTAGAGACCCGCCTCGACCACGCAGTCGTCGCCGAGGGAGATGCCGATGCCGGCGTTCGCACCGAGCAGGGTGCGCGCACCGATCGAGACGCGGTGCGCGCCGCCGCCGGAGAGCGTGCCCATGATCGACGCGCCCCCGCCGATGTCGCTGCCGTCGCCGACGACGACGCCCTGCGAGATGCGTCCCTCGACCATCGACGCGCCGAGAGTGCCGGCGTTGAAGTTCACGAAGCCCTCGTGCATCACGGTGGTGCCGGGGGAGAGGTGCGCGCCGAGGCGCACGCGGGAGGCATCCGCGATGCGGACGCCTGCGGGCTGCACGTAGTCGGTCAGACGCGGGAACTTGTCGAGCCCGGCGACCTGGATGCCCGCGCGCTGCAGCAGCGGACGCAGCCGGTTGGCGTCGTCGGGGTGCACGGGACCGGCGTTGGTCCAGGCGACGTTCGGGAGGTGGGCGAAGATGCCGTCGAGGTTGAGCTCGTTCGGGCGCACCACGAGGTGCGAGAGGGCGTGCAGACGAAGGTAGGCATCGGCCGTCGAGGTCGGCGCCGCATCGAGGTCGATCACGAGGTGAACGGTCTCGACGGTCACGTTGCGACGCTCGTCCGGACCCGCCAGCGCCTCGAACGTGATCAGTCCGGCCGCGGTGTCGCCGGCATCCGGCGTCCCCGTGCCGACCTCGGGGAACCAGGCGTCCAGAACGGTGCCGTCTCCGGCGATCGTCGTGAGACCAGTACCCCATACCGTGCGCGCGTCAGTCATGCCTTCAACGGTAGCGTCCATCGGCCGGGCGGTTCTCGCATGTGTCGCCCCGAGTTCTCGTGGATGCCGCGCTGAGTAGGCTGGTGACATGGTGCTCGATCTGACCGCGTCCTCCGTCGAACTCACTCGCGCGATCTGCGACATCCCCAGCGTCTCGGGTGATGAGAAGACCCTCGCCGATGAGATCGAGGCGGCGATCTCCGCGTACGGACACCTCGAAGTGATCCGCCACGGCAACACGATCGTCGCCCGCACCGATCTCGGTCGCGCGCAGCGCGTGGCGATCGCCGGCCACATCGACACCGTGCCGATCAATGGGAACGTTCCGACGAAGGACATCGAGCTCGACGGGCAGCCCTACCTGTGGGGCAGAGGCACCGTCGACATGAAGGCGGGCACGGCCGTCCAGCTGAAGCTCGCCGCCGAGCTGTCCGATCCCGTCGTCGACATCACGTGGATGTGGTACGACAACGAGGAGGTCGAGGCGTCGAAGAACGGCCTCGCGCTGCTGGCCGCCGATCGCCCCGAGCTCTTCGCCGCCGACTTCGCGATCCTGGGTGAGCCGTCGAACGGCGAGGTCGAGGGCGGATGCAACGGCACGCTGCGCGCCGTCGTGCGCACCCACGGCGTCCGCGCCCACGCGGCGAGAGCGTGGATCGGCGAGAACGCGATCCACAAGGCGGCGCCGATCCTCTCCCGTCTCGCCGAGTACCGGGCGCGCGAGGTCGAGGTCGAGGGGCTGCTGTACCGGGAGAGCCTCAGCGCGGTGCGCATCGCCGGGGGCGTCGCCGGCAACGTCATCCCCGACGCGTGCGAGGTCGAGGTCAACTACCGGTTCGCACCGAGCGCATCGGCCGCTGAAGCCGAGGAGCACATCCGCAGCGTGCTCGCCGGGTTCGACGTCGAGATCACGGATGCCGCCGAAGGCGCGCGTCCCGGTCTGGACGCGCCGATCGCGAAGCAGTTCGTCGAGGCGGTCGGCGCGGTGCCGCAGCCGAAGTACGGCTGGACCGACGTCGCCCGGTTCTCGGCTCTCGGCATCCCTGCGGTGAACTACGGACCGGGGGATCCGCACCTCGCTCACCACGACGAGGAGCGGGTGCCGCTCGCCCAGATCGACGCCGTCGAGCGCGGACTGCGCGCATGGCTCACCTCGCACTGATCGCGGCGCGCCGCTGGGCGCACGTCCCGCATGCGGCGCGCATCGCGGTGATCTATGTGGTCGCGCGCCTGGTCACGACCGCCTTCCTGATCGTCGCCGCGACCCAGTCCACGTCTCTGTCGCGCTTCGGGGC
Source organism: Microbacterium sp. MYb72 (assembly GCF_002979415.1). Lineage (GTDB taxonomy): Bacteria > Actinomycetota > Actinomycetes > Actinomycetales > Microbacteriaceae > Microbacterium > Microbacterium natoriense. The sequence continues at coordinate 134,780 of NZ_PCOT01000002.1, read as the reverse complement.
GCAGCCGGGACTCGGGACCTTCGTGCTCGGCTGGGATGCGCAGTGGTACTGGTCGGTCGCCGACTTCGGATACCCGACGACGCTGCCGCTCACCGATTCCGGCGATGTCGCGGAGAACACCTGGGCGTTCATGCCCCTGTATGCATATGCGGCGAAGATCGTGGGCCTTCCGTTCGGGTCCTGGGGAGCGGGAGCCTTCCTGATCTCGCTGGTGGCCGGGTACTTCGCGTGCCTCGTGCTGCACCGTCTGCTGCGCGACAGGATCGGTCGTTCGGCCGCGACCTGGGCTGTGATCTTCTTCGCGGCGGGACCGATCGCCGCGATGTTCCAGGTGGGATACGCCGAGACGCTGTTCCTCCTGCTTCTGTTCCTGTCGCTCGACGCGGTCGCCCGCCGACGATATGCGCTGCTGTATCTGCTGATCCCGCTGATGGCGTTCACCCGACCCGGGGTGCTCGCCTTCGCGCTCTACCTCGGCCTGCACGGCATCCTGCGGTGGATCCATCGCCGGAGCGACCCGCTGCCGAGCAGGGAGATCCTTCACATCGTCGCGGCGGGCGCCCTCGCGACGGCATGCGGCTTCGCCTGGCAGGTGATCGCCGGCATCGCCACGGGAGATGCCGGAGCCTATCTCGCGACCGAACTCGCCTGGCGCTCGAACTGGATCATCGGCGGCGTCGAGGGCTTCATCCCCTTCGAGGGGTGGGTTCAGGCATCCCAGTTCTGGTTCGGGCAGTGGGGGATGCCGCAGTCCTGGGGTCCGATCGCCCTGGCTCTTCTCGTCGTGGCGGCCGGCATCGTGCTCCTCTACGCGCGCAGAGTGCGCGCGCTGGGCGCCGATCTGAGGCTCTGGAGCGCCAGTTATCTGCTGTATCTCCTCGCGGTCTTCTTCCCGCAGTCGAGCACGTTCCGGCTGCTGCTCCCGCTGAGTCCGCTGTGGGGAGCGGTGGCGGTTCCGCGATCCCGGCTGTGGCGTCTGGCGGTTCTCCTCGCCTGTCTCGCCGGTCAATGGACCTGGATCCACTACGTCTACGCGCTCGGGAACACCTTCTGGCAGGTGCCGTGAATGTAAATGATTGATGCATTTCTTCACAGGCGACATCCCGAGCTCGGTGACACCCGATAAACTGATTGCATACCACCGAGGAAAAGGAGCCACGATGGCAGCGATGAAGCCGAGGACCGGAGACGGACCTATGGAGGCCGTGAAAGAAGGACGACTCATCATCGTGCGTGTCCCGCTCGAGGGAGGCGGACGCCTGGTCGTCTCCGTGAACGATGCTGAGGCGAAGGAGCTTCACGACGTGCTCGCCGCGGTCGTGACGCCGGCCTGACACACTTCGAACTCTGAGAAGAGGGCGACGGATCTTCGGATCCGTCGCCCTCTTCCTCGTCTCGGGGCAGCGCGAGTGCGGCGCGGCGCGTCGAACCGTTGGAAACGGCGGGTTCAGTGTGCAGCGACCCGCCACGTGCGACGGCTCGCGCACGGGGAGGGGCTCGCGCGGCGAGAGTAGCTCAGTCGGCTTCGACGCTGATGAGCTGCAGCAGACCCTCGCCCGCGGGGGAGACCGTCGCCAGCACCGCGGAGGACTCCTGCGTCTCCTGGACGAGCGAGCGGTACGCCGAGGTGACCTCATCGCGCTGCACGGGGTCGGCGACGCGACCTCCGGCAAGGATCCGCGGGACGAGCACCATGCCGCCCGTCCTGACCAGGCGCAGGCCGTGCTCGACGTAGTCGATGACGTTCTCCGCGTCGGCATCGACGAGGACGATGTCGTAGGAGGCCTCGTTCATGCGGGGGAGCACATCCGCCGCGCGTCCGGTGATGAATCGCGCCTTGGTCGCGGGGATGCGCGCATCGGCGAACGCCTGACGTGCCGCAGCAAGATGCTCCGGCTCGTTGTCGATCGACGTGAGCACCGCCTGGGGGGCTCCGCGCAGCAGCCAGAGCCCGGAGACTCCCGCTCCCGTCCCGATCTCGACGATCGACCGGGCGCCGGTGGCCGCGGCGAGCACGGCGATCTGCGAGCCGACCGCTGCGCTGATGGGCGCGGCGCCGAGCTCGACCGCGTGTGCGCGGGCGCGGGCGATGGATGTCGGCTCCACGATGGATTCGCGGAGGAAACGCGCGTTCGCGTCGTGCTCGCTCATAGCCCTGGTTCTCCCGCCTGAGGTGTGACTTCTCCCAGGGTATGCGGTCGGCGTGCATCGAAGAGGCAGGCGCGGCGGTAGCCTGGACAGATGCAACTCGGGATCTCGTTCGAGAAGATTCTGCTGATCGGGCTGATCGCGGTTCTCATCGTGGGTCCTGACCGCCTGCCCCGCTACGCCGAGGCGTTCGCGAAACTGGTCCGTCGCGGCGGCGAGATGCTGCGCGACACCAAGTCGCGGGTGCGCGAGGAGATGGGTCCGGAGATCGACGACGTCGACTGGCGCAAGCTCGACCCGCGCCAGTACGACCCGCGCCGCATCATCCGCGACGCGCTGTTCGACGACGGTCCCGCCCCGGCGGCGGCGGCATCCGCGGCGCTCGCGGAGCCGACCCCCGCCGCACCGCGTTCGCCGATCGAGAGGCCGGAGTTCTCGCGCACGAGCCTTCCGCCGTTCGACATCGAAGCCACGTGAGCGACGGGTCGACGCAGCAGAGGCACAAGGATCAGGTCGCGTTCGCGGCCGCGGCGCTGTGCGCGATCGCGGGTGTGCTGATCTGGATGCTCTGGGTTCTGCCCATCGCCCGGTCCGTCGGTGAGGCTGCTCCGACTCCGGTCGGCGACAGCATGACGGTGGAACTCGCGGCCGGCGAATCCGCAGGCCTCTGGGGGAGCGGGCACTCCGTCATATTCGGCACCGTGGACTGCTCCGTCGTGTCTCCGGATGGAGACCCCGTGACGCAGCACGGCCCCCCAGCGCTCACCTGGGACGACACGGTGTGGTGGATGAATCCGCGCCCGGGATTCGAGCAGTTCGCGCAGTTCACCGCCGCGGATGCCGGTGCGCACAAAGTGAGCTGCGTCGACTCCCTCGACACCTACGGGGGCGAGTACCTCGTCGCGGGAGACACGTTCGGCACGGGGAGCATCGGGCTCGGCCGCACCGGTTCGAACGACTTCGCGGTCGGCACGCTGCTCGCTTTCGGCGCCGTCGTCTGCCCGCTCTTCGCGGTGCTGGTCGTCATCGTCATCCCGCTGCGGCGGCTGCGCGACCGACGCAGGGCGCGCCGCTGACTCAGCCGATCTTCGCGCGGAGGATCGCGATGTCCTCGTCGGCGAGGAGCGCGCGGGGCACGGCGGTGACCACGGACGCCTTACGCAGCTTCAGCAGCACGGCGTCCCGTCCGGCGCGGACGCTCTGGAACTCGGCGTACGGCACCGTGGAGGTGCGGGTGGCGGCGCCGATCCTCAGCGCATCGTCGCCGACGGACACCCACACGTCCGTCCCCGGGGGCATCGCCGCACGCACGGCCCGGCGTGCGGACGCCACGGTCAGCCAGACGGCGTAGAGGCCGAGCAGGGTCACGGCGACCGGCATCCAGGCGGTGAGCGCCCCTGCGCCGCTTCCGGCGGCGTCGAGGTTCAGGATGCTGGTGATCAGGGCCGCGACGAGGGCCGCCCACATCACGAGCGCCCAGGGACGGGTGAGCGAGTAGATGGACGCGTCGCGTGCCATGCGGCGCAGCAGGCTCTCGTCGACCGTGAGGGATCCGTTCATTCGTCAGCTCACCCGCATCGGCAGGGAGCGCCCGGCGAGTCCGCGTCCCAGCTCCGTGAGCGAGCGGGCGAGGTCGCGGATGGCGATGGCCGCTGCGTCCGCCGGATCGCCGATCACGACGGGGACGCCCTCGTCGCCGCCGACCCTCAGCGCAGGGCTGAGCGGGATGCTGGCGAGCAGCGGGACCAGGCCGTCGGTCGAGAGCGCGTCGGCGACCGCAGCGCCTCCTCCGGAGCCGAACAGGTCGATCACGGAGCCGTCCGGCAGCGTGAACGCCGCCATGTTCTCGACGACGCCGATCACGCGCTGTCCGGTCTGGCGTGCGACGAGGCCGCTGCGGATGGCGACGTCGGATGCCGCCGCCTGCGGAGTGGTGACCACGAGGACCTCGGCGTGGGGCAGGATCTGCCCGATCGAGATCGCGATGTCGCCCGTGCCGGGGGGCATGTCGATCAGCAGGATGTCGAGATCGCCGAAGAAGACATCGGTGAGGAACTGCTGCACCGTGCGGTGCAGCATCGGTCCGCGCCAGGCGACCACGGCCTCTCCGTCGCGGAGGAACATGCCGATCGAGATCGTCTTCACCCCGTGCGCCACAGGGGGGAGCATGAGGTCGTCGATGCGGGTCGGCTGCGTGCCGGCGGGGATGCCGAGCAGCCCGGGGATCGAGAAGCCGTGCACGTCGGCGTCGACCAGTCCGACGGCGAGCCCCTGCTCGGCGAGGGCCACGGCGAGGTTCGCGGTCATGGTGGACTTTCCCACCCCGCCCTTGCCGCTGGAGACGAGGATGACCCTGGTCAGGGAATCGGGGCCGAACGGCATCTGCCTCGCGGGCCTGCCGTCGCGGAGCTTCTCGGTGAGGGCCTTGCGCTCCGCCGGTGTCATGACGCCCACCTCGACGTCGACCTCGTCGACCCCGGGGACGGATGCCGCGGCCGCCCGCACGTCCGACTCGATGCGTGCTGCAGCGGGGCAGCCCACGATCGTGAGCACGATGGCGACGTGCGCCCTCGTGCCGTCGAGCGAGATGTCGCGCACCATGTCGAGGTCGCCGATCGGGCGGCGCAGCTCGGGGTCGGTGACCGCCGAGACCGCCGAGCGAATCGCGTCAGCGGAGGTCATGACTTCTTGTCTGGGGTGTCTTCGAGCTCGGCGAGCAGCGCCTTCAGCTCCTGACGGAGCACGTCGCGAGTGACGGCCTGCGCGTTGCGCTCCTCGAGCGACATGCGCAGCGCGACGATCTCGCGGGCGAGGTACTCGGTGTCGGCGAGGTTGCGCTCGGCGCGCTGTCGGTCCTGCTCGATCTGCACGCGGTCCCGGTCGTCCTGCCGGTTCTGCGCGAGCAGGATGAGCGGAGCCGCGTAGGAGGCCTGCAGAGACAGCATCAGGGTCAGTGCGGTGAACCCGAGCGCGGCGTCGTCGAAGCGGACGCTGTCGGGCATCAGCGTGTTCCAGCCGATCCAGAGCACGCAGAACAGGCTCAGGAGCAGAAGGAACGCGGGTGTGCCCATCGCCCGCGCGATCCACTCGGTGAAGCGGCCGAAGCGGTCGCGCGAGACGGGCTTCTGGCGAACCGCGCCGCGGCCGAGGGGGGCGTCGAGCCTGGCGTTGTTCTTCGCCATCAGCGCACCTCCTTCGCCGGCTGCTCGTCGTCGTCGTGCGTGCGCCAGTCGTCGGGCAGCAGGTAGTCGAGCACGTCGTCGACGCTGATCGCTCCGACGAGGCGGTGGGCGGCGTCGATGACCGGAAGCGACACGAGGTCGTAGCTGGCGAGCATCCTCGCCACCTCGGCGGCGGACGCCGTGACGGGGACGGGTTCGAGGCTGTCGTCGACGATCGCGCCGAGGCGTTCGTGCGGGGGATAGCGCAGCATGCGCTGGAAGTGCACGACGCCGAGCAGGCGACCGGTTGGTGTCTCGAACGGCGGGAGGGTCACGAACACCGCGGCGGCGAGGGCGGGGTGCAGCTCGTGACGTCGGATCAGCGCGAGCGCCTCGGCGACCGTCGCGTCGGCCGAGAGGATGATCGGCTCGGGCGTCATCAGACCGCCCGCCGTGTCGGGGCCGTAGCGCAGCAGCATCCTGACGTCCTCGGCCTCCTCCGGCTCCATCAGTGCCAGCAGGTGCTCCAGACGCTCGGGCGGGAGCTGGGCGAGGAGGTCGGCCGCGTCGTCGGGCTCCATCTCGTCGAGGACGTCGGCGGCGCGCTCGTCGCCCAGGCGATCGAGGATGTCGACCTGATCGTCTTCGGGCATCTCCTCGAGGGCGTCGGCGAGGCGGTCGTCGGAGAGCTCCTCCGCCACCTCGATCAGACGCTGCTGAGGCAGGTCGAGCAGCGTCGTGGCGAGGTCGGCCGCGTGCAGCTCGGAGTACGAGGCGACCAGCTGCTCCGCCGACTGGGACTCGCCGGGTGCGCGTTCCTCCGACACCTCGCTCCATGCGGCGAACGTGGTCGGCCCCTTCGCGAAGGGGGAGGCGCTGGTCTTCGGCCTGCGGAGGAACAGCTGGCTGATGGCCCACTCGCCGAGGCGGTTCGGCTCGATCGCGACGTCCTCGATCACGGCGGTGCCGCTGCCGTCGACGAGGCTGACGCGTCTGCCCAGCAGCTCGGCGAGCACGCGCACCTCACCGGCGCGCGGGGAGAACCGGCGCACGTTGATGAGGCCGGTGCTGATGACCTGGCCGGCGCGGATCGAGGTGACGCGTCCGATCGAGAGGAACACCTGCCTGCGGCCGGGGATCTCCACCACGAGACCGATCACGCGCGGGGCGGCGGTACTTCGGTACACGATGACGACGTCACGGACTTTGCCGAGCCGGTCGCCCACGGGGTCGAAGACGGCGCAGCCTGCCAGGCGCGCGGCGAATACCCGTTGTGTGCTCACCCGTCCAGCGTAGTGCGCGCCTCCGTGTGAGCGGCCCCGGTTCGCCGCGCAGAGCCAGCGCCCAGAGGGGCATGGAACAATGGCCGGATGAGCATGTTGAACCGTCCGGCAGGCAGCAACGACACCGGCGAGGTCGTCGCCTCGGTGCGCGACTACGAGAGCGCGCAGAAGACGGTGTCGAAACTCATCGCCGAGGAGGTGCCGGCGCGCGACATCGCCATCATCGGCCAGAGCGTCCGCACCGTCGAGCGCATCACCGGCCGCCTCGGCTACGCCGCAGCCGCACGCTCGGGGGCGATCAACGGCGTGCTCATCGGACTCTTCCTCTCGGCGATCCTCGTGCTCGGCAACCCCGACGTGCCGATCCAGCTCTTCGTCGGCTTCGTCTTCATCGGCGTCGCACTAGGGATGCTGCTCAGCCTGGTGACCTATGCGATCGTCCGCCGCCGGCGCGACTTCGCGAGCGTCACCCAGTTCGCGGCCGACCACTACGAGGTCACCGTGCTGCCCGCATCCGTCGCCAAGGCGCGCAAGGTCCTCGGCGCCGTGCGTCAGACGACCGTCGCTCGGCCCCCGGTGAACCTCGACGAGCCGCCCAGGTACGGCGAGCGGATCCCGGCCGCCGGTGCGGCCCCCGCGACGCCCGCCGCGCCGGTGATCCCGCCGCGGCCCGCCGACCCGGTGCCGCAGGACGCGTTCCCCGCCGATGCCGCACCCGCCGCGGAGTCGGCAGCGGCCGCATCCGCGGATGAGTCCGTCGCGGCGCCGCAGAGCGAGGGTGATGCGTCCGAGGCTCCCGTGCAGCAGGACGGCGAGCAGGCCGAGCCGAAGCAGTGAGCGCGGCCTCGTGACGGTCGCGATCGAGGTCGAGCTGCCGACCGGGGTCACGACCGTGTCGGCCGACTGGGATCAGGGCACGAACGGGGCGACGATCGTCATCGCGCACGGTGCAGGCACGGGCAAGGACCATCCGTTCCTGACCGGTTTCGCCTCCGGGCTGCACGAGCGGGGATTCTCCACGCTGCGCTTCAACTTCCCCTACGTCGAGCAGGGGCGGCGGATGCCCGGTCCTGCCGCTCATGCGATCGCGACCTGGAACGCGGTGGTCGCCTTCGCGCGATCGGTTGACCCCGAGGCGGCGATCTGGGCTGCGGGCAAGTCCTACGGCGGACGGATGGCGTCGATGGCGGTCGCGGAAGGGATGACGGTGGACGGTCTCGTCTACCTCGGGTACCCGCTGCACGCGCCGGGCAAGCCGGAGAAGCCGCGCGCGGAGCATCTGCCGGCGATCGCGGTTCCCCAGCTGTTCATCGAGGGGACGAACGATCCCTTCATCCAGCCGGTGTCGCAGTTCGACGAGGTGGTCGCGACCTGTCAGGACGCGCGCGTCGTCTGGATCGAGGGCGGCGGGCACACCTTCGAGATCAAGGGTCACCGGCGCGAGGCATCCGATATCGGGTCATCATTGGTCACATTCGTATCGGAGTTCGCGGGGCGCTGAGAGCATGGAGGCGTATGGGCACCTCACACGCTTACGACGCGATCGGCATCGACCAGCTCCGGCAGACCGGCAGCTTCAAGTGGTCGACCTATCCTGACGCCATCGGCGCGTTCATCGCCGAGATGGACTTCGGTGTCGCGCCCGCGATCAGCGACGCGCTGACCGGGTCGGTCGGGGCCCTCGTCGGGTATCCCACTCCCGCCCTCGTCGACGCGATGGCAGACGCGTGTGCGCGCTTCCTCGACGATTCCTACGGCTGGAAGGTCCCCGCAGAGCGCATCCGCCCGGTCGGCGACGTGCTCATCGCGATGCGCGCCACGATCGATCACTTCACCGCGCCCGGGTCGAAGATCATCCTGCCGACCCCGGCGTACATGCCGTTCCTGAAGATCCCGCCGATGCACGACCGCGAGATCGTCGAGGTCCCGCTGCTGGTTCAGGACGGCAGGTACGTGTTCGACCTCGACGGACTGGACAGGGCCTTCGCCGACGGCGGCGGGATGCTCATCCTGTGCAACCCGTACAACCCCGTGGGGCGCGTGTTCACGCGCGAGGAGCTGCTGGCGATCTCGGAGATCGTGGAGCGGTACGGCGGACGCGTGTTCTCCGACGAGATCCACGCCCCGCTGGTGTTCGCGCCGCACGTGCACATCCCGTACGCGAGCATCAGCGAGGCCGCCGCGAACCACACCATCACGTCGACGAGCGCGTCGAAGGCGTGGAACCTGCCCGGCCTGAAAGCCGCGCAGGTGATCCTCAGCAACGACGCGGATGCCGCTGTCTGGGCCACACCCGTCGTGACGCGCAACGAACTGCTCGCGAGCAACCCCGGGATCATCGCGAACACCGCGGCCTACGACGACGGGCGGGAGTGGCTCGCGGACACGCACACCTACCTCGACGGGAACCGTCGAGTGCTGGGCGAGCTGCTCGCCGCACAGATCCCCGAGATCGGCTACATCCCTGCGGAGGGGAGCTACATCGCCTGGCTCGATGCGCGCGGTCTCGGCATCGACGGGTCGCCCGCCGACTTCTTCCGCGAGCACGCGGGGGTCGCGCTCACCGACGGCATCGCGTGCGGGGCGCCGGGTGACGGATTCCTGCGGTTCATCCTGGCCACGCCGCGCCCGATCATCGTGCAGGCCGTGGAGCAGATGGCCGCGGCGCTCGCGCGACGCGGGGCGCCGGTCAGCGTCTGACGGCAGTCACGGATCTCCGGGGCCCGGTGACCGGGGCCTGGGATGGGGTGCTGGCGCGGGTCGGAACGTCCGATTCCCGGCTGAACTGCGGCGCTTCGCCCCGGTTCCGGCAGATCCGTGCCGATCTCACCGGATCTCGGGGTGTCTTCCGGATCTCGGAGGGGTTTCGGGGGGAGCTAGCATGCCTGAGGGGCGGAGCACGGACGATCAGGAGGTGGCGATGAGCGGACTGCATCACATCGAAGTCTGGGTCGACGACCTCGACGGAGCGATCTCCTCGTGGGGTTGGCTGCTCGAACGGCTCGGCTATGCCGTGACGGCGCAGTGGCCGGGGGGAGCCAGCTGGGGAGACGGCGGCGCCTACATCACCCTGACGACCTCACCGAACCTTGCGGATGCCGCGCACGACCGGCGCCGCTCGGGCGTGAACCACCTCGCCTTCCTCGGCGGGACGAGAGCGGAGGTGGATGCCGTCATGCGAGAGGCCCCTGGGCGCGGCTGGACCCCGCTCTACTCCGACCGCTACCCGCACGCGGGCGGTCCCGACCACTACGCCGGATGGATCGAGAACGCCGCGGGGTTCAAGGTCGAGATCGTCGCCGAGGCGCCCTGAGCCTCCGGGCATCCTGCCGCCCGAATGACCAGTCCCACCACCTCTGCCCCCGAGGGGCCTGTGCGCACGGCATCCGGTCGTCGACCCCACCCCGAGATGCGGAAGACCGCCCGGGTTCCGGACAGATTCTCGCGAATCATCCGGAACCCGGGCGGTCTTCCGTGTGCGGTGCAGGTGGTCAGGCCTGGACGCGCGCGATCCACGCCTCGATCTCGTCGGCGGTGCGGGGGATGTCGGCGGAGAGGTTGACCGGTCCGTCCTCCGTCATGAGGATGTCGTCCTCGATGCGCGCGCCGATGCCGCGGTACTCGGCGGGCACCGTGAGGTCGTCGATCTGGAAGTACAGGCCGGGCTCGATCGTGAAGACCATGCCCGGCGCCAGGATGCCGTCGTAGTACATCTCGCGGCGCGCCTGGGCGCAGTCGTGCACGTCGATGCCGAGGTGGTGCGAGGTGCCGTGGACCATGTAGCGGCGGTGCTGGCCACCGGCATCCGCGTCCAGCGCCTCCTCGGCGGTCACGGGGAGCAGGCCCCACTCGGCGGTGCGGGCGGCGATGACCTTCATGGCCGCGCCGTGCACCTCGCGGAACGGCACGCCGATCTGCGCGGCGGCGAAGGCGGCGTCGGCCGCCTCGCGCACCGTCTCGTAGACGCGGCGCTGCACCTCGCTGAAGGTTCCGGAGACGGGCAGCGTGCGGGTGATGTCCGCCGTGTAGAGGCTGTCGGCTTCGACTCCGGCGTCGACGAGGATCAGGTCTCCCGGCACGACGGCTCCGTCGTTGCGGGTCCAGTGCAGGTAGCAGGCGTGGGGTCCGGATGCGGCGATCGTGTCGTAGCCCTCGCCATTGCCGTCCTCGCGTGCACGGCGGTGGAAGACGCCCTCCACGACGCGCTCGCCGCGGGCGTGAGCGGTGGCCTGGGGGAGTGCGCGGATGATGTCGTCGAAGCCGTTCGCCGTGATCTCGACCGCTCGGCGCATCTCGGCGATCTCGAACTCGTCCTTGATGAGGCGCAGCTCGGATACGAAGCGGTCGAGCTCGTCGGAATCGCCGAGCGTGAGGTCGTCCGCTCCGGCGGCGAAGGCGTCCAGGTGATCGGTCGCGATGCCGAGATCGGCGGCGACACCGGCGAGGGCCGGTCGGGGGCCGATCCAGAACTCGCCGATCGTGGCATCGGCGTAGAACTCCGTCGTCGTGCGGTCGGCGCGCTCACGGAAGTACAGGGTGATGTCGTGGCCGGCATCCGTCGGCTCGAACACGAGCACCGAGTCGGGCTCGGAGTCGGACGCCCACCCGGTGAGGTGCGCGAACGCGGAGTGCGCGCGGAACACGTAGTCCGTGTCGTTGCTGCGCTGCTTGAGGGATCCTGCGGGGATCACGAGGCGCTTCCCGGGGAACGCCGCGGACACGGCCGCACGGCGAGCGGCCGCGTACGGAGCTTGCGCCCGCGCGGCCGGCAACGACTCGGGGCGCTCGGCCCATCCGGTGGAGATGGTGTCGAGGAAGCCCTGCGGGAACGGCTGCTTGCGGTTCGTGGTGCTGTTCTCGATGACGGTCTCGGCGCTGGTCTCGGCGATCGTGTCGCGTTCTCCGGTGTTCATCCCTCAAGTCTGTCACTGCGCGGGCTGTTTCGTCGCGCCGCACGGGTCGCCGGAAGAGGCGCAGACGATTCGTCTCGTGGCCGAGGGCGGTCGGCGGCGCAGGGCGGCGATTCGTCTCGGCTCAGCCCGCGGGTTCGAGCTGCACGACGAGACCGCGATGATCGCTCCCTGCGGCGTCGCCGATGACGGACGATCCGGTGGGCGTCCAGTTCTGAGAGGCCATGACGTGGTCGATGGGCGCGCTCAGCAGCTCGGGGAGCGAGCTGGGCCAGGTGCCGCTGAAGCCGTTGCCGGTGCGCGACGCGGCGTCCCGGCAGTAGCCCAGGTCGCCTCCGCCTGTGCCGAGCGACGCCATGTGGTCGATCGTGGCGTTGAAGTCGCCGGCGAGGATGACATCGCCCTGCGGGCACTGATCGGCGATCCACTGCAGATCGCTGCGCCACTGTCCCATCTCCTCCCTGCGAGGAGCGACTGCATGCACGGCGACGATGGTCGGCCCTGTGCCGTCGATGGGCATGAGGACGACGCTGGGCACCTGTGCCGTGTTGCTGGTGCCGTCTGTCGACGACTCGATCACCGAGTACTCGCCCATGTCGGGGGAGACCAGGACCGTCGTCTGCCACGACTTCGGGCCGTCCACGACGTCGGGCTTGTACTGCACGTTGTGCACCCACATCGGATGCCCCTGCGCGCGCAGCATGATCGCGATCTGCTCTCCGACGGCCTCCGTGGTCTCGGGGAGGGCGACGACGTCGGCCCCGCTGTCGAGGATCTGCCGTGCGATCGTCTCCGCCGGGACGACCTCGCCCGCGGTGTTCCAGCTCAGGACCCGCACGCTCGACTCCGTCGCGGCGGGGAGGGTGTCGCCGCCGAAGCCCCGGCTCATGCCGATCGCTCCGGTCGCGCCGGCGCCCAGCAGCGCGACGATGAGGACGGACGCCGCGAAACCCCGCAGCGGCCGCGCGAACAGGAGCAGCAGCGAGAGCATGGCGATGAGGAGCAGCGCCCCGAGCACGACGCCGCGAGCGGCGACGATCTGCGCGAACGGGAAGGTCTGCTCGAGTCGGAAGAACTGCGGCCACACGGCGATCGCCGTCGCGATCGCGAGCAGCACGGTGAACAGGATCCCCAGTAGTCGAAGCATCCCTCCCAGCCTATGAGCCGTGTCTGGGAAGTCCCTGCCGCGGCGCGAGCCTCGGGCCGTCGCGGCTCGGTACGCTCGGAGGATGGCCTCATCGTTCGCCGGTCCCGCCGACCTGCACCTCCACTCGAATCAGTCGGACGGCACGGAGGCGCCAGCGGAGGTCATGCGACAGGCCCACGCCCATGGCGTCCGGACCGCGGCCCTCACCGATCACGACCGCACGACCGGGTGGCAGGAGGCCGGTGACGCCGCCGTCGCGCTGGGCATGACCTTCATCCCGGGGATGGAGCTGTCGGCCAAGCACGAGTGGCGCAGCGTGCATGTGCTGGGCTACCTGTTCGACCCGGCGGATCCGGCACTCCGCGCTGAGACCGATCGCATCCGCGACGACCGGATCGGTCGTGCGGAGAGGATCGTCCGCAGCATCGGCCGCGACTACGACCTGCACTGGGACGACGTGCTCGCGCAGACCACGGAGGACGCGACGGTGGGGAGGCCGCACATCGCCGACGCCCTGGTCGCCCGCGGCATCGTGCGCGACCGCACGGAGGCGTTCGACGGCATCCTGCATCCGAGGGAGGGCTACTACGAGCCGCACTACGCGCCGGACCCGCTCACCGCCGTGCAGCTCATCACGGAGGCAGGAGGGGTCGCGATCATCGCGCATCCCGTGACGTCCGGACGAGATCGGATGATGCCCGTTCCCTACATCGAGCGTCTGATCGGCGCGGGGCTCGGCGGCTTCGAGATCGATCATCGGGAGAACACGGCCGCGGGCAAGAGGATGCTGCACGAGATCGCCGCAGCCCATGACCTCATCGTGACCGGGTCGAGCGACTACCACGGCACCGGCAAGCCGAACCGGCCGGGGGAGAACACCACCTCCGACGAGATGGTGGCGCGGCTCATCGCCCGCGCAACGGGTACCACACCGCGCTACCCGTGAATCTGGGCGTCCTGTCGGGATTCTCCCGGCCGCTTGTCGATCACGGCCCCTACTGTTCGACACATGCAACGGGCGACATCACTCGAGCAGCGCATCGACGCGGTCGCTCACCGCATCCTCCAGGGCGCCCCGATCGACGGCTTCCGTGCGGGGGTCGTCGAGTTCTCGGTGTTCGTGCTCAAGCAGGCGTGGGCATGCGTCTTCGGGGCGGCGCTCCTGCTGGCGATCGTCGCCGCACGGCTCTGGTACCCGGATGACGCGGCGCTCGCCAGAAACGACGCGCTGACCCTCACCGCGGTGGCGATCCAGATCGCCATGCTCGCGTTCCGTCTCGAGACGGGCCGCGAGCTCTGGGTGATCGTGCTGTTCCACCTGACCGGCACCGCGATGGAGCTCTTCAAGACGGACGTCGGGTCATGGGCGTATGCCGCGGACGGGATTCTTCGCATCGGCGGCGTTCCCCTCTTCAGCGGCTTCATGTACGCGGCGGTGGGGTCGTACATGGTGAGAGTGCACCGCCTGTTCGATCTGGGATTCACGCGCTACCCCCGCCGCTGGCTGACGACGGTCCTCGCCGTCGCGATCTACGCGAACTTCTTCACCCACCACTGGTTCTGGGATCTGCGCTGGGTGCTCGTCGTGTGCATCGTGCTGCTCTGGTCGCCGACCATCATGCATGCGCGCGTGTGGCGTCGCACACTGCGACTTCCCCTGATCGCCGTGTTCGCGGGCGTCGCCGCCTTCATCTACATCGCGGAGAACATCGGCACCTGGGCAGGCGCCTGGGCCTATCCCGACCAGGTCGAGTCCTGGCAACCGGTGTCGTTGAGCAAGCTCAGCTCATGGTTCCTGCTGATGATCATCTCGGTGGTGATGGTCACCTGGGCGTATCCCCCTGCGCCGCCGGCGGGGCCCGTCGGGAACGACGAAGGGGCGGATGCCGCAGCATCCGCCCCTTCTGAGATCGTTCAGGCGCCGGTGACCGGCGCTGCTCCGGTTCCACCGGAACCACCGCGACGGCGGCGGCGGCGACGAGCGGGTGCCGGCTTGCCGTCGTGATGCTCCTTGCCTGCGCCGTCGTGAGTTCCGGCGCCCTCGGCGCCGCGATCGGCGGACTGACCGGAGTCGGACGCAGATGACGACGACTCCGTCGCGCCCTCGGCGAAGGTCGACCCGACGGCCGCGGAACCGCCGCGGCGACGACGGCGGCGGCGGGTGCCTCCTTCGTCGGTGCCCTCGGCCGCGGCATCCGCCGCACGCTCGGGGCGCGGAGCCCGTGCCGGCTTCTCGGCCTTGGGGGCCGTCACCAGGCGGCCCTTGGTGCCGGCGGGGATGTCGAGGTCGCTGTAGAGGTGCGGGCTCGACGAGTACGTCTCGACGGGCTCCGGCTGACCGAACTCGAGCGCCCGGTTGATGAGGGCCCACTTGTGCAGGTCCTCCCAGTCGACGAAGGTGACCGCGATACCGGTCTTGCCCGCGCGACCGGTACGACCGGCGCGGTGCAGGTACGTCTTGTCCTCATCGGGGATCGTGTGGTTGATGACGTGGGTCACGTCGTCGACGTCGATGCCTCGTGCCGCGACGTCGGTCGCGACGAGCACGTCCTTCTTCCCGGCCTTGAACGCCGCCATCGAGCGCTCGCGCTGATCCTGACCCATGTCGCCGTGCACGCCGCCGACGTTGAAGCCGCGGTCGCCCAGCTCGTCGACCAGACGCTGCGCCGCACGCTTGGTGCGGGTGAAGATCACGGTCTTGCCGCGGCCCTCGGCCTGGAGGATACGGGCGATGACCTCGTCCTTGTCGAGCGAGTGCGCGCGGTAGACGAGGTGCTTGATGTTGGCCTGGGTGAGGCCCTCGTCGGGATCGGTGGCGCGGATGTGGATCGGGTTGATCATGAACCGGCGCGCGAGAGCGACGATCGGCCCGGGCATGGTCGCCGAGAACAGCTGCGTGTGCCGCACCGCCGGGACCTTCTGGAAGATCTTCTCGATGTCGGCGAGGAAGCCGAGGTCGAGCATCTTGTCGGCCTCGTCGAGCACGACCTCGGTCGCGTTCGACAGGTCGAGGAGGCGCTGGCCCGCGAGGTCGATGAGTCGACCGGGGGTGCCGACCACGATCTGCGCGCCGGCCTTGAGCTGGTCGATCTGACCCTCGTATGCCTTGCCGCCGTAGATGGCCACGACGCTGGTCGAGCGGTTGCTGGTGAGCAGATCGATGTCCTCGTACACCTGCACCGCGAGCTCGCGGGTGGGCACCACGATGAGCGCCTTGACGCCGTGCTCGGGGTTCTGGCCGAGTCGCTGGACGACGGGGATGCCGAAGCCGAAGGTCTTGCCCGTTCCGGTCTTCGCCTGTCCGATGATGTCCTGGCCGGGGAGGCCGAGCGGAATGGTCTGCTCCTGGATGGGGAACGCGTCGACGATGCCCTTTGCGGCGAGTGCGTCGACGATGTCCTGATCGATTCCTAGATCAGAGAAAGTTGTCACTGTGTTCAGATGCCTGTCCGGCGACATGGAGAGTCGCCTCGTCACGGATCCACGCCGTCTCTTGTGCCACAGGCGCGGGGCCCCGCTCCGACGGCGGGGACGGGACCAGCCTACCCGAGGCGTGCTCCGACCCTCGGGATGGCTTCTCCCCGAGTAGTGTGATCCCGTAGTCGATCGGTTGGGGAGCATCCGTGGTCAATTGGTTCTGGAATCGGAGCAGGGCTCCTCGTCGCACCCTCGCGCTGCGCAGCAGGGGCGATCAGGGCGGTGCGACGCGCGTCGACTTCGCCGAGCTCGCCCCCGAGTTGAATCGCTTCCTCGGGCAGGCGGCCTACCTGCAGCTCGGCTACTTCGAGACGCTCACCCGTCTGATCCGCGCCACTCCGGAGCTCTCGGAGAAGGAATCGCTGTCCCGCGCCGCGGGGGCGACCCTCACGAAGCATCGGGCGATCGTGGACCTCATCTCCGAACGCGGCGAGGACCCCACCCAGCTCATGCTCCCGTTCCGCGAGAACCTCGACGCGTTCCGTCGCAAGACGATCGGCGCCCGCCCTCGCGAGACGATGCTGGCCGTCTACATCACCGCGGGCATGCTGGACGACTTCTACCTCGCGCTGGCGTCGAGCTACGGCGACATCGGCGAGAAGGTGCGGACGATCCTCAGCGAGGACGACGCGCGCCACGAGATCGTCGCGATCATCCAGGAGACGATCGAGAGCGACGAGGAGTGGCGTTCGCTGCTGTCGATGTGGGCCAGACGGCTCGTCGGCGACACGATCCTGGTCTGCCGCTCGGCGCTGCGCCCCGAGAGACTCGCCGCCGCAGACGACGAGAGGATCGAGCCCGTCTACACGGAGCTCATGGGCGCGCACGCCCGCAGGATGGACGCGATGGGCCTCGCGTCCTGACGACGTCGTCGTGCCGTCACTCCGTGGCGCGCTCCAGCCGACGGGTGAGCCGCCAGGCGATGACCATCGGGATCACCCCGATCACCCCGAACGACATGTCGATGAGCTGCCAGCCGAGCGGGATGCCCCGGATCCCACCGGCGATGAGCGCGAGCGGGATGATGCCGGCGCAGGCGATCACGCCGAACTGGATGACCCAGATGTTGCGCACGGGGTCGATCAGCGGGCCGATGAAGACGACCGCGATGACCAGGTGCGCGAACGCCAGCCAATCGGTGCCGTATGACATGAACGGGTAGCGGTCGCCGACGTCCACGAGCGCCTGCGACACCCGCTCGACCCAAGAGACGGCGTCGGGGAACCATGCGGCGACAGGGGAGTCGCGCAGGATGCCCGATGCGAGTCCGAGCTCCTCGCGCAGCGGGAACGCCGTGACGCCGCTGACGATCAGCCCCAGCATCATCACGACGATGCAGAGGCGGATCCAGAAGAGGGTCCGGCGTCGGTCCACCGGTTCAGATGCCGAGCGCGGCCCTGGCCTCGGCGTCCCGACCGGTGCGGACGCGGACGAGCACGATCGTCGCGAGGGCGGCGATCACCGCGGAGCCGAGAACGCTCGCCAGCCACAGCCAGATGCTGCCTTCGCCCACACCGGCCCACTGCAGGCCCGTGTAGACCAGAGCGGCGACTGCGGTCGCGATCGCCGGAGTGACGGCGACGCCACGCAGCTCACGTCCGCCGATCAGGTAGTGCGCGGCGATGCCGAGCACGCACGCGCCGATGAGTGCGAGGAGGATGTACATCGCGGATCAGGCGACGAAGCCGACGCGGCGCGACTCTTCGGTGCCCAGCTCGATGTAGGCGAGGTTCGCGGTCGGGACGAGGTAGGAGTTGCCCTTCACGTCGGCGAAGTCGAGGTGCGTGGAGCTCTGCTCGAGGGCTGCGGTGACCTTGGCGCGCACCTCGTCGGCGCTGGCGGAGGTCTCGAAGTTCAGTTCGCGGCCGGTGTTGACGATGCCGATGCGGATTTCCACGCGTGCTCCCTGTGGTTGATGCTGCTGACTGTGCCCAACTCTACCCCGGCGGCGGTCGCGGGGATCGGCAGTCGCCGTCGGTTTCGCCGTGAGCGCACGCGGGCGTCACCGCGGGCGGGAGGGCCGATGTCCGGACATCCCAGTAGCGTGGAATCCGTGACTCAGGATGCCGCGCAGCGAGCCGTCGTCGCCGCTGCTGCGGCGGCGTCCGGTGTGATCATCGGCGCCCCCGGCACGGGAAAGACCCGCACCCTCGTCGACCGCATCGTGCACCTGCTCGACGTCGAGGGGATGCGGCCGGAGGAGGTGCTGGTCCTCACGCCGAGCCGTCAGGCGGCCACCGCGCTCCGCGACCGCATCGGCGTGCGCATCGGCCAGGCCACGCCGGGTCCTCTGGCCCGGTCGCTCGGGTCCTTCGCGTTCCAGCTCGTTCGCGGGGCGATGGTCAGGGCGGGCGAGGAGCCCCCGGCGCTGCTCACGGGCGCCGACCAGGACCGGCTCATCGCCGAACTGCTCGCCGGAGACGAGGAGGACGGGCACATCTCGTGGCCCGACGCCCTCAGCCCGTCGGTGCGGGCGTCGAAGGGCTTCCGCTCCGAGCTGCGCGCCCTCATCGCGGAGTGCGTCGAGATGGGCGCGTCACCGGACGAGCTCAGAACGGCCGGAGATCCGACCTGGGCGGCCGTGGCGGACTTCCTCGTGGAGTATCGCACGGTGCTCGACGCCTCCAGGGCCGCCCACCGCGACGCCGCAGACCTCCTCGCGGAGGCGGGGGAGATCCTGCGGTCCGCCGACGCGGCGACCCTCGGCCCCCTCGCGTCGCTGCGAGCGGTGCTGATCGACGACGCGCAGGAGCTCACCCGAGGCGGGGTGGCCGTCGTGCAGGCGCTCCGAGGCAGGGACATCGCCGTGCTCGCGTTCGGCGATCCCGACATCTCCTCGGGCGCCTTCCGGGGCGCCAGCCCCGAGCTCTTCGCTCGGCTCGCCGGCGCACTGGGCGACGTGCACGTCCTCGACGGTCCGCACCGGCAGGCGCCGGCGCTCACCGCGCTGACCCGCACGGTCACGCAGGCCATCGGCGCCTCCGGCCGGGTGGATCACCGCCGCGCGCCCGCTCCCGTCGGCGCGGACGAGACGACCGAGGCGGTGAGCACGTTCATCGCCCCGTCACCCTACGAGGAGCTCGACAGGATCGCCGGGGTGATGCGCGACTGGCACCTCGCAGGCGGCATCCCCTGGGACAGGATGGCGGTCATCGCGCACGACACCCGTCAGGTGACGACCCTCGAGGGCGAGCTCGCCGCGCGTGAGATCCCGACCAGAGCGGCTGGTGTGCAGCGTCCGCTGGGCAGCGAGAGCATCGTGCGCGACATCGTCGAGGCGGTGCGGCTCGCGCTCACGCCCGTCGAGGAGCGAACTCCGCAGATGCTGGAGGAGGCGCTGCGCACGCCGTTCGGCGGGATGGACGCCATCGGCCTCCGTCGCCTGCGTGCGCGGCTGCGGCACATCGAACTCGAACAGGGCGGATCCACTCCGGCGCGCGAGCTCCTGCGCCAGGCGTTCGCCGCGCCCGCGCACTTCACCCTCATCGATGCGGCCGAGTCGCGCACCGCCTCGCGGTTCGCGGAGACGATCGCCGCGGTGTCGGCGGCGGCCGAGCGGGGCGAGACGATCCATGACCTGCTGTGGCGGATCTGGGACCAGGCACGCGCCGTCGACGGTCGACGTCTGCAGGTCGCGTGGCGGGAGATGGCGCTGCAGGCGTCCGGGGCGGAGACGGCGCGGGCGCTCGACGCGCTGGTCTCGCTCTTCGATGCGGCCAAGAGGTTCGTCGAGCGCACGCCGAACGAGAAGCCCGACGTCTTCGTGCGTGACATCCTCGACAGCGAGGTGCCCGAGGACTCGCTGTCGAGCCCCGACCGTCCGGGGCGCGTCACGCTGCTGACTCCCGCGACGGCGCTGGGAACCGAGTTCGACGCCGTCGTCGTCGCCGGTGTGCAGGACGGCATCTGGCCCAACGTGCGGCTGCGCGGAGGGATGCTGCAGACCTGGCGGCTGGCCGATGCGCTCTCCGCCGTGCGCGACGGAGTGGTCGTCCCCGAGCCCGGTGTCCTCGATCGGCGGCGTGCGGCCCTGCACGACGAGCTGAGGCTGTTCGTGCGTGCGGTGTCGCGAGCGCGCACGCGGCTGCTGATCACCGCGGTCGACGACGACGACCTGACGCCGAGCCCGTTCTTCGGGTTCCTGCCGAAGCCCGATCCGCCGGAGCTGCACGCGTCCGCCGAGCATCCGCTCACCCTTCGCGGCCTGGTCGCGCGTCATCGCCGGATCCTCACCACCTCGTCCTCACCCGCGGCGAGAGCCGAGGCCGCTGCGCAACTCGCCGTGCTGGCGCGTGAGGGCGTGCCCGGCGCAGACCCCTCCGACTGGTACGGGGTGACTCCGCCGACGACCGACGCGCCGCTGCGCGATCTCGCCGTCGACGGGGCGAAGGTGTCGCCGTCGAAGATGGAGTCGTTCGAGGAGTGTGGCGTGAACTGGGTGGTCTCGGCGCTCGGCGGCGACACGGTGATGCCCCCCACGGCCGGAATCGGCACGATCGTGCACGAGGCGATGGAGAAGGTGCCGGACGGAGACCTCGAGCGGATGCGCGCGATCGTGGAGGAGCACTGGCCGGAGCTCGACTTCGAGACCGAGTGGATCGGACGCAAGGAGCGCAGACGCGCCGATCTTCTCGTGGATCGCCTGCACGCCTATCTCGGCGACGTGCGCGCCGACGGCGGTCGGGCGATCGCGAGCGAGGTGGAGTTCCGCTTCGCCGTCGACGTCGACGACGAGCACGCCGTGCACGAGGTCGGGGAGGACCGGAGCGGGCAGGCGATCATCCACGGCTTCATCGACAGGGTCGAGGCGTACCCCGTCGGCTCCGGAGACCACAGTCATGCCCGAGGGCGCGGTTCGGCGCCGATCACCGCGGCTGCGGAGAAGGAGAGGGTGGTCGTCGTCGACCTCAAGACCGGCAAGAACGACCCGGAGTCCGACTCCGGAGTGCTCGCCCACGCCCAGCTCGCGGCCTATCAGATCGCGGTGCAGCAGGGCCTCATCGACGGGGCCGAACCCACGGCGCTCGCCGGCGCGCGGCTCGTCATCGTGTCGAAGACGCTGGCCAAGAGCGACTACCGCATCGCGCATCAGCACACCCTCGACGACGAGGGACGAGAGGCGTTCCTCCTGCGGGTGTCCGAGGCCGCGCGTGGCATGTCGGCGTCGAGCTTCACGGCTCAGGTCGAAGCGCACTGCGCCGACACTCAGGGCAACAGGGTCAAGCCCTGCCGCATCCACACCGTTCCGGCGGTGAGCGCATGACCCCGACCTGGCCCGGAACCCTCGGCCTCTCCGCCACCGACATCGCCGCGGCGCTCGGGCAGCCACCGCCCACCGCTGCGCAGCAGCGCGTGATCGAGGCGCCGCCCGCTCCCGCGCTCGTCGTCGCCGGCGCGGGCAGCGGCAAGACCGAGACCATGTCGGGGCGCGTCGTCTGGCTCGTCGCGAACGGTCACGTGCGCCGGGATGAGATCCTCGGGCTGACGTTCACGCGCAAGGCGGCGGGAGAGCTCGCCGAGCGGATCGGCGTCAGGCTCGCGGTGATCGACGAGTACGGTCGTCGGGGTCTCCTGCCGCATCTCCCCGAGATCGTCTCATCGGGCGCGCTCCGCCGCGTCGACGAGGCGGTCGCTGGTCGCCAGCGCGAGCTCGTGCGCCGGCACGTGCTCGACGAGCTCGCGGAGTCGTACGGCACGGGGTGGGATCCCGCCGCCCCGCGCACGGCCGAGGAGCTGATGATCCGCCCTCGCGTGTCGACGTACAACGCCTTCGCCGACGGCATCGTGCGCGAGCACGCCGCGCGCATCGGTCGGGACTCCGACGTCGCGATGCTCAGCCAGGCGGCATCCTGGATGCTGGCGCGCGAGGTCGTGCTGCGCAGCGACCTGGCCGAGCTCGAGGAGATCGAGTTCGCCGTCGGCACCGTGATCGACGCCGTCCAGCGCCTCGCCGGCGACGTTCTCGATCATCGGGTCGATCTCGACGAGGCCGTGCGCATCGCGGTCGCACAGGCTCGTGCGTTCGAGCCCTACACGAGCAACGACGTCATCGGGAAGGCCACGGCCAATCTGCTCAGCCTGTCGACGCTCGCCAGTCTGGTGCGCGACTACATCGCCGAGAAGGAGCGCCGCGGTGTGCTGGACTTCGCCGATCAGGTCGGCGGCGCGTACGACATCGTCGAGTCGGCGCCCGACGTGCGGGAGGAGCTCCGCGAGC
The DNA here is from genome assembly GCF_002979415.1 of Microbacterium sp. MYb72. Taxonomy (GTDB): domain Bacteria; phylum Actinomycetota; class Actinomycetes; order Actinomycetales; family Microbacteriaceae; genus Microbacterium; species Microbacterium natoriense. The sequence goes on along the minus strand of NZ_PCOT01000002.1, from coordinate 112,437 downwards.
AGCACCGCGTCGTCCTGCTCGACGAGTATCAGGACACCTCGGTGATCCAGACCAGATTCCTCGCCGAACTGTTCCGGGACTCCGCCGTCATGGCGGTGGGCGATCCGCACCAGTCGATCTACGGATGGCGCGGCGCCAGCGCCGACAACCTGTACGCGTTCTCCGGGGCCTTCTCCGGCGGTCACGGCGCGCAGACCTACAGCCTGATGACGAGCTGGCGCAACGACAGACGGATCCTCGACATCGCGAACGAGGTGCTGGTGCCGCTGCAGCGCCCGGGGCTCGACGTCCCGCCGCTCGACCCGCGCCCCGGCGCCGGAGACGGCAGGGCCGAGGTGCGCTTCGCGTTCACGGTCGACGACGAGGCGGACGACGTCGCCGCGTGGTTCGCCGACCGCCGGGCCGCGCACGATCAGGATGCCGCCGGGCGCCCGCACACCGGGGCGATCCTGTTCCGCTCGAAGAAGCACATGCAGACCTTCGCCGCGGCTCTCGCGGCGCGCGGCATCCCGCATCGCATCCTCGGGCTCGGCGGTCTGCTCTCGACCCCCGAGGTCGTCGACGTCGTCTCGACCCTTCGCGTGGTGCACGACCCGACCGCGGGCTCGGCGCTGATCCGTCTGCTCACCGGGCCGCGGTTCGGCGTCGGCGTCGCCGACATGGCCGCCCTCTACGACCTCGGCCGCCGTCTCTCCGAGACCGACACCGCGATGGGGCCGCTCCCGGAGGAGGTCCGCATCCGTCTGCGCTCATCGCGCGGCGCCGACGAGGCGATCTCGATCATCGACGCGGTCGACGTCGTGCGGGCCGTGCGTGACGACTACCGGATGCTGGAGGGAATCAGCGCCGAGGGCCGTGCACGCATCCGGGCGGCGGGGGAGATGCTCGAGCGGCTGCGCCGGGCGTCATCGCAGCCGATCTCCGAGTTGATCAGACTCATCGAGCTCGAGCTGCGGCTCGACATCGAGCTCGCCGCGAACGAGACCAGAGGACCGGCTCGAGTCGCGGCGACGCAGCTGCGCGCCTTCGCCGACGAGGTGCGGGCGTTCCTCGCGGCCGACGAGCGGGGGACCATCGGGAGCCTGCTGGCCTGGCTGGACAAGGCCGAGAGCACGGACGAGCTGATGCCGCGGCCGGAGCCGCCGGAACCCGGTGTGGTGCAGCTGCTCACGATCCACGGCTCCAAGGGACTGGAGTGGGATGCCGTCGCGGTCGTGCGGCTGGTCGCCGACGAGCTGCCCAGCAGACCGACCGACACCTCGGGGTGGTTCGGCTTCGGGGTCGTTCCATTCGCGCTGCGCGGCGACCGTGACGCGCTGCCGCGCTTCACCTGGGATCCGGACGAGGCCGTCGCCGGCGAGGACGATCCGGCGAAGAGGCTCAAGGCAGGCGTCGCCTCGCTCACCAGCGCCAGCAAGAACGCTCCCGGAGCGCTCACGGTGTTCAAGGCGGCGTACCGCGACTACCAGCAGCAGGAGGAACGGCGTCTCGCCTACGTGGCGGTGACCCGCGCGCGCACCGATCTTCTGCTCACCGGTGCGCACTGGGCGGGGCAGAAGAAGCCGCGTGATCCGAGCCCGTACCTGCTCGAGGCCATGCAGGTGCTGGGAACGGATCCGATCGAGCCCGTAGACCCGGATGAGAACCCGTACGACGGCCCGGGCGCCACCCTCACGTGGCCGCTGGATCCTCTCGGGGCGAGGAGGCCGGTCGTCGAGGCCGCGTCGACCGCGGTGCACGCGGCCGCGGGGAGCGACCCGGAGCCCACGCCCGAACTGGCGCGGCTGCTCGCGGAGCGCGCCGCTCGACTGCGGGGAACGGATGCCGCGCCTCCGACGCGCGTGCCGGCGTCGAAGTTCAAGGACTACGTCACGGATTTCGGGGGCACGCTGTCGTCGATCGTGAGGCCGATGCCCGAAAGACCGTACCGGCAGACGCGTCTCGGCACCCTGTTCCATGCGTGGGTCGAGCATCGGAGCGAGCTGGTCGGGATCGGGACGCGGGTCGACGAGGCGCTCTGGGAGCTGGACGAGGACGATGCCGCGGCGGGGCCCGGAGACGTGTCGTCAGCGGATGTCGCCGATCTGACGGCGTTGCAGGAGACCTTCGAACGCAGCGAGTGGGGTGCGCTGCAGCCCATCGCCGTCGAGATCGAGATCGACTTCGCCCTGGGCTCGGGCGCCGGTTCGGCGTCGGCGCCCGCGACAGAACCACCAGGTGTGTCGGGTGTGCGGAGCAGTGATCGCTCGGGCGCCGGTTCGGCGTCGGCGACCATGGCAGAACCACCAGGTGTGTCGGGTGTGCGGAGCAGTGAGCGCTCGGGCGCCGGTTCGGGTTCGGCGACCATGGCAGAACCACGACATATTGTCATCTGCAAGCTCGACGCGGTGTACCGGCGCGAGGATCGCGGAGGCCGCATCGAGATCGTCGACTGGAAGACGGGCAAGGCGCCGCGCACGGCGGAGGAGCGCGAGGAGCGGATGCTGCAGCTCGCCCTGTACCGGCTGGCCTACCATCGCCGATTCGGTGTGCCTCTGGAGGAGATCGACGTCGCGCTCTACTACGTGGCGGACGACCTGGTGATCAGGGGCGACCGCGTCTACTCGGAGTCGGAGCTCTTCCAGCGCTGGAGTGCGGCGCGCGCAGCACGCTGAGCCTCGTCCTCCGGCTCGGCCTCGGTCGCGGCGCGCTCGCGCTGCTGTTCGGAGTCGTGCGGGGCGGCGGAGGTTCGTCCTTCTTCGTCCGCCTGCGCCGAGACCGAACGCACGGCGGAGAGGTCCTCGGTCTCCAGGCTGCCGACCTCGGCGCGGTGCGCGGCCTCCGATGTCTCGGAGTCGAGGTCCTCATCGCGCCAGAGCTCGTCGGGGTTGTAGGCATCGGTCTGCATCGAGGTGTCGACGGCGACGACCGTGCTCTCGGGCACGCGGTCGAGCGCGTCCATGGCGGAGTCGACGCCCTCGTTGCGGGCCGTGATCACCGTGAGGTCATCGGCGTGCAGGCCGTCGGCCAGAGCCTCGAGAAGAGCGGCCGCGTCGTCGACGATGTCGGGGCGGCGCAGGGAGTCGCCGTGCACGAGCCAGCGGGCGAACTCCAGTTCTGCGAGCAGTCGCCCTCTGACCTCGAGTGCGGCATCCGGCGTCCGGTCGGCCGCGCGGGCGTAGGCGGCCTGCACATCGGCCGCGGCATCCGGCGCCGTCGAGAGCCATGCCAGGTCGACGGCGGGGTCTCCGACGGACAGGGCATGCCACCCCACGATGCCGGAGACCTCGGGTCCCCGCTCCGCATCGTCGTCGAAGAGGAAGGAGGTGGACTGCACGCCGCCGAGAGTCACGGTGGACTCGAAGCGCCAGAGATCGTCGTCGGCGACAGCCTCACGCCAGCGGACCGTCAGCCGTGCAGGGACGCGGCCTGTCGCCGCCGCCGCATCGACGAGCCGCTCGATCTCGTCGCGGCTCTCCTGAGAGGTGCGGGTGAGGAGTCCTGCGCCGCGCACGACCGAGGTCGGCATGGCGTGCACTGCGGCGATCGCGGCGCCCATCGACTCCGCAGCGCCGCGCCCGGCGGGGACATGCGCTGCTTCGATCTGGAAACCCGGGAGGAGTTCGGTCACCAGCGCCCTGGCATCGTCGAGACGGGTCTCGCCGATGTACTCGGGGGCGCGGAACGGCAGCATCGCGCGGGCGCCGGTGGTCAGCGCGCGCAGCGCGAGGGCTTCGGCGGCCAGCTCTGTTGCGGCCTCGTCGTCGTCGGCGACCCGGATCGCGAGCTCGCGGCCGTCGCGCAGTGAGGCGACCGCGGAGTCGAACCGTCCGTCGCCATCGGCGGTCAGAGCGCGTGCGCCCGTCACCTCCGCTCCGGGCAGTGCGGCCGTCACTGCCGCGGCTAGAGTGAAAGGAGAGCGTCCCATACCCCCAGGGTAGGTCGGCTCAGGGGCTGTTCCGCCCCCGCCACGCCCGTGAGAGAGGGAGTCGATGACCATTCCGCACACGCCCATCGACCGCGCAGCCGATCTCCGCGCGGAGCCGGACGTCATCGAGCGACTGCGTGCGGAGGAGACGACCCGGGTGGTCGCCGTGCGTGAGGGGCGGGTGCGCGTCGACCGCGACGGTCTGCTCCTCGTCGCACCGTCGACGATCGCGGATGCGACCTGGGCTCTCCTGGGGCGCAGCTCTGAGGGCGCCGCCATCCTGCTCGCGGCTCTCGGGCCTGAGGCCGACACGATCGACGCGGCGCCGGACGAGACCTGGCTGGGACTCCGCGATCTCGGTGCGAGACTCGGCGCCGACGACACCGAACTCCTCATCGAGGCGCTCGCCCTCGGCGGGTGGCTGCGCGACGCGCCCTTCTGCCCCGCGTGCGGTGGAGGCACCGAGCTGCGTCAGGCGGGCTGGTCCCGCCGGTGCCTGCAGTGCGGACGCGAGCACTTCCCGCGCACCGATCCGGCTGTGATCGTCGCGGTCGAGAGCGCTGACGGCGAGCGGCTGCTGCTGGGCGCCAACGCCAACTGGGCCGGACGCATGTACTCCTGCTTCGCGGGGTTCACCGAGGCGGGGGAGTCGCTGGAGTCCACCGTTCATCGGGAGATCGAGGAGGAGTCCGGCGTGCGGCTGTCATCGCTGCGCTACGTCTCCTCGCAGCCGTGGCCGTTCCCTCGTTCTCTCATGCTGGGCTTCCGCGCCGTCGTGGTGGACGAGAACGAGGCGCGCCCAGACGGCGAGGAGATCATCGACGTGCGCTGGTTCTCCCGCGCAGAGATCGGCTCCGCGCTCGCCGGAGAGGGTCCGGTGGGCCTGCCGGGGCCGGCCTCCATCGCCCGCGCGCTGATCATCGCCTGGTACGAGGAGCGCGCGTGAGCGCGCTGGAGGCACTCGACGAAAGGCAGAGGCAGGCGGCATCCGTCCTGCGGGGCCCTGTCGCGGTGCTCGCCGGGGCCGGCACGGGAAAGACCCGCGTGATCACGCACCGCATCGCGCACGGCGTCGACACCGGGGCGTACTCGCCCTCGCGGGTGATGGCCGTGACCTTCACCGCGAAGGCCGCCGGCGAGCTGCGAGGCCGACTGCGGGCCCTCGGCGTCGAGGGCGTCGCGGCGCGCACCTTCCACGCCGCCGCGCTCGCGCAGCTCAACTTCTTCTGGCCCACGCTCGCCGGGGCGCCCGCGCCGGGCATCATCGACAACAAGGTCCGGATGCTCGGACAGGCGGCCGACGCCATGCGGCTGCGCCCCAGCACGGCGACGCTCAGGGACATCGCGTCGGAGATCGAGTGGCGCAAGGTCTCGATGCTCTCGATCGACCAGCATGCCGCGCTCGGCCGAACGGTGAGCGGCGTCGACGCCACGCAGCTGGTCGAGCTGCAACGGGCCTACGAGGCGCTGAAGGACGAACGTCACCAGCTCGACTTCGAGGACGTGCTCCTCGCCTGTGCGGGGATGCTCGAGGCCGAGCCGCGGGTCGCGGCGTCCGTGCACGAGCAGTACCGGCACTTCACCGTCGACGAGTACCAGGACGTGTCGCCCCTGCAGAACCGGCTGCTGGAGCTGTGGCTCGGAGACCGGCGCGACATCTGCGTCGTCGGCGACGCGAGCCAGACGATCTACTCGTTCGCGGGCGCCGAGCAGCGGTTCCTCCTGGAGTTCGAGCGCCGTCATCCCGATGCCACCGTCGTTCGCCTGGAGACGAACTACCGATCGCAGGCGCCCATCCTCGAAGCAGCCAACGCCCTCATGCACGGGCGTCCTGGCGCACTCGAGCTGGTCCCCGCGCGCGATTCGTTCAGCGCGGATCCGCCGACGGTCACGGCCTTCGACACGGAGGGGGAGGAGGCGGCGGGCATCGCCGCGGCGATCTCCGCGCGGATCGAGGCTGGGGCTTCCCCTGCCGACATCGCTGTGCTCTACCGCGCACACGCGCAGTCCGCCGTGCTCCAGCAGGCGCTCGCCGCGGAGGGCATCGCGACGAGCGTGCTCGGCGGCACCCGCTTCTTCAACATGCCCGAAGTGCGTCAGGCGATCCTCGCACTCCGGGCCGCCGCTGTGGCCCCGACCGAGCACTCCTTCCTCGCCGGGGTGCAGCGGGTGCTCCGCGAGCTCGGCCTCACGGAGGAGCCGCCCGCGGCGGGCGGTGCGCAGCGCGACGGCTGGGAGGCCAGGCGCGCGATCCTCCGTCTTGCGGAAGAGGCGGGCCCCGACGCGACGCTGCGCGGGTTCAGCGACGCGCTGATGGCCAGGGCCAAGGACCAGCACGAGCCGACCATGCGCACGGTGACGCTGTCGACCCTGCACGCCGCGAAGGGCCTCGAATGGCCCCACGTGCACCTCGCGGGCTGGGCCGAGGGATCGCTGCCGATCTCGTATGCGACGGGCTTCGAGGCGATCGACGAGGAGCGCCGACTCGCGTACGTCGGCGTCACGCGGGCCGCGCGAACGCTGTCGCTGTCCTGGTCTCGCTCGGCTGGTCGAGGCGAACGGGCGCCGTCGAGGTTCCTCGCGGAGATCGGGACGACGGCACGCGGCACCGGCAATCTTCGTGAAACGACACCGAGCGCCACGACCGGCCGCGCGTCGCGCTGACCTCCGCGTACGTCCCCACCTCCGCCGCGTCGGAGAGCAGGCGGGCGGCCAGCGTCGCGGCCTCCGCGACGCGCGCGGCGGAGATCGGGCCGGCGCCGCGACCGATCAGCTGGGTGTGCAGCCGCGGCCACGCGGGGTCGCGATCGCGCTCGTGGCCGTCTCGACAGGCCAGGCAGGCCGACCGCCCCGGGACCACGAGCGGCCCCACCGTCGTCCTGCCGCGCTCGAACGCGACCGGCAGGTGCGTCGTGTCCTCGCGCAGGTAGCGGGCGAACTGGAGCGCAGCGGCGGCACCCTGCACGAGGATCACGCCGACATCCTCACGGCTCTCGCGGCGCCCCAGGGAGACGCCCTCGTCGGCGAGAGCCTCCCGCATCCGGTACTCGTCGCGTCCGTCGACGTGATCGATGCTCTCCACCCAGGCCGCCCGGTACGAGACCTCCTCGTCGACGAGCAGCGGTTCCACCCGCGCCAGCAGTGCTCTGGCCTGCTTGTGGGGAGCACCCGCACCGTGTGCGATGACGTCGAACGACACGCGCCGGAAGCCGTTCGCCATGCGCGCGAGAAGCAGCTCGACCCAGGGTGCGTCGACACGCACCCTGACGTCGCCGTCGACGCCGAACTGCAGGGTCTCCCCGTCGCGCCACAGCAGCGGCAGCGCGGGGTCGAGGCGGGTGATCGTCTTCGAGGTCAGCGGAGGCATGCCCCGATTCTGAAGAGTCCGGCGCCGCCGTGGGGCGGGCCGGACTCATCGGTGGACAACTCGTCCGTGGAGGGTGGCGGAGGCATCCGCCGGCGGTCAGACGGGTCGTTCGTCTCCGGGGCCGGGCTCGTCGTCTTCCGCACCGGCGTCCGGCCCGCTGTCGGAGAAGTCATCGCCGTCGAGGAGGCGTGCGAGCGCCTCGTCGAACTCGTCGGCCTCTGGCTGCTCGCCGCGGGCGAGCGCCTGCAGTCGTGACACGAGGGCGCTCGGGTCGTCGATGTCCTCGGCGGTGGGCATGAGGTCCGGGTAGTCCCACAGCGCGTCGCGGGCGGCCGTTCCGACGGCATCCGTCACCGCCTGCCACATGGCGGAGGCCTCGCGAAGGCGGCGCGGACGGAGCTTGAGTCCGACCAGGGCGCCGAGAGCGTCTTCGGCGGGACCGCCCACCGCGCGGCGTCGCCGCGCAGCCTCGGCGATGCGCGCACCGTCGGGCAGCCGGGAGGTCGCCTGCGCCGTGACGACGTCGACCCATCCGTCGATCGTCGCCACGAGGTTCTCCAGGCGGGCCAGAGCCTCGCGCTGCGCCTCCGTCTGCGCGGGCAGCAGTGCGCCGCCCTCGATGGCGGCCCGCAGCTCCTCGGGGTTGGACGGGTCCAGGCGGCTGGCGACGTCTTCGAGGGCGTCCATGTCGACGGACACTCCGCGGGCGAAATCCGTGATCTGCGCCATGACGTGCAGGTGCAGCCACTTCGCGTGCCGGTACAGGCGGGCGTAGGCGAGCTCGCGTGTGGCGAGGTACAGGGCGATCTGATCCTCGGGGATCTCCAGGCCCTCGCCGAAGGCGGTGAGGTTCTGCGGGATGACCGCCGCCGTCCCCGCAGGGAGCACGGGGATGCCGACGTCCCCTCCGGAGACGACCTCGAGCGACAGGTTGCCCAGCACCTGACCGAACTGCGCGGCGAACACCGAGCCGCCGAGACCCCGCATGAGCTTTCCCGCGCCCTGCACGATGCCGCGCATCTCCTCGGGGACCTGGGTGTCGAGGGCGCCGGTCAGCGCATCGGCGATGCTCGTCGACACGGGGTCGGCGATCTCCTTCCACACGGGCAGGGTCGCCTCGACCCACTCGCCGCGGGTCATGGCCTTGGGGGCCTCCGACAGCTCGGAGATCGTCGTGACCTCGCCGAGCCACAGGTTCGCCAGGGCGAACGAATCGACGAGAGACGTGCGGGAGCCGTCGCTGATGCCGAGGCCGTCGCGGTTCGCGATGTGCAGGGCCTGACGCAGCGCGTTCTCCCAGGGGTCGCCGTTGAAGGCGCCCTGCAGCTGGGACATGATCGTCTGCATCATCGCCGGGTCGAGCTGAAGACCCTCCATGCCGCCGAGGGCGTTGCGCAGCTCCTCAGGGTCGATGTCTCCACCGCCCTGGCCGGACATCATTCTTCGGAGGAACTCCTGGAAGTCCTCGGGGGTCGGATCGTTGTCTGACATCTCGCTCGCCCTCTCAGCACGCCTATAGCCGTGGGATCTACGCTAGTCACCGAGACAGGTGCACGGTCCCGTTCGCTGTACGCCGCTCGCGAACGACGGAGGATTGCTGTGGATCGAACCCGGTCTGTGAAGCTCGGACTGGGCGTATGGGCGCTGATCGTCGCACTGCTCTCCCTCGCCGTGCTCACGTTCCTGCCCTCGCCGTACGTGATCCAGCGACCCGGCCCTGTGTACAACACGCTGGGGACCGCCGCAGGGGCCGACGGCGAGAAGGTGCCGCTCATCAGCGTCAAGGGCGCGGAGACCTTCGAGACCGCCGGCAGCCTGGACCTCACGACCGTCCAGGTCGTCGGCAACCGAGAGCGCACGCCTAGCTGGTTCGAACTCGCGCTCGCCTGGTCGGACTCCTCGCGTGCGGTCGTGCCCCTCGACTCCGTCTTCCCCGAGGGCGTCACGACCGAGCAGCGCGATGAGCGCAACTCCGCGATGATGGTCGATTCGCAGCACGAGGCGACGGCAGCGGCTCTCGGCGAGCTGGGCTATGACACGGGCGCGCAGGTGACCGTGGTCGAGCCCGCGGCGGACTCGCCCGCCGACGGGGTGCTCCAGGCCGACGACGTGATCAGCGCCATCGGCGGCGTCGAGGTGACGTCGATCACGCAGCTGCGCACGGCCGTGCAGGATGCCGCCGGCGCCACCGTCTCCTTGACCGTGCTCAGAGGCGGCGAGGAGAAGCAGGTGGAGGTCACTCCGCAGAAGCACACCGAGGGCGACGTCACGACCTGGCTGATCGGCGTCTCGCTGCGCACCGAGTACCACTTCCCGATCGACGTGACGATCCAGCTCGACAACGTCGGAGGGCCGAGCGCCGGAATGATGTTCGCGCTCGGGATCATCGACACGCTTACCCCCGGCGAGCTCAACGGCGGCAAGGACGTCGCCGGCACGGGCACGATCGACGCCGCCGGCACGGTCGGTCCGATCGGCGGCATCCGTCAGAAGCTCTACGGAGCGCGGGATGCCGGCGCCGACTACTTCCTGGCTCCCGAGTCGAACTGCGCCGACGTGGTGGGCCACGTGCCGTCGGGGTTGACGGTGATCAGCACCTCGACGCTGGAGGAGTCGCTGAGCGCTCTCGAGGTCATCGCCGACGGGGGAGACGTCGACGCCCTGCCCACCTGCACGAAGTGAGCGCCCAGCGCCCGTGACCTCTCCGTGATCGGACAGGGAGCCGCCGCATAGTAAGGCATGCCTAGGATGGGACGGTGACCTCGACCTCTTCTCCGAATCCGGCCACGCCTCGAACCTCACGACGAATCGTCGGGATCTCGCTGGTGATCATCGCCGCGCTGATCGCGGGCTTCTTCGTCTTCGCGTCGCTGTACACCGAGTTCCTCTGGTTCGACCAGCTGGGATTCACGACCGTGCTGACGACGCAGTGGTTCGCCACCGTGCTCATGTTCGTCATCGGCTTCCTGGGCATGGCGGTGCCCCTGTTCGTCGCGATCCAGCTCGCCTACCGGCTGCGACCGGTCTACGTGCGGCTGAGCTCGCAGCTCGACCGCTACCAGGAGGTCATCGAGCCGCTCCGCCGCCTCGCGATGTGGGGCATGCCGATCTTCTTCGGCCTGTTCGCCGGCTTCTCCGCCGCCAGCCAGTGGAAGACCGTGTGGCTGTGGGCGAACGGCGTGGCGACCGACTCGGTCGACCCGCAGTTCGGCCTCGACACCGGCTTCTACATGTTCGCGATGCCGTTCTACACGATCCTCCTCGCGTTCGTCTCGGCCGTCCTTCTGCTCTGCCTCCTGGTCACCGCGCTGGTGTCGTACCTCTACGGCTCCGTGCGCATCGGACAGGGCGAGCTGCGCATCTCCAAGCCCGCGCGCATCCAGCTCGCCGTCATCGCGGGCCTCTACCTGCTCGTGCAGGCGGCGAGCCTCTGGCTCGACCGGTACAAGACCCTCGTCGCTCCTGACGACCGCATCACCGGAGCGGCCTACACGGGCGTCAACGCGACGATCCCGGGACTCGCCATCCTCGCGGTGGTCGCGGCCGTGGTGTCCGTGCTGTTCTTCGTCACCGCCATCATCGGACGCTGGCGCTTCCCGCTCGCCGGTACCGCGCTGCTGCTCGTCGCGTCTCTCGTCGTGGGCGTCGGATACCCGTGGATCGTCACGACCTTCCAGGTCAAGCCGAACCAGAACGCGTACCAGTCGCAGTTCTACCAGCGCAACATCGACGGCACGAAGGAGGCCTACGGCGTCGCGGACGTCGAGGTGACCCCCTTCACCGCGAAGACGGATGCCGAGGCCGGCCAGCTCCGCGAGGACGCCGACACGACCGCCTCCATCCGCATCATCGACCCGAAGATCGTCAACGACGTCATCCGCCAGCAGGACCAGGCGCGCGACTACTACCAGTTCCCGCAGACGCTCGACGTCGACCGGTACCAGGTCAACGGCGTCGCCCAGGACACGGTGGTCGCCGTCCGCGATCTCGACATGGCGAACCTCGGCGACAGCGACACCTGGAACAACCGCGTCGCGGTGTACACCCACGGCTACGGGCTGCTCGCGATGGCGGGCAACCAGCGCACCGCGTCGGGCGAGCCGGTGTTCATCGAGCGCGGCATGCCCACCTCGGGAGACCTCACCGACTCGGAGAAGTACGAGCCGCGGATCTACTTCGGCGAGAACTCGCCGGAGTACTCGATCGTCGGCGCCCCCAAGGGCACCGACCCGGTCGAGATCGACTACCCGCGCGGTGCAGAGGGCGATGCCAACACGACGACGACCTTCGACGGGAACGGAGGGCCGGCGATCGGCTCCACGTTCACGAAGCTGCTGTACGCGCTGAAGTTCCAGTCCGAGCAGATCCTGTTCTCGAACCTCGTCAACGACAAGTCTCAGATCCTCTATGACCGCGACCCGAAGACCCGCGTGCAGAAGGTCGCCCCCTACCTCGAGCTCGACAGCGACCCGTACCCGAGCGTCGTGGACGGACGCGTGGTGTGGATCGTCGACGGCTACACGACCAGCGCCTCGTACCCGTACTCGACGAGCGTGAGCCTCTCCAAGGCGATCGCGGACTCGAGCACGCCGACGCCGTCGCTCGCGATCGACGAGATCAACTACATCCGCAACTCGGTCAAGGCCACGGTCGACGCGTACGACGGTCACGTGACCCTCTACGCGTGGGACAAGAGCGATCCGGTGCTGCAGACCTGGCAGAAGGTCTACCCGTCCACGCTGAAGCCGATCAGCGAGATGTCCGGCGACCTGATGAGCCACGTGCGCTACCCGACCGATCTGTTCAAGGTGCAGCGCGACATCCTCGGGATCTACCACATCGACGATGCAGGCTCCTTCGCGCAGCTCGACAACCGCTGGCAGACTCCGAAGGACCCGCGGAGCAAGGAGATGCTCCAGCCGCCGTACTACCTGAGCATGAAGATGCCTGGGCAGGATTCGCCGCGGTTCTCGATGTTCTCCACGTTCATCCCCGCCTCCTCGGGGTCGAGCAGCTCGCGAGACGTGCTGATGGGCTATCTGGCGGTCGACTCGGATGCCGGCGGCGACAAGGGCAAGAGGGCGGACGGCTACGGCACTCTGCGATTGCTCGAGATCACCGACGACACCACCGTGCCCGGTCCTGGCCAGGTGCAGAACACCTTCGACTCCGACCCGGTCGTCGCTGAGAAGCTGAACGTCCTGACGATCGGAAAGTCGGAGGTCGCGTACGGCAACCTGCTGACGCTGCCGGTCGGAGGCGGCCTGCTGTACGTGCAGCCGGTCTACGTGCAGTCCGCCGACAACACCCAGGTTCCGAAGCTCCGGAAGGTGCTGGTCGCCTTCGGCGGCAACGTCGCCTTCGAGGACACGCTGACAGCGGCGCTGGATGCCCTGTTCGGCGGCGAGGCGGGGGCGGCGGGTGGTGACGGGCAGGTCACGCCGACCACTCCGGAGGAAGGGGGCACGACTCCTCCCGCCGAGGGCGGAACGACGCCACCTCCGTCGGACGCGGAAGCCCAGGCTCTCTCGGCAGCGGCTCAGGCCCTCGCCGACCGTGAGGCCGCGCTGAAGGCCGGTGACCTCACCGCGTTCGCCGAGGCCGACAAGAGGCTGACGGACGCCGTCAACACCCTGCTCGCCCTGGACGGCGACACGGGCAAGTGACAACGATCCGATGAACGAATGGGCGCTCCGTGAGGGGCGCCCATTCGCGTCTCGGGGGAGTGTTCGCGGCCTCGATTCGCGCACCCTCAGAATCCGTGTTAGGCTATCCCTTGTGCCGCGGGGTGGAGCAGTTCGGTAGCTCGCCGGGCTCATAACCCGGAGGTCGCAGGTTCAAATCCTGTCCCCGCAACAAGAGAAGGCCCCCTGATCAGGGAAATCTGATCAGGGGGCCTTCGCCTTTTCCGGCTGTTCGGCCCGGGATGCGGGAGGATGGGTGCATGTCCGAGACCGCAGCCGTGCCCGTCGCCGTGTGCCAGTTCGCGCCCACGGCCGTCCGTGAAGAGAATCTCGAGCGGATCGCGCGGATGACGGCGGACGCCGCGCGCCGCGGAGCGGCGCTGGTCGTGTTCCCCGAGTACTCCGGCTACTTCGTCGAGCCGATGGACGCCTCGCTGGCGGAGAACGCGGAGCAGCTCGACGGAGAGTTCGTCTCGACGCTCACCGCTCTCGCCGCAGACCACGGCGTGGTGATCGTGGCGGGCTTCGCGGAGCGGGCATCGGACGACGAGCGTGTGCGCAACACGGTCGTCGCGGTCCGTGGAGACGGCGTCCTCGCGACGTACCGCAAGCAGCATCTCTACGACGCCTTCGGCCAGACCGAGTCGGACTGGGTGGAGGCCGGCGACGTGGGGGAGGCGGCGACGTTCGAGGTCGCCGGCATCCGCTTCGGGCTGATGACCTGCTACGATCTGCGCTTCCCCGAGGTGGCGCGGACGCTCATGGACGCAGGCGTCGACGCGATCGTGGTCCCGGCCGAGTGGGTGCGAGGCCCGCTCAAGGAGCACCACTGGACGACGCTGCTCGCGGCGAGGGCGATCGAGAACACCGCCTACGTGATCGCGGCCGACCACCCCGCGCCGATCGGCGTCGGGCACTCGCAGATCATCGATCCGCAGGGCGTGGTGCTCGCAGGCGTCGGCGTCGTGGAGGGGATCGCGGTCGCCCCGGTGGAGCGCTCCGCCATCGACCGCGTGCGGGCGGCGAACCCGTCACTGCGGGTACGGCGCTACCGGGTGGTGCCGCGCTGACTCAGGCGTCGAGCGCAGACAGCCGCCTCGCGGCCTCTTCCAGCACCTCGACCCGCTTGCACGCGGCGAAACGGACCAGGCCCGTGTAGTCCCCACGGCGCCCCTCGGAGACGAACGCGGAGAGGGGGATGGCGGCGACTCCCGCCCTCTCCGGCAGTGCACGGCAGAACGCCGCGGCATCCGTTCCTCCCAGCGCCGTCGCGTCGGCCACCGTGAAGTAGCCTCCCTGCGGCGCGTGCACCGTGAATCCGGCGGCACGAAGACCGTCGCCGAGGATCGCGTGCTTGCGCTCGAGGGTAGCCGCGGCCTCGGCGAAGGAGGAGTCGGGCAGACGGAGCCCGACGGCCACAGCGGGCTGGAACGGCGATCCGTTCACGTAGGTGAGGTACTGCTTGACGGTGAGGACGGCCGTGATGAGCGCGGCGGGGCCGTGCACCCAGCCGATCTTCCATCCCGTCGTCGAGAAGGTCTTGCCCGCCGAGGAGATCGTGAGGGTGCGCTCTGCCGCTCCCGGCAGCGTCGCGATCGGGGTGTGCGGGGAGTGGAACGAGAGATGCTCGTACACCTCGTCGGTCACGATGACCGCGTCGTGCCGGTGCGCCAGGCGCACGATGTCGGCGAGCACGTCGGGGCCGAAGACCGCACCGGTGGGGTTGTGCGGGTCGTTCACCAGGATGATCCTCGTGCGATCCGAGACGGCTGCGGCCAGCTGATCCCGATCGGGCTGGAAGTCCGGCGCCCGCAGCGGCACCGTCACGAGCTTCGCCCCGGCGAGGGCCGCGGCGGCCGCATAGGAGTCGTAGTACGGCTCGAAGACGACGACCTCGTCATCGGGACCGTCGATGAGGGCGAGGAGGGTCGCGGTGAGCGCCTCGGTCGCGCCCGCCGTCACGATCACCTCGGTGGCGGGGTCCACGTGAAGCCCGTAGAAGCGCTCCTGGTGCTCGCTGATCGCCGCGAGCAGATCGGGCACACCGCGACCGGGCGGATACTGGTTGGCGCCGTTCGCGATCGCGGCTCTCGCCGCCTCCAGTACCTCGGCGGGGCCGTCCTCATCGGGGAAGCCCTGGCCCAGGTTGATGGCCCCTGTTCTCGCCGCGAGTCCAGACATCTCTGCGAAGATGGTGGGCGCGACGCCTCCGTCGGATGCGAGCAGTCCTGCGCCCGCTGCCGTGCGCCTCCATGCGCCGGGAATGACACTCATGAAGAACAGGCTAAGGCCATAGGCGAAACTCACCTTCGACATAAGAAACGCACAGACACGGGCGGCACTCTGAAGGGGCGTTGCTGAAGGAGCAGACACCATGAACGAAGACAACACCCAGGACAACCCGGCACTCCCGTCGAACGACGCCGTGCCGACCACCGATGCCGCCCCGTTCGTCGACCGTTCGACGTCGGATGCCGCAGCTGACACGCCCGCTGTCGCCTCCACGCCCGTCGTGGAAGCCCCGGCGGCCCCCGTCGCGCAGGGACACGAGGTCCCGTCGACGTTCGCCTCGGCGCAGACGGCTCCCGTCGCTCCGTCGGCCCCGGTCGCCCCCGCGGCGTCGGTCCCGACCCCGTTCGGCCAGCCGGCCCAGGCAGGACCCTACGCCCCCGCAGCGTCCACGGCACCCCAGTTCTACGGAGGCCAGCAGGCGCAGCCGCAGATCGCGGCGACCTCGCCCGGAGCCGCGTTCGGCATCCACGACGGCACCCAGCCGACCGTCCCGCTCGGCGCCCCTCAGGCGTTCGCGACGGGCGACCCCACCGGTGCCGCCAAGACCAAGGACCAGAAGCCGCGCAGCGGCGTGAAGTTCGCGGCGATCGTCGTGGCCGCCGCCCTCGTGGGAGGCGTCGCCGGCTTCGGAGGCGGCGCGATCTTCACCGGGCTCGGCAGCACCCCCTCGACCGGATCGGCCGAGGGACCGCAGACCGTCACGGTGAACAACCCCGGATCCGTCAACGAGACCACGGCCGTCGCCACCGAGGCGCTGCCCTCCGTGGTCACGATCGAGGTCGCCGGCTCCAAGGAGGCCGGCAGCGGCTCCGGCGTCATCATCAGCGACGACGGCTACGTCCTGACGAACACGCACGTGGTCACCCTGGGCGGGGCCGTCGCCGACCCGACGATCAGGGTCACGACGTCGGACGGCCGCATCTACGACGCCACCGTCGTCGGCACCGACCCCATCTACGACCTCGCGGTCGTGAAGCTGAAGGACGCCAAGGGTCTCACGCCCATCACGTTCGCCGACTCGTCGAAGCTCAACGTCGGAGACACTGCGGTCGCGCTCGGCGCCCCGCTCGGGCTGTCGAACTCGGTCACGACCGGCATCGTCAGCGCGCTGAACCGCAGCATCCAGATCGCGTCCTCGGCTCTGCCGGACTCGTCGTCGCAGGATGCGCCGCAGGATCAGCAGACGCCCCAGGACGGCCAGTCGAGCCCGTTCCAGTTCGACCTGCCGGGCAACACCAACCAGCAGACGTCCGAGTCGATCTCGATCGCCGTGATCCAGACGGATGCCGCGATCAACCACGGCAACTCGGGCGGTGCGCTGGTGAACAGCAAGGGTCAGCTGATCGGCATCAACGTGGCGATCGCGAGCTCCGGCAGCTCCGAGGAGTCCGGTTCCATCGGCATCGGCTTCGCCATCCCGTCGAACATCGCCGAGCGCGTCTCGAAGGAGATCATCGCGGACGGCAGTGCGACCCACGGACTCCTCGGCGCGTCGGTCCGCGACGCGGCATCGGTCGAGAGCTCCACTCAGGCGGGCGCCTACATCGCCGAGGTCACCGACGGCGGCGCCGCGGGTGCCGCGGGGCTGAAGGCCGATGACATCGTCACCGCGTTCAACGGCGTGCCGATCACGAACGCGAGCGACCTCACCGCTCAGGTGCGGGCCGCGGCGGCTGGCAGTGACGCGAAGGTCACCTACGTCCGCGGAGGCAAGGAGTACGAGGCCGACGTCACGCTCGGCACGCTCGCCAAGTAGCACCCCGCCTCACAGAGAAGGACGTCACCCGCGCGATAGGCTCGCGGGGTGGCGTCCTTCTCTTTCGGCTCCGGCAATGCGGCCAAGCTGCTCCGGATCCCGCTGTACGCCGCCGGCCGCATCGGCACGCTGATCGTGCCGCGCGGTCGGCGCTGGGTCTTCGGCTGCGGAGCCGGGATCGGCGATGGCGCGCTGGCTCTGCAGCGGCTGGCGCAGGCGAACGGGCACGACACGCTGTGGCTGACCTCGTCCGAGCGCGAAGAGCGCGAGGCGGCAGCGCTCGGCATCCGCACGGTCCCCAAGGGCGGACTCCGCGGATGGTGGGCCACGGCGCGGGCGGGGGTGCTCGTGGTCACCCACGGCCTCGGCGACGTGAACCGCTATGCGAACGCCGGTGCGTTCGTCGTGCAGCTGTGGCACGGCATCCCGCTCAAGCGCATCGGGCTCGACTCGCCGGCCACGACCCAGGTGCCGAACGTCCCCGGAGCGTCGTTGCTGCGCCGGGTGGTCGGTCTCCTCTACCGCGGCGCCGCTCAGCGCATCCGCGTGCTGCCCGCCGCCTCGCACCGCTCGCGCGGTCGGCTGGAGTCCGCGTTCGGGATCGGCGACGCCCGGGTCGTCGTCACCGGCGAGCCCCGGGTGGACGTGCTCTCCGCGGGGACCGCCGACGAGCGTCGAGCCGCGGCATCCGCGCTGCTCGTGAGCGCCGTCGGCGAGCTGACCGACGGAGCCAGGACCATCCTGTACGCCCCGACCTGGCGCGACGGCGCGGCAGATCCGGCGGTGCCGAGCGCCGCGCAGTGGATCGACATCATCAGAACTCTCGAGAGAACCGACTCCGTGCTGCTGGTGCGCTCGCATCCGCTCGGGGAGGGCGGGTACGCGCCGCCTCTGCCCAGCAGGAGAGTGCGGATGCTGGGGGCCGGCGTCCTCGCCGACGTCACCCCCGCACTCCCCGCGGTCGACGTGCTCGTGACCGACTACTCGTCCCTCGCCTACGACGTGGGGCTGCTCGCGACCCCGGTGCTCTTCCTGGCGCCGGATGCCGAGGAGTACGCACGGACCCGAGGGTTCTACGGAGGCTTCGCGGAGGTCGCGGGGGAGGACTTCGCACGCAGCTGGGATGAGCTGATCGCGCAGCTGGAGCCGCTGCTGTCCGACGAGGGCGCGTTCGCCGCGAGGTCCGTGCGTTCCGCTACGCTCAGCGCTCAGATGCATGCGTTCCGCGACGGACGCAACACACAGCGGGTCTACGACGTGATCCGCGCGCGGGGAGTCCCCGCGCCGAAGGGAGCAGTATGACCACGGCCCGGATCGATGAGTCGGCCGAAGAGCTGATCATCTCGGGTGCAGGCGCTCGCCCGGCGAGCGCGACGCTCCTCGGCGCCCGTGCGCGCCTCGACGTGCGCCTCACCGGCGGCGGCAAGACCTGGAAGGCGGTCTTCCCGCTGCGCGCATCGAGATGGGGCGGCGCGGCTCTGCCGCTCCCAGCCGGTGAGTACGAGCTGCGGATCGACGGCGCTGACCTCGGTGCCGTGGAGATACCGTCGACCCTGCTCGCAGGGCTCCGCATCGCGGTGCAGGCGGCCGCAGTGACGATCGGCGCGCCGATCGATCCCGTCTACGAGACCGCGGAGGGGCAGTCGACCCTCGAGGAGCGCTACGTGGCGCAGACAGGCGGCACCGAGAACGCGGTGTTCTTCGAGAGCTTCTACGGCAAGACGGTCGGCTGCAACCCGCAGGCGATCGACAGGGCCCTCGCCGCGCTGGCGCCGGGGGTCACCCGGTACTGGAGCGTCGTCGATCTCTCCGTCGCCGTTCCCGACGGCGCCATCGCCGTCGTCGAAGGCAGCCCGGAGTGGTGGAGAGCCAGGGCGGCCGCACGTCTGCTGGTGGTGAACGACTGGCTGCGTCGGCGCTTCGCCCGTAAGGCGGGCCAGCGAGTCCTCCAGACATGGCACGGCACCCCGCTGAAGAGGCTGGCGCTGCATCGCCCCGGGTTCGACCCTCGGCGCATGGCGGCCGTGGTGAAGGAATCGCGCCGCTGGGACGTGCTGCTCGCGCAGAACACCTACTCCGAGCGGATCCTCCGCAAGGCCTACGCGTTCTTCGGTCGACCGATCTGGGTGGAGGGCTACCCCCGCAACGACGCACTCGTCTCCGGCGATCCTGCGGTCGTACGCGCGGCCCTGGGCATCGCCGAGGGGGAGCGCGTGCTCCTCTACGCGCCCACCTGGCGTGACGACCGCAGGGAGATGGTCGACTTCATCGACCCCGAGGCCCTCGCCGCCCAGGCGGATGCCGTCGTGCTCGTCCGAGGGCACTCGCGCACCATCGACACCGGGCGCGATCACGCCGGAGCGCGGGTGATCGACGTGACCGGGTTCCCCGAGACGTCGCAGCTCCTCCTGGCCGCCGACGCGCTGATCACCGACTACTCCTCTGTGATGTTCGACTTCAGCGTCACGGGCAAGCCGATGTACTTCCTGGTTCCCGACCTCGACCACTACCGGGGTCAGCTCCGGGGCTTCTACTTCGATCTCGAGGAGAGGGCGCCGGGACCGCTGGTCCACACCCAGGAGGAGTTGGCCGCCGCCCTCGCCGACCAGGGGCACGAGTCCGCCTATGCGGAGCGCTACGCGGCCTGGCGTGCCCAGTTCAACACCAGGGACGACGGCCATGCCGCCGAGCGCGTCGTGTCGCGCATCCTGGATCAGGGTTACGTCACCCGCTGATCCTGATCAGGGCAGAGGGGTGTTCCTCGTGCCCAGCCGTGACGCGTCCACGGTGTCGCCCGCACCGCGCAGCACGCCGCCGAGGAAGCCGAGTCCCCACGAGAGGTGCATGGTCGGCATGACGAGCAGCGTCCAGAGCCGCTGTCGGATGCCGCCGCCTCCGGGAGCGAAGGCGACCGCGACGTCGAGCAGGACGTAGACCGCGAGGGGCAGGTAGACGAGGGATGCGACGAGCGACACCATGCCGGAGAGGACGCCGGTCGCCTGCAGCACGCCGACGACGAGGGCGAGGGCGACGAGCAGCACCAGCGCAGGCGGAGCGAAGAAGCGGATGCCGTTGCGCCGGCCGAACCTGCGCACGAGCTCGCCGCGCCACGCACCGGTGGCGCGGAACTGCCGGGCCAGTCGCAGCCAGTTCTCGCGCGGCCAGTAGGTCACCGACAGCTCGGGATCGAACCACACGCGGTGTCCGGCCTGGCGGATGCGGAGGTTGAGCTCCCAGTCCTCGCCCCGCCTGATCGACTCGTCGAAGAGACCGACCTCCTCGAGCACCGATCGCCGCATGACGCCGAGATACGCGGATTCGGCTTCGCCCTCCTGCGATCCACCGTGGTAGGCCCCGCCGCCGAGGCCGACGGGGGAGTTGTAGAGGCGGGCCACGGACTTCTGGAACGGCGTGCGCCCTTCGGCGTGCATGACCCCGCCGACGTTCGCGGAGTCGGTGCGATCCAGCGTGTCGATGGCGCGGGCGGCATAGCCGGGGGAGAGCTCGGAGTGCGCGTCGACTCTGATGATCGTCGCGTACCTGCTGGCACGGATGGCCGCATTCAGTCCCACCGGGATGTGCGCTGCCGGGTTCTCCACGAGACGAATGCGGGAGTCCTCACTCGCGAGCCGCTGCGCGAGCTCCGTCGTCCCGTCGGTGGAGGGGCCGAGCGCGAGCACGAGCTCGGCGGGGATGTCGAGCTGCTGCTGCAGGACGGAGGCCACGGCGTGCTCGAGGTAGGCCCGCTCGTTGAGCACCGGCATGACGAAGGACACCCCGTCGGGATGCTCGGTGGTTACGTGGTCAGGCACATGATGATCATGTCATGACGCGATCGGGGGTTCGCTGACCGAGGGCGGCGGTGACGTCGGCGCGTCCGCGGATCGACATGGAACCGGATTCTCGGATAACGGAACCATCTCTATCCCTCTCGGGAGCCGCCGAGGAGCCGAGCGCGCGACCCCCACTCGGTACTCTGGAGGGATGGGTGCAGTGTCCGACGCGAAGAAGGCCTACCGACTGCTCAGACGCGCACTCCGCTCACGCTCGGCCGTGCAGCGCGTGCGTCGCCGCCTCGCAGAGGACGGCCCGCACCCTTCCGGGCACTTCAAGGTCGCCGTGTACTTCGCAGACGGCGCCGTGAACATGTACCAGATGCGTCAGTGGTACCGTCCGCTGGCCGAGCTCGCGAAGCGCTGGCCCGTCGTCGTGCTGTCCCGGGTCGCCACGGGCGCTGAGAAGCTCCTCGACGAGGACGCTCCTCCCGTCGCCTTCGTGCCGACGGTGCGAGACCTCGAGAGGTACATCGCCGATCAGGACATCCGGATCGTGCTGTACGTGAATCAGAACACGCGCAACTTCCAGATGTTCCGCTACGGCCGGCGCTGGCACGTCTTCATCAACCACGGCGAGTCCGACAAGATGTACATGACGACGAACCAGTACAAGGCGTACGACTACGCGTTCGTCGCGGGGCAGGCGGCGAGAGATCGACTCAGCCGAACGCTGTGGGACTACGACATCAACCGGCGCACGATCGAGATCGGGCGCCCGCAGGCGGATCACTACTCCGGGGCACTGCCGTACACGCCCGATGAGCGCACCGTCGTGCTCTACGCGCCGACCTGGGAGGGCGACCGCCCGAGTGCGCACTACGGCTCGATCGCGTCGCACGGTGAGGCTCTGGTCGGCGCGCTGCTCGCCACCGGCCGTCATCGCGTGCTCTACCGCCCCCACCCGCGGAGCGGCGTCATCGACGACGGGTACGGCGCCGCGCATCGACGCATCGTCGCCGCGATCGCGGCGGCCAATGCCGCGGATGCGACCGCCCAGCACGTCTACGACGACGGCCCGGAGCTCGGTTGGCAGCTCGCAGCCGCCGACGTCGCGATCGTCGACATCTCCGCCATGGTCTACGACCGCCTCGCTGTGGGCAAGCCCCTCATGATCACCCGTCCGGTCGACGAGCAGGCGTCCGTCGACACGAACGGCTACCTCTCCGATTGCGAGTGGCTGACCGCGGATGCCGCGGGAGACATCGTCGCCGAGGTCGAGCGCGTCCATGCCGACGAGGCGGCGATCGCGCGTCTGCGCATGTGGGTGCAGCACTACTTCGGCGATACCACCCAGGGAGTCGCCACGGAGAAGTTCCACGCCGCCGTCGAGCAGCTCATGCAGAAGTGGGAGCGCTGGCACGCCCACGAGATGGGCGCGGTCCGCCCCGATGAGGACGATGACGACGAAGAGGGCGACGAAGACGACGTGGACGAATGAGCATGCAGCTCCCGCTCACCGGAGCCGTCGCCTCGCGGCTGCTCGTCCTCTCCGCGACGGGGTCGACGAATGCCGACCTGAGGGCTCAGTCCGCGGATGCCGGCGGTTGGCCTCATCTCTCCGTGATCGCGACCGACAATCAGACCGAGGGCAGGGGTCGCCTCGACCGCAGCTGGATCGCCCCTCCTGGCGCCGCGATCGCCGTGTCTGTGGTTCTTCGCGCGCTTCCGCAGCGGCCCGAGGCCAGGGGATGGATTCCTCTGGCGGCGGGGGTGGCGATGTCCGATGCGATCGCCGCGCAGTTGCCCGGCCACGACGTCGCCGTGAAGTGGCCGAACGACATCCTGGTCGACGGAGGCAAGATCTGCGGCATCCTCGCCGAAGCCACTACCGAGGCGGTGATCGTCGGAACCGGTGTCAACACGGGGATGACGGCATCCGATCTCCCCGTCCCCACCGCGACATCGTTCGCGGTGCTCGGCGCGGAGGCCGATGCCGATCGGCTGATCGCCGACTATCTGCGCGGCCTCGACCGGCTCCTCACGGCGCTGATCGACGCGGGAGACGCCGTCTCCAGCGGACTCCACTCCGCCGCGAGCGCTCGCTGTGCGACCATCGGCGCCGAGGTGACGGTGTCGCTGCCCGGCGATCGGACGCTCCAGGGCACCGCGCTCTCGCTCGACGAGGATGGGCGCCTCATGGTCCTGGCGGACGGCGTCGAGCACGCCGTCTCGGCCGGTGATGTCGTCCACGTCCGCCCCGCCCGAGACTGACACGCCCGGAGTGCGGGCGCCGTTGTCGGACGGTGCATGCACAATGGAGGGGTGACCCAGCCCGTGACTCTCGGAGGCCGCCCGACGATGCCGCCTCCCGGCGTGCCCACGGAAGAGCTGCTCATCGCGAAGTTCCGCGGTCAGGCGCGACGGCTGTTCTGGTCGGCGCTGGTGCTGATCACGGTGTGCGGCGCCACGGCGTACTTCTACGGCAACCTCCCTGCGCCCTTCGAGGACTGGATGCTGCTGACGGCGGCGGGGCTGCTCATCGTTCTTCTGGTCATCGTCCCCTACATGATCTGGCACTCGCGGACCGTCACGGTGACCACGCGCAGGGTGATCGTCAACAACGGCGTGGGGTCCAGGAACCGGCGCGAGATGTCTCATGCACGCGGATACTCGATCGGCGTTCGGCGCGGGGTGCTGCAGCGCATGTGGGGCGCAGGGACGATCACGCTCACCAACGGCGTCGACGCTCCGCTGCGTCTGGCGAACGTGCCCAACGTCACGCTGGTCCACGAGACTCTGGCCGACCAGATCGAGGTCAGTCAGATCCTCGCTCACAGAGACGCGCAGTCCGGCGCCGAGACGCCCTTCGGCATCTGAGTCGTCTCTGCCGCCGACGAAGCCGTGCGGTCTCGGTCGGTTGAGACCGTGTCACCCGCTCCCGCATCGGTGCGGGAGAATGGTGATGACGAATGGAGGCGGCACATGGCGCTGCGTGTAGGCGTGATCGGCGGAGGCCAGCTGGCCAGGATGATGATCGCTCCGGCGGTCGAGCTCGGGCTCGACCTGCGGGTGCTCGCTGAGGGCGACGGCATGTCCGCCCAGCTGGCCGCGACAGCGGTGGGCGACTACCGCGATCTGGACGCGGTGCGGGCCTTCGCGAAGGACGTCGATGTGATCACCTTCGACCACGAACATGTCCCGCAGGATGTGCTCCGCGCTCTCGTGGCGGAGGGCGTCTCCGTGCACCCGGGTCCCGATGCCCTCCAGTTCGCTCAGGACAAGCTCGTCATGCGGGCGCGTCTGGCCGAGCTCGGCGTGCCGCAGCCCGACTGGGCGGCCGTACGGGATGCCGATGAGCTGAAGACCTTCCTCGATTCCCACGACGGCAAGGGGGTCGTGAAGACCCCGCGTGGCGGCTACGACGGCAAGGGCGTACGAGTGGTGCGCGCCGCCGACGAGGCCCAGGACTGGTTCGATGCACTGGCAGAGGGGGAGGCGCTGCTTGTCGAGGAGCTCGTCGGCTTCGTCCGCGAACTCGCGCAGCAGGTGGCTCGGCGACCCGGCGGGCAGATCGTCGCGTACCCGGTCGTCGAGACGGTGCAGCGCGACGGCGTCTGCGCCGAGGTCATCGCTCCGGCGCCTGCCGCACCCGACAGGCTCGTCCAGGTTGCGGAGGAGATCGGGCGTTCGATCGCCGAAGGCCTCGGAGTGACAGGGATGCTCGCCGTCGAGCTGTTCGAGACGGACGACGAGCGCATCCTCGTGAACGAGCTCGCGATGCGTCCGCACAACAGCGGGCACTGGAGCCAGGACGGCGCCGTCACCGGTCAGTTCGAACAGCACCTGCGTGCTGTCGCCGACCTTCCGCTCGGCGACACCTCGCCGCGGGCCGCCTGGTCGGTCATGGTGAACATCCTCGGGGGCCCTTCCGAGGGGACGCTCGACGAGCGGTTCGCCGCCGCCATGACAGAGCACCCATCCGCGAAGATCCACACCTACGGCAAGGCGCCCCGCCCTGGGCGCAAGGTGGGTCACGTGAACGTGTCGGGTGACGATCTCGACGACGCGGTCTACGTGGCGCGCGCCGCCGCGGCGCACTTCGACTGAGCGATCGCCCGCTCGACGACAGTGCGCGTCGAGGTGTGCCGCTGGGGGGTTCTCACAGCGCGAGACCTTAGCCTGATCTGGTGACTGAGCCACTGCACTCCTCCACCGCTCCTCTCGTCGGCGTCGTCATGGGCTCCGACTCCGACTGGCGGGTGATGAGCGACGCCTCTCAGGCGCTCACCGACTTCGGGATCCCGCACGAGGTAGAGGTCGTCTCCGCCCACCGCACCCCCGACAAGCTCATGTCCTACGCGCGAGAGGCCCGCGGCCGTGGCCTCCGCGTCATCATCGCGGGAGCCGGGGGAGCCGCCCATCTGCCGGGGATGCTCGCGTCGATGACGCCGCTGCCGGTGATCGGGGTGCCCGTGCCTCTCGGCTATCTCGACGGCATGGACTCGCTGCTGTCGATCGTGCAGATGCCGGCGGGCATCCCCGTCGCCACGGTGTCCATCGGAGGGGCGAAGAACGCAGGACTGCTCGCCGCCCGCATCCTCGGCACCTCTGATGCCGACCTCGCGGATCGGGTCGAGGCCTATGCGCGTGACCTCGAGTCGCAGGTCGAGGACAAGAACGAACGGCTGAAGGAGTCTCTGTGACGCTGGCCGCGCCGCGTGCAGCCGGGCGTCCGCTGATCGAGACGCGCCCGCTGCGGCATCCCGACGTGTCCGACTCCGGGACCATGATCAAGCGCGGCTGGTGGCTCGTCGCTCTCAACGTCCTGCTGCCCGGATCCGCCCAGCTCCTGGCAGGCAGCCGACGGCTGGGCCGCTTCGGTCTGGGGGCCACTCTCACTGCCTGGTTCCTGGTCATCGTCGCGGCGGGCCTCGCGCTCTTTGCGCGGCCCACGCTGCTGTGGCTCACGATCGGGGCCGGATGGTTCTCCGCTGTCGTCCTGACCGTGGTGCAGGTGCTGCTCGTCGGCTACGTCATCCTGTGGATCGTCCTCACCTTCGACACGCTGAGACTCGTGCGGCTCGTGAAGATCCCGGGCCTGTCGAAGTTCGCGCTTCCTGTCGTTACCCTGCTGCTGCTCGGGCTCGTCGGTTCGGTCACCGGTGTGGCCGCATCCTATGTGGGCACGGTGCGCAGCACGATCTCGACCATCTTCGGCAGCAGCGGCCCGAGTCTCCCTGCCAGCGACGGCTACTACAACATCCTCCTGCTCGGCGCCGACAGCGGCGAAGGACGCGACTCGATGCGCTTCGACAGCATCTCGGTCGTCTCGGTGAACGCGACCACCGGTGCGGTGACCATCACCGGCATCCCGCGAGACATGCCGAACTTCCCGTTCGCCGAAGACAGCCCTATGCGTGATCCGGAGCTCGTCGGCTTCGACTACCGCAACTACTTCGAGGGGCACAACGACTCGAAGTGCGGATGGGGCCCTGGCATCAACCAGCTCACGAACGCCGTGCAGGTGTGCCGCAAGGACGAGGGCGCGAGCCTCTACCCGAACGCGACGGCGCAGGGTTCCAACCCCGAGATCGAGGCGACGAAGGATGCCGCTGAGGGCATCCTCGGCATCAAGATCCCGTACTACGTCTTCCTCGACATGAAGGGGTTCGCGAACCTCGTGGATGCGCTGGGTGGAGTGAAGATCACCGTCGCCGAGCGTCTACCGAAGGGCGGGCCGCCCCCCGGTTCCGGCGCCCACGACGTGGACTCGTGGGCCATCGGCTGGATCGAGCCGGGCGAGCAGACCATGGACGGCGATACGGCCCAGTGGTACGCCCGCTCGCGGTACACGACGAGCGACTGGGACCGCATGCTCCGGCAGCGACAGCTGCAGGAGGCGATTCTGGCGCAGTTCACGCCGCAGACCGTGCTCACGCGCTTCAACGAGGTCGCGGCGGCGGGTACCGCCCTGGTGCACACCGACCTGCCCCAGGACAAGCTGCCCGAGTTCTTCGATCTCATGACGAAGGCGAAGGAGCAGCAGGTCAGGACGATCGAACTGACCCCTGACAACGGGGTGCCCGAGAAAGGCATCGACTTCGGCTACATCCACCAGATGATCCAGGATGCGCTGCACCCGCCGACGGAGACCCCGACGCCGACCCCATGAGAGGCGGGCTGCGACCCAACGTCACGCGCGACGCCCGTGACTGCGCGATCGGACCTGCCCCCGTCGTCGTCGCCGCGGATGGCGACGACGCGCCGTGCCATCGCGCGACTCGTCGGCGACGTGACCGGAGTCGGAACCGGGGCGGCGGATGCCGAAGAACGTCCTTCGCAACGGATACCAGCGGGAGCATCGCGGTAACGCGGGCATGAAAAAGCCCACGGCCGCCACCTGAGAGTGAAGGGGGCGGTCGTGGGCCTCCGGTGAACCACCGGATTTACCAGACGACGGTGATCGGAGGGGGAGGGATCACCGTCGTCCAGTCGATCACCGCACAGGGCGGCGATCAGATCTAGGCGCTCTTGCGGCGGGAGACTCCCACGGCGACGAGCGCTCCACCTGCGACGAGAGCTGCTGCTCCGCCGCCGAGGATCCACGGCGACACGCTGCCGCCCGTCAGAGCGAGCTCCATCCCACCGGTGAGCGGAAGCTCGCTGCCGGCGGACGCGACCGTCGGATCGTGGTCGCAGCTCGCTGCGGCATCGTGCCCGTGCGAGACCGTGATGGTCGCGGTGTACGAGCGCGAGCCGGAGAACGAGACTCCGTAGGAGCCCTCGCCGTTGGACGGCGGACGGAACGTCAGGACGAGGCTGCCGTCTGCGGCAGCGGTGTTGCCCGAGACCGCCGAATCGGCGGCGTTGAGTCCGGACACCGACACGCCCACGTGCTCGGACGGCTGGAAGTAGCCGGCGCCGAAGACGATGGTCGAGACCTCGCAGATGTCGACGATCGGATCGTCGACGCTCACGCTCGGCGGCTTCGCGTACGAATCGGACGCGGCCGTTGCGGCATTGGCGGCGACCGGTGCGGTGAGCACGAGCGCGCCAACGGTAAGGCTGATGGCAGCCAGTTTCTTCAGCATGATTCTCCCCAGAAATTCACGCGGAATCGCACCCGAACACACCCCTGCATTCGACTGCGTGGGCCCTTCCTGTCCCCACGACAGGATGATAGAACCCAGATATTCCCCAGTGCAGACGACACTACATCATCTGCATGGCAATGTCACGAGGCGCAGCGCAGTTCCTCACGATGGATCGCGGGGTCCCTCACGAGCGG
Source organism: Microbacterium sp. MYb72 (assembly GCF_002979415.1). Lineage (GTDB taxonomy): Bacteria > Actinomycetota > Actinomycetes > Actinomycetales > Microbacteriaceae > Microbacterium > Microbacterium natoriense. The sequence continues at coordinate 84,367 of NZ_PCOT01000002.1, read as the reverse complement.
GGTGTGGGTCACCTCGGTGAGGCGCGCGCCCGCGCCGTCGCCCTGGAACTCGACCGTGATCGTCGTCGACTCGCCGGGTGCGAGGAGCCCCTCGTGCTGCACGGCGGACCGCGTGCCGAGGGTGGCTGTCTGCACGGGGTCCTCCTTGCCGTCGCGGTCGATGCGCGACGGTGTCGCCCCCTCGGGCCCGTAGACGGTGATCAGCGTCCTCACCGATCCTGCGGCGACGCCGTAGAAGCCGTCCGCCGTCACATAAGGAGGCAGAGCCGTCGCCGCATCCGCCGGAGCGCCGTTGGTCCACGTCACCCGCACGCGTGTGGTCGGACGCCCCTGGCACGAGCCGATCGACGTGGTGATCTCGGCATCCGTGTAGTAGTCCATCTTGCCGCCGGTGGTGTCGTTGAAGAGCACCCCGACATATGTCCCGTCGGGGCCGTCGACCGGGAGCGCCCCGCCCAGCGACGATGAGGCGAGGATCCTCTCCTCGTCCTCATGGGCGCTCCACACGCGGATCCGGCCCTGGTCGGCGGAGGTGGCGAGAGCTCCGACGAGATCCTTCGGAGCCGCTCCCGAGAGCGCCGCGCCGAACAGCGCGGTCGCGGCCTGGGCGAACACCTCGTCCTGTATGGCGGGGTCCGGCACGGCGGCGTAGATCTCGGAGAGCAGCAGGCTGACGACGTTGTCCTTGTCGGCGGTGAAGGGCCCGAACGTGATCGGACCGGTCACGGCGAGGAGGTTCTTCGTCATGACGGCGTCGACGGCGATCACCCCGTCCACCGTGGTGCCGAAGCGTCCCTGCCAGCGGGCGGCGATGAGCGGCGCGGCCTCGGTGAAGTCGGGGATGTTGGTGATGTTCTGCAGGTAGCGCCCTGGGCGATCCTCGAACAGTGCGACGGTCGACTCGCTGAGGGAGAGCGAGGCATCGAGCGCGGGGAAGTCGCGCGTCGACGCCTGCTGGCTCAGGGTGATCCTCCCGCCCTCGGCGTGCAGGAGCGCGATGGCGCCGATGATGCCTCCGGAGGAGCGGACCTCGGCGTTGTTCTGCATCGCGATCACGTAGTTTCGCGGTCCTTCACCGCCGAGCATGCTCGGCAGGAGCGCTGACGCGCCGTGCAGCGACCCCACGACGGTCGCCGCCTGCGTGACGGTGGTGCGCAGCTCGCGGACCGCGTCCGCGAGGGGAGGGAGCGTCGCGTCGGCGTCGATCTGGCGTGCCCTCGTCACGGCCGATGCGAGCGTCGCGTCGGCATCCGCGAGCGACGGCTCGATCTTGGCGAAGGGCGTCAGATCGATGGTCCCGTTCGAGAACCCCAGACTCGCGAGATCGAGATCTCCTGCCGCTTTCAGCACGGGGTTCAGCGCGTCTGTCGCGATGTCATCGGCGATCTCCGCGACGTCGCTCACCGCGGTGAAGTTGGGGCCGATCCACGGAACGAATCCGAAGGCATGCCAGACCGGGTCGGAGGTGAGGTCGTGGGCGGACCCGGCGTGGTGGGCGATGCGCTGGGAGACGGTCGCCGCCTTCTCGAGGTCGCCGTCGCCGATCGCCTTCTTCAGCTGACCGGATGAGGCGGCGACCTGCTGCAGGTCGTTCACGGCCCCGATTCCCCGTACGGTCACCCAGCCGACGGCCAGGAGGAGGAGGGTCACGAGAACGCCGATGGTCCAACGGAGCCACCGGCGACGTACCGGAAGACGCCCGTCGCTCATGCGAGCATTCAAGCACGAAGGCGCCTGTGCGCGTGAGCGGATGCCGGGAATCGGCGGCCATGCGGGCCGGGCTCCCAGGTTCCCGGCGGCACCGCGATTACCCTGGGGGCATGGGTGCTCGGCTGCGTGTGGTTCTGGATCAGCTCGTGCACGTCGCCGATGCCGACCACGCCGCCGCCGCGCTCGATCTCGCGGCCGGTCTGGTCGAGACCGCGCCCTCCGGGTGCGGGGTGGAGGCGATCGTGCCGTCGGGATCGACCGTGTCCATCGCCGGCATGGCCGACGTGCGCACGCTCGGCCTCGCGCGCCGCGAACTCGCGGCGTCGTGGCAGATGGGACTCGCGCCCGGCGTCGGCGGAGGCCTCATCCACTCGGCATCCCTCATGGCTCCGCTCGTCCGGCACGATCGCGTGCACGACAACGACCAGACCACGGTGACGCTGTGGGACCTGCGTGCCTGGGCGGCGCCCGAGACGCTGTCGAAGTCGACGGTCGTCTGGCAGCGGGGGATGCTGCGGAGAGCCGTGAAGCACGCGGACGCCGTCGTCGTCCCCTCGCACGCGGTCGCCGAGCGGCTCGCGGCGCTCAGCAAGCTCGGTGATCGCATCAGGGTCATCCCCGGAGCCGCCCCACGGGCGCTCGTCGTCCCGCTCGATGCGTCGGCACGGCGCGCAGCGCTCTCGCTCCCCGCTCGGTACATCGTGCTCACGGGGACGGCCTCGTCGCTGACGGCGGGGTTCGCCGCGGCGGCCGCCGTCGATGCGGACGCCGTGGTGCTCGACGCGCCAGAGGGTTCAGAGCCGCGTCTCGCGGAGCTGGCTGCTGCGGCAGGACTGCCAGAGTCCCGCGCGCACATCCGCGGAGCGCTCCCGGTCGAGGACCGAGCCGCGATCTTCGCGGGTGCCGCTGCCTTCGTCGCGACCGCCGATGAGACCGCCTGGCCGTGGCGCGTCGTCGAGGCGATGACGCTCGGCGTGCCCGTCATCGCCGTGGCCAGCGGCGTGCACCGCGACGTGATCGCAGACGGGGGAGCTGTCGTGGACGAGTCGGAGATCCCGGATGCCGTCGCAGATGCACTCGGCTCGGGTGCGAGGCGGCTCAGCGTGCTCGGCGCCGACCGATCCCGATCCTTCTCCTGGGCGGGTTCGGCCGAGCGTGTGTGGGGACTGCACGCTGATCTCTGAGGGCCGCTGTTCCGCGTGATCATGCGTGTCAGATGCCCTTTCCTGGGAATCTTCCGTCAGACTTGAGCGCATGACTGGACAGGCCCCGCGTCCGCATCGCTTCTTCGTGCCCCGACGAACCATGGCGAGTCTCATCGCCGTCGCCGCTCTCGTGCTCGGAGTGCTCGTCCCCACGGGGGCCGCGATCGCAGCGCCATCCGCTTCCGTCCCGACGACAGGGGCGCTGTCGGGTATCAAGCCGATGACTCTCGACGGGTTCGATCCGGGCAACCTGATCAGCGATGCCGTGTTCACCGACAAGAACACGATGACCGAAGCGCAGATCCAGTCGTTCTTCAACAGCAAGGTCAGCCGCTGTCTCGGGGGGACGGATGAGAAGGGCAGACCGATCGTCTGCCTGAAGGACTTCTCGATCACCTCGGCCAGTCGGCCTGCCGATACGTACTGCAACGGGTACACCGGCGCCGCGAACGAGAGCGCTGCGCGGATCATCTACCGGGTCGCTCAGTCGTGCGGGATCAACCCCCAGGTGCTGATCGTCATGCTTCAGAAAGAGCAGGGTCTCGTGACGCACACCTGGCCCAGCGCGTGGCGATACGATATCGCGCTCGGTCAGGGCTGCCCCGATGACGCCTCCTGCAATCCGGCGTACGTCGGTTTCTTCTATCAGATCTACGGCGCTGCGCGGCAGATGAAGATCTACATGGAGGGCCGCTACTTCACCTACTACGCGCCCGGCAGGACCTGGAACATCCTCTACCACCCCACGGCGTCCCGCAACTGCGGCAGCGCGCCCGTCTACGTCGCGAACAAGGCGACCTCGGCGCTCTACTATTACACGCCGTACCAGCCCAACGCCGCTGCTCTTCGTGCAGGATACGGAGAGGGCGACTACTGCTCGTCTTACGGCAACAGGAACTTCTACAACTACTTCACGGACTGGTTCGGATCGGCTCAGGGGGCGGCCAACAATCCTTTCGGAAACATCGAGCTCGTGAAGGCGGCGCCCGGTCAGTTCCAGGTATCCGGCTGGGCCATCGACCCGAACACCGCAGATCCGATCGCCGTCCATGTGTACGTCGCATCGGTGGGCACAGCTGTCACCGCGAATGTGCCGCGCGCGGATGTCGGCGCGGCCTATCCCGGATCAGGGAACAACCACGGTTTCTCCGCGACCGTGCCGGCGATCGGCTCGGGAGTCGTCAGCGTGTGCATATACGCGATCAACAGCGGCGCAGGCGCCAACGTCCTCTTGGGCTGCCGTGACGTCGAATCGAAGAGCGGGCTGCCGGTCGGCTCCATGACCGCGAAGGCGGTGGAGGGAGGCATCCGCGTGACCGGATGGGCTCTCGATCCCGACCTGATCGACCCGTCAACAGTTCACGTGTACGTAGACAACGCCGGCACCGCAGTGACAGCTGACAAGGTGAGTGGTGACATTCCTCCGGCCTATGCCGAGTACGGCACCAAGCATGGCTTCGATACGACGATCTCCGCGCCGCCCGGTTCGCGCAACGTCTGCGTGTACGGGATCAACGTCGGCCCCGGCGTGAACACCGCGATCGGATGCACGACTGTACAGGTCACGGCGCCGGTGATCTCGGAGAAGGGTCGTGCGCCGGTGGGGGCGTTCGAGTCGGTGTCGGTGTCGGGGAATGTGGCGTCTGTGTCGGGGTGGGCTTTGGATCCTGATACGGCGTCGTCGATCAAGGTGCATCTGTATGTGGGGTCGTCGGGTACGGAGTACACGGCGGACAAGGTTCGTGCGGATGTCGGGTCGGCGAATCCGGGTTATGGGGATCGTCATGGTTTCGCGGAGTCGGTGACGTTGCCGGTGGGTACGTCGTCGATCTGTGCGTATGGGATCAATACGGGTGCGGGCGGGCATACTCTGCTCGGTTGCAAGAGCGCGACGGTCACGGCGCCGGCGTCTGATCCCGGGCGCGCGCCGTTCGGGAACTTCGAGGCAGCCGTCGCGACTCCGGGGACCATCACCGTCGGCGGGTGGGCGATCGACCCGGACACCTCTGACTCGATCTCCGTTCACATCTACGTCGGAGCGGTCGGGCTCGCCTACTGGGCGGACAAAGAGCGCGCAGACGTGGGCGCCGCGTACCCCGCGTACGGAACACGCCACGGCTTCGCCCAGCAGATCACGGTGGCGCCGGGCACCTACTCGGTGTGCGCCTACGGCATAAACAACGGAGCCGGAGGACACACCCTACTCGGGTGCCGGACGGTAGCCGTGGGATAGTCGGCGCGCTCGTCGGTTCCGTCGATCCGACCGCGGGGACCGCGGCCACAGGCCGGAGGCGCATACCTCGAGCCGTCGAGAGATCAGGCCAGGTACGCTCTGAGCTGCGTGAGCAGGTCGGACGGAGCGAATCCCGTGGCGATCAGTTTGGAAAGGTCCAGGGTGCTGTTCGCGGGGCGGGGTGCGACCGGGCCGGATGCCGTCGAGAAGTACTCTTCCGTGGAGACCCCGGTGACGCGTCTCGGATCGTGACCGGAGAGCTCGAAGACCCGTGCGGCGATCTCGGCCCAGCTCTGGGGTTCTCCGGACGAGCTGACGTTGTAGATCCCGAAGGGGACACCTGACGCTCCCACGTGCCGGATCGCACGCACGATGTCATCAGTGAACGTCAGTCGGCCCAGTTGATCGTCGACGACTTTGGGGTCGACTCCGCGTTGTGCAAGTGCGGCCATTGTCCGCACGAAGTTCTTGCCCTCGCCGATCACCCAGGAGGTGCGGAGGATGTAGTGACGGGGGACGGCACCCACGATCGCATCGCCCGCGGCCTTGGTCTGTCCGTAGACGCCGAGAGGGCGCACGGCATCCTCTTCCGTGTATGCACCGTCCTTCGAGCCGTCGAAGACGTAGTCGCTCGAGATGTGAACGAGGGTGATGCCGTGCTCCGTCGCGACACGGGCGAGAGCGGCGACCCCGGTGACGTTCGAGGCCCAGGCCTCTGCGCGCCCGTCTGGAGTCTCCGCGAGATCCACGGCAGTGTATGCCGCGGCATTGATGATCGTGTCATAGTCGCGCCAACGTCGAGAGGAGACGAAATCGGGATCGGCCAGATCGATGGAGTCGCGTGTCGCGTACTCGTAGCGAGGGGAGTCTCCGAAGGCCTCGCGCAGCGCGAGGCCGAGCTGGCCGTTCGCTCCGATGATGAGGGTCTTCTTCGGAGCGATCGGGGTCACGTCGGCCAGGCGCGGGTGCGCGAGATCCTTCGCGGATATCTCCACCTCGGAAAGGGGGATCGGCCACTGGATGTCGACGGTCTCATCAGCGAGATTGAGGAAGGAGTACTCGGCATCCGCCGACCAGTGGTCGTTCACGAGGTAGGCGTACGCCGTGTCGGACTCGAGGGTCTGGTACGAGTTGCCGACGCCTCTGGGAACGAAGATCGCCCGAGACGGGTCGATCTCGGCCGTGAACACCGCGCCGAACGTCGGTCCTTCACGGAGATCGACCCAGGCGCCGAAGATGCGACCGGTCGCGACCGACACCCACTTGTCCCACGGTTCCGCATGGATGCCGCGAGTGGTGCCGACCTCGTCGTTGAACGAGATGTTGTTCTGCACGGGGCGGAAGTCGGGGAGGCCTGCGGCGATCATCTTCTCGCGCTGCCAGTTCTCCTTGAACCAGCCGCGGGAGTCGCCGTGGACGGGGAGCTCGGCGATGAGCAGACCGGGGATCGCGGTCTCCGTGAACGAGAGCGCCTTGCCGAACTCGGTCATCACTGGCCCTTGGAGGCGTAGAACGATTCGGTCGCATCCTTCGACGGGGCCCACCAGGCCTCGTTGTCGCGGTACCAGGCGATGGTCGACGCGAGACCGGACTCGAAGTCGCCGAACGTCGGCGTCCAGCCGAGCTCCGTGCGCAGCTTGGTGGAGTCGATCGCGTAGCGGAGGTCGTGGCCTGCGCGATCCGTGACGTGGTCATAGGCGTCGGCCGGCTGCCCCATCTCGGTGAGGATGAGCTCGACGACGGACTTGTTGTCCTTCTCTCCGTCGGCGCCGATCAGATACGTCTCGCCGATCTCACCCTTGTCGAGGATGGTCAGCACAGCGGAGGAGTGGTCGTCCGCGTGGATCCAGTCGCGGACGTTGAGCCCTGCGCCGTACAGCTTGGGGCGGATGCCGCGGATCACGTTGGTGATCTGACGCGGGATGAACTTCTCGACGTGCTGGTAGGGCCCGTAATTGTTGGAGCAGTTCGAGATCGTCGCTCGCACGCCGAAGGAGCGGACCCACGCCCGAACGAGGAGGTCGCTGCCCGCCTTGGTCGACGAGTACGGGGAGGAGGGGTTGTACGGGGTCGACTCGGTGAACCGCTCGGGGTCGTCGAGCTCGAGATCGCCGTAGACCTCATCGGTCGAGATGTGATGGAAGCGACGATCATGACGACGTGCAGCCTCCAGCAGCGTGTACGTGCCGATGATGTTCGTGTCGAGGAACGGCCTCGGGTCGTGCAGCGAGTTGTCGTTGTGCGACTCCGCTGCATAGTGCACGACCGCATCGACGTCGGCGAACAGGCCGTCGACCAGCTCGGCGTCGGCGATGTCGCCCTCGACGAATCGCAGGCGGTCGGATGGAAGGCCGTCGAGGGACGCGCGGTTGCCCGCGTAGGTCAGCTTGTCGAGGACAGTGACGTGTGCGTCGGTGTTCGCGATCACGTGGTGCACGAAGTTCGAGCCGATGAATCCGGCGCCGCCGGTGACGAGCAGTTTCTGCATGGCATCCAGCGTAGTGGGAGCCCGTCGCGAGACTCGGGGCGTTTGTTCAGGTGAAGCCGATCAGGGAGACTAGTCGGTATGCGTGGCATCATTCTCGCCGGCGGCACAGGCTCCCGGTTGCACCCGATCACCCTCGGCGTCTCCAAGCAGCTGGTCCCGGTCTATGACAAGCCGATGATCTACTACCCCCTGTCGACGCTCATCCTCGCGGGCATCCGCGACATCCTGATGATCACGACGCCGCATGACGCGGAGTCGTTCCAGCGGCTGCTCGGCGACGGATCGAAGTTCGGCGTCTCGATCACGTACAAGACGCAGCCCTCTCCCGACGGCCTTGCGCAGGCGTTCATCCTCGGCGAGGAGCACATCGGCTCCGACTCCGCTGCGCTCGTCCTCGGCGACAACATCTTCTACGGTCAGGGCATGGGCACCCAGCTCCGCCAGTACACAGAGCTCGATGGCGGTGTGGTCTTCGGCTACTGGGTCGATGACGCGACGGCCTACGGCGTCGTGGAGTTCGACAAGGCGGGCAAGGTCGTCTCCCTCGAGGAGAAGCCGGCGCAGCCGAAGAGCAACTACGCGGTCCCGGGTCTCTATTTCTACGACAACGATGTGATCGAGATCGCGAAGAACCTCAAGCCGTCGCCTCGCGGCGAGCTGGAGATCACCGATGTCAACCGCGAGTACCTGGAGCGCGGAAAGCTCAAGGTGCAGCTCCTCACGCGCGGCACGGCGTGGCTCGACACCGGGACATTCGACTCACTCGCCGAGGCGACCGACTTCATCCGCACGGTGGAGAAGCGTCAGGGACTGTCCATCGGCTGCCCCGAGGAAGTGGCGTGGCGCATGGGCTTCCTCACCGACGACGAGCTGCGCGAGCGCGCTGAGCCGTTGCGCAAGAGCGGGTACGGGGAGTACCTGCTCAAGGCACTCGCTCAGGGACGCTGACTAGGCTCGATGGGTTCGCAGCGCATGGCGCGGGGCGAGCGTTTGTGAGTCGGCCCCGGTTCGCCGGGACTTGTGAAGGGACCAGATGACGACGCCGGGGCAGAAGCCAGCACGATTCCCTGACGGAGGCAAGCGCCTCGTGATCTACGTCGTCTACGACCGCCGCGGTGGGGTCGAGGAGTTCGTGAGGTACGCGCTGCAGGGGTTGCGTGACGACGCGGCTCACATCCTCGCCGTCGTCAACGGATCACTCGACACGGCTGGCAGGGCGTTGCTGGAGACCGTCACCGACGAGATCCTGGTGCGGTCCAACGACGGCTTCGACATCTGGGCGCACAAGGACGCGCTCGATCACGTGGGCGACCGTATCGCCGAGTTCGACGAGGTGCTTCTCACGAACGACACGTGGTTCGGACCTGTGCGACCGTACGCTCCTGTCTTCGAGCGGATGGGGGAGCAGGAGGTGCACTTCTGGGGCATGACCGACCACGACTGGGAGCCCCTCAACAAGTTCACCAATGAGGGTGAGCTCCCGTATCACCTGCAGTCCTTCTGGATCGCGGTCCGGAAGGAGATGTTCCTCTCGCCCGAATGGGGTGCGTACTGGCGCGACCTGCCCGAGATGCCCTCGTACTTCGACGCCGTGCTCAAGCACGAGATCCAATTCACGAAGCATTTCGCGGATCAGGGTTACTCGCACTCCGTGGCGTTCGCGTCGGCCGACTATCCCACCGAGCATCCGGCGCTCTTCAACGCCGATCTCCTGCTCGCCGACGGGTGCCCGCTCATCAAGAGGCGACCGTTCTTCCACTATCCGCCCTTCCTCGACAGGCACGCGGTGATCGGGCGACGCACGATCGCCGAGATCACGAAGTACGGGTACCCGATCGAGCTGATGTGGAGCAACCTCGCACGGAACGTGCAGCCCAAGACGCTCAACACGGATGCGGGCATGCTCGAAGTGCTCCCGGATGCCGACACAGGCTATGACCGTTCGGCGCCTTTCCGGCTCGCTGTCATCGCCCACTGCGCCGATCCGCGGACGGTCGACCACCTGCTGAACAGGCTCGTCCACATCCCCGTCGGCTTCGACCTCGTCGTCACGACGGTGGAGGAGGGCGCCGCCGTCAAGATCCGCGACGCGCTCTCCGGGCGCGAGATCCCTGGAATGGCCGAGGTCGAGGTCCGCGTGGTGCCCTCGAAGCGCGGGAGGGACATGAGCGCATTCTTCATCGCCTGCCGCGATGTCCTGACCTCGGGCGCCTACGACCTCGTCGTGAAGATCCATACGCGAGCACCCAGCAAGCGCGGGGCCAACATCGCGCGGTACTTCCGTCGCTACCAGCTCGAGAATCTGATCTCCTCGCCCGGCCAGTTCGCCGCGCTCCTGGCGCTGTTCCAGCGCGAACAGGGGCTCGGCGCCGTGTTCTCGCCCATGATGCACATCGGCTACTCGCTCGCCGGGCGCGGCTGGGGGCACTACCGAGATCGTGCCGAGGAGATGTGCGAACGCCTCGGCATCCGTGTCCCGTTGGATGGAGCGACGCCGCTCGCTCCGCTCGGCGGAATGTGGATCGGACGTCCGGAGGCGCTGAAGATCCTCATCGATGACGAGCAGGACTACCGCTCATACGAGGTTCCGAAGAACGGAAAGCGCGAGGGAGCCGACCTGGCGAGAGTCCAGGAGCGCATGGTGACGCTCGCGATGGGTGAGCTGGGGTATCACGTTCGCACCGTGATGAACCAGGAGCACGCAGGCATCGCCTACGCGAATCTCGCATACAAGCTCGATCAGCTCTCGATCACACCGCCGGGTTATCCGCTCGAGCAGATCCAGTGGCTGCACCGAGCAGGGTGGGCGGGAGCCGGCGGGATCGTCGCTATGACGCGCATGTACGTGCGGCTGAACCACCCGAAGACTGCGGCGACGCTCGCGCCTGTCGCGCGTCCCTTCGTCAGCGTCGCCCGTAGAGGCATGCATCTGGTCCGGACCGTGCTGCGTCGAGGGCGCGCCGTCGAAGGGGAGGCGCTGTGATGGCGACCGGAACGCCGCAGGCGCTCACGAAGGACAGCCGGAGAGCGGTCGTGTACGTCGTCTTCGATCGTCGTGGAATGATCGAGGAGTACGTCGAGTACGCCCTGCGGGAGATGCGCGGAGACGCCGAGCACATCCTCGCCGTCGTCAACGGCGCCCTCACGGAGGAAGGTCGTGCACGTCTCGAGGCGGTCACGGATGAGATCCTCGTGCGTCCCAACGAGGGGTTCGACATCTGGGGCCACAAGGCGGGGCTCGATCACCTCGGCGAGCGGCTCGCCGACTTCGACGAGGTCGTGCTGACCAACGACACGTGGTTCGGTCCCGTGCGCCCGTACGGCGCGGTCTTCGAGCGGATGGGCGCCCAGGAGCTCGACTTCTGGGGTATGACCGACAACGTTCGCATGAAGGATCCGTCGACGGGAACCGGTCGGGTCCCCGATCATCTGCAGTCCTTCTGGATCGCGGTGCGTCGAAACATGTTCCTCTCCGAGGCCTGGCGCGACTACTGGCGGGATCTGCCGCCCATGGCCGGCTACTTCGATGCGGTACTGAACCATGAGGTGACGTTCACGCAGCGATTCACGGAGGCAGGCTTCTCCTCTGCCGCCGCGTTCCCCGCAGCGAACTATCCGTCCAAGCATCCTGCTCTCTTCAACCCCGATCTGCTGATCGCCGATGGATGTCCGCTGGTCAAGCGGCGACCCTTCTTCCACTGGCCGCCCTACATGGACCGGCATGCCGTCATCGGACGATGGATCGCCGAGGACATGGCGTCGCACGGGTACCCGATCGAGCACCTCTACGCGAATCTCGCCCGCAACGTCGCGCCGAAGGACCTCAACGTCGATCTCGGTCTCAACGATGTCCTCGGCGACGTCGACGTCTCGTACGATCCGACGGCGCCGCTGCGAGTGGTCGCGATCCTGCACATCTTCTACGTCGACATGACCGACGAGATGCTCGATCGCGTCGACACGCTGCCCGTCTCCTACGATCTCGTCGTCACGACGCAGGACGAGGAGCGGGCCGCGGCGATCCGCGAGATCATCGATGCTCGTCCTCGTGACGGGCGTTCGGTCGACGTGCGCGTCGTCGCCTCGAACGACGGCCGCGATCAGAGCGCATTCCTCGTCGGATGCCGTGACGTCCTGCTCGACGGCGGGTACGACCTCGTCGTGAAGCTGCATTCCAAGAAGACGCCCCAGGACGGCTTCAACGTCGGCCGCGCGTTCAAGGATCAGCAGTTCATGAATCTGCTGTCCAGCCCGGGGTACACGGCGAACGTGCTCGCGCTCTTCCAGAGGGAGCCGGGGCTCGGGATCGTCTACCCGCCGATGGTGCACATCGGATACCCCACGATGGGGCGCGCATGGTGGGCGAACAAGCCCGGCTTCGAGAAGCTCGCCGCGCAGATGGGGATCATGGTCCCTCTCGACGACATCTCCCCGCTCGCCCCGTACGGGTCGATGTTCATCGCCCGTCCCGAGGCACTGCGACTGCTCGTCGAGCAGCCGTGGTCCTACAGCGACTTCGGCGGTGCGGAGGCGTACCAGGACGGTGGACTCGCGCACGTGCTCGAACGTGTACCGAGCTACGCGGCAGCCGAGCTCGGCTACCACACACGCACGATCATGGATGCGGAGTACGCCGCGGTCAGCTACACGACCCTGGACTTCAACTTCGATGAGATGTCGGCGACGGTGCCAGGTCGCACCCACGAGCAGATCGCCTTCCTCCGGGGCATCGGCCACGTGGGGGAGGGCAAGCTCCGCGACTTCATCCGGATGTACATGCGACGCAACCACCCCGGCGCGGGCAATCGTCTCAGGGCGCTCCGCGTGCGTGTGAGCTCCGGCATCCGTCGACGACTCCCGAGACGACGCTGAGCCGTCATTGACGGCCCGCGGCCGTCGCCGAAGATAGGCTGAGTCGACCCGAACCCCCCGTAAAGGACTACCCCAGTGGATAGATTCACTCGGCTTGCCGCCGAGCCGTTCACCACCATCGACTCGCGCGGCATGCGCGACGGCGGTCGTGGAGGCAAGCTCGGCGAGCTGTATCGTCGTCGAGAACTGCTGATGATGCTGATCCGGCGTGATCTCCAAGCGCGCTATCGGGACAGCTTCCTGGGGTTCCTGTGGACGGTGATCAGACCGCTCATGCAGTTCCTGGTCTACTACTTCGTGCTCGGCCAGATCCTGGGCGCGGCGAGGGGGATCGACAACTTCGCGATCTACCTCTTCGCCGGCTTCACGCTCTACACCTTCTTCGCCGACGTGATCTTCGGCTCGACCGGTTCGATCATCGGCAACGCGGGGTTGGTGAAGAAGATCTACCTTCCGCGAGAGATCTTCCCGCTGGGGAGCATCGGCGCAGCCGCCTTCATGTTCCTCGTCCAGCTGGGGGTGCTGCTCGTCGCGGCCGTCATCCTCAATGCGCTGCCCGCTCCGGTCCAGATGCTGTGGTTCTTCCCGGCTCTCGGCATGGTGCTGATCTGGGGGGTCGCGCTCGGACTCCTGCTCGCGGCGCTGAACGTCTATCTGCGCGACATCCAGTACCTCACCGAGGTCGTCATGATGCTCGCCATGTGGGCTTCTCCCATCGTCTACTCCTGGAAGATGGTGCAGGACGTGGTCGCGACGTACTCGCTGCCCGATTGGATTCTCCAGGTCTACCTGGCGAATCCGCTCACCATCGGGGTGATGGGATTCCACCGCGCGTTCTGGGGCTCAGGAACCGACGCCGACTATCCGCCGAACCTCGGCCTCCGCATGCTGGTGATGTGTGTCATCGGCGCCGTCTTCCTCTGGTTCGCGCATCGGTCGTTCACCCGCATGCAGGGCAACTTCGCGCAGGAGCTGTGACATGACGATCGACAACACCGACCTCGAGACGCGACCGGACATCATCCGGCTGAACGGCGTCAGCAAGCATTTCACGGTCCGCAAGGACAACAGTCTCAAGGACCGCATCGTCCATTTCGGACGGCTGGGCAAGGCCTACCGCGAGGAGTTCACCGCGGTGGATGAGCTCTCCCTGAGCATCGAGGCGGGAACGACCGTCGGGCTCCTCGGCCAGAACGGGTCGGGGAAGAGCACCCTCCTCAAGCTCATCGGAGGCATCGTCGCCCCCTCAACGGGAACCGTGCAGAGCCGCGGCCGTGTCGCTGCTCTGCTCGAGCTCGGCGCCGGCTTCCACCCCGATCTCTCCGGCCGGGAGAACGTCTACCTCAACGGCGCGATCCTCGGACTGAGCCGAGAGCAGATCGACGCGCGGTTCGATGAGATCCTCGAGTTCAGCGGCATCGGCGAGTTCATCGACACGGCCGTCAAGTTCTACTCCTCTGGCATGTACGTGCGCCTGGCCTTCGCGGTGGCCGTGCACACCGACCCTGACGTGCTCCTCGTCGACGAGGTCCTGGCGGTTGGCGACGAGGCCTTCCAGCGCAAGTGCATGGACCGCATCCACCAGTTCCGCAACGAGGGGCGCACGATCATCCTCGTGAGCCACTCGGCGCAGCAGGTGCAGGAGCTGTGCGACCGGGGAATCCTTCTCCACCACGGGAAGCTGGTGTTCGACGGCGACATCAACGGAGCCGTCGACGGGCTCCGTGACGTGCTCGCGGATCGCGAGGTCGGAGAAGCGCCCTCGGAGGAGACGATCCACCCGATCCAGGTGAAGGGCATCGAACTCCTCGACGACGAGGGAGAGCAGATCAAGGAGATCGGCAGCGGCTCGCCGTTCACGATCAGGGTGCACGTCGACTCTCTGCGTCCGATCGAGCGCTGGGAGATCGGTTTCAGCATGGACACCCCGCTCGGGCAGATGGTCATGGCGTCGAACACCGAGATCCTGGGGGTCCGCCTCGACCCGATCACCGGGCGCACGCGTGTCGATCTGCGAATCGCAGAGGCCAGCTTCGGGCCCGGGGACTACTTCGTCAACGCGAACGCCGCAGGGGTGAGCGAGCCGAGCAGCCATGGGCTGATGAGGGGCGCCGTGCTCCGCGTCCGCACCGACAACACGACCATGGGCACCGTCTCCGCGGAGATCACCGTCAGCGGCGGCGCGGAGGCGGCATGATCGGGGACACGGCGGGGGTGGTCCTCGCCTTTCGTCCCGATTCGAGCATCCTGTCGAACATCGCCCGCCTGCGGGAGCAGGTCGGGCGCGTGTATGTCGTGAACAACTCTCCCGACGACGAAGGCACGGCGCAGGTTCTCGACGCGCTTTCGTCTGACAGCGGCGTCGTCGTGATCGACCAGGTGAAGAACGTCGGCGTCGCGGCCGGGTTCAACGCCGGCATGCGTCGTGCGCTGGCTGACGACTTCGAGTACGTGTGGATCTTCGACCAGGACAGCACCGTCGCCGACGGGATGCTGAAGCAGTTGAAGAGGGCGTTCTCGGAATGGGATTCTCCTGTCGCGATGGCAGGACCCGCACTGCGTGCGGAGGAGACGGGATTCCTCTATGACGCCGATCGTGGAGAGGGCATCGGCGAGCTCCAGACGCTCATCTCTTCCGGAGCGTTGTTCTCCCGTGAGGCTCTGGAGAAGATCGGTCTCCATGACGAGCGACTCTTCATCGACTATGTGGACCACGACATCTCGCTCAGGGCCAGGGCCGCGGGCTTCGCGGTCGTGAAGGTGTTCGACACGGTGCTCGACCACCGCTTCGGCGCCTCCACTCCGGCGACCTTCTTCGGGCGCCGCGTCTACCTGTCGAACTATTCGCCGATGCGGCAGTACTACATGACGCGAAACAGAGTGATCATGATCCGTCGCTATGGCATCGGGCGCTGGTTCTGGGAGGACGCCGCCTACGCGTCGAAGTCGTGGATCAAGGTGCTCCTGTGTGAGCGCGACCGGGGGAGCAAGATCGGAGCGGCGGTTCGCGGAGCGATCGACGGCATCCGATTCCGGTCCGTCCGCAGCACAGTCCACTGAGCAGGAGCATCTGCATCGCTGTGTGATCGGCACCGACCGCTCCCGGTGCCGATCACATCAGTCAGCTTCGTGCGTCAGGCGCGACAGTAGGGGCGGGACTGACGCCACCGGATGCCTCTGAAACGAGCGGCGCCGCGCCGGTCTCAGGCGCCTCCGTGGTGGTCGGGCGCGGTCTTCTCAGCGAAACTCCGAGCGCGAAGAACATGGCGACGAAGGCGATCCCGCCGATGATGACGATCGCCCCCGGACTCGGAGCGAGCGACCACCACCACTCAGCGCGTACACCGGGATCGATGGAGATGTCGTCGAGACCCTTGGTGTAGCGGTTCACATTCGTGTGCAGGGCGACGAGCGCGGCCGCCGAGAGCGCAGCACCGGCGAAGATGACACGGGAGCCGGACCAGGAGCGTGTGGCCTTCGTGGTCAGCGAAGCGACGCCCAGGGCGATCACCATGAGCGGGAGGATGTATCGAGGCTGAACCTCCGCCCCGACGATCGCCCGTGACTGCGCGAGCAGAACGAACGGGACGCCCCACATGGCTGCAACCGTGAGGACGACGGCAAGAGCGTGCCTCCGAGTGAGGCGGTGGATCCCGATGCCGAACGCGGCGAAGAACACGGCGGAGGCGAGGATGGACACCATCGAGGGCATGGGCGTGTCGAGCCATCCGAGGTACCAGCCGCCGAGCGCACCGGTCCACAGCGACGGGATGTTCAACAGGTTACTGAGGTGCTCGTCGGTCGTGAGCGGCGGATTGGCCGTAGGCAACCCGTTGACGAGCGCGCCGCCCTGCTTGGCGCCCAGATAGAAGCCGACTCCGGCGATGAGGATGATGCCGGATGCGATCGCCGGCATGAGGAGTCGCTTGCCGCGCCGAACGCCGAGGATCGCCGCGAGCACGAGGCCGAACACCGCGAAGATGCCCGCATCGGCCCTGGCTCCAGCGCCGATCACCCCTCCGACGACCGCGAGTGACGAGAGCACGAACTGACGTCTCCCCGTCGTCTGGGTTGCTCCGTACAGACAGATCCAGACGGTGGTGGCGGAGAGCAACGCCCACGATGACGGATTCGTGGAGGGGATGATGAACAAGCCCAGTGGGACGAGTGTGCCGAGTGCCGAGACGACCAGCGCAGGTCTGATGCGGCGAGGGAGCGCGACGAACACCGCCGTCAGCATGCCGACGTAGAGCGCGGCGTTGAAGAGCCGCATCACGATGACCGAGGTCTGCACATCGGGGCTCGCGAACACGGACAGAGTCCCATAGAAGAGCGGCGGGTAGAGCGGGGCGGTGTTGAGCCGCTTCGCTCGGTCCATTCCAGTGGCCTCCGCGTCCCAGCACCGGGCGCTCTTGTCCGCTTCGAACGCGTAGCAACTGGCGTCTGTCAGCGCTTCCGGGACCAGCCGGGTCTCGGGATTGCCGGTGGGCTGGCACAGCCCTTCGCGTTCACCCAAGCCGCACCAGATCGACGGAAGATGGAAATCGTCGTCGGGGCTCGCCCCGGCCGGCGAAGCGAACGCCCAGGCCGCGAGCGCGATGAAGAGCAGAATCGGGACCGCGATCAGCCAGGAGCGACGAGGGCGTTCGAGCGAAAGATGCACGGTTTGCATCGTACCTTGGTGCGGCGTGCCGTTTGCGCCGCGACTTCGCAGGGTAGACTCAGTCGTTGTGAATGCTCCCGATCAGCACGCGCCGGTGACGCGCGAGAACGTCCGCATCGTCCATTCCGCAGACGTGTCTGATGACGCAATCCTCGGCGTTGGATCCTCGGTGTGGCATCTCGCACAGGTCCGCGAGGGCGCACGGCTCGGCAGCGGTTGCATCATCGGCCGCGGAGCGTACATCGGCACCGGGGTCGTTCTGGGCGACAACTGCAAGGTGCAGAACTACGCGCTCGTCTACGAGCCGGCCGTCCTCGGAGACGGCGTGTTCATCGGGCCGGCCGTCGTGCTCACGAACGACACCTATCCGCGAGCGATCAATCCTGACGGTTCTCTCAAGAGTGCGCACGATTGGGAACCGGTCGGTGTCACGATCAAACGCGGTGCGGCGATCGGGGCACGCGCCACGTGCGTCGCTCCTGTGACCATCGGAGAGTGGGCGACCGTTGCGGCTGGAGCGGTCGTCGTCAAAGACGTTCCTGACTACGCCCTCGTGGCCGGTGTGCCGGCGAAACGGATCGGGTGGGTCGGCAAGGCCGGATTCCGTCTCGAAGACATCGGCGATGGTGTGTGGAAGTGCCCGGAGACCGACGCTCGATACGTCGAGGTCGAAGGGCACCTGACTGAGGAGAGTAACTGATGGACTTCATCCCCGCGGCGAAGCCGCTGATCGGAGACGAGGAGCGCGCCGCCGTCGACCGCGTGATGCGCAGCGGCATGGTGGCGCAGGGCCCCGAGGTCGCGGCGTTCGAGTCGGAGTTCTCCGAGCACTTCGTCCAGGGGCGTCCCGTCGTCGCCGTGAACTCCGGCACGTCCGGCCTGCACCTGGGCCTCCTGGCTGCAGGCGTCGGCCCTGGCGACGAGGTCATCGTGCCGTCGTTCACTTTCGCGGCGACCGGGAACTCGGTGGCGCTCACGGGCGCGACTCCGGTGTTCGTCGACATCGAAGCGGACTCGTTCACGCTTGATCCGGTCGCCGTCGCCGCTGCTGTCACCCCGCGAACCAAGGGGATCCTGCCCGTGCATCTCTACGGGCACCCCGCACGCATGAACGAGCTGGCGACGATCGCGGAATCCCGCGGCATCGCTCTCTATGAGGACGCAGCTCAGGCGCATGGGGCGGCTCTCGACGGGCGTCCCGTCGGCACTTTCGGCCAGTTCGCGATGTTCTCGCTCTACCCGACGAAGAACATGACCAGCGGCGAGGGCGGCATGGTTTCCACCGCAGACGATACGACGGCGCGTTCTGTGCGACTGCTCAGGAACCAGGGCATGGAGAAGCAGTACGAGAACGAGGTCATCGGCTACAACGCTCGCATGACCGACATCCACGCGGCGATCGGTCGCGTCCAGCTGACGAAGGTGGATGCGTGGACCCGTGCTCGTCAGGAGAACGCCGCATTCCTCGATGAGAACCTCTCGGGTGTCGTGACCCCGCCTGTGGCCGTAGGCGCGACGCACGTGTATCACCAGTACACGATCCGCATCGCCGAGGATCGTGATCGCATCGCGCAGGCGCTCCGTGAGGAGTACCAGGTCGGCAGTGGCGTCTACTATCCGATCCCGAATCACCGGCTGCCCTCGCTCGCCGGCTTCGCCCCGGGAGTCGACCTTCCAGAGACCGAGAAGGCCGCCCGAGAAGCACTCTCGCTCCCGGTCCACCCGTCTCTGTCCCGTGGTGACCTCGAGCGCATCGTTGAAGCCGTGAACGCTCTCGTCCGGGCAGGTGCCTGAGATGACGTCGCTGCGCGCTGGACTCGTAGGCGTCGGCATGATGGGGCGCCACCATGGCCGTCTCCTCCGCGATGTCGAAGGTGTCGAGCTGGTCGCGGTGGCCGATCCCGGTGGTGATCCTCACCGGGTGGCGACGGGGCTTCCCGTGTACTCCCACGTCAGCGAGCTGATCGACGCAGGCATCGACATGGCGGTCGTCGCGATCCCCACGCGGTTCCACGCCGATGCGGCCTTCGAACTCGCAGAAGCCGGTGTCCACACCCTTGTCGAGAAGCCGATCGCCGACGACAGCACCGTGGGGCGCCGCATCGCAGAGACCTTTGCCGCGCGGGGGCTCGTCGGCGCCGTGGGGCACGTCGAGCGTTTCAATCCAGCACTGCAACAGCTGCGGACGCGCCTGGAAGCCGGTGACTTGGGCGATCTCTACCAGATCGCGACTCGCCGGCAGAGCACTTTTCCCGGACGCATCGGGGATGTCGGCGTCGCCAAGGATCTTGGTACGCACGATGTCGACCTGACCGCGTGGGTCGCTCGCTCGACCTACGAATCGGTGTCGGCGCAGACGGCGTTCAAGAGCGGACGATCCCACGAGGACATGATCGCCATAACCGGCCGGCTGGGCAATGGCATGGTCGTGAACCATCTCATCAACTGGCTCAGCCCGATGAAGGAGCGCGTCACCGTCGTGACGGGCGAGCGAGGGACTTTCATCGCGGACACCGCGACCGGTGATCTCACATTCTTCGCCAACGGCACGGCCGCTCTCGAATGGGAGTCCGTGTCGGCCTTCCGTGGAGTCTCCGAGGGCGACGTGACGCGATTCGCGTTCGCCAAGAAGGAGCCTCTCAAAGCGGAGCTCGAAGCCTTCCGCGACGCGATCAAGGGCGAGGACACGGAGCTGTCGACGATGGCAGAAGCGGTTCACACGCTTGAGGTCGTCGAGGCTGCACTCGAATCCGCTGACAGGTCCGGTGCCGTCGTATCGCTCGGTGAGGCAGCTCTCAGCTGACAGCGAGGGAGAATGACAGTGGGGTGAGGATTCACGAATCCTCACCCCACTGTCGTACCTCAGCGTGATTCCGCGTCGCGAGGTTTGAACGGGGGATAGGTGGGCGTAGACGGGCTCGCCTGGATATCCAGCTGCAACGCGCTGATCAGCATCTGCGTTCCGAGCATAAGAGGCAGAGCTGCCAGCATCACGGTGCCGGCTGTCGCGATGGTCGAGCCCACGATCAGGAAGAGCAGCCAGATGCTGACGCCGAGGCCGAAGACGAACAGAACGAGTCCGAGGAACAGCAGCAGCGCGATCGGGGAGAACGACCAGAGCACGTAGCGGTACCACACTCGCGTCCAGAATCCGACGGTGAGCCGGTTCAGCAGCTCGGGGATGACCTTGCGCAGCTTGATGCTGGAGACTTCGTCGCCGTAGATCGCGGGGACGGGAACATCGACGGCGGGTACCTGGAGGATGTTCAAGTGGATCAGCAGATCGTTCTCGAAGCTGTAGCGCTTGGCGATTCTGCTCAGTGGCAGCCTGTTGAGGACCTCAGTGCGGATCGCTGTGTATCCGTTCTGAGGATCGAAGAGATTCCAGTATCCGGATGCGAGCTTGGTCATGAAAGACAGGAGGATGTTCCCGAAGATTCGGTAGCGCGGCATGCCATCGAAAGACTCCGGAGAGTAAAAGCGGTTCGCCTTGGCGAAGCCGTAGCCCTCGTCGGTCACCTTGTCCAGGAGTGGAGGAAGGTACTCAGGATCCATCTGAGCGTCACCCGCCATGATCACGTTGACGTCACTGCCCAGATCGAGGGCAGCTCGGTGTCCGGTCAGGATCGCCCCACCCACGCCCTGGTTCTCCTCATGGCGGATCAACGTGACGCGAGAATCTGAGACTGCTGCGGCAGCACCGCTTGTATCGTCGGGACTGCAGTCGTCGACGATGACGATGTGATCCACATAGTCCGGCATCGTCGTGATCACCTGAGCGATCATCAGCTCTTCTTTGTAGGCAGGAACGACTGCGGCTACTGTGGCGCCTTTGTACATCTTCTGACTAACCCTTGTCCTTCTTCGGGGCGAAAACCCAGTGGCGGTAAACGAAGTAATTCCAGATCGTCGTCGCCACGACGGCCGCGACCTTGCCGATGATCCAGGGCAGGCCGAGGACGCTGCCGAACCAGACGATCGCGGTCGTCGCAAGCGTGTTGAAGATCACCAGGACCGTGTAACGGAACACGCTCGGCGCTACGGAGCTGTCCGAGGAGAAGGCGAACTTGCGTTGCAGCGTGTACGTGACCGCGAAGCTCAAGAGGAAGGCGACGGCGGTGCTGACTGCAAGATCGATGCCGATCGCGTCGTGGAGGAGCCAGAGCAGCCCCGCGTCGAAGAGGAAGGCGAGCCCTCCCATTGTCAGATAGCGGACTGGGCCGAGTGCCCATAGCCGTGCGATCAGCGAGCGCGACGGAGACGTTGAGGTGGTGGACACAATGTCAATCATGCCAGGGAAAGCTCTACGAGCCTCTCAGGAGCGGACAGTGCGGCGTCGCCTAGTATGGAGCGGGCCCGCGCACAGACCGATGCGGATCCAGAAAGTGCGTCCAATGGATCTCCTCGTCGTAGGCTCCGGCTTCTTCGGCCTCACCATCGCAGAGCGGGCGGCGAATGCCGGCCGCAAGGTCACGGTCATCGACCGTCGCCACCACATCGGGGGCAACGCCTACAGTGAGGCCGATCCGGAGACAGGGATCGAGGTTCACCGATACGGAGCCCACCTCTTCCACACGTCGAACCCCGCCGTCTGGGAGTATGCCAACCGCTTCACCTCCTTCACGAACTACGTGCACCGGGTCTACACGACGCACAAGGGCACCGTGTTCCCGATGCCGGTGAACCTCGGAACGATCAACCAGTTCTTCCAGTCCGCATATACGCCTGACCAGGCCCGTGCGCTCGTCCGAGAGCAGGCGGGGGAGTTCGATGCGCGGACCGCGACGAACTTCGAGGAGAAGGGCATCGCCCTCGTCGGCCGCCCGCTGTTCGAGGCGTTCTTCCGCGACTACACGGCCAAGCAGTGGCAGACCGACCCGCAGAAGCTCTCCGGCGACATCATCAGCCGGCTTCCGGTGCGGTACACGTACGACAACCGCTACTTCAACGACACCTGGGAGGGACTGCCGACCGACGGCTACACCGCCTGGCTCGAGCGGATGGCCGACCATCCCAACATCGAGGTGAAGCTGGACGTCGACTACTTCGATGGGTCGCAGCCGCTGAACAGGAAGGCGACCGTCGGCCAGCTCCCGGTCGTCTACACCGGACCGGTGGACCGCTACTTCGACTATGCCGAGGGTGCGCTCAGCTGGCGCACTCTCGACTTCGAGCGGGAGGTCCTGAACGTGCGCGATTTCCAGGGCACAAGCGTCATGAACTATCCCGACATGGATGTGCCGTACACCCGCATCCACGAGTTCAAGCACTTCCATCCGGAGCGCAGGGCCGTCTTCGACTCGGACAAGACGGTCATCATGCGGGAGTTCTCTCGCTTCGCCGAGCGCGAGGACGAGCCGTACTACCCCGTGAACACCTCCAGCGATCGTGAGGGGCTGCTGGCTTACCGGGAGCTGGCCAAGGGCGAGAAGGACGTTCACTTCGGCGGACGTCTCGGCACATATCAGTACCTCGACATGCACATGGCGATCGGCTCTGCACTGTCACTTTGGAACAACGCGCTCCGAGGCGGCACGCGCTGACCGGAGCGTTTCTCCGCACGACGAGGACGGGCTCGATGAGAGCCCGTCCTCGTCGTGCGTCACGGGACCTCGATCTCCTCGTCGTCGTGCTCAGGCCGCGTCGACGGGACCCAGTCTTCGTTGCAGTAGTCGTCCTTGTAGACCGCCAGTCGGGTGAAGCCGATGAACGACTGCCACGCGTCCGAGAGACGGAAACGACTCGTTCCCGTCTCATGCCTGTTGCTGAGCTCGACGGGGACTTCGTGGACGACGATGCCCTGCTGCTCGGCTGCGAGTACGAGCTCCGTGGTCCACATGAGACCGCTTTCGCGGGAGAGATGAGCGAATTCACGACCCCACACGCCGTCGACCCAGAGCGTCCCCTGACTGTCGCCAACGCGCGACTGGAGGAGCGCAGCGCGAAGGAATCGGAAGATGCGCGATTGGATCGTCCGTAGGCGGCTCCGGGCGACGCGTGATTCGGGGTGGGCTTTCGACCCGATCGCCACCGCCGCTTCTGCTGGCAGCCTGGTGAACTCGTCGAGGTCGGTGAACCCGAACGGAAGATCGTCAGCCGTGAGAAGGAGCCGCGAGCCGATGCTCGTCTCCGCGCCTTTTCGCAGGGCCTCTCCGAGACCGGGTTCCGAGTGGGTGATGATGACGCTCGAGGGGTATCGCCACTCGCTCTCAATGCGGGTCAGGAGCTCGGTGGTTCCGTCTGTCGAGCCGTTCTCGACGACGATGATCTCATCTTCCGCGGTGAGTCTTCCCCCGAGGGCGTTCATCGTCTCTTCCAGGACGTCCACGCCGTTCCGGGTCGGTACGACGACGCTGAGACCGGAGGGCGGCATCAACGGCGAGGGCGAAGCACCCTCGTTGCGACGGCGTCCGCTGAGGCGCGTCCGCTCAAGCGAGCGGACGTGCGAGGGCATGGACGTGATCGACCAGACGATCGCGCCCAGAGCGACCGAGGCGAGCATTCCCAGCGTTGCCGAGAGCTGTGAGAACCCGTACAGGGTGGGAGGGCTCTCGATCGAGGCGACGAAGCCGAGCAGGAGCGACGGCAACAGGATCCAGGATGCTGCGGCGAGTGCTCGCCGCTGAGGTGCGCGCCGCGTGAGGGCGAGCACGAGGCCGATGAGGATGAAGCTGATCATCGCGCCGAAGTGCTTGATCACGAAGAGCGCACGCCTGAAGTACTCGTCAAAGGAATCCGCCGGGCTGCCGTCGCCCACGGGGAATGCGGCGGCGACGCCGCTCGGCTGCGTGAAGCCTCCGAGGAGCGCCCACAACATGAGGTACACGGCGACACCTATGAGGAGGGAGGCGAGTGCACCTCCGATCGATCGCCAGGCTCGTGTCCGACGGGGCGCGCGCCGCCACCACAGTGCCGACACCGCAACGGCGACCGCGAGCCCGGCGTACCAGTCGAAGAGCGCGAGGAAGCCTGCGAAGGCGCCGATTGCGACTGTGGCGATGAGCTGATGCGGGGTGCGGAGAGGGACAGTGCTGAGCAGCACGAGCATGGACAGGGCGAGGAACGTGAGCGAGGCGGGCAGGCCGAACAGAGCGGGGACGCGCAGGGCGGAGCTCTCGTCTGCGAGCCCGTACTGCGTTCCCACGAGGATCGTGCCGGAATTGAGCAACCAGACCAGCGGCGGAAGCATGATCAAGGCGTACCCGGCGCGCGCACGCCGGAAGATGCGGGCGACACAGAGCGGAAGCCACAGCATCGGGATCGCGACTGCGGCGGCTTGCGCGACTCCGAGTGCCGCGTACGGCGAGGAAGCGGATGCTCCGAAGAAGACGGCCACGAGCACGCTGCCGACGCCGGTGGCGTGAGACGTCGTCGTCCACACGGGAAGCGCGCCGGTCTCACTGAACGCTGCGAGTGCATCACGCAGCTGCGCGTCAGCGGCCGGCGCCCACGGCAGTGGCGGCATGTTCACCACCACGAGAAAGGAGAACACGGCCAGAACGATGCCGACGAGAAGGAGGAACAGGGTCGTCGACCTCGGCCACATCGTGTCGGCCTGAGGCGCGGCGCTGTGAGCGACCGGGGTGCTGCGAGTCATTGAGTCCATCCGATGTGCGTTTTGTCTCAGCTTACGGGAGGTCGCTCGTGAGCCGTTGGCACCACGGGCATCCCCGCCGACCCCGGTGAGGTGAGCCGTGCAAGCTGTTCCGAGCGATGACCGGTAGCCTGGCTTCGAGATTGCCGCGACCCGTTCGCGTTCGGCGGCCATCTGAGGTGTTCGCGGGTATCGAGGGATGCTCACCCAAGCGAGGGACTGAGGCAGCATGAGCAGGGCCATGACCGGGGCGCCGGGGACTCCTCGGCGATACATGCACTCGTTGTGGCTTCTGTCCGCTCGAGATCTCAAAGTCCGCTACTCGACCAGTCTTCTGGGCTACCTATGGTCGGTGCTGGATCCGCTGGTGATGAGCGCGATCTACTGGTTCGTGTTCACGCAGGTCTTCCATCGAGATGTTGGCGAGGAGCCGTACATCGTCTTCCTCATCAGCGCGTTGCTGCCATGGGTGTGGTTCAACGCTTCCGTCTCCGACTTCACGCGTGCGTTCAAGAAAGATGCGCGACTCGTCAGATCGACCGCGATACCCAGGTCGATCTGGGTCAATCGCATCGTGCTCAGCAAGGGTATGGAATACCTGTTCTCCCTTCCGGTCCTCGTCGTCTTCATCGTCGCGAACCTGATCTTCGAGAAGGAGCCGGCGCAGGTCGTGCAGATCGGATGGGGGATTCTGTGGATGCCCGTGGCAATGATTCTGCAGACGATCCTCCTCGTAGGACTCGGACTCCTCGTCGCGCCGCTGTGCGTGCTCTACGTGGACCTCGAACGCACGACCGCGCTGGTGCTTCGCGCGATGTTCTATGCGACGCCGATCATCTACAACGTCACCGACCTTCCGGGCGTCGCGCAGACTCTGGGCGCCTTCAACCCCCTTGCCGGCATCTTGATGTTGTACCGGATGCCGTTCTTCCCCGAGCAGTGGAACCCGTTCGCGTTGAGTGTGAGCGTGGTCATGAGCGTGGCGATCCTGGGCCTCGGCGCGTGGGTGTTCCGCGCGCTCGAGCGTCCGGTCCTGAAGGAGCTGTGATGTCGACTGCCATTGAAGTCGAGGGTCTGGGCGTGCGCTTTCGTCGGAACAGGCGGGGGAGGCGCAGCTTCAAAGACATGTTCGCCGGGGCGTCGAGGCGTTCTCTTCCGGGCGAGTTCTGGGCGCTGAGGAGAGTGTCCTTCACGGTGGCGAAGGGAGAGTCGATCGGCGTCGTCGGTCGCAACGGCCAAGGCAAATCGACGCTTCTGCGCCTCGTTGCAGGTGTTCTCCTCCCCGATGAAGGGACTGTCCGCGTCAATGGCGGGGTCGCGCCCCTCATCGAGATCACCGGGGGCTTCGTCGGAGACCTCACGGTGCGCGAGAACGTGCGGCTCACCGCGGGGCTTCACGGCATGTCGCGGGAGGAGGTCTCTCGGCGTTACGACGAGATCATCGGATTCGCGGAGCTCGCGGGCTTCGAGGAGACTCCCTACAAGCACCTTTCGAACGGGATGAAGGTGCGCCTGGCGTTCTCGGTGGTCTCGCAGCTTGATGAGCCAATCCTGCTCGTG
Organism: Microbacterium sp. MYb72; assembly: GCF_002979415.1. Lineage (GTDB taxonomy): Bacteria > Actinomycetota > Actinomycetes > Actinomycetales > Microbacteriaceae > Microbacterium > Microbacterium natoriense. The sequence continues at coordinate 58,042 of NZ_PCOT01000002.1, read as the reverse complement.
GACGAAGTCCTCGCCGTCGGCGACAAGTCCTTCCGCGACAAGTGCTATCGGCGCATCGACGAGCTTCTCGCAGACGGGCGCACGCTGTTCTTCGTCAGCCACAACGAACGTGATCTGCGCCGGTTCTGCACTCGAGGGCTCTACCTGGACAAGGGAGCGCTCGTCCTCGATGGGCCGATCTCCGAGGTCCTCGGGCGATACAACTCGGACAGCGCCAATCGTTCCTCACAGTAGCTACGCGCGAGGATTGGGTAGGCTCTTCACGGCGCGTGAGTCCGACGTCGTCGAACACACATGAGCAAGTTTGGAAGAACCACGGCGATGCAGAACGAGAACGTTGAGACGGCCGAGACGCACGGACAAGTCTCTCGGAGGGCATACTTCCTCCGGAGGTACGGTCTAATCGGGCTTCTCACTGTGATCCTGGGGACGCTGGAGATCTGGAGCAACATCGGGAACGGCTACACAGCCGGGTGGGGCGATCATTTCGTCCTGTCACCGGAGGGAATCAGCTGGGCGCACCCTGGTGCGTTCGCGAATGACTGGTTCATGGAGGCGGCGCCCCAACCGCACTGGTTCTTCGATTTCATCACGTTCGCCGGTGAGTCCCTCGGCGTGCTCTCTGCCGTCTACGCGCTGTACTGGGCGTGCGGGCTCCTCGCGTTCGCGACGGCCACGACGATGCTTGCCTTCAGATTCGCACCGTCCGCACCATGGAGCGTCGGTATCGGCGTGACCCTCTTCGCAGGCATGTCCTCGTGGATGGTCGGTGGTACCGGGTCGCCCGTTATCGCGGTCGCGCTCCCCGCTGTGCTGTCCGGCAACCTGATCTATCTGCTCATCGCCTGCTTCCTCACGCAGCGCCGCGTTCTCGCGATGGTGATCGCTCCGCTCATCGCCGTCGTACATGTGCAGCAGGGATCGATCGCTGCAGTGCTGTTGGTCGGAGCGCTCGTCGCATACTTCATCACCGAGCGCCGCATCGACTGGAGATTGGCGGGAGCTCTCGGCCTGACCGGAGCCGCCGTGGCTTTCGGGCTGATCATTCGGCCGGTCGCTTCGAACCTCAAGGACTTCGTCAAGATCTGCGACCAGATCATCCCCTACCACTGCTCGGCTCATCTGTGGGGGTGGCAGGATCAGCTCTCTGCGCTGGGTCTCGTGGTTCTGTGCGTGCTCACCGTCACGCTGATGCCCCCCAAGCAGGTTCCGCTCTGGCTCGCCACGGTGGGGTTGGCAGCACTCGGCTACACGCTGGGGTTCATCGCCGACGCTCTCCGCATCCCCTTCTTCGGGGAACTCGCGCAGGGGGTCAACGTCTATCGTCTTGGTGCGGTCCTGCTCCCGTTCGCACTCTGGGGGGCCTTCGTGCCCTTTATCGGACGGATGTCACGACGTACATCATTGCCCATCCTGTTCGTCTGGCTCTTCGGCTTCGGGGCTCTGATTCTCGGGATCGGGTGGCCAGGCAACCTGAAGGTCCGCCTCGTCCTGTTCGGGCTGGTCGCGCTCGGTGTCGTGGCATGGGCCATGATTCAGCGGCGAAGTGGCCGTCACTCGCATTCGAACATCGTCTCGTTGTCTGCACTGTCTTTCGGCGTCCTCCTCGTCCTCGCAAATGCCCTCAACGGCGGCATGACCGTCCGCACCCCTCAGTTCGCGTTCATCTCGGATCCCAACCTCCGCACGTGGGGCGAGAACGTTCGAGACGCCGTGCCGACAGGGGAGATCATCATCGCGTCCCCGCGGACGGAATGGGTGAAGCTCGTCACGCAGCGCGCGGTTGTCGTGGATTGCAAGGATGTGCCCTACGGCGGCGAGGCGTGGACGCAGTGGAACGATCGTTTGGACGATCTCGGGGGCTGGCAGCAGTGCGTTGGTCCACTCCTGTATGACGCGATGTCTGCGGAAGAGCTCGTCGCTGCCGCAGACAAGTACGGGTCAGACTTCATCTCCATTTCCGCGAGCGTGCCCGAAGAGGTACCTGGTGACCTCGAGGATCTGGGGTGGCGGCCTGTCGTAGAGCCGGTCGGCGCCTCGGGAACAACGATCTATCAGCGCGGGTAGTACCGTTTCTGCGCTTCGCCACCTCGCGGGACGCTTCGTCGGTTCGGAATCGTCGTCAGAGGCGAGGCGGAGAGACCCACAGGGCGAGCGTGCGACGCGCCTCAACCCGAGGCGAAGAGGTCATGCGCGAGTCCATGCGAGGGCCAGAGACGCGGTGAGCGGCCTCACCGCGTCGTGTGGTCTGTGTGCGGCTCAGAGGCCGACGAGCGCAACGAGAGAGTTTGCCGCGCTGCGTGCATCATCGACCGCTCCGGACGTAGCGCCGCCCGAGACGACCGCGGTGCGGAGAGCGGCGAGCTTCTGCACATAGGCGTCGACGCCGTCGCGCCATGACTGCTCGATGGATGAAGGTGCTTGCGCATCCGACAGTCGCTGCCCGTCCTCCTGGAGAGTGTCGATCACGGACAGGGCATCCTGTCCGCCTGCTTGGGCGATGATATCGAGACCGCGCCCTGCATCTCCGAGCCAGCCGCCGACTTGCTGCCGGAACGCGTCGACGGTCGGATCCGCCGTGGGAGGCGTGCTCACGGGAGGGATCGAGGGAGAAGACGTCGGCGAGGACGAAGGAATCGGAGTCTCGGCAGACGACGGAGTGGGAGAGGAGGTCGCACTCGCACCAGGCGAAGGGGTCTCGCCGCGGGGGAGGAGGAAGAACAGCAGAACGCCGACGATCAGCAGAGCGGCGACCACGAGGCCGATCACGAGCCACACGCGTCCCTTGCGGGACGGCTTGGGCGGGATCGGCGCCCAGCGGAGCTCGGGCTGCGGTTCTTCGCTCATCGTCATGCCTCCAGTGGCGCCATGGGCTGCCAGGAGCGATCGCGGCTGAGCCGGCCGCCCTCCTTCAGCCCGCGGAAGAGGTTGCTGGTTCCGCGCACCGTGCGCTCGACGAAGAAGAGCCGGATGAGCTCCTTCGCGAACGTCATCGACGTGCCGAGACCGAAGAGTACCGGGTTGTAGTTGCCGTGCACGCGGTAGTACTTCTTGATGTACGCGCGGTTGCGCATGATGTAGAAGCGGTACGCGTTGCTCGAGGCGTTCATGTGGCGGATGCCCATGTCCCACTGCTTGATCTCGCGGGTGCGGCGCAGGACGAACTCGTCGACGATGACGGCAGTGGTCTTGCGGGAAGCGAGCCAGCCGTACATCTGGTCATCCCAGTAGATGAAGAACCGGGGGTCGGGGAGTCCGATCTGCGTCACGATCGAACGGTGGATGAACATGCCCTCGAAGCAGCCGCTGTTCATCTCCTTGAAGCCGGAGCCGTCGAATCCGGAGGGTGCGAACGGGATAGGGATGCCCATCCGTTCGGCGATGCGGTACTGCCAGTAGAACTCGCTGCCGTCGTAGTCGTAGCGGCGTCCCTGGATGCTCTTGAACCGAGGTGCCCACTTGCCCATCTTCGCCAGGCCGTCCGGCAGGACCTCGACGTCGTCATCCATCATCCAGATCCATTCGGACCCGAGTTCGTACGCGGTGCGCATGCCCTCGCTGAATCCGCCGGATCCGCCGGTGTTGGTGTCGAGGCGGCGATAGACCAGTTCGGTGCCCAGCCGCGGACGGAAGGAGTCGACGACCTCGGTGGTGTCATCGGATGAGGCGTTGTCGATGATCACGACGTGGCCGGGCTTCGGATCCATCGTGATGATGCTCTCGAGCAGGCCGGTGAGGAGGTGCGAGCGGTTGAACGTGACGATGACGATCGTCGCGGATGCCGGGTCGAAGGGGACGTTGGTCACGAGTGGGATCTCCGAAAGCTTTCGGCCCGCAGGACGCCGCGAGCGATCTCAAGCCTACCCGGCGCAGTTCAGAATCCCCCGAGGGCGCGGCGGGGCACTCAGCCCTCGGCGCGCAGGGTGGGGATCACGCCGGTCTGGGCGGCGTCGATGTTCTCTCGCCAGGAGCGCGACTGCCCGGCGCGCAGCGCGCACAGGACGAGCATGAACCAGCCGGCCCCGACGATCGTGAAGCTCTCGAACATGGACTCGACCGCCAGAGTCACGAGCATGAGGGGCGTCCAGGCGTACACGACCGAACGACGCACGCTGGCCACGAGCCAGGAGCGCACCAGGGCGACTCCGCCGAGCAGCAGGAACAGCACCAGACCTGCGGCGCCGAGCTGCAGCAGCACATCGAAGTAGGAGTTGAGGGCGCTCTGGTGGTGGTCGTCGAGCTGGAAGTTGATGTAGGTGAAGGGGTACTCGCCGCGTGCCCAGGAGCCGAACCAGCCCCAGCCCTGGATCGGCTTCACCGCGCTGAAGTCGAGGATCGTGTTCCACAGCGTCGCCCGGATGGAGAAGTCGGAGCCGGCGTCCATCAGCGCGATGATCGGATGCCGCAGCGCGAACGCGGCGGCGAGCGCCAGCGCGACGAGGACGCCGAGCACCCACTGCACGATGTTGCGTCGCTCTGCGGGGGCGTGCCGCACGATCGTAAGCGCGACGGTGACGACGCCGACGGCGAGGGCGAGGACCAGCACGGTGGGGGAGGCCGAGAGGATGGCCAGCATGGCGGCGAGGGCGATGGAGGGGATCGCGATGCGGGAGGTGAGGGATTGGGAGCGCCATTCGATCACGAAAGTGATCAGAGCGATGACCGTGACGAAGCCCAGCATGTTGCGGCTGCCGAAGATGCCCTGCACCGGACCGCCGCTGGCGAGGTCGCCCTGGATGCCGAGGAACGTGAACGGGATGTCGAGGAGGACCCCCGACAGGATCTCCAGCCCGAGCGAGATGAGCAGCAGCACGCGCAGCGTGTCGCCGAGTGCCCGCACGGTCTGCAGGGTGTCCCGGATGTGCCCGACCGTGATGGCGAGGAAGCCGTATCCGAACAGCGCCATCCAGCCGAACAGCGTGTCGGACCGGTCGGTGGTCCAGAGGACGCTGACGAGCGCCCAAGCGAGGAAGACGAGAAGGGAGGTGGGGGCGAGTCGCAGCAGCGACAGCTCCTCTCTCCGCACCCAGAGGATGGCCGCGCCGATCGCGCACAGCACGGCGAGGATCGTCGCCTGGGTCACCGGCGACGACATCCGCTCGATCGTGAACGCCGAGAACACGGCGGCGAGCACCGCGATCGTGAAGGCCCTGGCCATCTCGGCGGAGGTGAGCAGCCGCCTCATGCGCTGACCCGGCGTCACGGCACCCGCCGGCGCCGCTCGCCCCGCTCGATCACGTGCTCCCGCTCGCCGATGCCGACGAGCGGCGTGGTCTTGATCTTGAACGACAGCAGGATGAGCAGCATCCACCCCCAGAGCATGATCGGGGTCGACTCGGTGAGGCCCTGCACGAGCAGCGCGACGGTGAGCAGGCTCGGCAGCAGCGTCAGCGGAGAGTACTCGCGGTCGGACGCGAGATCCCACCGCGGGCGGTCGATCGCGAAGAACCAGGAGCGCCAGAGCAGGCTGAGGAACGCGATCGCCACGAGGACGAGACCGACGACGCCGAGCTGCATGAACACGTCGAGCCACATGTTGTGGGCGTGGAACACGGTGATGTCGTGGTCTTCGATCCACCCCGCGAATGCGGGATCGGTGGGGAGCCAGGGGCTCGAGAAACCGTTGCCGAAGACCGGATGCTCGGACGCGCGCTCGATGACGGCGGTCCAGATCTTGTTCGAGCGTCCGGTGAGGTCGGAGTCGCGGCCGAGGAGGGCGAGCAGGGGCTTCTGGAGGAACCAGACCGCGGCCGCCGCGATGGCCCCGCCGCCGAGGAAGACCACGTAGAGCCGGGTGCGGGCGCCGGGGGACTTCGCGCGACGCATCAGAAGCGCGACGACGAGGACGACGGCTGCGGCAGCGGCGCAGGCGAACGCCGTCGCCGACGAGGCGCGGAGCAGGAAGAACGCGGCCAGCAGCATCCACAGCGCGAGCGTGGTGCGCCAGCGGGCCCGGGCGGCGAACAGGACGCCGAAGGTGAGCAGGGCGAACAGGCTGATGATTCCCAGCAGGTTCGCGTTGCCGACGATGCCCTGGAGGCGCCCGCCGTCGAAGAGGTTGCCGCGCACCCAGTACCACTGCGGGTCGAGCTTGCCCTCCGGCAGGTCGGCGAAGTTGGGGAGAAGCGGAGCCTTGACGACCAGCGACACCCAGAGCTCCAGGAGGAGCGAAAGCCCGAGGATCCACTTGAAGGCGGACGCCATCGCGCGGATGATCTCGCGCCAGGTCAGGACATGGGCGATGAAGAGGGCGTTCACCGTCACCGTGGCGAGCAGGACCCAGGTGATCGCCGTCGCGAAGGGCCAGCGCGACCACGCGAGCGAGGCCAGTGCGAGCACGGTGTAGCCGATCGCGGACCACGGGAGCCGTCGCCAGGCGAACGTCTGCGGGCGATTCCTCGCGAGCATCGGGATGCCGATCGCGAGCGTCGCGACGAGGAACACGCCCAGCGTGATGCCCGCTCCCTCCATGCCGAGGAGGTTGTACACCGCGGAGTGCGCGAAGGTCGCGAACATCACGAGGATGATGTAGCCGCGCAGCAGGAGATGCCCCGTCGACTCGCGCTCTGGCGCGGTGGGCGGGGCGGAGATCGGGTGCTTCGTGTACTGCGCCATCGCGTTCAGGCTACCGCGCCGGGCTGGACTCTCACCTGAGCGCGGCGTCCTTTCTCGCGAGCGGCTTCCGTGGCTCTACGCTGGGGGCATGCTGCTGAGCCTGTCGAACACGCCCCGCGACTACGCCTGGGGATCCCGTACTCTCCTCGCCGCTCTCGAAGGCCGTGATCCCGCAGCGGGTCCCGAGGCCGAGGTGTGGTTCGGCGACCACCCCGGCGACCCAGCTGACGTGGCAGGCGGAGGGACGCTCGACGCCGTGACCGGCGGCTCGCTGCCCTATCTGCTGAAACTGTTGGCCGCGGCTTCGCCGCTGTCGATCCAGGTGCACCCCACGATCGCGCAGGCGCAGGCGGGGTGGGCGAGGGAAGCCGGGATGGATGCCGCCGACCCGCGACGCAACTACCGCGACGACAACCACAAGCCGGAGCTGATCGTCGCGCTGAGCGAGCGTTTCGAGTCGCTGAGCGGGCTGCGTCCCGTGGGCGACACGCTGCGGCTGCTCGCGCTGCTCGGCGACGGCCCCGGCGTCGCCGCGCTTCGGGATCGGCTCCTCGCCGAGGGGGACGTGCTGCGCGACGCGATCGGATGGCTGCTGTCGGGTGACGCGCGCACCGAAGTGGACGAGATCATCGCTGCGGTGCGCCACGCCGCCGCGACGAGCACGGGGGAGTGGGCCGAGGGACTGCGTGCGATCGCCGGTATCGCCGACAGCTACCCCGGTGACCCCGGTGTGGTCGTCGCACTGCTGATGAATCACGTCGTGCTGTCCAGGGGCGAGGGTCTCTTCCTGAGAGCGGGGCTCCTGCACGCGTACGTCTCGGGCCTCGGCGTCGAGATCATGGCCGCGAGCGACAACGTCCTGCGCGGCGGCCTCACGCCCAAGCACATCGACGTCGCCGAGCTGCTGTCCATCCTCGACACGACGCCGGGGGAGGTGCCGGTTCTTCGTCCCGCATCCGACGGAACGATCACCGACTACCCGGTCGACGTGCCGGACTTCGCCCTGCGTCGTGTCGTGCTGAGCGGAACCCCGGTGCGCGTCGAGGTGTCGGGTCCGACGATGGTGCTCGCGACCGGCGGTCGGGTGTCGGCGAGCACGGCGGATGGGGAGAGCGTCGACGTCGCCGTCGGCGCCGTGGCATTCGCAGGCGTCGAGGAGACCGCCCTGACGATCTCGGGCGATGGTGAGGCCTTCATCGCGACCCCCGGGCGCTGATCGCGACACGCCGATGCGCCGTCAAGAACCTTCAAGATCTGATTGAGGGTTTACCATCCGCGACTTGACCGCAGCGAATGACACGGGTGTAATTAGTTGAGCACGGCCCGCCGGGGGGCGGAGACAAGGGTTGGAGGGATCGACATGACGGGATACCGTTCCGAGGTACCGGAGAACTGGTTCGTCGACCCGGTCAACCTCGGAGTTCCAGGGGTTCGCAGTGTCCAGGCTGACGACGACAACGCCCTCGCCTGGCAGAGCGACGCACTGTGCGCGCAGACCGACCCGGAGGCGTTCTTCCCCGAGAAGGGCGGATCCACGCGTGACGCGAAGAGGATCTGCACCTCCTGCGACGTCCGCGGCGAGTGCCTCGAGTACGCGCTCAACAACGATGAGCGCTTCGGCATCTGGGGCGGACTCTCCGAGCGCGAGCGCCGGAAGCTCAAGCGCCGCGCCAGCTGATCCACCGCATCGCGCATCACCGCTTCGCGGGCGCGCCGCACCCGCTGCTCCAGCCGCCCCTTGTGCGCGCTTAGGCTGACGACGTCATGCCAGCCCGAGTACACGCCATCATCGTCGCGCGCCCCGGATCATCGGCCCGTGCCCAACTGCTCCGCACCCTGGACGCACTGCGCGCTCAGTCGACCCCGCCCGCGGCGATCACGCTCGTTGTGTGCGGTGATGCCGGATCCATCCGCCAGAGCGAGGTCGTCGCGGCCACGGTCGAGGGGATCATCGCAGCCCGCAGCGGCACGTCGTTCGCCGACGCCGTCGAGCTCGCACGTCCTCGTGTACTGGAGGGCAGCGCGATCTGGCTGCTCGCTCAGGACACCGCGCCTCACCCCCGTGCGCTCGAACGCCTCGTCGGCAGTCTCGAGCGCTCGCCGTCGGCGGCGATCATCGCGCCGAAACTGGTGCAGACCGACGACGATCGGGAGATCGTCTCGCTCGGCGTGGGCATGACCGCCCTCGGGCGCTCCGTGGAACTCGCCGCGGGCGAGCTGGATCAGGGGCAGCACGACGGCAGGGACGATGCGCTGGGGGCCGACATCCGCGGCATCCTGATCCGCGGGGAGGTGCGCGACGCCCTCCGGCCGGATCGCGCGCTCGCGGGGGCGGACGAAGGCCTCGACCTCGGCGTGCGCGCGCGTCTCGGCGGGGGCCGTGTCGTCCTCACGCCCTCCGCGCGCATCGCCGTCTCACCCGACGGTCCTGCCGCGCTGCCTGCAGGGGGCGCCCGTCGTGCGTACGCGACCAGGACGGCCCAGCTGCATCGGCGTCTCGCCTACGCGCCGGCGATCGCGCTCCCGCTCCACTGGCTGACCCTGCTTCCTCTCGCTCTCTGGCGGTCGATCACCCATCTCATCGGAAAACGCCCTGAGGCCGTCGCTCCGGAATGGGGAGCAGCGCTGACCGCGATGTTCCGCTTCGGCGCCGTCAGCCGCTCGCGGCGCGGCATCCGCTCCTTCCGCACATCGAGCTGGGCGAGCGTCGCCCCTCTCCGCGTCACCCGTGGCGACCTCCGGCGCAGGCTGGACGACGGCCACGGAAGCGAGGGCGGCGCGGTCAGCGAACTCCGCTTCTTCTCGGGTGGTGGGGCCTGGGCCGTGCTCGCAGCTCTCGTGGTGAGCATCGCGACGTTCACGACCCTCCTCGCCTGGCCCGTGCTGGGCGGCGGCGCTCTGCTGCCCTTGCGCACGACGGTCGCGGCGCTGTGGGCGGATGCGGCGTGGGGCCTGCGCGGCGTCGGCGTCGACCTGATCGGACCGGCGGATCCGTTCGCGGCCGTCGTCGCCGTCCTCGGCTCCCTGTGGCCGGCCGGACCGTCCTTCTCGCTCGTGCTGCTGTGGATCCTCGCTCTGCCGCTCGCCGTCCTCGGCGGCTGGTTCGCGGCCACCCGGGTGACGGATCGCTCCGGGCTGCGGATCTTCGCCGGCGTCGTCTGGGCGCTCGCGCCCACCTTCCTCGCCGCGCTCATGGACGGGCGTCCCACCGGCGTCCTGGTCCACCTGCTGCTTCCCTGGCTCTTCCACTCCGCCGTCGTCGCGCACCGCTCCTGGGGAGCAGCAGGCGCGGCATCCCTCCTCTTCGCAGCGGTCGCCGCCTGCTCGCCCTCTCTCGCCCCGGCCCTGCTCCTGCTCTGGGTGGTCGCGATCGGCATCACCCTCGGCGGCGCACGCATCCGGGGCGCGGTGCGGCTGCTCTGGCTGCCGGTGCCCGCGATCGCACTGTTCGCGCCGATCGTCATCTGGCAGCTCCGGCACGGCAGCATCCTCGCTCTCCTCGGCGATCCCGGTCAGATCTGGGCGGGTCCGCAGGCCGGCGCCGACGCCGCAGGGCGCCTCGCCCTCGCCACCGGCTTCCCCACGGCATCGTTCGGAGACTGGACCGCCGTGGTGGGAACGCCGCTGGGCACATGGGCGGGCGTCCTGCTCGCCCCGCTCGCGCTCCTGGCGCTCGCCTCGGCCGTGGCACCGCGATGGCGGGCCGGGATCACGCTGCTCGTCGTCTCGCTGGCGGGGCTCGCGACCGCGTTCCTGGCCGTCGGCATCGCCGTCTCCTTCGCCCAGGGGACTCCCGTCGCGATCTGGCCCGGGGCCGGACTCAGCCTCGCCTGGATCGGCCTGACCGGGGCCGCTCTCGTCACGCTCGACACCATGCTCACGATGCCCCGCGTGCGCGTCGTCGCCGCGGTCGTATCCGCCCTCGCCGTCCTCGTCTGCGCCGTACCGTCGCTGCTCTCGTTCCACGGCGAAAAGCCGGTGCTCACCGACGGTCCCTCCTCGACGCTCCCCGCATATGTGGCGGCGCAGGCGGAGGGCGAGAAGCCGGTCGGAACGCTCGTCCTCACCCCGCAGAACGACGGAGGTCTCGCGGCGGAGGTCGCCTGGGGCGTCAGCGAGACGCTCGGAGCGCAGAGCACGATGCTGACGACAGCGACCGACATCCGCGGAACCGACATCACCACGCTCTCCGTCGATCTGCTCTCGGCGCGCGATTTCGACGCCGCGGGGAAGCTCGGAGAACTCGGGATCGGATACGTCCTCCTCGCGAAGGTCGCAGACGGGGAGGGGGATCGCGCGCTCACGCTCCGCACGTCGGCGGTCACCGCCCTCGATCAGCGGGCGGGCTTCGTGCAGGCCGGCAACACCGCGCGCGGCGTGCTCTGGCACCTCGAAGCGGATGCCGCCGATCGGGCCGAGCCCTCCGCGAGCGAGCACGCGACGGCGCGCCTCGTCACGACGGTGCAACTGGTGCTGGTCTTCGCCGCGCTGCTGCTCTCCATCCCCACGCGCTCCTCCCGCCGCGCGGCCCGTGCGCAGTCGCGCATCGCGGGACGCACGCCGGACGAGCCGATGGTTCTGCCGCGACACGCGGAGGACAGGGAGTTCGAAGACGCCTACCCCGCGGGCGAGCCCGCACCCGATGATCGCGCGACTCAGGATCCGGAGCCGGTCGATGACCCGCAGCCGACGGATGCCGGCGCAGAGACGGCGCCGACCGATGCCGGTGAGGAGCCGGAGCCGGACGAGCCGATGGTGCGGGATCGCACCGAGACGCCGGAGGAGGAACGATGAGCGGCAACCGGACGATCCGCGTGGTGGCGACGAGCGCCCGCCTCCTCACAGGGGCCGCGGTGGCCGTGGCCTGCGTGGCCGGGGTGGTCGTGGCGATCACCGCGCCTTGGCCGTCGGTGTCCTCCCGACCCGCGCAGGCGGAGGTGACGCCGCTGCCCGGCGACACCGTGCTCGTCTGCAACGGCGACTTCCGCGCGCTCGGGCGTGACACATCCGATCCGCTCCGCATGGACTCCGCGGCGAGCCCCCGCTTCACCATGGAGGGCACCGAGGGCGAACCGGAGATCGGCTCGCTGACCGCGGGAGACCTCGCGGGCGCCGGTGAGGTGCGCCGTCTGACCGGGGCCGTCGAAGGGCGGAAGGCGCCGCTCATCGGCGCGACGGAGTCGGTGACGCTCCAGGCGGAGGACCTCTCCGGATTCGCGGCGGCGCCGTGCCGCGAGGCGAGCACGGAGTCCTGGCTCATCGGCGGGGCCGTCGTGACGGGCGCCGAGGATCTCGTCGTTCTGACGAACCCCGGTGCGGTGCCCTCCACCGTGACCCTCACCGTGTACGGGACCACGCGCACGTCGACGACGTCGATCGTCCCCGCAGGCGCCCAGGTCGCGCTTCCGCTCGCGGCGATCGCCGGCGGCACCGCTGCTCCCGTGGTCAATGTCACGGCCACCGGGTCTCCGGTCCGTGCGGTTCTGCAGTCGTCGCTCATGCAGACCCTCGACCCCGTCGGCGTGGATCTCCAGGACGCCGTCTCCGCCCCGCAGCAGCATCCGGTGATCCCCGGGGTGCAGATCTTCCAGAACGAGGGCGACGACAGCTCCGCCAACATGCTGCGGCTCTTCTCGCCGGAGACCGAGACCCAGGCCACCGTCACGATCCGTGCGGTCGGCGACGTCGAGGCGTCGGCGGTGTTCCAGATGGACATCCCCGCAGGGGTCGCGACCGATGTCGGGCTCCCCGACCTCGACCCGGGCCTCTACACCGTGCAGGTCGACGCGGAGTCCGCGGTCCTGGCCGGCGTGCGCGTGCAGGACGGTGCAGGTCCTGGCAGCGACTTCGCCTGGGCGATGCCCGCACCGGAGTTCACCGGTGAGACTCTCGTCGCCGTGCCGTCGGGCCCTGCCGCCGTCCTCGTCCTCACGAATGACGAGGCCGAGGACGTGCAGGTCACCGTCGGCCCGGTGGGCGGAGGCGGAGGGGAGGAGCAGGTGACCGTGCCCGCTGGCTCTTCGGCGTCGGTCGACGTGACCGACGGCACCGTCTACTCGGTTCGCAGCGCGGCGCCCGTGCACGCGTCGGTCTCCATGACCGGTGACGGCGCGCTGGCGGTCTGGCCCGTGTGGCCCCCTGCAGGGGCGGAGAAGAGCGTCGTCGTCTACCCCTGAGCCGCGTGCTCAGTGGTCGTGGCCGAGGTCCCAGGGCTCGCGGCCGACGTACTCCGCCGCTGCGCGGAACACGGCGCCCTCTATGGCCATGCGCCGATGGGCTGCGTCGTCGTGACCGGGCGGCAGCAGCCGCTCGATCGGCAGCCGGAACAGAACGATGCGCCGGTTGTCGCGGTCGAGGTACCAGCGGGGCACCTCGTCTCCCGATTCGTACAGCGGCATGGCGCCGATCTCGAAGCGCACGTCCTGCAGTTCGGTCCACGTGCCGCGCAGGAACTCCACCGCCGTGCCGACGGTGAGGTCGAACCGGTCGATCCGCCCGTCGAGCGGGGCGAGGGGAGGTCGGACCACCTCACTGCGGCCGAGGCGGCCGTGTCGGCCGTGACGGGCGCCCCTCCGCGGAGCGGCGGAGGCGCGATCGGCGCGACGACGGGGCATGTTCAGAAGTCTAGGCGGTGTGCCTCCGCATGCGGCGCGGCATCCCCCGACCGGCGTCCGCCGGACGTAGCCTGGCGGTGATGGACGGAAGACTCTGCTCGAAGGTCGGCTGCGCTCGCGAGGCCGTGGCGACGCTCACCTACGACTACGGCGATCAGATGGCGGCTCTGGGGCCGCTCGGCATCGCGCACCACGCCAACGCCCACGACCTGTGCGCGCCGCACGCCGACAGGCTGTCGGTCCCCGCAGGCTGGCTCGTCGTGAGGCACGAGGCTCTTCGCGCCTGAACATTTCTCTATACCCGGAAACTATTTTCTGGTTATGCTGACTCCGGGCGCGCCATGGTGGCGTGGCCGGAAAGGCAGCCGTGATCGTCTGGCGTCGCTGGATCTTCCCTCTCCTTCTCGTCATCGTGCTCGGCGCGACTGCTGTGGCGCTCGTGAAGATCGCGTTCTTCCCTGACCAGACCGTGGCGGCGGTCGTACCCGAGGCGGCGATCACCGATCCGGTCATCGCGGTCGAACGGGGATCCGTCGTCAACGAGCTCTCGCTCAGCGGCAACGTCGCGCGCGACGACGCGTTCACCGTGCGCAGCGAGATCACCGGGGCCGTCACCGCGGTGCACGTCGGCGAGGGCGCGACGGTCACCGCCGGTCAGAAGCTCTTCACGATCAAGCAGGACGATCCGAAGAAGGACATCGACGTCCTCGCGCCAGAGGCGGGCGAGATCTCCGAGATCGCGCTCGTGAAGGGGCAGCCCACCAGCGTGGGGACCGAGATCTACAAGATGACCCCGGCCCGGTATCACCTGCTCGCCACCGTCGAGCCCGTGCAGCTCTACCGGCTCGTGAATGCGCCGACCGAGGCATCCGTCACGATCACCGGAGGACCCGCGCCCTTCACCTGCACCGGAGTGCGGGTCGAAGTGAGCCCAGAGGGCACGGCGAGCGTGCGATGCGCGATCCCAACCGATCAGGTCGTGTTCGCCGGGCTTCCGGCCACGCTCGATCTCGCACTCGGGAAGGTCGAGGACGCCCTCGTGATCCCGGTGACGGCGGTGCAGGGCGGAGCGGGCAGCGGCAACGTGTGGGTGGATGCCGGAGACGGCGCCGACCCCGAGGAGCGCGCCGTCACGCTCGGCGTCAACGACGGCACCATCGTCGAGGTGGTCTCGGGTCTCGATGAGGGGGAGTCGATCAGGCAGTTCGTCCCCGGCTTCGTCGCCCCCGTGCAGGAGAACTGCTACGAGGTCGCACCAGGGGTGGAGCAGTGCGACAGCGGGACGAACTGGTGACCCTCGTCAGGCTCGACGACGTCACCAAGAGCGTGACGCTCGCCGACGACTCGACGCTCGAGATCCTGCGCGGCATCAGCCTCAAGGTCGGGGCGGGCGATCACGTCTCGATCGTCGGGCGCTCCGGCTCGGGGAAGTCGACCCTCCTGAACATCCTCGGGATGCTGGACGCCCCGACCACGGGAACGGTCGCCTTCGAGGGCACGGAGGTCCGGCGCATGCGGGCGGGAAGGCTCGACCGGCTGCGCGGGAACAACGTCGGCTTCGTGTTCCAGCAGTTCAACCTGCTCCCGGGGCGGACGGCGCTCGACAACGTGATGATGCCGCTCGGGCACGCACGCGGTCATCTGTTCTGGAATCGCCGCCGGATCGCGGCCGACATGCTCGAGCGTGTCGGACTCGGGCATCGCACCGGACAGATCGCCGACCGGCTCTCCGGCGGCGAGCAGCAGCGGGTGGCGATCGCCAGGGCGCTGGTGCGCCGGCCCGTGCTGATCCTCGCGGACGAGCCCACCGGCGCGCTCGACATCGACACCGGGGCGTCCGTCATGGCGCTTCTCGACGAGGTCGCCACCGAGACGGATGCCGCGCTCGTGACGATCACGCACGATCTCCACGTCGCCGCACGCGCGCGGCGGCACTATCGACTCGATGCCGGACGCCTGGAGACGGCCGACCTCAGTCTCGCCTTCGAGGCGTCGACGCTCGCGGCGTCCGTGCCGTCATCCGCCTCCGAACCGGAGGAGGCATCGTGACCGGCATCCTCGGTGCTCTGGCCGACGCCTGGGCGGAGATCAGGGTTCACAAGCTGCGGGTGCTGCTCAGCCTGATCGGCATCGCCGTCTCGGTCGCGGCGCTCACCGCGGTCTTCGCGTTCTCGGAATATCAGCGCCAGTATCAGACGGAGCAGTCGGACAGATCCGGTGGGCGCGCAGCGACCCTGGTCGTCAGCCAGATGAGCGAGGACGGCGCACCCGTCGACCTGGACGCCTTCGACGCACGCGTCGCCGGCGCCGCCGCGCGGTTCGACTTCAGTCACGCGGCGAGGGTCGTGCAGGGGCTCAGCGTGCCCGTGGCGCTGCCCGACGGCATCGTCGACGTGTACGCACGGCTGTACGACCCCGTGTACCCGCAGATCCACCGAGAGGAGCTGCTCGACGGGCGCTGGCTCGCCGACGCGGACGTCGAGGCCCTCGCGCCGCCGGTGATCATCACGGAGGCCCTGTGGGAGAGGATCGGCAGGGTTCCCCTGGCACAGCATCCGACGCTGTCGCTCGCGGGTCCGGCCGGCGGCGCCTACCAGGTGGTCGGTGTCGTCCCGCGTCAGGGATACATGGACGACTCGCTGCGGGTGGACCTCCTCTTCGACTCCTACCGGGCGAGGGTCGACGCCCTCCCGGAAGGCGCCCAGGTGCAGTACGAGGTGTGGGTCTCGCAGAGCAGGGTCGACGAGATCGCGCCGGTGTTCGCGATGGATCTGCGGGCCGGTCTCCCCGAGGGGCAGACCATCACGGTGATCCGTTCGGACTGGGCCGCGCAGCCGGGGAACGTGAACGCGATGGCGACGTTCGAGATGGTCGTCGGAGGCATCGCCGGGGTCATCCTCGCGCTCGGCGCCCTGAGCCTGATCAACATCCAGCTCGTCGCCATGCGGCAGCGCGTGCGTGAGATCGGGGTGCGCAGGGCGTTCGGGGCGACCTCGGGGCGGGTGTTCGTCTCGGTGCTGCTTGAGAGCCTGGTCGCCACGACGGTCGCCGGAGTGATCGGGATCGCGATCGTCGTGGCCGTCCTGCGATCGGACTGGGTGGTCACCTCGATGTTCTACGGGATCCAGGACATCCCGCCCTTCCCGATGCGCGCGGCCATGATCGGTCTGATCGCCTCGGTCGCGGTCGGCGCCGTGGCCGGATTCATCCCGGCGATCGTCGCGCTGCGGGTGAAGGTCATCGACGCGATCCGGTTCTGACGGGATGACAGAATAGGGGCATGCCCGAGCTCGAGTACCGCGTCGCCGATCTGTCCCTGGCCGAAGCCGGCCGCCACCAGCTGCGGCTTGCAGAGAACGAGATGCCGGGGCTTATGGCCCTGCGCGCCGAGTTCGGCCCGGCGCAGCCGCTCAAGGGCGCCCGGATCGCGGGTTCCCTGCACATGACCGTGCAGACCGCCGTGCTGATCGAGACCCTGACCGCTCTCGGCGCCGAGGTCCGCTGGGCGAGCTGCAACATCTTCTCCACGCAGGACGAGGCCGCCGCTGCGGTCGTCGTCGGCCCGACCGGAACCGTCGACGCCCCGGCCGGTGTGCCGGTGTTCGCGTGGAAGGGCGAGACGCTCGACGAGTACTGGGCCTGCACGGAGCGGATCTTCGACTGGTCGGCATCCGGATTCGACGGACCGAACCTCATCCTCGACGACGGGGGAGACGCGACGCTGCTCGTGCACAAGGGCGTCGAGTTCGAGAAGGCCGGAGCCGTGCCCGCTGCGACGGATGCCGACTCGCACGAGTACACGATCATCCTCGACCTGCTCCGCGCCTCGCTCGCCGCGTCAGCCGACCGATGGACGAAGATCGCCGCCGGACTCATCGGCGTGACGGAGGAGACGACGACCGGCGTCCACCGCCTGTACGAGCTCGCGGCCGCCGGCGATCTCCTGTTCCCGGCGATCAACGTCAACGACTCGGTGACCAAGAGCAAGTTCGACAACAAGTACGGCATCCGCCACTCGCTGCCCGACGGCCTGAACCGTGCGACCGATGTGCTGATGGGCGGCAAGGTCGCTTTCGTCTGCGGCTACGGCGACGTCGGCAAGGGTGCGGCGGAGGCCCTGCGCGGGCAGGGCGCCCGCGTGATCGTCAGCGAGGTCGACCCGATCTGCGCCCTGCAGGCCGCCATGGACGGCTTCCAGGTGGCGCGTCTCATCGACGTCGCAGGCGCCGTCGACATCGTCGTGACGGGCACGGGCAACCGCGACGTCGTGACGACCGAGCATCTGCTGGCGCTCAAGCACCTCGCGATCGTGGCCAACGTCGGTCACTTCGACAACGAGATCGACATGGCCGGTCTCGAGGCGCTCGACGGAGTCTCGAAGGTCGAGATCAAGCCGCAGGTGCACGAGTGGCGCCTCCCGAACGGACGCAGCGTGCTGGTGCTCAGCGAGGGCCGTCTGATGAACCTGGGCAACGCCACGGGGCACCCGTCCTTCGTCATGAGCGCCTCCTTCGCCAACCAGGTGCTGGCGCAGCTCGAGCTGTTCACGAACATCGAGGCGTATCCGACCGGCGTCTACACGCTGCCCAAGGCTCTCGACGAGAAGGTCGCCCGTCTGCACCTGGATGCTCTGGGCGTGCAGCTCACGCGACTCAGCGACGAGCAGGCCGCCTACATCGGCGTCCCCGTCGGGGGTCCGTACAAGCTGGAGCACTACCGCTACTGAGCGGGATGCTCAGACGCCGACGCGACGACCGGTCAGCTTCTCGGCGCGCGCGCCGGCGTTCTCCAGCGCGCGGCGCTCGCGCTCGCGGCGCAGCACGGTGACGCCGACGAGGACGACCTCGGGCGGCGCGGCGGGGATCGGCGAGACGAACGGCGAGGCTTCGGCCAGCAGCTCCCTGGCCACGCGCTCGCGTGCGGACGGCGTGAGGCGCGGCGCGCTCACCAGGAACTGCGAGATGCGGCGGGCGAGCCGATCGGGGAGACGCGCGACGTCGGCGATCTGCGCCCAGCCCGCGAGCATCGGCGGAAGGACGGGCGCCAGGGGGACGAGCTTCGGGGTGCGCACGCGCTGACTGTACGTGCCGGCCACCATGTCGCCCAGGCGCTGCGACCGAGCGCTGAACGCGCCGGCGAGGACGGCGACGCCGCCGAGGGTCATGTAGATCTCCAGCACGCCGAGCAGCGCGCGGATGAAGGCGTGGCGGAAACCGGTCGCTCCGCCGTCGAGGCGCACGATGCGTCCTCCGACGGCGAGCTTCCCGAGGCTGCGTCCCTTCAGGACGACCTCCATCGTGATCGGCAGCACCACGAAGCTGACGATGATCGCCATGATCGAGGCGATCGTGTCGGTCGCCTCGTCGAGCACGCCGATGCCGAGCAGCCACAGACGCACGAAGATCCACATCACGAACACCGCGACGCTGACGAGGATGTCGATGATCGCTCCGGCCGCCCGCAGCACGAAGCCGATCGGCTGCACGTCGATCGCCACGGCTTCGCCGGAGAGCATCTCGTCTGACGTATCGAACGGCACGGACATGAGTACAGTAAATCAGGTGGATGCCGATGCGCTGACCGATGCACGCCGCGCCGAGTGGGAACGACTCGACGAACTGAGCCGTGCGCGGCTGGACGGCGCCGGGGTCGACGAGCTCATCGTGCGCTACCGCGCGGCATCCGCGGATCTCGCCGATCTCAAGACCTCGGTGGGAGAGTCCCCGCAGGGCGCGTACCTGTCGACGATCCTGATCAGGGCGCGGCTGCGGCTGACCGGCGCGTCCGACAACGTCCTGACCCTCGCCGCCCGCTTCTTCGCCAGGCAGCTTCCCGCGGCGCTGTACCGGCTGCGCTGGACGACCCTCGTGATCGCCCTGTCGTTCATCGCGATCGCCGTCGGCACCGCCGTGTGGATCTCCAGCGACCCGGCCCTGATCGCGACGCTCGGCACTCCGGCCGACCTGAAGCAGTACGCGGATGAGAGCTTCACCGGGTACTACACCGAGAACCCGGCTGCCGTGTTCATGGGCATGGTGTGGTGGAACAACTTCTGGATCGCCCTGCAGTGCGTCCTGTTCGGCATCACGGGGATCTGGCCGGTCTATGCGATGGTCCAGAATGCGATGGGCCTCGGCGTCTCCGGCGCGGTCATGGCCGCGCACGACCAGGTCGACGTCATGATCCTCTACATCCTGCCGCACGGGATGCTGGAGATGACGAGCATCTTCGTGGCCGGCGCGGGCGGGCTGCACCTGTTCTGGGCGTGGGTCGCGCCGGGCCATCGGACCAGGGGGGAGTCCCTCGCCGCCGAGGGACGCTCTCTCGCGACCGTCGCGATCGGCCTGATCTTCGCGCTGTTCCTCGCCGGTCTGATCGAGGGTTTCGTCACGGGATGGTCGCTGCCCTGGCCGGTCAAGATCGGCATCGGCGCCGCGGCGCTCGCCGTGTTCCTCATCTACATGCTCGTCATCGGAGGTCGCGCGTACCGTCGAGGCGAGACCGGAGACCTCGTGGAGTACGAGGCCGGCACTCCGCGGCTCGTCGCCGGCTGAGTCGACTCCTGCGCGCCGGGCGAAGGCCCCGACGTGCGAGAGATCGACGCGCGGCCGCGCGGCTCAGAGCCGTCCGGCGGCCTTCAGCTCGAGGTAGCGGTCGGCGATGCGCGGGGGGAGCGTCTCCGGATCGGAGGCGATCGCCTCGCCTCCGGCGCGTCGGATCGCATCGGCCACGTTCTCGGCGTCGCGCATGGTGCGCTCGGCCGCTGCGGCGAGGTAGACCTCCTCGCGCGAGTCGCGCCTCCTGGCGAGGTCCGAGATGCCGTCATCCGTCACCGAGCCGACGAGGATCGAGGTCGCCCGCGACGCATCGGGGAAGGCGCCGAGGAAGCCTCGGGCAGACTCCGCGGCATCCTGTGCGGTGAGCACGACGATCAGCGAGGGGCGTGTGGTGAGCGTGCGGACGGCGGCGAAGGCGCTCGGCCAGTCGGTGTCGACGAGACGCGCGTGCACGGGGGCCATCGCGTCGGTCAGCGCCGGGAGCAGCGCGGCGCCGTCGACGCCCGTGACCCTCGCGCGCACGACTCGGTCGTACATGAGCAGGTGCACGTGGTCTCCGGCGCGCGTCGCCAGGGCGGCGAGCAGAAGCGCGGCCTCGAGGGCCGCATCCACCCTGGTGCCGTCGCCGACGCGTGCGGCGGCCGTGCGGCCGGTGTCGATGATGATGACGACGTGACGATCGCGCTCGGGCCGCCAGGTCCGCAGCATCGTCGTGCCCGCGCGTGCGGTCGCCCTCCAGTCGATCGAGCGCACGTCGTCGCCGCGGACGTACTCGCGCAGCGAGTCGAACTCGGTGCCCTGCCCTCGGACCTGGATGCTCGTGTTGCCGTCGAGCTCCCGCAGCCGTGCGAGCCGCGAGGGCAGATGCTTGCGGGAGGAGAACGCGGGCAGCACGCGGATCGCACCGCGAACTCGGTGCTTCGACTGCCGGCCGGCGAGGCCGAGAGGGCCGCGCGAGCGGATCACCACGAACTCGCTGACGAGCTCGCCGCGCCGGCGGGGGAGCAGGGGGATGTCCGCGCGGCGGCGTTCGCCCGCAGGGATGCTCAGGCGCTGCCGCTCCGGCCCGGCGCCGGCGGTCGGCTGCCAGGCGTCGCGGATGAGGGCGTGCAGCGTGCGCGAGCCGAGATTGTGCACCGCGACGCTCACCGGGACCTGTTCGCCCAATCGTGCTCGCGCGGGCACCCGGCGCGTCACCACGGCTCTCGCTGGGCTCGCCGCCGTGAGCACGTCGACCGCGACGAGAACCGCGCACAGTCCCGCCCAGATGCCCAGCGCGGCGTACCCCGAGTAGCCCGCGAGTCCGGCGAGGACCAGCGGGATGATGCCGATGCCGAGAGCGACGGCGAGGCGACCGGTGACGAACACCTAGATCGGCACCCTGGTCTGCTGGACGACGGAGGTGAGCACGGCATCCGCCGAGACGCCTTCCATCTGAGCGTCCGGGCGCAGCTGGAGCCTGTGCCGCCAGACCGGTACCAGCATGGTCTGGATGTGGTCCGGGGTGACCGCGGTGGAGGAGTTCAGCCAGGCCCACGCCTTCGCCGCCGCGAGCAGGCCGGTGGATGCACGAGGGCTCGCTCCGAGCTCGACCGACGGGGACTGCCTGGTCGCCCTGGCGAGGTCGACCACGTAGCCGAGCACGTCGTCCGTGACCTCGACGAGGGCGGCCGCCGCCTGCGCGGCGCGGATCTCGTCGGCCGTCACGACGGACTCGACGCCGGTGAGCTCACGCGGCGAGAAGCCCGAGGCGTGCCTGCGGAGCACAGAGACCTCCGCGTCGCGCTCCGGCATGCCCACCACGAGCTTCATGAGGAAGCGGTCGAGCTGCGCCTCGGGCAGCGAGTACGTGCCCTCGTGCTCGATCGGGTTCTGCGTCGCGGCGACGAGGAACGGGTCGGGCAGGGCGCGGCTGACGCCGTCAGCGGACACCTGGCGCTCCTCCATGGCCTCCAGGAGCGCCGCCTGCGTCTTGGGCGGAGTGCGGTTGATCTCGTCCGCGAGGAGGATGTTGGTGAACACCGGGCCCGCGCGGAAGTCGAATTCGCCGGTGCGGGCGTCGTAGACGAGGGAGCCGGTGACATCGCCGGGCATCAGGTCGGGGGTGAACTGCACGCGCTTCGTGTCCAGGCCGAGGGCCCGTGCGAACGATCGCACGACCAGGGTCTTCGCCACGCCGGGCACGCCCTCCAGGAGCACGTGCCCGCGGGCCAGCAGTGAGACGAGCAGGCCCGTGACCGTGCCGGCCTGGCCGACGACGGCCTTGTCCACTTCCGCGCGCACGCGATGCATCGCCTGCCGCAGCTCGGCGTCGTTGAAGTTCTCAGCGGTCACGTGTCGTCCTCGGCTTCCGTCGGTGTGGAGAGGGTCATTCCGGCGTGCGCGGGCTGCGGGTCGAGTCGTCGACCGAGGTCTCCAACTCGTCGAGCTGACGCGCGAACAGGATCAGCGATGGGTCGTCTGCGGGCAGCGGTCCCGCCAGCAGGGTCTGCAGCGTGCCGCGGGGGATGCGCAGCCGGTCGGATGCGGCGTCCGCGATCTCGTCGGGGGTCGCGGTCACGGCGAGGCCGAGCCGTCTGGCGAGCCGACGTCGGCTTCCGTCGCGCAGCGCCTCGGCGGCGTGTGCGGAATCGGCCGCCTTGGCGGTCAGCCGCGCGCGGCCCTGCATGGTCTCGGATGCCCGCACCGTCACGGGAAGGGTCTCCGCCACCAGCGGGCCGAAGCGCTGGCCCCGCCACCAGGCGGCGGCGGCGCCGGCGAGGAAGAGGAGCAGAATCGCCGGTGTCACCCAGCCGGGGGTCAGGGATCCGAGGGTGTCGGGCGACTCGCCCTGGATGTCGGAGTCCTCGAAGGAGGGCACGTACCAGACGACCTTCTCGCTCTGGCCGAGCAGGGCGAGCCCGAGCGCCGCGTTGCCGTCCTCGGCGAGGTACGCGTTGCTGAAGAGGCGGCCGGCCTCGACGACGGTCCGACGGACGCCGCCGTTGTCGTCGACCAGCACGGCGGCGGCATCCGCGTCGCCGAAGCACCCCTTGACGCCGTCCGCGGGGGCGAACATCCGGTCGGGGCGGATGTCGCCGACCTTCGCGAACTCGGGCACGGTGCAGTCCGCGGAGACCGGGGTGGAGAGGCCGTTCGCGCTCGTGCCGATCCCCAGCAGGCTGAGCAGGTGCGAGCTCGTCGAGAGGAAGACGACCCGATCGGCCGGCTCGATCAAGCGCTCCAGCCCTTCGTCGGTGAGGGTGTAGGGGTTGGACATGACGAGAGTCGTGTTCTCGTCGAGTGCGGCGCGGGCGTCGTCGCGGGAGCGGGCGACGGTGACCTCGACCCCCTGGTCGCGGAGGAGCTCAGCCAGCGCCATCGCTCCGGAGTCGCCGACTCCTTCCGGGTCGAGGGATCCGCGTGACGACGGCATGGACACGCCCACCTGGATCGCGACGAACGCCCCGAGGATCACGAGGATCGCGACGATGGCCCAACCGCCCAGCGTGCCAAGACGGCGCCGACGTGGTGGGCGTTCCGCGGTGGACGCCGCAGACGCCGTCGCGGTGTCCTCTGCGACGAGGCTCATGCGGTCACCGCCTCGGGGTGCAGTGCGCAGAGCCGTTCGTCCACAGCGGCGAGCTGGGCGTAGCTGTCTGCCGTCGCCGGATGCCGCAGGTAGCGGACATCGTCGAAGGAGCCGGCGGCTGTCCGCACGGCAGAGGATTCGGACGCGAACACCGTGCCGACCTCGCGCGCGATCGACTGGGCCGTCGCCCCGGGGGCGGGGTCGATCAGGTCGCGTTCAAGGAGGCCGCGGGCGAGCGCCCGGAACCGGAGGACCGTGGCGTCGTCCCATTTGCCGGCGCGTGCGCTGCGCTCGGCGTCGGCCCGCAACTGCGCCGCGGTGCGGTCGTCGTCCGCTCCGAGCAGTCCGCCCAAGGCGCGCCGCACCGCTCGGGGGCGCTGCGGACGGCCCCAGATGATCAGCGCGGCGACGAGTGCGCCGAAGATCACGACGCTCACGACGATGAGGGCGCTCGGACCGACGGCGTTCGAGTTGTCGGAGGAGAACAGGTCGGCGAGGAAGCGGCCGATGTCGCGTGCCATGAGATCGAACCACGTCGGCTTCGCATCCGCGTAGCGAGGGTTCGAGAGCTCCTGCTCGGCCCACTGTCGCGCGTCGTCCCCATCGGGGACGACGACGTCGTCGAACGGACGGATCATGCCGCCCCGTCGGAACCGGGAGCAGCCCACCCGGTCTCCGGGGCGCGGTCGGACGGAGCGGCTTCCTGTGCGGGCGCGGCGGGCGGCTGCGGCGCCGCGGGCGTCGGATACGCAGGAGGCTGCGACGTCGGAGCAGGTGGCTGCTGTGCGTGTGCCGGCGGCTGCGGCGCATGCGGTTGCTGCGGAGCGTAGGCAGGTGGCTGCTGCGGTGCGTATGCGGGCGGGTGCGGGGTCGCCGCGCCGGTCTGCGGGTACGGCGGCGCCGGGGCGTACTGCTGCGGAACCGGGTATCCCTGACCCGGGTACGGAGCGGTGGGGTTGCTCTGCACCGGATACTGCGCTGCATACCCCTGTGCGGGGTACCCCTGACTCGCGGCATAGGTGGCCTGCGCCACCGCCCACTCCGGCGGCTGCACGGGCGGGGGAGCGTCGGTGACGGCACGCGCGGGGTCGACGACGAAGGGATCGCCGAGCTGATCCTCTGTCCAGCCGAGGTCGCGCCTCTCGACATGGGCGATCAGTGTCTGATCGAGGCCTTCGTAGCGCATCCGACTGTCGACGTAGACGAGCGTGCCCGCCGTGCTCTGCACGACCAGGGTGATCGCCTGGAGGATCAGGAGGAGGATCTGCGGCACCAGCAGAGCCAGCACGAAGCCGAACACGGCGCCGGGGTCGGCTGAGCTGCCCGTGGGCATGATGACTCCGCCCAGAAGGCCGGAGAACAGGGAGACGGGGATGCTCACCACCTGGGTGGCCACACCCATGATGATGCCGATGAGGATCGTCACGCCCCACGCGACCCAGAAGCGCCCGCGCGTGAGTCGCCAGGAACGCACGAGGGCGCCGCGCAGGGTCGCGCGTTCGAGCACGAGCACGGACGGCACCAGCAGGAGCTTGGTGCTCAGCCAGACCGAGAGCGGGATCATCGCGAGGATCAGGATGATGACGACCGCCACGATGATGCCGATCTGGTCGGTCCCGTTGCCGCCCACGGCGACGATGATCCCGGCGATCACGGCGAACACGACGGCGACGACGCCGAAGACGGCGAGCACGGCCAGCATCGAGAAGCCGGCGAGACGCCAGAAGGACGGCGCCATCCTGCGCCACAGCGTGCCCAGCGACGCCTTCACGCCGACCGCGCCGTATCCGACCTCGGCCGCGACGACGCCCTGCATCATCGCGGTGAAGGCCACCGAGGCCAGTCCGACCGCGATGCCGGCGACGAGATTCATGGCGATGGTCCCCGCGAAGATCGACTCGAAGTCGGGGGACGAGATCGACACGGACTGCAGGCGCGCGAACGTGGTGAAGAACACGTAGCCCATCACGACGGAGCTCAGCACGACGACGAACAGCTGCACGACGACTCCGAAGCCGAACAGCACCTTCGGATTGTGGCGCAGCGCCGAGAACGATCGCCCCAGCAGCATCCCGAACGTCAGCGGATGCAGGGGGATGAGCCCCTTCTTCGGGGCAGGGGTCCAGGTCTGGCCACTCACAGCACTCCCTCCGTCGTGCGCTCCCATCGTGTCACAACACGTCCAAGATGCGCAGACACCGGATCGGTGGTACCCAGTGCCATAAGGTAACTGTTATGACCTCACGCATTCTTGTGGTCGACGACGACACCGCGCTCGCAGAGATGATCGGCATCGTGCTGCGCACCGAGGGCTTCGAGCCGGTGTTCTGCGCCGACGGTGCGCGGGCGGTCGAGGAATGGCGCACCCAGCGCCCCGATCTCGTGCTGCTCGACCTCATGCTCCCGGGTATGGACGGGATCGAGATCTGCACCCGTATCCGTGCAGAATCCGGCGTGCCGGTGATCATGCTCACGGCTCGCAGCGACACCGCCGACGTGGTCCGCGGACTGGAGGTCGGCGCAGACGACTACATCGTCAAGCCCTTCAATCCGAAGGAGCTCGTCGCGCGCATCCGCACGAGGCTCCGTCCGGCCCCGCAGCAGACCAGTGAGCAGCTGCGCGTCGGCGACCTCACCGTCGACGTCGACGCGCACGAGGTGCGCAGAGGAACGGCTCCGATCGCCCTCACTCCGCTGGAGTTCCAGCTCCTGGTCGCTCTCGCCTCCAAGCCGCAGCAGGTCTTCTCGCGCGAGATGCTCCTGGAGCAAGTGTGGGGCTACCACTACAAGGCAGACACCCGTCTGGTGAACGTGCACGTGCAGCGACTGCGCGCGAAGGTCGAGCTCGACCCGGACAACCCCAAGATCGTCATGACGGTGCGTGGCGTCGGCTACCGCGCCGGGAGCGTCGGCTAGGCGCATCATGGCCGCGACGACAGCGACCACCACGGCGGTCGCTGTCCTTCGCGACTGGCGCGGCTGGCCGTCCTCTCTGAGCCTGCTCTGGCGGCGCTCGCTGCGGTTCCGGACCTTGACCGTCACTCTTCTGCTGACGTCGCTGGCGATCCTCGTCACCTGCGTCACGATGGCGCTCGTCATCCAGGGGGATCTCTTCGACTCGCGGAAGAACGAAGTGCTGGAGGACGCGCGCAGGGCGGTCGATCAGGCCCAGGCCGTGCTCGACTCCGCGGCGATCAGCGACGACCCCGCTGCGCTGTCCGAGCTGTGGGACAGCGTGCAGAGGGACCTCGCGCGCAACTCGACCGCGGAGGGGATCGCGGGCATCCGGATCAACGCGAAGGCCGGGACGGATACGGCCGCCGTGCGCCTGAACGGGTTCACGGCGGGACTGAGCGAGAACCTCATCACGCAGGCGCTGCGCTTCCGCGTCGTCGAGTTCGACGACAGGCAGACATGGCAGTCCGTCGCGCTGACGGTGTCGGGCAGGGAGGTGCCGGGGATCATCGTCGGCCAGCAGATCAAGGTGCCTCAGGCCGGTCCGTTCCAGATGTACTTCTCCTACGATCTCTCCGACGCCGATCAGACGCTGTCCTTCGTGCAGCGGACGCTGTGGATCGCCGGGATCGGCCTCGTCGCGATCGTCGCCGCGATCTCCTTCGTCGTGCTCAGGACCGTGTCGACGCCGATCGTCGAGGCCGCGGAGACGAGTGCTCGGCTCGCCTCCGGTGATCTCGGCGTCCGCCTCGAAGTGCGAGGCGAAGACGAGCTGGCGACGCTCGGTCGTTCGTTCAACGCCATGGCGGACAGCATCGAGGCGCAGATCAAGGAGCTCGGCGAGCTCTCTCTCGTGCAGCAGCGGTTCGTGTCCGACGTGTCGCACGAGCTGAGGACGCCGTTGACCACGATCCGCCTCGCGGCAGACATGCTCAACGACCAGCGCGACGAGTTCGACCCCGTGATGTCGCGGACGACGGAGCTGCTGCACACCCAGGTGCAGCGGTTCGAGACCCTGCTCTCCGACCTGCTCGAGATCAGCCGCTACGATGCGGGCTCCGTGCAGCTGGAACTCGAGGCGACGAGCCTCGCGCACCTCGCCGAGGACATGATCGATCAGATGCGGCCGCTCGCCGAGGGGCACGACACCGAACTGCGTCTCGTCGCCCCCGGCGGATACTCTCCCGTGGACATGGATCCGCGCAGGGTGCGGCGCGTGCTGCGCAACCTCATCGGGAACGCGATCGAGCACGGCGAAGGACGCCCCGTGGTCATCACGGTGGACAGCAATCAGCACGCCGTCGCCGTCGGGGTCAGGGATTCCGGCCTCGGGATGGAACCGGACGACGCAGAACGCGTGTTCGACCGGTTCTGGCGGGCCGACCCCTCGCGCCAGCGCACGATCGGCGGGACGGGTCTCGGCCTGTCGATCGCGCTGGGCGACGCGATGCTGCACGGCGGCACCCTCGCGGTGTGGTCGGAGATCGGTGTGGGCACCAATTTCGTCCTCACGCTGCCCCGTCATCAGGGAGTGATCGACGGGCCGTCCCCGGTGCCGCTGGAACCGCAGGAGCCCCTGGCCGAGCTCACCGATGCGACCCAGCCGATCGAGCTCGCCGACCTGCCCCCGCATCTGTTCGACGAGGGGAGCCTCTGATGGCGCGGCGCACCTCACGCATCCTGCGCACGATCGTCGCGGCGGCGGCGGCCGCCCTCCTGCTCTCGTCGTGCACCGGCCTGCCGACCAGCGGAGACCCGAAGCAGGGACTCGCGCTGGGGGAGTCGTCAGAGGTCCCCGAGATCCTCCTGCTCGCGTCGGATCCGCTTCCCGGGGCGAGTCCGAGGAAGATCGTCGACGACTTCCTCGAGGCTGCGGTGACGCCGACCGACGTCTGGGCCGTGGCGAGGAAGTTCCTCACGCCCGAACTCGCGGCGACCTGGCGCCCCAGTGAGGGCGTCTCCATCGACGAGAGCTCGTCCTCGCGGACGTTCGTCTCCGATGCGGAGGACGTCTCCGACGCGAAGAACGGCGACACCGTGGAGATCCAGGTCGGGATCGACATGGTCGCGAGCGTGGACGGAACGGGCGCGTACTCGGCGGCCACGGGGACCTCCTCCCTCACCTTCTCCGTCGTCAAGACCGAGGGCGAATGGCGCATCTCGAAGGCCCCGAACGGCATCGTCATCGACCAGTCGCGCTTCCCGCAGGTGTTCGGCGACTATCCGCTGCAGTACTTCGACGAGGGCTGGTCGCGGCTGGTCCCCGACGTCCGCTGGCTTCCTCGACGCGAGAGCATCGCGACGGCGGTCACGCAGACCCTGATCGAGGGCGCACCCAGCCCGTGGTTGGAGCCGGCGGTCCAGAGCGCGTTCCCGTCCGATGTCAAGCTCGCCCGCGACGCCGTGTTCATCGATGCCGAACTGGTCGCGGACGTCGCATTGAACCGGGCCGCGCAGGGCCTCGACCCGACGACGCTCTCGCGCATGCGCACGCAGCTCCAGGCGACGCTCAAAGCGGCGGGCATCCACGTCAGTCAGGTGCGGTTCACCATCGACGGACGCGCCCTCAACGCGGGAGTGGTGAAGGTCGTCGAAGAGCCTGCGGATGTGGGGAGCATCGTGCTGAAGGACGGCGCGTTCGGGACCATCGTGGGCACGGAGATCACCCCGCTCGCCGGGATCAGCGGGGCGGTCCTCGGCCTCCCGCTGCCCGCGACGGCGATCGATGTGTCGGTGGACGAGTCCCACGCGGCCATCCGGCTCACGGACGGAAAGGTGTTCCTCGCAGGAGGTGGCAGTCTCGACGAGCTCGACGCGAGGCCGGGGCTGATCGCGCCGTCTCTCGACCCCTATGGCTACACGTGGTCCGTGCCGGCGAGCGCGCCGGGACAGCTGTTCGCGGTGGGCGACGATGTCGTGCGTCATGATGTCGCCGATGCCTGGCCGGGCGCGTCCGAGGTGTCGGCGATCCGGGTCTCCTCCGATGGAGCTCGCGTGGCCGCGATCGTGGTGGTCGGCGGGGAGCGGTGGGTCGTCGTCTCCGCGGTGGTGCGGGACGGCAACGGCATGCCGACGAGTCTCGGCGACGCCCTGCAGGTCGCTCGGCTCGACGGACCCGCGAACGACGTGGTGTGGCTCGGTTCCGATCGCCTCGGCATCCTGACGGAAGTGGATGGGCCCAAGATCCTGACGCAGATCGTCGGAGGCCCGGGGACCTTGGAGACCGCGCCGGCCGGGGCGGCGTCGATCGCGGGCGCGAAGAGTTCATCGGGTATGCGGGTGCTCGCCTCGAGCGGCTCGCTCTTCGCGCGCAGCGGGTCCGCCTGGCGGGAGTCGACCACGGGCATCCTGCTGCTCGCAACGCGCGCAGGGCGCTGAGAGACCTCTCCTCCCCAGTGTGAAGCCGGAGGGAGAGTCTCCACCGATCCCGGTGACCACGACCGCTCTCACGTCGTCTCCGTGCCGAAGGACGGCATGATCGGTGGATGCATCCTCCACACTGGCGCGCGATCGGCGCCGAGATCGGGGCGTTCCTGCTCGCCGCCTCGTGCGCCGGCTGCGATCTGCCGGGCGTCTTCCTCTGCGAGGGTTGCCGCGGCGCGCTGACGCCCGCTCCGCGCGAACTCCGGACCCCGGCCGGGCTCCGAGTACGCGCGGCGTTGCCGTTCGAGGGGGTGGCGGCGCGCTGCATTCGCAGCCTGAAGGGAGAGGGCGCAACGGTGCTCGCGCGCCCACTCGGCACCACGCTGTCGGGCGCTCTCCTCGATGAGCTCGACGATGGCATCCGTGCGTCGCCGATCCCGACCTCACGCGCGGCCTTCCGCCGTCGGGGGTACCGGGTGCCCGACATGCTCCTCGCGCGTGCCGGTGTCGCTCCGTGGCGCCTGCTGGGGCACGCCGGTGCACGCGCCGACCAGCGCGGGCTGGGGAGGGCGGAACGCGCGCAGAACGTGCGGGGGAGCATGCGCGCTCGGCGGCGGGGTGAGGGCGCACGCGTCGTGCTGGTCGACGACGTCGTCACGACGGGGGCGACGTTCGACGAGGCCGCGAGAGTGCTCGGTCAGGCGGGATTCGAGGTCGTCGCGGCCGTGGCGCTCGCGGCGACGGCGCGTCACAGCGGGCTCAGAGGAGACGCACCGACGACACGGAGCAATTGAGTGGTGACAACGGCCGACGAGCGGACTACGGTTGGGCAGAACAAGGCGACCACGGTCCGCCCTTGGCCGGGTGGACCGGGACAAGGAGGCAGCAATGGAAACAAGCATCGTTGGCGTCGGAGTGGGTATCACCGATCGCTTCCGAACCGTTGTCGAAGAGAAGATCGCCAGGATCCAGATGCTCGCGTCCCGAGCGCAGCGGCTGGACGTGAAGGTCACCCACCGTGTGTATCGGAACGGGCACGTACCTGACGAGACCGTCGAGCTGACGCTGGTCGGCAAGGGACCCGTGGTCCGTGCCGAGGCCACGGACGGCGACAAGTTCGTCGCCCTCGACCTCGCGGTCGACAAGATGTCCGAGCAGCTGCGTCGGGCGAAGGAGAAGAGGGTCGACGGGCGCCAGCACCCACGAGGCGCGCACTTCGAGAAGGGCAGCGGAGCCCTGGAGGGAATCGACGTGCAGCCGGCATCCGTCGACGTCCTGCACGCCGTCGCCACCGGGAGCGTCCCGGTGCAGAGCGAGGAAGAAGACGTCTACTCGCCCGTCGTCATCCGCACCAAGAGCTTCGACGCCGAATGGATGACGGTGGAGGAGGCGGTCGACCGCATGGAGCTGGTCGGACACGACTTCTTCCTGTTCGTCGATGTGCGCACCGACCACCCGAGCGTCGTGTATCGCCGCAAGGGATGGGACTACGGCGTCATCGCGCTGAGCACCCAGGCGCCGCCGTCCGAGGCACTCGCCTCCTGAGAGGAAATGCGAAAGGCCCGGTCCCTCCACAGGGGCCGGGCCTTTCGGCGTGAGAAGACGCGTCGCCGTGTCAGTCGAAGATCCCGTCGAGGATACTGCCGATCACGAGTCCGCCGAGGATGCCGGAGGCGATGTCGCCGCCGCCGCCCCGACTGCCGCCGCGGGGTCCACCGCCCCATCCGCCGCCGCCCCAGCCCTGATCCTGCGGGCGTGAGGAGTCGATGTCGCGCTGAGCGAGCTGCAGCGCCTCTGACGCCAGGTGAGCCACGCGGCGAGCGCCGGTGAGCGCCTCCTCGCGCGTCTCTTCGGCGGGAAGCAGGTCGGAGAGATCGACGCGCAGACGCTCGGCTTCGGCGAGCCGTGTGCGTGCGTCCGCGCCGATCCAGCCGCGGTGTCCGGAGATGAGACCGCGGGCGACGCCGAGCTGACGATCGGCGTCATCGATGGCGTGCTGCACCTGCTGGATGCTGGGGAGAGGGTTCTCCGCGCGGTACCGTGCCTTGGCGATGGCCTCGTCGAGCGCCGTGTTGGCGGCGCGGAGCTGGGAGAGCTCGCCGAACGGGTCGCCGGGGGTGCCGGCGGGGGTGAGCGCGTCCAGGGCCTTCTGAAGCGCGGTGACGGCGGAGGCCACCGCGGGGACCTGAGGGGCCGTACGCGCTGCGATGAGGTCAGATCGGGAATCGGCGACGACCTCGGCCAGCGTCGACTCGGCGCGAAGGGCCTCGATCTCGAAGTCCTCGACCGCGTCGAGCAGTGCGGACGCGCGCCGGGTGGCCTCGGTCGCCGTCTCCAGCGCGAGGTTGGCCTCTTCGTTCTGCTTCGACGCGCGGCGTCGCTCCGACACATCGGCGCCGTGAGTGGCGAACGCGATGAGCTGCTCCGCCTCGGCCGCGCTCGCGGTGATCTGGTTCATCGCCGAATCGGCGTACCGGGAGTTCAGGCGGTTGACCGTGTCGTTCGTCTGCGGGATGCGGGCGCTGAGGGCGGCGGCATCCGCGCGCACCTGCGCGATCACCTCGGGAGCTCGCCGCACCTTGGCGATCGACTCCGCCAGCACGGAGGTCTTCTCGTCGAGGAGATCCTGGGCCCAGTCGCACAGCTGTGCGATGCGCGCGTTGCGTGTGCGCAGCTCCTCTGGCGTGTCCGGGATCTCGTCGTGGTTGAGCTGGTGCAGCTGGAACGCCTCGCGCAGGTGGGTGCGAACGGCTGTCAGCGCCGCCTTGAGGTCGGCGGTCAGCGACTCGCCGAGCTCTGCCTCCGCGAACGACAGCTCATCGGAGGTCGAACGGATCCGCTCGTCTGTCGCGACCAGTGCCTGTTCCGCCCGCCGTGCGAGATCGGCGTCCTGAGCCGCCAGCTCTTCCTGCTCGCGCTTGCGTCTGCCCCAAATTCCAGCCATGATCCGATCCTAGTAATCCGTGCGAATGCGCAGGCTGTGCATCCGCCTGAGAGCGCGCCGGTTCGCTCACAGCGTGTCAGGCGATCGAGGTTCGTCGGATCAGCTCGGGTCTGCGGGGAGGCACGAGCCAGCTCACCAGCGCGATGCTCACCGGCAGAGCGAGCACGAAGAGCGCGAGCACGGTCCAGGGCGCATCAGCCAGGAGAAGGTCGCCGCGCGACTGGATGGCGAACCCGATCGGCGGGAGCACCCCGGCCGCCGCTCCGGCGATCGTGCCGAACCCGGCGATGATCAGGCCCTGCCAGAATCCGATGCGGCGGCGCAGACCCGCCGTCCCTCCCACAGCGGAGAGCGTGGCGTCATCGGGCCGGCGTTCGACCCGCGCGAGGCTGAGCGCCACCGCGCTGGCGCCGAGGACCAGCGTCGCGACGGCGGCGATGATCGGCGCCATCCACATCGCATCGTCGGGGGGACCCTGCTCCCATCCGGCGGTGAGCGCCCAGGAGGAGGTGCTGAGCGTGTCCGCCTCCGACATGATGCGGTCGCGGGTCTCGGCCGACGGCGGCGAGTCGAAGGACGCGACGAGAGATCGCGGCTGCCAGGCGATGCCGAGCGACGCCGCGGTGTCGGGTGCGATCGCGATCAGGGTCGGCTGAAGGGGGAGCGGCACCGAGATCGCCGGGATCGTCTTCTGCCAGACAGGGGCGTGATCGACGGATTCCGCGGAGATCCAGATGTTGTCCGGCATCCCTCCCTCGTACGCCTGCGCACCCGTCCACGCGGCGAGCTCGACGGACCCGTCGGTGACGAAGCGCGGATCGGCGGAGAGCGCGGCGCCGTCGCGGTAGTCCCGCAGCTGCTGCGGGGTCAGTCGGACACCGAGAGCCGTCTCGATCTCCTCCGGCGCGATCACCGAGAGCGGGTTCGACGGATCCTGTCCGCGAGACGTGTAGGAGTCCTGTTCCGTGGGGTCGATGAGATGCTCGTCGGGCAGCAGGGCGATCGCCGAGACGACGTCGTCGGGGACCTCGTCGGCTGACGGGTAGATCCAGACGGGCACCTGGGCGCCGATGGTCGCGATGCCGGTGGCGCTCGCCGCGTGCGCGAGCTCTCTGGCCGCCGTCTCGGCATCGGCGGCCTGCTCCGTGGTGAGCGCGAAGGGACCGGCCGTGTCCGAAGGCTGGAAGGCGACGGACATGCTCCCGACGGGCGCCTGGTAGAACCAGTTCCGTGCGGACTGCGCATTCTGCATCGAGTACGCGCCGAGCGCGAAGACGCCGATGAAGACGGTAGCGGCGATGGCAGCGAACGCCGGAACGGTGCGCGAGGCGTTCGTCGAGGCGTCCCGCGCGGCGAGACGGGCGGCCAGCCCGATCCGGGACATCGCGCGTGCGGTGATCCAGAGCAGCCAGCGCCCGGAGAGCAGGATGCCGATCTGCGCGACGATCGGGCCGACCACGATGCCGACCGGCGGGATCGTGCGCAGCGGCGAGTCCCACGGGAGGTCCGAGGAGGTCACCGCGACGACCGCGAGAGCCGAGCCGATCGTGACGGCGACGCCGAGGAGCATGAGCGCGGACCCGAGCACCGGTCGGGATGCTCGGGGCGTCTGAGGGCGGCGCGAGCCGCGCAGCGCGCCCAGGACGTCGGAGCGCGCCACGGTGTGCGCAGGAGTCGCGGCAGACACCGTTCCCACGATGACGGCGAACACGAGGATCGCGAGGAGGAACTCCCAGGGGAGGTGGAACCCGGGGAACGCGGTCGCTGATCCGTCGTCGAGCATCCGCAGGATCAGGGCGGCGGCGCCGACGCCGATGACCGCCCCGACGACGCCCCCGATCGACCCGAGCATCGTGCCCTGCAGGACCACGATCCTGCGCAGGTCGCCCGACGAGGCGCCGACGCTCGCCGCGACCGCGAGCGCATGCTGCTGGCGCCGGGCGGACACGGCGAACGCGGCACCCGCGAGCATGACCACCACGTAGGCGGCGAACACCCCGGCGGCGGAGAGGATGATGAGCATCGAGTACCGCGCAGACCAGTACTCGTCGTAGGGGAGCTCCGCGTCCGTGCCGCGGAGGTCGGGCGGGTCCAGAACCACCGTGCGGGAGAACGCGACGATCCCCTGCTCGTTCAAGGACGTGACGTCGCTCCAGCCCAGTTCGTGCTCGGGAAGGTACCAGCGCTTCTCTCCGGCGAGAGCGTCGGACGACGGGAGGAAGAGAGCGGGGACATCGTCTGCGAGAGGAGCGGCGCTCATCGTCCCGACGACCGTGAACCTCGATCCGCTCTCGGCGAGGGTGACGGCATCTCCGACGGAAATCTGCAGCCGCGTCATCGTCGCGGGTGTCGCAAGAGCCTCCCGGGCGTCGTTCGGCCTCCGTCCGTCGATGAGGTCGAACCGCCCCGACAGTCGCGGATCCCAGGACTCCCCGGACCAGGCGGGCATCCCGGTCACGCCGTCGGGGGTGACGACGCGCACCGTGCCCTCGACGAGGGGGATGGCGGCGGTTCCCTCCGGCAGGAGAGCCATCGGGTCGGCGACGGCGGTACCGGACGGGGCGTCGACGAGATCCGACGAGTAGCCGGTCCAGTCCGGCTGCGTCGGCGACTGCCAGAAGCCGTCGCCGGGGAGCCCCTTCACCGCGATCCAGGCCTCGGCGCGCCCCAGCTCGCTGGTGACGCGCTCCTGTGGGGTGGCGATCGTGCTGGCCGCGATGATCGCGTACGCGGTCATCGCGGCGATCGGCAGCATGATGAGCACCCCGATGAGGATGCTCGACAGCATCGCCCTGCGCACCTGACGCCGGGCCAGTCGCGCGGCCACGCGCCAGCGCGCACCGGATCCGCCGCGGGTCATCTCCCGCTGCCCGCGAGCAGGACCTCCGCGCCCTGGCGTCTGGTCTCGTCCACGATGCGTCCGTCGCGGAGGAACACGATCCTGTCGGCGAACGCCGCGTGGCGGGCCTCGTGGGTCACGAGGATGCCGGCGGCACCGGCGTCGATCCTCTCCCGCAGCATCCTCAGCACCAGCTCGCCGGTGACCGAGTCGAGGGCGCCGGTGGGCTCGTCGGCGAGGATCAGCCTGCGTCCTCCGACGACGGCCCTGGCGATCGCGACCCGCTGCTGCTGACCTCCGGAGAGGTCGTCGGGATAGGCGTCGATCCTGTCGGCGAGGCCCACGGAGAACAGCGCCTCCTCCGCGGCCCGCCTGGCCACGCCGTTGCGGAACCCGTCGAGCTCGAGCGGAAGAGTCACGTTCTCGATCGCGGAGAGGGTGGGGATGAGGTTGAAGTCCTGGAAGACGAAGCCGAGCGACCGGCGACGGAGCTGCGCGAGCTCCTTCGGCGACTGCTCGCTGAGGTACGCACCCTCGATGATGACCTCTCCGGTCGTCGGCTTCGCCAGGCCCCCTGCAATCGAGAGAAGAGTCGACTTCCCCGATCCGGAGGCGCCCATGACCGCGACGAGCTCGCCGCGGGATACGTCGAGATCGACGCCGGACAGGGCCGACACCGCGGTCGCTCCCTGTCCGTACTGCTGGGTCACTCCGACGAGTCGGAGCACCGTCTCGGTCATCAGCTCTGCTCGGCGCCGGCGAGTGCGGCATCCGTCTTCGCCGGACGGCCTCGCTTGGGCCGATCAGCGGTGAGCTCGAGTCCCATGGTGTGCCGCGGGTGCAGCGCGAGCCGCTGCTCGGTGTGGTCCAACCAGCGCACCTCCGCCTCTGCCGCGAAGATCATCGAGTCGATGACGAGAGCCCAGGACAGCTCCTCCGGCCCCTCGGGGTCGCCGCCGGCGTACTTCGCGCGCTGCAGAGTCTGCAGCTGCGTGAGCGACGCGGTGCGCTGGGTCTGGATCACGCCGGCGACGTCGACCCCGGGCAGGGTCGCCGCCACGGCCAGCTTGATCGCGAGCTCGTCCCTCGTCGCCTGTGCGCGCACGACAGGGGAGGACAACCAGTCGGCGACCTCCGCCGAGCCCGCCTCGGTGATCTGCCAGTAGATGTGCCCCTGCTCGTCGGCGTCGCCGCGTTCGACGAGGCCGTCGCGTTCGAGCCTCTCCAGGGTGTTGTAGATCTGACCGACGTTCAGCGGCCAGGTCGACCCGGTGCGACGATCGAACTCATGGCGCAGCTGGTAGCCGTAGCAGGCGCCCTGATCGAGGATGGCGAGCAGGCTCTGACGAACCGACATGGGGGACCTCCCTGAGCGTGAAGCGGGCATACCGAGTATATGGATACCGGGTATGCAGGGGAACCCCCGCGCCGTCAGGACGTGCGGTTCCGCGGTGCGCGCTCCTTCGGGAGTCGGAGCGCGGCGATGATCAACCACACCATCGAGGGGAACCTCGCGATGGGCAGGAGCACAGCGAGAGCGGGCACGGCGACGGCGAGCGTGCCGAGGACGGCGATCCCCGCGAGGACGAGACCGGTGATCGCGAGCCAGCGGGGGAGTAGCCCAGCGAGCAGCCCCGGAACGGCGATGCCTGCCACGAGAAGACCCAGGGGGACGACGGCGCCTGGCCCGCCGGAGATGAACGCGAGGTCGTGGAGCGTGCGCACGAGAGCGTCGTCCGCGAGGGTCGCCGGTCGTGTGAGGCCCCAGGATGCGAACGCCGAGATCGTCATGGCTGCGGAGGAGAGGATGCCGCCGGCGAAGGCGATCGAGACTCCCGGCGCGCGGATCCCGAGACGGTTCAACCGTGTCGTCGAGACCGCCGCGTAGATGGCGAGGGGCAGGGCGGCGGCGAACTGCAGGAGGGCGGTGATGGTCGTGGCGGCGGTGTTCTGGCGGAAGTAGTCCAGGATCGCCCGATCCTCGCCGAACGGGGAGGGGTAGGTCGTGCCCGCGAGGAGCAGCGGGATCGTGAGCGACATCATGAACAGCGCCATGGTGACGATTGCGATCGGTGCGAGAGGCGGGCCGGGCTGGCGACGGGTGGATGCCGTCGACGTTTCAGTCGTAGTCATGAATCATTCATAGCACAGAATGATTACTGTGGGTGGATAAACTGTCGACATGCCCGCACCCTCCACCCCGCCATTCCGACGCATCGCGTTCCTGCTCTCCCAGGTGGGATCCGCCGTCAGCCAGCGATTCGCCGAGCGGGTGGCGCCGCTGGGCGTGCAGCCGAGCGATCTCGGCATCCTGCGCCTCATCGCGCAGTCGGACGGGCTCAGTCAGCAGGAGCTCGCCGGCCAGCTCGGCGTCGTTCCGAGCCGTGTGGTGGCGCTGATCGACTCCCTGCAGGAGAAGGGGCTCGTGCGGAGGGTGCGCAGCCAGTCCGATCGGCGGGTCCAGCGGCTCGAGCTGGACGCCCGAGGGCGAGAGGTGCTCGCCGAGATGCGCACGGTCGGTGCGGCGCACGAAGCGGCGACGATCGAGGTGCTGACGGAGCAGGAGCGCACGACGCTCGCGGAGCTCCTGGGCAAGCTCGCCGAGGCCCACGGGGTCGATCGCGACGTGCATCCGGGGTACCGCACGGGCCGCTGAGACGGCGTGCAGACGATCTGCAGGTCACAGACCGGTAACATGAGCACGTATGCCTGCTGTTCGCCGTGCGGCGAGCGGGCTGTTCACCCACTGACAGGGAGATGACATCCGTGGCCAATCCTCTTGAGAAGCTGCTGCGCGCCGGTGAAGGGCGGGTCATCCGTCGTCTGAACCAGGTCGTCAAGGCGGTGAATGCGCTGGAAGAGGACATCTCCAAGCTCACCGATGACGAGCTGCGCGACGAGACGACCGTGCTGCGCGAGCGGTACGCGGCAGGCGAGACACTCGACCAGCTCATGCCCGAGGCGTTCGCCGCTGTCCGCGAGGCGGCCAAGCGCACACTCGGCATGCGCGCGTACGACGTGCAGATCATGGGCGGCGCGGCCCTCCACCTGGGCAACATCGCCGAGATGAAGACCGGTGAGGGCAAGACCCTCGTCGCCACGTTCCCCGCCTACCTGAACGCGATCGCCGGCGAGGGCGTGCACGTCATCACGGTCAACGACTTCCTCGCCTCCTACCAGGCCGAGCTCATGGGCCGCGTGTACCGCGCGCTCGGGATGACGACGGGCATCATCGTCTCCGGGCAGACGCC
Organism: Microbacterium sp. MYb72; assembly: GCF_002979415.1. Taxonomy (GTDB): domain Bacteria; phylum Actinomycetota; class Actinomycetes; order Actinomycetales; family Microbacteriaceae; genus Microbacterium; species Microbacterium natoriense. The sequence continues at coordinate 19,333 of NZ_PCOT01000002.1, read as the reverse complement.
CGCCGTGCGCCGTGAGCAGTACGCCGCCGACATCACCTACGGCACGAACAACGAGTTCGGCTTCGACTACCTGCGCGACAACATGGCGTGGCGCAAGGAAGACCTCGTGCAGCGCGAGCACTACTTCGCGATCGTCGACGAGGTCGACTCGATCCTCATCGACGAGGCGCGCACGCCGCTGATCATCTCCGGTCCGTCGTCGGGAGAGGCGAACCGCTGGTTCGCCGAGTTCGCGAAGATCGCCCGGACCCTCGAGGTCGGCGAGGACTACGAGGTCGACGAGAAGAAGCGCACCGTCGGCGTCCTGGAGCCCGGCATCGAGAAGGTCGAGGACTACCTCGGCATCGACAACCTGTACGAGTCCGCGAACACCCCGCTGATCTCGTTCCTGAACAACTCGATCAAGGCGCTCGCCCTGTTCAAGAAGGACACCGACTACGTCGTCATGAACGACGAGGTCATGATCGTCGACGAGCACACCGGCCGCATCCTGGTCGGACGCCGTTACAACGAGGGCATCCACCAGGCCATCGAGGCCAAGGAGGGCGTCCCCGTCAAGGCGGAGAACCAGACCCTCGCCACGGTGACGCTGCAGAACTACTTCCGCCTCTACGACAAGCTCGCAGGCATGACCGGTACCGCCGAGACCGAGGCGGCGGAGTTCATGTCCACCTACAAGCTCGGCGTCATCCCGATCCCGACCAACAGGCCGATGATCCGCAAGGACCAGGCCGATCTCGTCTACAAGAACGAGACCGCGAAGTTCGCGCAGGTCGTCGAGGACATCGCCGAGCGCCATGCCAGCGGTCAGCCGGTGCTGGTCGGCACGGTGAGCGTCGAGAAGAGCGAGTACCTCTCCCGCCTGCTCGCCAAGAAGGGCGTCAAGCACGAGGTCCTCAACGCGAAGAACCACGCTCGCGAGGCCGAGATCGTCGCCCGCGCCGGTCGTCTGGGCGCCGTCACCGTCGCCACGAACATGGCCGGTCGCGGTACCGACATCATGCTCGGCGGCAACGCGGAGTTCCTCGCCGTGCAGGAGCTCAAGTCCAAGGGGCTCGACCCGGTCGAGACCCCCGAGGAGTACGAGGTCGCCTGGGACGAGGCGTACGCCGCGACCAAGTCCGTCGTCGCCGAGGAGGCCGAGAAGGTCATCGAGGCCGGCGGGCTCTACGTCCTCGGCACCGAGCGTCACGAGTCGCGACGGATCGACAACCAGCTCCGAGGCCGCTCGGGTCGTCAGGGCGACCCCGGTGAGAGCCGCTTCTACCTGAGCCTCACCGACGACCTCATGCGCCTGTTCCAGTCGGGGGCGGCGGAGGCGATCCTCAACCGCACCAACTTCCCCGACGACGTGCCGATCGAGTCCGGCCTGGTGTCTCGCGCGATCCGCAGCGCGCAGTCGCAGGTCGAGGCGCGCAACGCCGAGATGCGCAAGAACGTCCTCAAGTACGACGACGTGCTCAACCGTCAGCGCGAGGCGATCTACGCCGACCGCCGCCACATCCTGCAGGGCGATGACATCGCCGACCGCGTGCAGCACTTCATCGAGGACGCGATCACCGGAGTCGTGAACGACCACACCGGCGAGGGCCACAACGAGAGCTGGGACTTCGACGCGCTCTGGACCGAGCTGAAGACGCTCTACCCGGTGGGCGTGACGATCGACGAGGTCGTCGCCGAAGCCCAGGGCCGCAAGGGCGGCATCTCCGCAGACGGCCTCACCCGTGAGCTGCTGTCCGACGCGACGATCGCCTACGAGAAGCGGGAGGAGTCCCTCGGCGAGGCGGCGACCCGCGAGCTCGAGCGCCGCGTCGTGCTGCAGGTGCTCGACCGCCGCTGGCGCGACCACCTCTACGAGATGGACTACCTCAAGGACGGCATCGGCCTCAGGGCGATGGCGCAGCGCGACCCGCTGATCGAGTATCAGCGCGAGGGCTACGCGATGTTCCAGTCCATGATGGGGCAGATCAAGGAGGAGTCGGTCGGCTACCTCTACAACCTCGAGGTCGAGGTCCGTCGCGCGGGAGACGCCGAGACCGCAGAGGTCGAGGCCAAGGGTCTCTCCGAGGGCGGCGGCGAGCAGCGACTCGAGTACTCCGCGGCGAACGACGCCGGCGAGGTCGAGGTGCGCAACGATCGAGGGCAGGTCCAGCAGGCTGCGACCGAGCGTCTCCGCCAGGCCGCGGCCGCACGCGCAGCGGCGGAGCAGCCCGAGGCGGAGGCCGAGGCCCCGCGCGGCGCCTTCGGCCAGAAGACGGATGCCGCCGCCCCGGCGCCGGCCGCGGGCAACCGCGAGCAGCGCAGGGCGCAGGGCAAGAAGAAGAAGTAGCCCACGAAGACGAAGGGGTCGATCCGCACGGATCGGCCCCTTCGTCGTGGGAGGGCGCGGGGGATCCGCGCTGGGGCCGCTGCGAGGCTCGACGAGGGCATCGTCAGAGCCGGCGACGTCGAGTGGAGGACCCGCGCACCGCTGATCGGGTCTCGGCGGAACCCGGTGGAAGAATGACGGGGTGAGCACTGCAGAAGAGCGGGTCCTCGAATCGACCAGAGTCGCGGACTGGATCCGCGGAGCCATCCTCGACGGCGTGCGCGAACCGGGAAGCAGGCTCATCGAGCGCGACCTCGCTGCGGAGTTCGGCGTGAGCCGCGTTCCTGTCCGCGATGCTCTGAAGGTGCTCGAGGGGGAGGGGCTCGTCATCCTGCGGCCCCGTACCTGGGCGGTGGTTCGCGAGTTCACCTCCGCCGACATGACGGATCTCGACGAGGTGCGTGCGGTGCTCGAACCGCTGGCCTTCCGTCTCGCCGCGGAGCGCCATCGCCGAGACGGACTCGAGGAGCTACGGAGGGCGCTCGAGGCGGAGAAGAGCAGCGCCGTCATCGAGGATCGGGTCACGTCGCGGCGCGCCGCCGCGGACTTCCACGAGGTCGTCACCGCGCTGGCCGAGAACCGCCTGCTGCAGGACCTGATGCGGAGCATGCGCAGCAGACTGCGCTGGGGACTCTCCCAGCACGACGACCTCGTGCACGTCACCGACGAGCACGAGGCTCTGTTCCAGGCGATCAGTGCCCGGGACGGCGAGCGGGCGAGCGCACTGGCTCTCGCTCACATCGACACCAGCCGACGCGAGCGAGAGGCGCATGAGGCCGCGCTGCGCAGCGCGGCCTCGCGAGCGTGACGAGGAGGTCTCGAAGCGGCGCTAGGCTTGGGCGATGACACCATCGCGCCACTTCGACCAGTCGTCGAAGCTCAAGAACGTCCTGTACGAGATCCGCGGAAACGCCCTCGTCGAGGCGGCGCGGCTCGAGGCGGAGGGCCATCGGGTCCTCAAGCTCAACACGGGCAACCCCGCGATCTTCGGGTTCGAGGCTCCGCACCAGATCGTCCGCGACATGCTCGCCGCGCTTCCCACCGCCCACGGCTACAGCGACAGCAAGGGCATCGTCTCCGCCCGTCGTGCGGTCGTCAGCCGGTACGAGGAGATCGAGGGCTTCCCGCGTTTCGATCCGGATGACGTCTACCTCGGCAACGGGGTCTCCGAACTCATCACCATGACCATGCAGGCTCTCCTCGACGAGGGCGACGAGGTGCTGATCCCGGCCCCGGACTACCCGCTGTGGACCGCGATGACCAGCCTGGCCGGCGGCACCCCGGTGCACTATCTGTGCGACGAAGACGACGAGTGGCAGCCGTCGCTCGAGGACATCCGCTCGAAGATCACGCCGCAGACCAAGGCGCTGGTCATCATCAATCCGAACAACCCGACCGGCGTCGTGTACTCGAAGGAGATCCTCGAGGGAATGGTGCAGATCGCGCGCGAGCACGAACTGCTGCTGCTGTCGGACGAGATCTACGACCGCATCCTGTTCGACGACGCCGTGCACATCCCCACGGCCACGCTCGCGCCGGATCTTCTCTGCCTCACCTTCAACGGGCTGTCCAAGACGTACCGCGTGGCCGGCTATCGCTCGGGGTGGATGGTGATCACCGGACCGAAGTCGCATGCCAAGGGGTTCATCGAGGGCATCACCCTCCTCGCCTCCACACGGCTGTGCCCCAACGTCCCCTCGCAGTACGCGGTGCAGGCGGCGCTCTCCGGAGTGCAGTCGATCGACGCGCTGATCGCGCCGACCGGGCGCCTGCACGAGCAGCGCGACGTCGCGTGGGAGGGGCTGGAGTCGATCCCCGGGGTCTCCTGCGTGAAGCCTCAGGGTGCCCTCTACGCCTTCCCTCGACTCGATCCGAACGTGCACGAGATCCGCGACGACGCCAAGCTCATCTACGATCTGCTGGTCTCGGAGCACATCCTGCTCGTGCAGGGGACGGGCTTCAACTGGCCGACGCCCGATCACCTCAGGGTGGTCACGCTTCCCGAGCCGCGCGTGCTCGCCGAAGCGGTCGAGCGGCTGGGGAACTTCCTCTCGAGCTATCGGCAGTAGTCGCCGCTGACGGGGAGAGCGACGTCGCGAGGCGGCGGACAGCGGCGACGAGCGTCGAACGGGGGACGACATCGGCGACGGGCCCCGCGTGGAGCAGCGCGGCGTCGGTGGAGCGCCGATCGAACGGCAGGAACGAGACGTCGGTGATACCGGCGAAGCGATCGAGCGTGCGCCGGATCTGTCCGCGAGCATCGATGCCCAGAGGGCCGGGGCGCACCTGGTTGACGACGACCGTGACGGGCGTGGGCGACGTGAGTCGACGCAGCTCGGCATGCTCTCGCAGGAAGCGGCTGATTCCGAGCGGGTCGGCCGCGGCGACGGCGACGATCGCATCGGCCTCCTGGAGCGCGGCCATGGTGGCGGCGTGGCGACGCGGCCCGACGAGGTCGTAGGTCGCCTCCTCATCGGCGTCGAAGGCGGCGGCCACGTCGACGATCGTCTCGTCGGCCCAACCGCGGCATGCCTGCAGCGCCGCTCGAAGGCGCGCAGCGGAGAGCTCCGGCCATCGGCTGGGGCGGTTGATGCCGGACAGGACGTCGATCTCCCCGCCGCTCGTCTCGACGATGCTGCACAGTCTGGTCAGCTCGGCGCCGTCGAGGGCTCCGAGCTCCGCACGGCGACATGCGGCGGCGATGCCGGGAGCATCGTCGCCGAGCCCGAGCAGGAGTGCGATCGACGGCGCGACGGTGTCGGCGTCGATGAGGGCGGTGCGGCGCCCCGTGCGCGAGATCTCGACGGCGAGCTGCACCGCCAGGGTCGAGCGACCGGGCGCCCCGGCAGGACCCCAGATCGTGATGACTCGACGCGGACGTTCTGCGGGGCGCGGAACGACCTCCGGAGCATCGGCGGCGAGTGCTTCGGCGATCTCCCAGCCGGCGGAGGCCGCCGGGAGCGCGGGTGGCAGACCGTAACGGGAGAGAACACGATCGTCGCCGTCTCCCACGGGGATGATGCGCACTCCGGCCCGGTCGCATGCGGCGATGAGAGCAGGACTGAGCACCGCCCGCGTGCCGGGAGCGATCACGGCGATGACGCCATCGGGCAGGGGCAGGATCGCCCCCGGCTCGGTCACCGCGGCGACACGCACGCCCTCGAGCTCGAGCTCGGCCGCGAGGATGCTCGCCCTGGGCTCGGCGATCGCGACGACGACCGTGCTCACGGCGTCGCTCCGATGGGTACGACGGACAACGCCGCGCCGCCCGTGATCGCGGCGAGGACGTCGGCCACGTCGGCGCGATCGATGACGACCTCCACCATCGCCGTGTCTGAGGCCAGCATCCCCTCCGCCTCGACGACCGTGCCGATGACGACGTCGGAGACGAGGATGCGCGGGACGTCGAAACCCCGGCCGTCAGGCAGCGGAGGCGCCTGCCAGAGGTCGACGGGGGTTCCGGTCGAGACGTCTTCGGGGATGCCGGTGCCGCTCTCGACCACGATCGTCGTGCGTCGGCTGCTCTCGGCCGTGGCGATCGCGGTGGCGGGGACGAGCTCTCCCTCGGCGAGTGTCCGTGCCGCCACCTCGCCGGCCTTCAGGTCCTGTGGTGCGAGGTAGTCATCGGTGAGGGCTCCCAGACTCACGTCCACCGCCTGGAAGTCCGCGGAGGACAGCGCCTCGCCCTCGACGATGGTGCGATGGGCCTGGAGCACCGGTGTCGTGCGCCCGGATGAGGACACGATCGCCCAGACCCCCGCGATGGAGATCACGACGAGCGCTATGCCGATCAGGAAACGCACGTCGCCCCAGAAGGCGCGGCGGGATCGTGTCAGGGATGTCATGGCCATATGGTCACAGAATCCGGACGAGAGCCTCGAAAGTTCTCCACAGGTCGATGTCGAGGGGAGGTTCCTCCTCGGTCCGGTGGAGAATGGACGCATGGTCGACTCCGATGCTCCCGCGCCGCGCTTCCTGGCGCCCGCCCAGGTGGCGGAGCTGTTGAGCATCGAGGTCGATGAGGTGGTCGCGCTGATCTACGCGGGGAGACTGCGGGGGTCGCAGCTGGGCTCGCCCGCGCGCTGGCGCGTCGAGGAGCCGAGCCTCGCCGAGTATCTCGCCGAGCAGTCGGAGGAGGCCAGGCGCATGGCCCTGTGGCGTCAGTCGAACGAAGCGAGCTTCCCTGAGGTCTGGGGGACGTCGTCCGCTCAGGGCAGCTGATCCCCTGAGAGGTCCACGGCGGAGAGCGCCGTGAAGGGCACGATGCGGAATCCGTGCACGGCGCTCGCTCGTCTGGCGGCCCCGCGATCATGCACGGCGAGATCGAGATGGTCTGAGCCGGCTCGATCCACGGTGCCGTGCAGCCGCTCGCCGTCGATCGTCGTGAGGTGCACGGGCACACGACGACGGGCGAGATCGCGGAGGATGAAGCCCAGGGTCATCCGCTCTCGCATCGATCGCTCCTGCGCGGCCGAGTCGTCGAGGCTTCCGAGCAGCGAACCGTGGTCCGTGGCGAGCCCGCGGATCGCATGCAGGGGAACGATCCGCACCGTCGCTGCTGCAGACGCGCCGTCGGCGGCCGTGACGGTCGCCGCGGTCCAATCCGCTCCCAGCGAGCGCAGCAGCAGACCGCATCGGCCGATGCCGGGGAGGTCCAGGGTCACCGCGGTCCCTTCCGCGCACAGCAGCCGCAGCCGGCTGCGCAGATCGAGGCGGGAGATCCGCAGCCGTTCCGATTCCGCATCGAGCGTCGCCCGCTCCGCCTCCCACTCCGCGGCGAGCTGGCCTTCGAGGTCGTCGAACAGTCTGTCCCAGTGCATCTGACCGAGACTAAAGGACCCGTCAGAAGTGCGTACGAGTTATCCACATTCATCATGAGGCATGAGCTGCAGGCCACGGCCCCCGTGCTCTACTTGCCGCAGTCTTTCCCCGATCGAGAGCACGACGATGACGCTTCACGAGTACTTCGCACCGCAGCCGACGCCCCGCGCCGAACTGCCGGACCCCGTTCCGCTGCTGCGCAGTCTCACCCAGGGCGTCCTCGAGGTCCTCGCCGGGGTCAGAGAGGTCGATCAGCTCGCCCGCTGGTTCAGCGAAGACGCATTCCGGAGCCTGGTGGCCAGGGCGAACCTGTCGGCAAGGGCGCGCAGCGCGAGGGGGGTTTCGCCTGCGCGCCCGACCTTCGACATCCGATCGATCCGTACCGCCGAGCCGGTCGACGGCGTCGTGGAGGCCGTCGTGGTCGTGGCGGGCCCAGGGCGGACACGCGCCGTGGCCATCCGCCTCGACGGGGTGGATCGCCGCTGGCGAGCCACCTCCCTCGCTGTGCTCTGACCTGCCGGGTACGAGGCGCGGCCCCAGTAGGCTTGGGGGGTGTCAACCCTCAGTGATCTCGCCCAAGCGCAGGGCCGCCTGACCGACAACGACGTCGAATGGCTTCACCGCCTCGCCGGCGACGGTCAGCTCCTCGCGGACCTCGCCTCCGCCGACATCGTCGTGTGGATCCAGACGGAGGACGGCTCCTTCATGGCCGTCGCGCACGCACGTCCGAGCGGCGCGGCCACCCTGTTCTACCGTGACATCGTCGGCGAGCGGGTACGACCGCAATGGCGCACCCAGGTGCAGGGCGCGTTCGAGTCGGGGGAGATCGTCGACTCCTCTTCTCCCGACTGGTTCGAGGAGACGCCGACCCGCGTCCGCGCGGTGCCGATCCTGAACGACCGCCGGGGTGCGGAGCGTTCGACATCCGTCATCGGCGTCGTGACCAGGCACACCAACCTCGGAGAGGCGCGCACCCCCTCGCGTCAGCAGATCACGTTCGACGAATGCGCGAACGATCTGTTCCGCATGATCGCCGACGGGAGCTTCCCCGACCTCGCCGCGCCCACGTCACCGCGCCGAGGGGCGCCGCGTGCGTCCGACGGGCTGATCCGGATCGACGTCGACGGCATCACGACCTTCGCGAGCCCCAACGCGCTGTCGGCCTTCAACCGCATGGGCTTCGACGACGAGCTCGAGGGCGAGTCGCTCGCGGAGGTCACGACGCGCCTGGTCCCGCCTTCTCGTCAGGTCGACGAGTCGCTGCCCGTGGTCGTCACCGGCCGAGCGCCGTGGCGCACCGACATCGAGGCGCGCGGCGTCACCGTGTCGTTGCGGGCGATCCCGCTCAAGGACCACGGCACCCGCATCGGCGCCATCGTGCTGTGCCGCGACGTCTCCGAGCTGCGCCACCAGGAGCAGGAGCTCATCACCAAGGATGCGACGATCCGCGAGATCCATCACCGGGTGAAGAACAACCTGCAGACCGTCGCCTCTCTGCTGCGCATCCAGGCGCGTCGCACCCATTCGGACGAGGCGAGGGACGCGCTGACCCAGGCCATGCGCCGCGTCGACTCGATTGCCGTCGTGCACGACACGCTCGCCCAGGGGCTCACCCAGAAGGTCGATTTCGACGAGGTCTTCCATCGGGTGCTGAAGCTCGTCGCGGAGGTCGCCTCGGCGCCGAACACGCGCGCCCGCACCCAGTCGACAGGCCGGTTCGGAGTGCTGCCGAGTGAGTACGCCACTCCGCTCGCGCTCGCGCTGACCGAGGTCGTCACGAACGCGGTCGAGCATGGTCTCGCCGGGCAGGAGGGCATCGTGACGATCGACGCCAGCCGCACGGAGGAGAACCTGCGGGTGACCGTCCGGGACACGGGACACGGGCTTCCGGAGGGGCGGATCGGTCAGGGACTCGGCACGCAGATCATCCGCACGCTCATCCAGGGCGAGCTCGGCGGCACCATCGAGTGGCGCGGCAGCGAGGGGGAGGGGACCGAAGTGGTCATCGACATCCCGCTGCGCTGGCTGACGAAGTAGTCCGCGACACGACGAAGCGGCCCGAGATCCAGGGGATCTCGGGCCGCTTCGTCGTCGGTCTCAGGACGCGCGGCGGGCGCGGGCGGCGCGGCGCTTGAGGGCGCGGCGCTCGTCTTCGGAGAGGCCTCCCCAGACGCCCGAGTCCTGGCTGGTCTCGAGGGCGTACTGCAGGCAGATCTCGGTGACGGTGCAGGTGGCGCAGACGGTCTTCGCCTTCTCGATCTGGTCCACGGCCGGTCCGGTGTTCCCCACGGGGAAGAAAAGCTCGGGGTCGACAGTCAGGCAGGCGGCTTTGTCGCGCCAGTCCATGGGGGCTCCTCGGTGTGGATTTCAAGAGATGTCGCAGTGCGACGTCTCGGATTCGGGCGGCCATTCGGGGATCGGCTACCCTGTTCAGATGCGGGCGGATGCTCGCTGTTTGTGATGCGGGCAGGAAGCCCGCCCCACGCCGCTGTGGGAGCACATGACTTTGTCTATTCTGTTACATGAAACCTTCGAAATCAAGGGTTTTCCTCCTTCTCATTCGATTCTCAGGAGACGTCGTGCGTGCACCAGGACTCGCTCTCGCCGCCGCTGCGGTACTCGCCGTCGAGGGACTCGCGCTCGTCGTGTTCGCCCTCATCGAGCTGGTCGGCCTCGGCGCGGGGGACGCGGCATCCCTCCCCACCGCGCTCGCCCTCATCGTCCTCACGCTGATCGGTGCAGTGGCCTTCATCGCGTTCGCCTTCGGCGCGCGGGCGGGGCGCTCCTGGGCGCGCTCGGGAGGAGTCGTGTTCCAGGTGCTCGCCATCGCCCTCGCGCTGGCATCGCTCACCGTGCAGCCGATCTCCTGGACCTTCGTCGCCGGCGTGGGGCTGCCCGGACTCATCGGCTTCGCACTGCTCATCGCCAGCGCGCGCGCCGAGGGCGGGCGTCCTCAGGAGGACTGACGCCGCGCCCGTGGGGCCGGGGCGCCCGTCGGCATCCGATCAGGCGTCGATGCCGAGGAGCTTGCGCAGCCGGGCGACGTGCCCTGTGGCCTTGACGTTGTAGAGCGCGAGTGTGATCGTGCCGTTCTCGTCGAGTACGAAGGTCGAGCGGATGACGCCCTCGATGACCTTTCCGTAGTTCATCTTCTCGCCCCACACGCCGTAGGCGGTGTGGACGGCGTGGTCGGGGTCGCTCAGGAGCGTGAAGGTGAGTCCATCGCGCTCACGGAACTCCGCGAGCTTCTCCGGGGTGTCGCGGGAGATGCCGACGACGCGGTATCCGGCGCCCTGGAGGGAGGAGATGCTGTCGCGGAAGTCGCACGCCTGGGTCGTGCAGCCGGGGGTCATCGCGGCAGGGTAGAAGTAGAGCACGGTCTTCTCTCCACGGAGGTCCGCGAGACGCACGGCCTCGCCGTCCTGGTCGAGGAGGGAGAAGTCAGGGGCAGCGGTTCCGGGTTCCAGTCGCACAGTCACCCGATCAGCCTACCCGCCGTCGCGTCGGCCAACCGGGTGGGCGACGGCATGACGCGTCCACGCGGTGGACGCGAACGGCGTCACCGTCCCGGTGTCTGCTCTGCCTTGTCGGCGAACGTCTGCAGCAGGCGCTGCAGCGAGTCCAGGCGAGCTCGGCCGGTCTCTCCCAGCTCTCCGCGGTCCGCCGCCTCGATGAGGGCGCAGTCCGGCGCATCGGCCAGGTGCGTGCATCCACGAGGGCAGTTCTCGGCGATCAGCGCGAGCTCGGTGAAGGCCGCGAGGATGTTCGCGGGCTCGACGTGCCCGAGGCCGAACGACCGCACGCCGGGGGTGTCGATGACCCACCCGCTGCCCTCGGGAGTCCGATAGCGCAGCGACACGGTCGACGAGGAGGTGTGCCGTCCACGACCGGTCACCTGGTTCACATGACCGGTGGCGCGGCCCGCGGTCGGCACGAGAGCGTTGACGAGCGTCGACTTGCCCACGCCCGAGTGGCCGACGAACACGGTGGAGTGTCCGATGAGCGCCGCGCCGATCTCCTCGACGGGCATGGTCTCCTGGGCGCTCGTGAACACGCGCAGGTCGTCGAGGCCGTCGAAGTGCGAGAGGAACTCCGTGGGGTCGGCGAGGTCGGTCTTGGTCACGACGAGCAGAGGCCGGATGCCGGCATCCAGGGCGGCGACGAGATATCTGTCCACCAACCGCGCGCGCGGCTCCGGATCGGCGGCGGCGACCACGACGAGCATCTGGTCGGCGTTGGCGACGATCACCCGTTCGACCTGATCGGTGTCGTCCGCGCTGCGCCGCAGCAGCGAGGTGCGCTCGACGATGCCGACCATCCTCGCGAGGGTCCCCTCGTCTCCGGAGGTGTCGCCGACGACGCGTGCCCGATCGCCCGTGACGATGGGGGTGCGCCGCAGCTCACGCGCCCTGGTCGCGGTGATCGCTCGCTCCTCCGGCGTATCCTCGCCCATCAGCACCGAATAGCGGCCGCGGTCGACGCCGAGCACCCGTCCGATCTGCGCGTCGTCGTGCGCCGGCCGGCGCTTGGTCCGCGGACGGTTGCCCTTGGGGTTGGGACGCGTGCGGATGCTGCTCTCGTCGTAGTCCTCGAAGTCGTCCTCGAGGTCGTCGTCGTCGGAGAGCCAGCTCACGCGGAGTCGCCCCGCAGCATCCGCTCCCACAGCACGGTGAACTCGGGGAGCGTCTTGGCCGTCGTGCCGATGTCGTCGATCTCGACTCCGGGCACCCGGAGTCCGATGAGCGCTCCGGTCGTCGCCATGCGGTGGTCGTGATGCGCGGCCCAGACGCCGCCGTGCAGGGCGCTCGGGATGATGCGCAGCCCGTCGGGCAGTTCTTCGGCCTGACCGCCGAGAGCACGGACGTTCCCGATCAGGGCGGCGATCCGATCGGTCTCGTGAAGGCGGATGTGACCGATGCCGCGGATCGTCGTGGGGGAGTCCGCGAATGCGGCGAGTCCGACGAGAGTCGGGGTGAGCTCGCTCGCCGCCGACAGGTCGAGATCGAGGCCGCGGATGCCGGAGCCCGCGCGCACCGTCAGCGTGCCGCTGTGCCGGCCGACGTGGGCGCCCATCGCCTGGAGGATCTCGGGCAGCAGGTGGCCCGGCTGCGTCGAGTGCACCGGCCAGCCGGTGACGGAGACGGATCCGCCCGTGACGAGGGCGGCGGCGAGAAAGGGCGCGGCGTTGGAGAGATCCGGCTCGATCGCGATCTCCTTGGCGCGGGGCACCCCGGCCTCCACGAGCCATTCGCCGGTGGCCGGTCGCTCGATGCGGATGCCGCGGCGGCTCAGCGCCTCGATCGTCATGTCGATGTGCGGAAGGCTCGGCAGGTGCGTGCCGGTGTGGACCAGGTGCAGGCCGACGTCGAAACGGGGGGCGGCGAGCAGGAGGCCCGAGACGAACTGGCTCGACGCGGAGGCGTCGATCTCGACCCGGCCGCCGCGGATGCGCCCGTGGCCGCGGATCGTGAAGGGCAGCGCCCAGGTGCCCTCGTCGTCGATGTCGACGCCGAGATCGCGCAGTGCGCTGATGAGTCCGCCCATGGGGCGGTGCAGAGCCGTCTCGTGGGCCGTGAGGTGCACGTCGTGCTGGGCGAGGCCGGCGAGCGGGGCGATGAAGCGCATCACGGTGCCGGCCTGGCCGCAGTCGATGGTGGAGCCGCCGGTGAGCTTCGCGGGGGTCACGACGAGGTCGGGGCCGAACTCGCCGCCCGTGTCCTCCTCTTCGATGCCGACGCCCAGTGCGCGCAGCGCCTCGACCATGCGGCGGGAGTCGTCGGAGTGCAGCGGGGCGATCAGACGTCCTGGACCGTCGGCGATCGCGGCGATGATCAGCTCGCGGTTCGTCAGCGACTTCGAGCCGGGAATGGTCACCGTGGCGTGCACGGAGCCGTCGATGGCGGGCGCGGCGTAAGAGCCCTGGACGAGGGGAGGGGAATACCTGTTGGCGCTCATCGGTTCCCACTTTAGTGAACACCGATGTGCGCCCGACCGAACGGGGGCCGCATTCGGGGAGAAGGAGAGAGGATGCTCGCAACGCTTGAGCGCGAGTTCGTCGACCTCAGCGGCCTAGACTGGCCCGTGATGGATGACACCGCAACCGCAGGCACGGTCAGCGACCCTCGGCGCGAGTTCGAGGAGCAGGCGATCCCCTTCATGGATCAGCTCTACGCCGCCGCCATGCGCATGACCCGCAATCCCGCCGACGCCGCCGACCTGGTGCAGGAGACCTTCGTGAAGGCGTACGGCTCGTGGGCGACCTTCTCGCAGGGCACGAACCTCAAGGCGTGGCTCTATCGCATCCTCACGAACACGTACATCAACATCTACCGCAAGAAGCAGCGCGAGCCGTTCCAGGGCACGATCGACGAGCTCGAGGACTGGCAGCTGGGCGGCGCGGAGTCGACCACGGCGTCGCACAGCCGGTCGGCGGAGGCCGAGGCGATCGACCGCATGCCGGCATCCGTCGTCAAGGACGCGCTGCAGGCGGTGCCGGAGGACTTCAGGCTGGCCGTCTACCTCGCCGACGTCGAGGGATTCGCCTACCAGGAGATCGCCGACATCATGAAGACCCCCATCGGCACCGTGATGAGCCGTCTGCACCGTGGCAGGCGGATGCTGCGGGAGCTGTTGGCCGACTACGCCGCAGAGCGGGGCATCGCCGCGGCTGACACGAGGAGCAGGAAATGAGCGACTGCGGCTGCGACAAGGCCCGTCAGGATCTGGAGGAGTACCTCCGCAACGAGGTGTGCAAGACCGAGCACACCGAGATCCGCGAGCATCTCGAGAACTGCCCGTCGTGCCGCGATGAGGCTCTGGTCGCGACCACGCTCACCGAGGTCGTGGCCCGTGCCTGCAAGGAGACCGCTCCGGAGGAGCTGCGCGATCAGGTGTTCGCGCGTCTCCGCGAGGTGCAGGCGAGCGCGCACTGATCTGATCGAAGCCGTGTCGACATCTGACCGCTTCGGCCGATCCCCGCGTCGGAACCCCCGGCTACGGTAGAGGCATGACCACCCTCGATGCCCGAGACGTCCCGACCGAACCGATCTCCGCAGAACGACTCGCCGCCGCAGGGCTCGAGTACCGTCTCGTTGACTTCGCAGATGAGAGCGTCGCGAAGACCTATCAGCGCGCCGTGTCCCGCGGCTTCCTGGGCGGAGAGCCCACGGCCGAGGCGCTCGCGTACGGGAAGACCCCGTTCGAGACGCGGCGCAACACGGCGGTGTTCGACCCCGCCTCGCCGACGGCGGAGTTCCCCGTCGCGACCGTGAACTCCTGGGTCGCCCCGCTCACCGTGCCGGGCGGCTCCGAGATCGACATGTGGTCGATCAGCGTCGTCACGGTGGCCGCGACACACCGACGTCGTGGCATCGCCAGAGCGCTGCTCGAGGGGGAGCTCCGCGCCGCGGCGTCCGCGGGGGCGCCGATGGCCGGTCTCACCGTCTCCGAGGCGACGATCTACGGGCGCTATGGATTCGGCTCGGCCATCCCGATGTCCCGCTTCGAGGTCGACACGCGCCGTGCCGGCTGGGCGGGGCCGTCTCCCGCAGGGCGCATCCAGTACCGCGAACGCGAGGAGCTTGCCGACGATCTCGGCGTCGTGCACGACCGCGTGCGGCGCACCCGTCCCGGCCAGGTCTCGGGCTGGCGCACGCGCTGGGAGGGCTTCGCAGGCGTGTCGCCGTCCGATTCCGAGCGCGACAAGGTCCGCGGCGTCCGCTACCTCGATGAGAGTGGCGCGGTCCGCGGCGTCCTCGTCTACACGCTCGGCGAGAAGGGCGGCACCTTCCGCTTCGGACTGCACGTGAGGATGCTCGTCGCCGAGACCCCGGATGCGACGGCTGCGCTCTGGCGGTTCGCCCTGCAGCACGACCTGGTCGACGAGGTCACCGCGGAACTGCGTCCCCTCGACGATCCTCTTCCCTGGCTGGTCGCGGACCCGCGCGGTGTCGTGCAGACGGTCCACGACCACGGCTGGCTGAGGATCCTCGACGTCGCCGCCGCGCTGTCGGCGCGGCGCTTCTCCGCGCCGCTCGACGTCGTGCTGCGCATCGAGGACGCGCTGGGATTCGCGTCGGGAGACTGGCGTCTTCGTGTCGCCGAGTCGGGAGTCGCGACCGTCGAGCCTGCGTCCGCCGCCGAGGTCGACGCGACGATGGACGTCGCCGTGCTGTCCACGCTGTACGCCGGGGGAGTGCGCGTCTCGACGCTCCACGGGGCCGGGCTGATCGCGGCCGATGCCGACGTCGCAGAGCGTCTGGATCGGGCCTTCGCCTCGTTCCCCGTGCCTGCGCTCGACATCTGGTACTGACCTCGCACGAGTGGTCCGCTCGTCGTCGATCCCTGTGATCGAGGGCGTGGCGGTCGCTCGCGGTCATCAATCGGAAAGAATCTTCACAAAATAATTGGAAAGGTCTTTACCGGAAAGGACCTTTACTATAACCTCGCTTCGAGGGCGGATCCCCCTTCCGCTCTGCTCGACAAGCCAAAGAAGCCCTTGAGACGAGGTTCCCATGCACGACAACCGCTGGAGGAAAGCACTTCCTCTTGTCGCCGGCGCCGCCGCACTCGCCATCACCCTGGGCGGGTGCGCGCCGGCTGGATCTACCTCAGCCGGTGACCGCCCGCTGCGGATGTGGTCCGGATCGATGACGCCGATCACCAACAACTTCAACCCGTTCGCCGTCGACACCGCCACGCACATGACCTACGGTGCGATCTACGAGCCGCTGTTCTTCTTCAACCAGCTCTCGGCGGACGCACCCGTCGGATTGATCGGCGACTCATACGAGTTCAACGAGGACGGCACCGTCCTCACCATCAAGATCAAGCCCGACCTCAAGTGGTCGGACGACAAGGACCTCACGTCCGAGGACGTCGCCTTCAGCCTGGGATACGCCTCCAACCTCGATCCCGACATGGTGTCGGCCGAGGCTCCGGACGCCACGACCGTCGTCGTGACGTACTCGACGCCCAAGTTCACCGCGACCTCCATGATCCTCGGCTCGACGTGGATCATCCCGAAGCACATCTGGTCGGACATCACCGACTACATGACAGAGACCAACACGGACCCGGTCGGCTCAGGGCCGTACACGCTCAAGTCGTTCACCGACGCCGCCTACACCCTCGAGGCGAATCCGCTCTTCCGCGAGGGCGCGCCCGACGTCAAGGAGGTGCAGGACATCGGCATCGACTCGAACCAGTCGGCCGAGGACCTGCTCAAGACCGGCAAGCTGGACTGGGTCGGCCAGTTCATCGCGAACCCCGACGGCGTCACGTCGAACGGGCGGATCAGCACCATGAACCAGCAGCAGGACCCGACGGTGATCACGACCTGCTCCGACGTGTCCCTCGGCTGCGAGGGCGCCCAGACCGACCCCGCAGTGCGTCAGGCGCTGAACCTCGCCATCGACCGCAGCGCCATCACCTCGAAGGCCTTCGCGGGACTCGCCGGTGAGGCGTCCCCGAGCTTCGCGCTGCTTCCGCGCGACGAGAAGTGGCTCGGCGACCCCGAGCTCGCGACCAGCCCGCAGAAGCCCGACGCCGCGTCGGCGGCGGAGATCCTCGAAGCGGCCGGCTACACGAAGGACAGCGACGGCTTCTACGGCAAGGACGGCACGCCGATCGAGCTCGACCTGTTCTCGCCGGACGGCTGGACCGACTACAACGACGCCGCGAAGCTGATCAGCTCTCAGGCCGCGAAGGCCGGAATCCGCGTGACCGCCCGCACCGTCTCGGAGACCGAGTACTGGAGCCAGGTCGCGAACGGCCAGTTCCAGCTCGCGCTGTACGGCCTCACCCAGTCGCTCGTCGCCGATCCCTTCTCGAACTACGACCAGTACTTCGCCACTCCCGCCACGGCCAAGGTCGGCGAGACGCCGACGAAGGGGCAGAACTACGCCCGCTACAGCAACGCGACGGTCGACGCCGCGGTGCTCCAGGCGGGAAGCACGCTCGACGAGGCGACGAAGCAGCAGGCCTACGCAACGATCCAGACCGAGATCGCGAAGGATCTGCCCTACATCCCCGTGGTGCTGAACGCCTCGCAGTCGTTCTTCAACACGGCGGACTTCACGGGCTGGCCCACGGAGAGCGACATGTTCGCGGCGCCGCTGCCGTACCTGTCCACGGCATCCGCGGTCATCCTGACGCACCTGCGTCCGGTCAAGAAGTAAGGCCGGTTCCATGGTTCGATCCTGCGAGAGGAGGACGGCGTGAAGTTCTGGATCCGCCGCATCGTGTTCTACGTCGTGACGCTCTGGGCAGCCGTCTCCCTCAACTTCCTGTTGCCCCGGATGCTTCCGGGCGACCCTGTCGCGATCATGCTGGGCAAGCTCCGCCGTGGCGGACGTCAGCTGTCGCAGGAGACGGTCGACGCCGTCACCGCTCTCCTCGGCGGTGACAAGGGATCGAGCCTGTGGGACCAATACATCGCCTACTGGGGCCGGATGCTGCACGGAGACCTCGGGGTCTCCCTGACCAAGTATCCGGTCCCGGTGAGCGACCTCATCGCCGCGGCGCTGCCGTGGACGGTGACGCTCGTCGGAGCGGCCACCGTCATCTCCTTCGTGCTCGGCATCATCGGGGGCGCGTGGGTGGGATGGTTCCGCGGTACCTGGGTCGACCAGCTCGTGCCGATCACGACCTTCCTGCAGTCGATCCCGTACTTCTGGCTCGCCCTCGTGCTCGTCGCCGTGTTCTCGGTGCAGCTGGGGATACTGCCCATCATCGGCGCCTACGACGTCTTCGAGTACCCCGGAGGCCCCGAATGGAGCCTGCCGTTCTTCGGGAGCGTCTTCGTGCATGCGCTGCTCCCCGCCGCGACGATCGTCATCTCCTCGGTCGGCGGCTGGCTGCTCGGCATGCGCAACATGATGGTGCAGACCATGGCGGAGGACTACGTGCTCACGGCGGAGGCGAAGGGACTGCGTCCCTCCCGCATCCGCGGCGCCTACGCGGCCCGCAACGCATCGATCCCCAGCCTCGCGGGCTTCGGGATCGCGCTGGGCTTCGTCGTCGCCGGCTCCATCGTGACCGAGCAGGTATTCAGCTATCCGGGCATCGGCAAGCTGATGATCCAGTCGGTGCAGAGCCTCGACTACGCCCTCATGCAGGGAGTGTTCCTCGTGATCACCCTCACGGTGCTGGCGGCGAACTTCCTCATCGACCTTCTGTACGGCTTCATCGACCCGAGGGTGCGTCGCAATGGCTGATCTGATCGAGGCGCCCGTCGCCGACTCCACGCATGCCGTCGCGGTCTCCCGGGCGGACCGCCCGCGCCGCGTCTTCCCCAAGCTCTCGGGCAAGCTGCTCTCGGGCATCGTCATCATCGTCGCGATCGTCCTGTTCGGCCTGCTCGGGCCGCTCTTCACGGGAGACCCGAGGAACGCCGACTTCGATCCGCTGCTCCCGCCCAGCCTGGAGCATCCGTTCGGCACGACGAAGCTCGGCTACGACGTGCTCGCGCAGGTCGCCACGGGTACGCAGGGGTCGCTGTTCGTCGGCGTCGTCGCCGGCGTCGTGTCGCTCGTGCTCGCCCTCGTCTTCGGTGTGCTCGCCGGCTACTTCGGCGGCGTCCTCGACGAGACGCTGATGCTGCTGACGAACATCATGCTCGTGATCCCCGGTCTGCCGCTCGTGATGGTCATCGCGGCCTACGTGCAGCACACTGAGGGCCTCGGGGCGCTCGCGCGCAGCTCGCTGCTCGTGGCCCTCGTGCTCGGGGTCACCGGGTGGGCAGGATCCGCCGTGGTGCTTCGGGGCACCGCACGCTCGCTGCGGACGCGCGACTACGTCGCCGCCGCCGTGGTCGCCGGGGAGCGGCCGATGCGCGTGATCTTCGTCGAGATCCTTCCCAACCTCGTGCCGCTGCTGGCGGCCCAGCTCATCTTCGGCGTCATCTTCGCAGTGCTGGGGGAGGCGGGTCTTTCCTATCTCGGTCTGGGGCCGACGGGATCGATCACGCTGGGGACCGTGCTCAACGACGCCCAGACGGGCCAGGCCGTCGGCAGCGGTGCGTGGTGGTGGTTCGTGCCGCCGGGCGCGATCATCGCCCTGATCGGCACCGGACTGTCGTTGATCAACTTCGCGATCGACGAGATCGTGAACCCGAAGCTGCGCCTGGCTCCGGCCGCTGCGCGG
>NZ_PCOT01000019.1 GCF_002979415.1 Microbacterium sp. MYb72 | reverse complement strand
CGGCAACCAGCTGGTCACGGCCTGGAGGTCGCCGTCTGCTCCGATGGCGAGCATCAACGCCACGTCCGGGTCCTTCAACTCGTCGAGACCGCCCAGGGTGAAGCCCATCTCGGGCAGCGCCTTCTCCGCGATCCAGTGCTCGCTGAGGGCCTCCAGCTGCGCCGACAGCCCGGCGGGAAGATCATGCCACCTTGTCCACTCGGCGCGCAGCCCGTCGCGCGACCCACGCCGGTAGGGCTGGCGCACCTTCGCCCAGGAGCGCCCTTCGAGCCCGAAGCCCTCCAGCGGCACCACGGTCTCCTCGCCGACGGGGATCTCCGTCCACCCCAGTGCACGCGTCACCGGAAGCGTCTCTTCGTGCACGCTGTAGAGCACCGGCATCCACCCCTGCCGATCGCAGAAGTCGACGAAGCCGCGCACGGTCGCTGCGGCGTCCGCGCCGACCGGATCGGCGACGGCGATCGCGATGCCGGAGATCACCCGATAGGCCATCGCCCCGCCGCCATCCGGCGTGAACCAGTGCCGGCTGCCCTCCCAGGTGCCGAGGAACCCGAGCGTGCCGCTGTGCGCGTGCAGGAGCGCACGGTGGCGATCACTCTCATCGACGGACGCGCCGATCGCCGGCGCACGCAGCAGCCGCACCAGCGCGAACGCCGTCACGATCCAGAACAGCACCCCGATCAAGTGCCTCACGAGTGGGGCCACACCGCCGAAGTGCGTGTGCGGGTGCCCGTGCGTGAACCCCGCAGGCAGCAGCCGCCGCAGGGAGTCCAGCAGCGCGAAGCCGATGTCTCCGCCAGACAGCAGCACCACGACGACCCCGACGACCAGGACGGATGCTGCGGAGACCGAGAGGGTGACGGCGAAGCGCCGCACCGCACTGCCCTCGGCCCTCACCGCGAACCGCCGACGTGCCGCGAGCAGGACAGCGGCCATCGCGATCGGGACGAGGAGGGCGACGACGGCGAAGCCGGGGAACGCCCGGTCGATGGCGACGATCTCCGCCGGATGCCGCAGGTCGTCCATGCCCAGGCTCACGCCGATGAGCGCAGCACTCCCGACGTTCACGAAGAGCGCGAGGATCCACCCCGCCCTCCTCCCGGCCCGCAACCCCATGGCCGCGATCAGGCTGAGGAGAACCGGCGCGAGACTCGACAGGAGCGACCAGGTCCCGAAGCCCAGCCCGGCCACGCAGCGATCGGAGAGCTGCGCCGCGCAGCGGGTCAGGATCGCGTCGACGCCGGTGCCGCGGAATCCCGCGATCACAGGAGAGAGCGGCCCGACGCCCACCCCGGTGATCAGGACGATCAGCGGCCCGAGTCCTGTCACGGCGACCGCGGCGGCGACGAGCGCCCGCACCTCGCCGTAGGAGCTGCGGTGCCACAGCGGATGCCGCACCCGACGCGCGAGCACCATTCCGACGAAGACTCCGATCACCGCCGAGAACAGCCGGTACACGCTGTCGACGTCGCCTCCGTACAGCGCGAACATCAGGAGCAGGGAGAATCCCAGCAGTCGGATACGCCGACGCCAGAGCGCAGGGGCGAAGGCGCTGGCCGCCATGATCGCTCCCACGACGCCGATCGCGGGGTCGAGCACCGGCTCGGCCGTTCGCGCCCAGACCGCGCCCTGCGATGCCGCGAGAGCCTGTGTGCCGATACCCGCGAGAGTCCCGAGCACTCCGGTGCCCACGATCAGGAGGACGCTTTTGACGGTCCCCAGCAGCCGCTCCGCATACGCGAGGACCGTGAGGATCAGCAGCAGGGTCAGGATCAGCTCGATCAGCGAGTCCGGCACCAGCAGCGCGGTGAACGGCGTCCACCAGCGCCCGTCGGCGATCGCTGCCGGACTCGCCGCGAGCCAGCGCGGATGAGCCCTCCACAGAGTGCCGCAGACGAGCGATGTCAGTACGAGGGTCGCGGCGAACGACGACGACACCGGATGGGCGCGCAGGTGCCTCAGCGCGCGGGTGATCATGACACCAGCCCCCATCGCGGCGCGAGCACCCGCAGCGCCTCGTCGAGCCCGCCGGAGAGAGCGGGCCCGACGTGACCGGCGCCGGGGATCGAGAAGAACTGGGTCTCGAATCCGGCAGAGCTCGCCGCTTCAGCCCCACGCTGCGCCGCCGGACTGTAAACGTGATCGTCCGCCCCCGCGGTGAACAGCGCGAAACGGCCCGCATAGGCGCCGGGGTGCTGCGCGAGCACGGTCTCGGGCTTGTTCGCATCGAACGCGGCCCGGTCACCGGCGAACGCGTTCTCGAGCACCGGCGTCGGGTTCTCCATCCCTGGGTACTCCTCCCCGGAGATGCTCACGAAGGAGCCCCAGATCTCGGGATGCGCCGCGCCATAGAGGAAGGAGCACGCGCCGCCGTTGGAGTATCCGCTGATGGTCCAGTTCGCGGGCCCCGGCAGCACGCGCAGGTGGGTGCGGATCCACTCGGGGATGTCGGTGTTGATGTACGTCTCCACGCCTCCGTACGCACGGGAGTCGGCGCACCCGGGGTTCTGGTCGGAGGCCCCGAGCTGATCGGCCACGATCACGATCGGCCCGAGTCCCTGGTGCGCTGCCGCGAAGGCGTCGACGGCGGTCTGGATCGCGGTCGGCGACGGGCTCCCCGGCAGGCCCATCATCTGCACCATCACGGGGAGCGCCGGCGGGTCCTTCACGAGCGCCGCGGGCGGAAGGTAGATGGCGGCGTCACGGGGTTCGAAGCCGGCGGTCGAGGGGATGCGCTGGGCTCCCGACAGCTGTCGGACCTCCCCGTGCGCCGGCATGTCGGCCGGCGGACGCCAGGTCTGAGCGAGCGGCGGGTCGGAGCTGGGCGTCGGGAGCGGTGTGGAGAACGTCCCCGCCGGGGGCAGCGCCGACAGCTCGAGCAGGTCGCCCAGCGTGCGGTCGAGGCCGAATGCGGCGTTGACCCCCAGCACGGTCGACAGCAGCGAGCAGAGGATCGCGAGGACGGCGATCGCCTTCCGCCACAGCCCCGAATCCCACAGGTGCACGATCCCGAGCGCGACCGCGGCGAAACCTCCTGCGGCCCACCAGGGAACCGCGTCCGGCAGTGGAGTGCCGAACACATCGAAGGCGTCGATCGCCCAGCAGGCGACCGCCCCGAGAAGTGCCCCGACCGCGACGGCGACGACCATCCGGCGTGCGCGCCTGATGGACGTCTTCCGCATCGGAAGAGCGACGAGCAGAAGCGCGGTGGCGCTCCACACGATCAGCGGGAGCAGGCCCCCGGAGATGTCGAGACCCAGAAGCCCAGCAAGCATGCCCCCTCGATTCCCGCGACCACGTGTCGTGCTGACCTGATCGTAGGACCGCTCCCCCGCATGACTCCTAGGCGTGCGCTATGCGCCCGCTCGGAGTCTGCTGAGGCTCGTCAGAGGACGCGCGAGAGGAAGTCCTTCGTGCGCTGGTGCTGCGGGTTGCCGAGCACTTCGCGCGGATCGCCCTCTTCGACGATGTGCCCGCCATCCATGAAGATGAGCCGAGAGCCGACCTCGCGCGCGAAGCCCATCTCGTGGGTGACGACGAGCATCGTCATCCCCTCGTCAGCCAGAGTGCGCATGACCTGCAGCACCTCGCCCACGAGCTCGGGGTCGAGAGCCGACGTCGGCTCGTCGAACAGCATCATGTCGGGGTTCATGCAGAGCGCTCGCGCGATCGCGACACGCTGCTGCTGACCGCCCGAGAGCTGCGTCGGATACGCGTCGGCCTTGTGCCCCATGCCTACGCGGGCGAGCATCTCGTGCGCGACCTTCTCGGCCTCCTCCTTGCCCCGCTTCTTCACGCGCCGCTGGGCGATCGTGAGGTTGCCGAGCACGCTCATGTGCGGGAAGAGGTTGAAGCTCTGGAACACCATGCCGATGCGGGTGCGCACCCGGTCGATGTCGATGTCGGGGTCGGTGATGTCGATGCCCTCGATGAGCACCTTGCCGCCCGTGGGCTCCTCGAGCAGGTTCACCGAGCGCAGCAGCGTCGACTTGCCCGAACCGGACGGGCCGATCACGCACACGACCTCGCCGGCGGTGACGGTGAGGTCGATGCCCTTGAGCACCTCGTTCTCACCGAAGGTCTTGACGAGCCCCTGCACGTCGATCGCGGGGGCGTGGACATCGATCAGGTCGGTGATCATCGCTGGTTCGCCATCCGTCGCTCGAGGTACGCGGTGAACCGCGTGAGGGGGATCGTCACGATCAGGTACAGGATCGCCGCCATGACCAGAGGCGTGGCGTTCTGATTCTGCGTCGTCGCATCCTTGGCGAAGTTCGTGAGCTCCTTCGACCAGATGAACGACCCCGCCACGAAGAGCAGCGAGGTGTCCTTCAGCAGGAGGACGAACTCGTTCGTGAGGGGCGGGATGATGATGCGGAACCCCTGCGGCACCACGACCCAGAAGGTCGTCTTGAAAGGCGACATGCCCAGCGATCGGGCTGCCTCCGTCTGCCCCTTGGGAACGGCCTGGAGTCCTGCACGGATCGTCTCCGCCATGTAGGCCGAGGCCACGAGGACCAGACCGATCAGGCCGAGGACCACGGGACCGCCGAGCTTCTGGCCGGAGATCCCGGTCGCGATCGGGAGCACCTGCGAGATGGCGAAGATCGTCATGATCGCGGGGAGACCGCGGAACAGCTCGATCCACGCCGTCGCAATCCACCGGAACGGTCCGATGCTCGACATCTTGAGCAGAGCCAGGAGCACGCCGAGGAGCAGCCCACCGGCGAACGCCACGGCGGTGAACCACAGCGTGTTGACGAGAGCGGTCGTGATGATCCCGGGGAACATCTTCGCCGCGATCTCGGGGTCGAAGAACAGCGGCCCGATCCGACCCCAGTCCGTCGTCACCGCAGCCCAGACGACCAGGATGATCAGGATCGCGTAGACGATGTACCGGTACAGCTTCTGTTTTTGAGTGCGCCTCAACGCCATTGTCAAGGTCCTCCTGTTTTCGCCTGCTCGCCGCTCAGTGTGCGGTGAAGTAGGTGTCGTAGATCGTCTGGTACTCGCCGCTGTCGCGGAGATCCTTCAGCGCGCCGTTGACGGCGTCGAGGAGCTCGGTCTTCTTGCCCTTCTCGAAGGCGAAGCCGTAGGACTCCTTGGTGTTGTAGGTCTCGACGATCTTGTACGCGCTGTCGGCCTTCTCGTGCTCGAGGTTCACCGGCTGGTCCTGAAGGATCGCGTCGATCTGGCCCGCCTGGATCGCCGGCCACAGCTCGCCGTCGGACGGGTACTGCACGAGCTGCGCGCCCTTCGCGTTGTCGGTCGCGTAGGTCTCGCCCGTGGTGCCCTGCTGGACGCCGACGTTCTTGCCGTCGAGGTCCTTGATGCTCTTGATGCCCGAGTCGGTGCGCACGAGCAGCGACTGCAGCGAGTCGTAGTACGGCTCGGAGAAGTCGATGTTCTTCTTGCGCTCGTCGGTGATGGTCATCGCGGACGCACCCACGTCGCACGTGCCGTTGGCGAGAGTGGTGCCCGACTGGAGCGCCTCGAAGCCCACGTCCTGCACGGCGAGCTTGAGGTCGAGCTTCTTCGCGATGGCCCCGAGGAGGTCGATGTCGAAGCCGGTGTACCCGGTGCCGTTGTCGCCGCCCTCGAACTCGAAGGGCGGGTAGGGGATGTCGGAGCAGACGGTGAGCGTGCCCGCGTCGACGAGGCCGTACGGGTCGTCGGTCGAGCCGCCGCCAGAACCCGCACCGGTGGATCCGCCGGCACAGCCGGCGAGAGCGAGGGTGGCGGTCGCCACGAGGGCGAGCCCGGCGAAGATGTTGCGACGCTGCATGTCAGCTCCTGTGAGTCGGGGGCGGATCACGCCCACGTACGGGTAGGAGTTCATCTTGACATGCGGTCAGCGGACCGCACGACGGCTGAGGGCCTCAGCGCATCACATTTGTGTTGCAAGTGCGCGAGCGCTCAGGCCTCGAAGTCGACGGCGACACGCGACGACACCACCGAGCGGATGTACACGGCGACCTCCTCGTGCGCAGGGTGCACCTGGTACTGCTCGATCGCCTCGACCGAGTCGAAGTCGGCGACGAGCGTCACGTCCCAGTTCACGTCGGTGAACGCGACGTTCGCTCCCGCCGAGATCGAACGCAGCTGCGGCACGACGCCGTCGAGCGCGTTGAGCCGACGGGCGACCTCTGCGGCCTGCTCGGCGCGCACGGCGCCGTCTTCAGCGGCGAGCTTCCAGCTCACGACATGGCGGATCGTCATTTCGACTCCTTCGATGCGTCACGGGTCACTGCCTCTTCGAGCGCGGCGCGCAGCCGGTCGGCCGACAGCCGCCAGTGGGCGTGCAGCTCTCCGTCGATCAGCACGACGGGGATCTTCTCCCACCACAGCTCGTACAGGGCGGGGTCGTCGGCGATGGACGCCTCGACGATCTCGATGCTCTCGGCCGCGGCATCCGGAAGCTCGGCGACCACCGCGTC
Organism: Microbacterium sp. MYb72; assembly: GCF_002979415.1. Classification (GTDB taxonomy): domain Bacteria; phylum Actinomycetota; class Actinomycetes; order Actinomycetales; family Microbacteriaceae; genus Microbacterium; species Microbacterium natoriense. The sequence goes on along the minus strand of NZ_PCOT01000019.1, from coordinate 70,492 downwards.
GATGATCTCGGATGCCACGTCGCAGAGGTGGCAGTCGGGCTTGCCGATCAGGGTCAGCGTCGTCACGCCGACGGGACCTCGACCTCGCGGCCCTCCGCGATCCACTCGGCCGTGCCGCCGTCGACGTTCGTGACGTCGTAGCCGCGGCCCTCGAGCGCCTCCACGACGCGAGCCGAACGCCCGCCGAGCTGGCAGATCACGTCGAACGCCTCAGCGGGAAGCTCCTCGAGACGGTTGCCGATCTCGGACATCGGGATGTTCACGGCCCCGGGGACGTGACCTGCGGCGAACTCATTCGCCTCGCGAACATCGATGAGCGGGGTGTTCGCACGGGCGGCGAGCTCGGCGACGGTGATCGACTTCATGGCATCCTCCTGGCGATGTGGCGAGACGCGGGCAGAGACACAAAGCGCCCGTCCGGAGACAGGCGCTCGGTGTCTGGCCGCTTACTTCTTGTTGCGGCGCTGGTGGCGAGTCTTACGAAGCAGCTTGCGGTGCTTCTTCTTCGCCATGCGCTTGCGGCGCTTCTTGATGACAGAACCCACGGAAACCTCACTAAGTCAGGGGCTGGGCGTCGCACGTGGCGGACACCCGGGTACGGGCACGGAAAAATGCCTCGGAACAGTCTAGCAAACCAGCGGAGTGCTATCCGACGTCGGCGATCGGACGCTGCAGAGCCTCTGCGACGGCCGACTCGGGGACGCGGAAACTGCGCCCGAAGCGGATCGCCGGCAGCTCCCCCGCATGCACCAGCCGATAGACGGTCATCTTCGACACACGCATGAGTTCGGCGACCTCGGCCACCGTCAGGAACTTGACGTCAGGAACTTCGGGCATCCCACGTACCCCTTTCTCGATGTGCACACTCTATGTGTTGCCTGGGACGTGTGTAAACCCATGTGGCCCCTGTGATCAGTGGGACGGTCCCACGGTCGCGAACGCCCGCACGGGGAATGTGCCGAACCCGCGCACCGCCGGCGGAGCCGCCGTGAACCGCGCACCCCGCGCCGGGACCTCGTCGAGGTTCGTCAGATGCTCCACCACGTGGACTCCGGCGGCGAGCAGGATGCTGTGGGCCGGCCGCTCCCCTCCGTTCTCCGTGTCGTCGATGTTGAGCGCGTCGATCCCGACGAGGCGGACCCCCTCGTCGACGAGGAACCGCGCGCCCTCCTCGGTGAGGAACGGAGAGCCCGCGCCGTACTCCGGGGCGCCGAAGAAGCGGCTCCACCCGGTGTCGAGGAGCACGGCGCTTCCGGAGAGCTCCCTGTCGGCGAGGGTGGCCGCGCCGATCCCTCGGCGGTCGGCGGTCCAGGCGTCGCGCAGGTGGAAGACCTCGGCGCGGAGCCCGACGAGCCCGCTCAGCTCCAGCGAGGCGAGGTCTCCGCCGTCGGCGTAGCGGTGGTACGGGGAGTCGAGGTACGTGCCGGTGTTGCCGATCATCGTGATGATGTCCATGGCGAACTCCGTGCCCGGCGCGTACTTCGCTCTGGAGTCCTCGCGGGTCAGATGCGAGGTGATCGTCGGGGCCGGAAGGCCGGGGTAGGTGATGAGACCGGCCTCGATGGGATGGCTGAGGTCGATCACCCTCGGCCGCTCGACCGGAACGGCATCCACTCCTCTGCTGCCGCGATGAGGCTCCTCGACGATGCGCACCCCGCTGAGCTCGACCTCGCCCACGAGCGCGAGACCCAGGTGCTTCACCAGCAGCGCGGCGATCTCGGCCTCGCGCAGCTCCGGGCCAGGCAGGTCGAGCCGGAAGCCCTCCCCGCTCATCCCCCCGCCGTTGGCGAAGGAGATCGAGAAGTCGAAGTGGGCGCGGTGCTCGACGGGTGCGGTGACCATGAGCACATCATGGCAAAGGCGGGAATCGGGACGGGCCGATCAGCCGACCTTCTTCGCCTTCGCCAGACGCTCCCCCGCCTCGCGCAGCGCCTGCCGTTCGGTCTTGCGGGCCGCTCGCAGTGCCTTCTCCGCCTCCCTGACCGCCTTCTGCGCCTCCTTCAGGCGGCGGTCACCCGCGAGCTCTGCAGGATCGAGGTGGATCCAGTCCTGTGCCTCCCCGTGCGGTTCGCCGCGATCGAGGTCCACGATGTAGGCGGCGACGCCGTCCAGGAGCCTCTCGACGCCGAACCGGAACGGGTCGGCCGCCGAGGTGAAGATCCCCTCGTCGATAGCGCGACGGAGCGCAGGGAAGCCCTCGGCGTCGATGACCCGGTCATAGAGCGCCGCTTCGCGCTCTGCGACCTCGTCTGCGGAGAAACCCGTGCCCCGAGCCTGCTCGGTGTACCCCGCCTGCACGATCCCGCACCACCGCGCGTCGCCCGTGACCGCGAGAGCGACGGCGAGCCGCTCCTCCGCTGTCAGCGGCGTCTGCCCGAGGGCCGCGAGACTCGCGTCGAGCCAGGCGGAGCTGTTCGGGGTGATCGGCGATCCGTTGATCGGCAGCGACAGCATCCACGGATGCCGGAGGTAGAGCAGCACCTGGGCCTCGAACAGCGCACGCAGGCGGTCCCGCCAGCCGTCGTGGTCGAGATGCGACTCGGGCGGGAGGCCGGTGGCCTGCTCCTGCATGAGCAGCAGCAGGTCGTCCTTCGCGCTGACGTAGCGGTACAGCGACATCGGCGTGAAGCCGAGCTTCGCTGCCACGGCGGCCATGGAGACCGCGCCGATACCCTCGGCGTCTGCCAGGTCGACCGCCGCGTCGACGATGCGCTCGACGCTCATCTCCCGCTTCGGGCCGCGCTGCGGATTCGCCGCGACACCCCAGGCGAGGGCGATGCCCCGCGGCAGCTCCGGTGCTTCGTTCTCGGTCATGGAGCCATCCTACTTCTGTTTATTAGATAAACAGTGTGTTATGGTCATACACAGTTGCGTTGGGCGTACACAGTTTCCGCCCGGCGTGGAGTCCATCACAGACGGAAGGGAAGACACGATGACAACCGCCATCGACGTGCACGGGCTGCGCATCGCCTTCGGAGACAGGACCGTCGTCGACGGCCTGGACTTCTCGGTCGAGCGCGGCGAGGTGTTCGCCCTGCTCGGCCCCAACGGGGCGGGCAAGACCACCACCATCAACATCCTCACCACCCTCATCGCGCCAAACGCCGGAACAGCGACGGTCGTCGGCTACGACGTCGGCACGCAGCGCACCGAGGTGCAGCAGCGCATCAGCCTCACCGGGCAGTCGGCCGCAGTCGACGATGCCCTCACGGCGACCGAGAACGTGGCGATGTTCGCGCGCCTCGCCGGTCTCGACCGTGCGGCGGCACGGCTGCGCGCCGAGGAGCTGCTGGCGCGGTTCGACCTCGTCGACGCCGCCGATCGTGTCGTCCGCACCTTCTCCGGCGGGATGCGCAGACGGCTCGATCTCGCCCTCAGCTTCGTCGTCACCCCCGAGGTGCTGTTCCTCGACGAGCCGACCACCGGCCTCGACACCCGCAGTCGACGAGACCTGTGGGACATCATCCGCTCCCTCGCCGCCGCAGGCACCACCGTCTTCCTCACCACGCAGTATCTGGAGGAGGCCGACCAGCTCGCCGATCGCATCGCCGTACTGCACGACGGTCGGATCGCCGCGCTCGGGACGCCCTCCGCGCTCAAGGCGCGCATCGGCGGAGACACCGTGGAACTTCACGACGAGCGCGGAGAGCTGCTGAACGCGATCCCCACCGACGGCAGCGTCGCCGACCTGCGGCGAGCGCTCGACCGGCTCGCCGACGCCGCGGCCGAGGGGGTCGTCACCCTGCGTCGACCCACCCTCGACGACGTCTTCCTCGCCGTCACCTCCGGAGCCGCGAACGTGGAGGAGCACGCATGAGCACCGCATCCCTCGCCATCGCGCCCCGCCCTCCCCTGCGCGGCTTCGCCGCCGAGTCGGTCTTCGTCGGCAGGAGCCTGCGTCACTCCCTCCGCGACGGCGAATCGCTGCTCATGGCGATCATGCTGCCCGTGACGCTCATGCTCATGTTCACGTGGGTGTTCGGCGGGGCGATCGATCCGTCCGGCGCCTACGTCGACTACGTCGTGCCCGGCATCATCCTGACCTGCGCGGGCTACGGGGCGGCATCCACCGCCGTCTACGTCGCGAACGACATGCGCAGCGGCATCATCGACAGATTCCGGACCATGCCGCTGAGGGCCAGCGCCGTACTCACCGGCCATGTGGTCGCCAGTCTGCTCCGCAACCTTCTGGCGACGGCGGTCGTGATCGGCGTCGGGGTCCTCGTCGGCTTCCGGCCCGAGGCCTCGTTCGCGGAGTGGACGGGGGCGGCCGCCCTCATCGCGCTGTACATCCTGGCGATCACATATCTGTTCGCCGCGATCGGACTCGCGGCGGGAAGCCCAGAGGGCGCGAACGGCTACGGGTTCGCCCTGCTGTTCCTGCCCTATCTCTCCAGCGCGTTCGTCCCGGTGGCGAGCATGCCGTCGTGGCTGCAGCCGGCGGCGGCGCATCAGCCGATCACCCCGATAGTGGACTCCCTCCGCGGGTTCCTCACCCACGCTCCCCTGCACGCGGAGCCGCTGTGGGCGATCGGCTGGTGCCTGCTCATCCTCGTCGTGGCCGTGCTGTGGGGGTCCTGGCTGTTCCGTCGAAAGGCCGCGCGGCGGTGAGGGTTCACTCGCGCCCGCCACAGCAAAGGCATAGGAATCGTCCCGGATCCGCACAGTCAGCTCTGGGAGTCTGACACCACGGTCCGAGCCGGGCACTGCTCGGACCGCCGCGGATATGGGGTCCGCACGACGCCCCTGATGACAAGCCCCCTGTCGTCAGGGGCGTCGCCCGTCTCGGCGAGTCCTCCGATCGGCGGCGCCGTTCGGAGGACGACGGATGCCGTCAGGCGCTGAGCCTCTTGAGGGCGTTCGCGACGACGTGCTTGGCGGAGGCTGCCGCTCGTCCGACGACCTCGGCGGCGTGCGCCGCCCCGTCGGGAAGGGGCTGACCGGGGTAGTCGATGTCCGGCGCGTCGTCGCCGTAGGCGTCGACCAGGAACGGGACCAGCCAGTCGTCGACCGCTCCGAGCGGCTCGACGGCCAGGCTGTAGAACCGGCGCTGGCCGTCTTCGCGCACGTTCACGAGCTCCGCGTCCCGCAGCACCTTCAGGTGCTTCGACACGGTGGGCTGGCTGATGCCGAGGTCGGCGACGATCTGGCTCACGCTGATGCCGGATTCTCCCTCGTCGCCGCGGCGCAGAAGGAGCTGGAGGATGTCGCGCCTCGTACCGTCTGCGATCACGTCGAAGATGTCCGTCATGAGTTCAGGCTAGTCGTCCGCGGCACGGAGTACCATGACGAAGGCCTGTCGAGCAGGTCTCTCGACCCGCACGAGGCGGTGAGGGCGAACACGGGAAGGGGAGGCGATGTCGGGCATCGCATCGGGTTCGTCCCCGCGACGTCGTCTCGAAGGCCTGGCAGGCCGCGCACGCCACATCATCACCTCGTCGCCGTCGCGCTTCGCCATCGTCGTGTTCGCACTGCTCATCCTGGTGTTCACGGTGCTGCTGTCGCTGCCGATCGCCTCGGCCAAGGGCGAGGTCACCCCGCTCAGCGACGCGCTGTTCACCGCCGTGTCCACCATCTGCGTGACCGGCCTCGCGACCGTCGACATGGCCTCGCACTGGTCTCCGTTCGGCCATGTGCTCGTCTTCATCGGCGTGAACGTCGGCGCACTCGGCGTGCTGACCCTCGCATCGCTCATGGGCATGCTCATCTCGAAGCGCCTCGGGCTCAGGGCCAAGCTCATGGCCGCGGGAGACACCAATCCGATGCGCGCGCACGGCGGCGTGGTGAACGAGAGCCAGACCGTGCGTCTCGGCGAGGTCGGCCAGCTGCTGATGACCGTCGCGATCTCCGCGCTCGTCATCGAGGGCTCCCTCGCGATCCTGCTCTACCCCGCTCTCGTCATGGCGGAGGTCGATCCGATCGCCGCACTGTGGGAGGCGCCGTACTACGCGGCCATGGCATTCACGAACACCGGTTTCGCGCCGAACGCAGGCGGCGTCGCGGTGTTCGCCGACGACTACCTCGTGCTCACGCTGCTGATGACCGGCGTGTTCCTCGGAAGCATCGGCTTCCCCGTGATCTACACGCTGGCCAAGCACGTGTGGCACGTGAAGAAGTGGTCGCTGCACACCAAGCTCACGCTCGTCACCACGGTGCTGCTGTTCTTCCTCGGCGCGGCCGTCTTCCTCATCCTCGAATACAACAACCCGAAGACATTCGGGTCGATGGATGCCGCCGACACCACCTTCCAGGCCTTCTTCCTTTCTGCCATGACCCGCTCCGGCGGCTTCAACGTGATCGACATGGCCGACCTCAACGGATCCTCGCTGCTCGCGGCATCCATGCTGATGTTCGTCGGCGGCGGCTCGGCATCCACGGCCGGCGGCATCAAGGTGACCACTCTCGCGGTCCTCGCCATCGCGGTGTGGTCGGAGGCGAAGGGACGGCAGTCGGTCGAGGCGTTCGGCCGCCGCATCCCGAGCGACGTGCAGCGCGTCGCGCTCAGCGTCGTCGCCTGGGGCGCCACGATCGTCGCGCTCTCGACGATCATCATCGCGCAGATCACGAAGGACGACATCAGTCACGTCCTGTTCGACGTGATCTCGGCGTTCGCGACCGTCGGCCTGTCGTCCGGCCTCACCGAGACGCTGCCGGACTCGGGCTCCTACGTTCTCGCGGCGACCATCTTCATGGGCCGCGTTGGTACAGTGACTCTCGCCGCGGCAGTCGCCGCGACGTCGCGATCGCAGTATTACTCGCTGCCCGTGGAAAGGCCGATCGTTGGTTGAAGTCCTCCGGGGCGACGCTCCCGTCCTCGTCATCGGCCTCGGCCGGTTCGGCGCCGCGTGCGCCGGTGAGCTCGACCGCCTCGACCGCGAGGTGCTCGCGATCGACGACAACCTCGAGCTCGTGCAGAAGTGGTCCGACCGGGTCACGCACACGGTGCAGGCCGACGCCAAGAACATCGACGCGCTGCGCCAGATCGGCGCCCAGGACTTCCAGGTCGCGGTCGTCGCGGTCGGCTCCTCGATCGAGGCGTCCGTCCTGATCACGGCCAACCTCGTCGACCTCAAGGTGCCGCAGATCTGGGCCAAGGCCGTCTCGCAGTCGCACGGCAAGATCCTCGCCCGCGTCGGCGCCAACCACGTCATCTACCCGGAGCGCGAGGCCGGCGAGCGCGTCGCGCACCTGGTGTCCGGTCGCATGCTCGACTTCATCCGCTTCGACGACGACTTCGTGCTGGCCAAGATGTACCCGCCGAAGTTCATCCGCGGCGTCGGCCTGAACGAGTCGGGAGTCCGCACGAAGTACAAGGTCACCGTGGTCGGTGTGAAGAGCCCCGGCAAGCCGTTCCGCTACGCCGAGGCGAACACGATCGTCACGAACCACGACCTCATCATCGTGTCGGGAACCAACGTCGACATCGAACGGTTCGCCGCGCTCGACCGCTGAGTCCCGGCATCCCTCCGGAGCGGGTCTCCGCGCTGCGCGCGCGATGGCCTCGAGCCCCTGGCCCCCGAGATCCGGTCGACCGCCCGGCATCCCGAACTCCGGCCGACCGCCCCAGACCCGGAGGCTCCAGCGCCGGCAATCCGGAACCCGGCCGATCATCCGGAAACGGGACGACCATCCGGAAACGGGTCGATCATCCGGCATCCCGGAACCCGGCCGACCGCCCGAGATCCGGAAGCTCCAGCACCCGCCAACCGGAACTCGGCCGATCATCCGGAAACCGGCCGACCACCCGGCATCCCGGAACCCAGCCGATCATCCGGAAACGGGACGATCGCCGCGGCGCGACCGCGGGATGCCGAGGCGCGGAGGAACTCCCGGTCCGGATATCCCCCGCTCGGCGGATGCCTCTGCGTCCGCCTCCGTGGTGGGATGGGGGCATGACCGACCAGACAGCGGCCCCTCCCGTCCTCGCCCTCCGCGGCCTGCGCAAGCAGTTCGGCCAGAAGGTGGCGGTCGACAACCTGTCGCTCGATGTACCCGCTGGCACCATGCTGGGCCTTCTCGGCCCCAACGGCGCGGGCAAGACCACGACGCTCTCGATGACGACGGGTCTGCTGCGCCCTGACGCCGGAACCGCCTGGATCCTCGGGGTCGACGTGTGGCAGAACCCCGCGGAGGCGAAGGCGCGCATGGGGGTCCTGCCCGACGGCATCCGGATGCTCGACCGCCTCACCGGCGCCGAGCTCCTGCGCTACAGCGGACTGCTCCGGGGGATGCCGGAGGCGGAGGTCGTGTCGCGCGCCGCGGAGCTGCTCGACGCCCTGGGACTGACGGATGCGGGCGACACCCTCGTCGTGGACTACTCCGCGGGCATGCGCAAGAAGATCGGTCTCGCCTGTGCGCTGATCCACGCCCCTCGGCTCCTCATCCTCGACGAGCCGCTCGAAGCGGTGGACCCGGTGTCGGGAGAGACGATCAGGCAGATCCTCCGCGCCTTCGTGAACGGCGGCGGCACGGTGGTGCTGTCGAGTCACGTGATGGAGCTCGTCGAGTCCATGTGCGACCGGGTCGCGATCGTCGCGGAAGGCCGTCTGCTCGCGGACGGCACGCTCGACGAGGTCCGCGCAGGGATGAGCCTGCAGCAGCGCTTCCTGTCGCTGGTCGGCGCGCACGAGCTCGGATCGGAGACGCTGTCATGGTTGCGCTCCTCGTAAGCCTGCGGTGGCGCCAGCTGGGCCATCAGCTCCGTCGCAACCCGTGGATGATCGTGACGCTGATCATCACAGGGATGATGGCGCTCGGATTCCTCGCGCTGCTCGCGTTCGGTCTCGTCGCGATGCGGATCGCGGCCCCCGAAACCGCCGTCACGGTCATGGTCATCACCGGCGCGATCATCGTCGCCGGCTGGTGGCTCGGATCGCTGCTCGTGAGCGCGGACGACTCCCTCGCTCCCGAGCGGTTCGCCCTGCTGCCGGTGACCGCCTCCGCGCTCCTTCCCGGAATGGTCGTCGCCGGCGCCACCACGATCGGCGGAATCGGCACCGCGATCGCCCTCGTGCTCATGCTGCTGGGGTGGTCGGTCAATGCGTTCGCCCTCATCGCCGGGCTCATCACGATCCCCTTGGCCCTCGCGACCTGCGTGCTCGGCGCGCGCGTCATCAGCGGGCTCCTCGCGGGGTGGCTCGCCCGGCGCCGCACCCGCGACCTGGTCGTGACGCTCGGCGTGCTGCTCGCTGCATCCTCCGGGCTGCTGATCAACCTCGCGCTCAGCGCCTTCCGGCAGATGGGCGATGTGGGATCGGCCTTCTCCGGCGCCGCGGACGCCCTCGCCTGGACACCGCTCGCCGCCGTGTTCGGCGTGCCTGCGGCGCTCGTCGACGGCGACATCGGCACCGCGGGACTGCGGATGCTGATCGCCCTCGCCACCGTCGTCGTGTTGTGGTTCGCAGCGCGGGCCCTGCTCGCGGCACGGCTGGTGGCCCCGATCCAGGGCAGCGGCGGCGGCCGGGTGCGGTCGGGCGGCCTCGTCGACCGGATGCTGCCCGCCACAGCGGTGGGAGCGATCGCCGCACGCACGCTCCGCTATTTCCGCCGCGATCCTCGTCAGGTCATCAACGTGGTCATGATGCTGCTCCTGCCGGCGATCCTGATCGGGGTCGTCTTCATGAACGGCCTGCAGGACGAGCAGATCGGCTTCGGTCCGGTGATCACGCTGGTCCCCGCGATCAACGCACTGATGATCGGCACCATCATGCAGATGGCGATCGCCTACGACAACGATGCGGTCGCCATGCACATCCTCACCGGGGTGAGCGGCACCGTCGACCGCTTCGGGCGACTGCTCGGCTTCGCGATCATCGCCGTGCCGCTCACTCTCGTGCTCTGCGTCGCCAGCTGCGTGCTGGCAGGACGTATCGACCTGCTGCCGGGAAGCCTGGGGGCTGCGCTCGGACTGGGGGCGGTGTCGGCAGGCGCCGGCGCGTGGGCGGGGAGCTTCCTGCCAGGACGTGCTCCGGCCCCGGAGGCCAACCCGTTCGGACGCGGGTCGTCGGGCGGCGTGCAGTCGCTCATCGCGATGATGGTGATGTCGCCGATCACGCTGATCCTCGGCGCTCCGGCGCTCGGGTTCGCGATCGCCGCGTTCTGGGTGCCGCCGCTCGGCTGGGTGAGCCTGGTGTGCGGACTCGTGATCGGCGCCGCCGCCGTATGGGGCGGGGCCGTCCTGGGCGGACGAGTGCTCGACGGCCGCTGGCCGCAGGTCCTCGCCGAGGTGTCGAGCGAGGCGTAACCGCGGGCTATCGCCCTGATCTCGAGCGGTCCTCCGTGGCAGAGGCGGTGGATCACGCCCCGGCCGCGAGTTCCTTAGCACGGGCCAGCGCCGCCGCGGCAGCATCGGCGAAGGTCCGGTCGAGGTGCGCATCCTGCAGCACCGCGATCGCGCGCTCGGTCGTGCCCTTGGGGCTCGTGACCCGGCGGCGCAGCTCGGCGGGGTCCTCTCCCGATGCGTCGAGGAGCGCGGTCGCCCCGATGAAGGTCTGCTCCGCCATCAGGCGCGCATCGGCCTCTGTGAAGCCCAGATCGACCGCCGCCGCGGTCAGCTTCTCGATCAGCAGAAACACGTACGCGGGTCCGGAGCCCGAGATCGTGGAGAGCGCGTCGATCTGCGACTCCGGCACCTCGATCACGGCGCCGACGGTCTCGAACATGCGACGAACCTCGGCGAGATCGGACTCCGTGACCGCAGCCCCGGCGGCGAGTCCGGTGACCGCCTTGCCGACGGTCGCGGGGGTGTTCGGCATCGAGCGGATGACACGCGCCTCAGCGCCGAGCACATCGGCGAAGGTCTGCAGGGTGACCCCTGCGGCGATGCTGACGACGATCGTCTCCGGCTTCAGGTGCGGCCCGATCTCGCGGAGCAGGTCCGGCACCATCGCGGGCTTCACACCGACGATGACGATGCCGGCGGATGCCGCGGCGTCGAGGTTGCCGGTCGGATGCCCGTCGAGGGCGACGCTGGTGACGCCCGGCATCCCCTCCAGCGTCGCCGCGCTCTGCGCGGTGCGGTTGGTCGCGGTGATGCCGCCGTCGACCGCGATGCCCGAGGCGACGACGCCGCGGAGGATCGCCCCTCCCATGGAACCGGCACCGAGAAAAGCGATCGAGGGAAGCGCGTCAGTCATGTCGTCATCCTACGGCGGCTCGCCGCTGATCCCTCAGGGAGGAGATCTAGACTCGTCCCATGAGTGCATCCGGCGGCAGCAGAGCAATCATCGCGGCGTTCCTGGCGAACCTGGGCATCGCGCTCGCGAAGTTCATCGCATGGGCGCTGTCGGGCTCGGCCTCGATGCTCGCCGAGGCGATCCACTCCGTCGCCGACTCGGGCAACCAGCTGCTCCTCATGTTCGGCGGGCGCAAGGCTCAGCGCCAGGCCGACCGCGAGCATCCCTTCGGCTACGGCCGGGAGCGCTACGTCTCCGCGTTCGTGGTGTCGATCATCCTGTTCTCGGTCGGCGGTGTCTTCGCGATCTACGAGGGCGTCGACAAGCTGCGCCACCCGCACGAGCTCGACCCGGTGTGGTGGTGGCTTCCGATCGTGGTGCTGCTCGTCGCGATCGTGCTCGAATCGGTCTCCCTGCGCACCGCGGTGAAGGAGAGCAACCTGGTGCGCGAGAAGGGGCAGTCGTGGGCGTCGTTCGTGCGCCGCGCGAAGGCCCCCGAGCTCCCCGTCGTGCTTCTCGAAGACACCGGAGCCCTCACCGGCCTGGCGTTCGCGCTGCTCGGCGTCGGCCTCACCGTCATCACGGGCAACCCGCTCTTCGACGCCCTCGGCACCGTCATGATCGGTCTGCTTCTCGTGGCCATCGCGATCGTGCTCGGCATCGAGACCAAGAGCCTGCTGGTCGGCGAGGGCGCGAACCCCGCCGACTACGACCGCATCGTCGACGCCGTCAACGAGGGTCCCGAAGTGGAGAAGATCATCCACATGAAGACCCTGTACCTCGGCCCTGACGAGCTGATGGTCGCGGCAAAGATCGCGCTGAGCGCCGACAAGCCGCTGCGCGAGGTCGCCGACGACATCGACGAGATCGAGGCGCGCATCCGTGCGGCGCTTCCGATCGCCCGCGTGATCTACATCGAGCCCGACGTGTATCGCCCGGCGATCGACCCGCAGCCGTCGACCGATGTGTTCGTGCTGAAGTCCTCGGACTGATCGTGCCGGTGCGGGACGAGCTGAGGTCCGCGCTCGCGCGCCCCGACCTGCCGGTCGAGACGCGGACGAAGATCCAGCACGTCCAATCCGTGCTGGACGCCGACTCTCAGGCGCGGCTGGAGTCCTTCACGATCCTCGACGGTCGGCCCTACGCCGTCGTTTCCTTCGGCGATCCGAGCACGGCCGACCTCGTCGTGTACCTGCTGCACGGCATCGACACGGACCTCGCGTCCTTCCCCGAGTGGGCGGACGCCGCGCAGCGACTGTGCATCGACATCATCCGCACGTGCGTGGCGCGCGGCGAGCCGCGCAAGGTCGCGACCGTCGCCTGGTTCGCGTGGGACTCCGGAACGCACGTCACGGCGCTCGCGACCAAGCACGCGACCATCGGCGCCGCCCGGCTGTCGGTCGACATCGATCGGCTGATCGTGCGGAATCCCGGCGCCCACATCGCCGCCGTCGCCTACTCGTACTCGACCACCCTGCTCGGCGAGATGTTCGCGCTGAACATCGCCGACGAGGTCCGCACGGCGTTCTGCATCGCCTCGGCCGGCGTCACCCACGCCGCGAGCACGGCGATCGAGGACGCGATCGAACGAGAAGAGGCCGTGGTCTACGCCACCGAGGGCGCCGGCGACGGCGTCGCCCCGATGGGACGGCTCGGCAACCACCCGATCGATCCGCGCGACATCCGCGGCGTCATCGTGTACGACTCCGACGGCGGCGAGGCACCGGGCATCGACGGCGGCGTGGTCGCGGGGGTCCCCGTCGAGGGCCACGCCTCCCAGACCGCGGTCGACGAACGAGGCATCCGACACCCCGGCTACTTCGACGAGCGCGCGCAGTCGTACCTGACGCTGGTCGCTCGCCTGGCGGACGCCGTCACGACCGCTCTCTGACGCCGGCGCGGGGTGCCGGGGCAGAGCACGGGCGGGTGCCGGGGCAGAGCCCGGGGATCAGATCGCTGGGCGTGATCGCGGGTACTGCGCTCAGCGCCGCTGTTCGAAGAAGGCGCGGAGAAGACCTGTCGCGGCATCCGCTTCGACGCCCCCGACGACCTCGGCCCGGTAGGGCAGCCGGCGGTCGCGCAGCACGTCGTACATGGAGCCGGCGGCTCCGGCCTTGTCGTCCCAGGCCCCGAACACGACGCGCGAGATGCGCGACTGCAGGATCGCCCCTGCGCACATGACACAGGGTTCGAGGGTGACGACGAGGGTGCATCCGTCGAGATTCCAGGAGCCGAGGGATGCCGCCGCTCCGCGGAGCGCGTTCACCTCCGCGTGGCCGGTGGGGTCGTGCGTGGCCTCTCGATCGTTGCGTCCCTCGGCGAGCACGCGTCCTTCCGCATCGAGGACCACGGCTCCGACGGGGATCTCATCGGCTGCGGCGGCCTCGGCGGCGAGCTCCAGAGCACGCGTCATCGCACGGTCGTCAGCGGAGGTCATGGGACGAGCCTACGGCGCGCGGCGCGGGTGCCGCGGCATCCGATGTCGTGCGGGGCTGTGCGGCGCATTAGCCTGTATCCATGCGCGTTCACGTTGCCGACCACCCTCTCATCACCCACAAGCTCTCGGTGCTGCGCGACGAGCGCACCCCGTCGCCGGTGTTCCGCCAGCTCACGGAGGAGCTCGTGACGCTGCTCGCCTACGAGGCGACGCGCAACGTGCGGGTCAGCCCCATCGAGATCACCACCCCGGTGACGAAGACGATGGGCGTCAAGATCTCCGAGCCCCGGCCCATCGTGGTGCCGATCCTGCGCGCCGGCCTCGGCATGCTGGAGGGTCTCGTCAAGCTGCTGCCGACCGCCGAGGTCGGGTTCCTCGGCATGGTCCGCGATGAGGAGACCTTCGAGCCGACGACCTACGCCGAGCGTCTTCCCGACGACCTCAGTGACCGCCAGTGCTTCGCGATCGACCCGATGCTCGCCACCGGCGGCTCGCTCGCCGCGGCGATCCAGTTCCTCTTCGACCGCGGAGCCAAGGATGTCACCGCGATCTGCCTGCTCGGCACCCCCGAGGGAGTCGCCGCGATCGAGGCGCTCGTCGGCGACCGCGACGTCACCCTGGTGCTGGGCGCACTCGACGAGCGGCTCAACGAGAAGGGCTACATCGTCCCCGGTCTCGGCGACGCCGGAGACCGCCTGTACGGCACCGTCTGACCCTCGGGCCCAATTGCGGCTTCCCCGGCGCAGCAGAGCTGCGTTGGGTAGCGGGCGGAGGCGCCGCGGCGGAGCTCTGCGCATGGGCCCGGGCCTGAGTCAGACGCTCGATCAGGGCTGCAGAGCGGCGCCCGGTTCAGTTGCTCGGGCACGCCCACAGAGCTGGGCACCGAGAGCGGGCGGAAGCGTCGCAGCAGAGCTGCGCTCGGGCGGGGCCGGAGTCAGACGCTCAGCCGGTACGCGCGCTCGTCTCCGTAGTGCCGGAACCCCGCTCGTTCGAGGATCGGCGCGGATGTCGAGATCCTGCCCTTCACGAGCGCGGTCGTCGCGCCGAGCTCGGCGCTCGCTCGGAGCCGCTCCGCCAGGACCGCCCGATACGCGCCGCGGCCTCGAGCCCGCTCCAGGGTCGCGGCACCCCACAGGCGGGTGAAGCCTTCGACGATCGTGCAGCCGCCGGTGCTCACAGCCTCGCCGTCGAGTCGGCCGAGCACGCGCACGCCTTCTGCGGCTTCAAGCCCGGCAGTCACCTCCGCCAGCTCGGTGCGCAGTCCCTCCTCATCGAGCGGCGACTGCTCCCACACCGGCACGTTGATCGCGTCCACTTCGCGCACCTGCTCCAGCGTGCGGACCACCTCGGCGGTGACTCCGCTCGGAACGTCGATCGCGAGCTGATCGATCGCGAGGGCGAACACGGCGACCGTATCCTCGTGCAGGGCGCCGCGGCGGCGCAGCTCCTCCTCGAGATCAGGGTCGTCGGACGGATTCGTCCAGAAGGTCAACTGCGACTCGCCCCATGCTCGGGTCTTCTCGACAGCACGATCGAGAACCGCGGCGGCGCTCGACGGCGAGCTGACCTGGGAGCCGCGCACACCGCCTCCGAACCGTTCGGGGTACCTCACCAGCAGCAGGTCTTCCCGCACGTGCTCGCTGTCGCGCGGCAGCCAGGCCCAGGCGGCGGCCGCGCGAAGGATGTCGTCCGTCGTGTGCATCGTTCAGTCCTCTCCGGCGCCGACCAGTCGGGCGAACGCGCTGAGCCGTGCAACGCCCTCCGGCGTGTACGGCAGATCGTCGAGAAGCGCGGGCGAGTGGATCAGATAGGCGACGACCTGGGCGCGCGAGATCGCCACGTTCAGCCGGTTCTGCAGGAGCAGGAACTCCGGACCGCGGGGAGCGTCTCGCCCGCTGGATGCGGCGAGCGAGGTGATCGACACGACGGCCTCCTTGCCCTGGAAGTTGTCGACCGTGCCTACAGGGACATCGGGGAAGCCTGCGGTGGAGAGCGCGTCGTGCACGAGCTGACGTTGCGCGTTGTAGGGCGTGACGACGATGATGTCGGACTGTACGAGAGGGCGCGCCGTGGCGTCCGCGTCGTTGTCGGTGAACGTGCGGCCGAGGAGATCGGCCACGAGTGCGACGACCGCCTCCGCCTCTTCAGCGGACTGCGTCGCGTTGCCACGGTGGCGCAGGGGCAGGACGTGAAGGCCGGGATCGATGCCGGCGAGCGATCTCTTCTCGGTGCCAGGAGCGGAAGCCAGCTTGCCTGCGTAGGCGAGCGTGGAGACCGGGGCGGCGACCAACGGGTGCATTCTCCACGACCTCGCGAGGAAGTACCCGTACTCGGGCTTCACGACCGCGTCACCGTCCATGACCCATCCGAGCGCGGAGGTGTCGACCGGTTCGGGATGAGCGCCCTGGCTCACCTGGGGCAGCTGCTGGGGGTCTCCGAGCAGCAGCAGTCGCTTCGCCCCCGCGGCCACCGCGATCGTCGACGCGAGCGAGAACTGTCCGGCCTCATCGATCACCAGCAGGTCGAGACCCCGGCGGCCGACCCGCTGAGTGTTGCTGAAGTCCCAGGCCGTGCCGCCGACCACGACGCCCTCACCGCTGTGCTCGGCGAGGAACGACGCCATCCCGCTCTTCGGGATCACCGTGTACGACGGATCGCCGTCATCGGACTTCGGCGCCTTGCCCACCTGCGAAGGAGACACGCCGTCGGCGACCACCCGCTCGAGCAGGGTCTCGATGATCGCATGGGATTGGGCGACGACTCCGACCTTGAAGCCGTGCTCGTTCACCAGCCGCGCGATGACCTGGGACCCGGTGTACGTCTTGCCGGTACCGGGAGGCCCCTGCACCGCGAGGTAGCTGTGGTCGAGATCGAGGATGCCGCGTACGATCGCATCGATCGTGTCGCCACCCGCTTCCGGAAGCGGCGCTCCCGACACCGTGCGCGGAGGGATCCGCCGGAGGATGTCGGTCGCCGCGTCGTCGGGGAAGCCCGGCGCGGCCAGGTGCACGGCATCCGCCCACTCGTCGATCGCCCCCTGCAGGGAGACCACTCTCGGCGGCGCGGCCGGAGTCAGCGCGATCGGGAGCTCGTCCCACGTCTGCCCCTGAACAGCGGTCTCGGTCACGAGATATCCGTCGTCGAGCACCTCGGCGATCGTCACCGTGTGCGGCACGTGCACGACACGTGAGGGCACTTCGGTGTCAAAGGGCGCGGGGACCTCGTACAGCGCGAACGGCTGCGACCCGACGCCGAGCGTCGTACCCGGGGACACCTCGCCGCGGATCTCGATGTCGCGCGACATCACCCGACGGCCCTCGCCCACGCTCCAGTCACGGCTCACGGTCGACGAGAACCGATCGACGCGGATGACGTCTCTCGTGCCGTCCCACATCGTGACCGGCTCACGGAGTCTCTGGAAGTGCGAGACCCAGAAGCTCTTCGCCTCCCGGGGGAAGTAGTCGATGGCCGCGGCGGCGATCCGGTGCACCTGACCGTCGCCGCCCGCCTCGACGTCATGCTCCGCGTCGCCGAGCAGGGCGACTGACCGCGGAGACGGCTCGTACATGGCCTCGTCGGCCTGGTCGGGCGGCGCCGGGTGCACACCCTTCTCCCGAGCGATGTTGATCAGCCAGTTGCGCAGACGCCGCGTCGACACGCAGTCGTAGCGGTTGTAGTCGGCGAGGTCGGCGAACACAGCATCCGCCTCGGCCTGCTCCCCCGCGGCCGCGAACTCGCGCGCTGCGACGTACTGGACGATCGAGTCGTCGCCCTTCTGCACATCGCTCGTGCGCACATCGGCGCCCATGTAGAGCGGTTCGAGCTTCTTGATCGAGTACGAGCGCGACCCGACGCGCACCGTGCGCAGCACGAGCGGGTAGAGGTCGACGAACACGCCCTCTCTGAGGAGCCGATCGACCTCGCCCTCCCGCACGCCGTGCCTGGCCGCCATCGCGACGAGGTGCGAGGTCTCGTACGGGGCGTAGTGGTAGATGTGCATGCCAGGGTGGGCGGCTCTGCGCACCTTCACGAAATCGAGGAAGTCCTCCAGAGCCCTCTTCTCCGCGGCGAAGTCGTGCGCCCACAGCGCGGTGTACTGATCGAGGTTGTCGACCCAGCCGAAGAGGTAGTCGATCCCCCACTCCGACTCCCCCGCCGGCGCCGGCTCGGTGTAGAGCGGGTCGCCCTCGAAGTCGAAGAAGATGTCGCCGTGGCTCGGAACAGGGAGCGTGTGGATCGCCGCCGCGTAGTGCACGTCGAACGTGGGAGTCCCCGCCGCATCTGCCCGCAGCTGGAGTTCGGCCTGCGCACGGAGCGTCGCGAACGTGTCTGGATTCATGCCCTCCGGCGCATCGGACGCCGCGGCGAGCTGATCGATCGTCTCGATGCCCGCTGAGCGCAGACGAGCGCGCTGCACCGGCCGCATGCGCGCCACCATGAGCAGATCCCTGTGCGCCAGCACCTGTTCCTCGCACGTGGCGCAGCGGCCGCACGCGACGACATCGAGATCGCCGCGGTCGTCTCCCCACGCGAGCGGAGCCCCGGCCGAACCCTCCGCGATCCGACGATCGGCGATCAAGGCTCGCAGCCGCCCACGCCGCACGCGGAACAGCGGGAGGAGGTCATCGACCCGGTGCGTGCTCCGCGTGCCGTCGCCGAGGATCAGATCGACCTCGTCGGATCGGGGGATGCCGAGGCGGTCAAGCTGGTCGACGTATGCCGCGAGCTGCATGAGCGCCGTGACCCGCGCCTTGCGGGCGAGCTTGGAGTCCTCCACCCGCCAGCGGCCGTCGGGATCGCGCCGCAGGAAGTCGGCGAAACCGACGAACTCCTCGGTCGCGAACGCCGCCTGGAAGATCACCCGGGCGTCGGAGGACAGCGCGGCGATCGTCTCGGCGACCACGCCGGCGAGCGCGTCGGCATCCACCGACGACACCTTCGCGACCTCGTGCACGCCCTGCCCGAACTCGGCCACGTAGTCGGCGAGGACCTTCTGCTCGTGGACGTCTCCGAGACGGGCGGCACGGGCCAGCGTCGCGTCCTCTGGCTCCTCGACCGCGGGAACGCGGCCGAGCTTCGCGTCGATCGCTCTGCACCACGCGAACTCGCACTCGGCCGCGGCCTTGAGGTCGCTCGCGCTCCAGATGACGCGCTGCGCCTGAGTGTCGATCCGCACGATGCTCCCGTTCTGTCGGATGCTTCGACACTAGCCGCGGCATCCGACATCACAGGACGCGCTCAGCGCCACCAGGTGTCGTCGGGGGTCACCGGAAGGTGCCGCTTGTGCTGGGTGCCGAGGTACTTCGCCTCGATGCGACCCGCGACGTCGGGAGCGACCTCTCGCCCTTCCAGGAAGTCGTCGATCTGCTCGTAGGTGAGGCCCAGTTCGTCCTCGTCCGCACGGCCGGGCTGCCCGTCGAGCAGGTCGGCCGTCGGCACCTTGAATGCGAGGCGGTCGGGGGCTCCGAGCACCTGCAGCAGCGAGCGTCCCTGACGCTTCGTGAGGCCTGAGAGCGGTAGGATGTCGGCCGCACCGTCGCCGAACTTCGTGTAGAAGCCCGTCACCGCCTCCGCCGCGTGGTCGGTGCCGATCACGAGCAGTCCGTCGTGTCCGGCGAGCGCGTACTGCGTCACCATCCGGACGCGGGCCTTGATGTTGCCGCGGTTGAAGTCGCTGATGTCGCTGGTGACGGCGAACTCGATGTCCTCCTCGACGCCGTCGACGCCGTTCTGGATGTTGACCTCGACCGAGGAGTCCGCGGAGATGAACTCCAGCGCGGCCTCGGCATCCGCCGCATCCTGCTGCACGCGATAGGGCAGACGCACCGCGAGGAACTTCGCGTCACCGCCCTCGGACCGCACGCGTTCCACGGCGAGCTGCGCCAGCCTTCCGGCGAGCGTCGAGTCCTGGCCGCCCGAGATGCCCAGCACGAAACCGCGGGCTCCGGTGGTGCGCAGGTAGTCGACGAGGAACTGCACCCGCCGCTCCACCTCGGCCTCGGGATCGATCTCGGCCTTGACGCCGAGGGCTTCAGAGATCTGCTGCTGCAGGGACACGGGGACTCCTCACTCGTTCTCGACCCAGTATCCCCCCTGCGTGTTACGAGGGGATGACACATGCTTCTACCAGGTGCGACCTGAAAAGATGAGGCAGTGAAACTTCTCGTCGCCGCCCTGAGCTCCGAACTCGCCGCATTCCCCGATACCCTCCCCGGTTTCGACCGTCTCGTGACGGGCCCCGGAAAGCTGCAGGCGACGTACGCCCTCACCCGCGCGCTCGACGCGAACAGCTATGACGAGATCGTCGTCGTGGGCACCGCCGGCGCGATCGACCCCGACCTCGCCGACGGCGTGCACGAGGTCGGCGAGGCCTTCCAGCACGACGTCACCGATCTCGACGGGATCTCCGGACAGCACGTCTCGCTGCCCGCGCGGGTCTCGACCGGCCGTGACGGGGTCCTGATCGCGACCGGCGATCACTTCGTCGACGACGCGGAGGTCACCGCCGTGATCCGTCCGACCGGCGCCGCTCTGGTCGACATGGAGACCTACGCCTACATCTGGGTCGCCGCGCAGTTCGGCGTGCCGATCCGCGTCTTCCGTGCGGTCTCCGACAGCGCAGAAGACGGTGCGCTCACCGACTGGCGTGAGGCCGTCGCACGCTGCAGCGCCCAGCTGCGGACCTTCATCCGCGAGGAATACGGGGTCTGACCGGCTCCGTTCCGCCGAGCAGCGTCCGGAAACGGATGCCGGAGGCGGTCCTGTGGACGTGCGTGGTCAGCGGGCCTCGATGACGCTCGGCCCCTCGGCCGTGGCCCTGACGGTGAGCTGAGCAGGGATCTGCTCCTGCATCGCCTCGACGTGACTGATCACGCCGACCGTGCGGCCGCCCTGACGCAGCTCGTCGAGCGTGCGCATGGCGACCTCCAGGGTGTCGCCGTCGAGCGATCCGAACCCCTCGTCGATGAACAGGGTGTCGAGTCGGATGCCGCCCGCGCGCGCCGTGACGACCTCGGCGAGCCCGAGCGCGAGAGCGAGAGAGCTGAGGAAGGTCTCGCCCCCGGAGAGCGACTGCGCAGGGCGGCTCTGGCCGGTGAAGGCGTCGAACACCACGATGCCGAGGCCTGAGGCCGCGCCCCTGGCGGCCAGCGCGTCGGAGTGCTGCAGCTGATAGCGTCCGGCCGACATGTCGCTCAGCCGTCGGTTCGCCGCCCTGACGATCTCCTCGAGCTCGGCGGCGAGCACGAAGGTCTCGAGGGTCATCTTGCGGCTGTTCGCCCCGCGGCCGGCGATGGTGTCTGCCAGCTCCCGCAGGACCTCGAACTCGGCGGCGTCGTCGCCGACGCGCGCCTGCTCGGATGCCGCGGATTCGATCAGACCCCCCAGCCTCTCGGCTGTGCCCTCCGCGCGGGAAGCGGCATCCACCGCCGCGGTCCAGCGCGCCCTGGCCTCGACGGATGCCTGCTCCTGAGGCAGGAGATCGATCGGCTCCTCGGGGAGAGTGCGCAGCTCCAGGTCGAGCAGGATCGCCTTCTCCTTGCCCCGCTGCGCCGTGTGCTCGTCGATTCGAGCTGTCAGCGCCGCCTGCGCCGCGGGCGAGCGCAGCGCCGCCTCGGCAGCTGCGACATCGTCGAAGGCCGACGCGGCGAGCGCGGCATCCCGCTCCGCGACAGCGTCGGCAGTCGTGTTCGAGTGACGCTCGCGCTCCGCGATCGCTTCGGACAGAGCACGGGCAGAGGCGATCCGCTCCTCGGCCTCCTCCAGGCGCGCCGCGACCGTCTCGTGTTCCCCCCGAGCCGAGAGGATCTGCGCCTCGGCGTCTGCACGGCGCTGAAGAAGCACGGCGAGCTCTTCCCGAGCGGCGGAGAGGGCGGCAGTGTCGTCCGCGCGACCGTTCTCGAGAGCCTCTGCTCTTGCCGTCAGAGCGGCGAGTTCCTGCTCGAGCTCCGCGACGGCCGACGCCGATGCGACACTCGTGTCGTACTCCTCTTCGGCCGCGGTGAGGTCTGCGGTCGCCTGCTCCACCGTGCGCCCATCGGCGCGGGCCGTCGCCGCAGCGAGTGCGGCGCGCGTGGCCGCGAGCTTCTCCGATGCCATGCGCTCGCGCTGGGCCGCGGCGTCGCGCGCGGCCTCGGCCTCGGCCACGTCGTCAGCCGACACCGGGTCGACATGCTCGGCGGGGGCGGGATGCTCGTACGCGCCGCAGACCGGGCAGGCCTCTCCGTCGACCAGGGCGGAGGCGAGTTCCCCCGCCATCCCGTCGGAACGGCGCTTGCGCAGCTGCGCGAACCGCGCCTGCGCCGATGCGAACGCTGCCGCCGCATCGTCGACGGCAGCGTTGTCGATGACCTCCTGCGCTTCCACCAGCTCACGCTCGGCAGCCGCCGCCTTCCGGGCTGCCGCAGCCTCGCGCGCGGCGAGGAGATCTGCGGCCCGATCGGCCCGTCGTCTCGCGTCGTCACGTCGTCGGGTGGCCGCCGCGATCCGCTCAGGAATCGTCGACCGCTCCGTCTCCCCTGCGTCGATCCGTGCGGACACGGCCGCCACACGATCTTCGGCGGCCTGGAGATCGACAGCCAGCTGCGGCGCCCGGCGCTCGAGCTCGCGCGCGTGCTCCCAGGCGCCTGTCTCCTTCGTCTGCTCCGAGGCCCAGGCATCGAGCTCCTCCGTGCTCTCGGCGGGAAGGTCGATGCCGAATCGGGTCCAGCGCCTCCGGGCCTCCTGCTCGGCATCGGTCGAGACGGTGAGCGCGACCTGCGCACGCGTCGCCGCGGCGATCGTCGCACGCAGCGCCTCGGCAGCGCGGGCAGCATCGAGCTCTGCCCGGGCGTCGGCGATCTGCGGGAGTTCGGCATCGAGCCGATCGAGGGCCGCACGGGCGCGATCACGCTCGCACTGCGCGCGCTGATCCTCTCGCAGCTCGGCCAGCGCCGCATCGGCCGCGGTGAGGCGCGTCTCGGCGTCGTCGCGCTCGGCCGCACGCCGCTCGACGCGGTAGTCCGCCCTGGCCTTGGCGCGGCGCAGGTCGTCGAGCCGCTCGTCCGTGGGGGCCGTCGACGTCAGTCCGGCAACGCTCACGTCTTCGCGCTCAGCGCGCGACGAGCCCTCTGCTCCGTCGGCCCCGAGCTCCGCGCTCGCGACCAGACGATCGGCCTCGTCGAGTCGCGCTGTCACGGCGGCGAGCCTCGTTCCGAGCCGGAGCTCCGCCTCCCGCCGACGCTCGTCGAACCGCGACTGCACATCCTCGAACCGCTCCGTGCCGAAGAGGCGGCGCAGGAGCGACTGGCGGTCTCTGCTGTTCGCGAGCAGGAACTCCGAGAACCGGTTCTGTGCCAGCAGGATCACCTGCAGGAACTGCTCCCTGCTGAGCTGCAGGATCTCGTCGAGCTCACCGGCGACATCGACCGCTCGGGCGGCGCGACCAATCCAGCCGACGTCCGTCCACTCGTCGAGAGCGACCGCGGCCGCCTGCTTCGTGAGACCGCCGCCTCGCTTCGCCGGCCGCAGATACTCCGGCGAGCGGGTGACCCGGAACCGCCCGGAGGGCGTGCTGAACTCCACGACGACCTCGGACACCTCATCGGGCTCGCTGTGATCGCTCCTCAGCCTCTTCTCGCTCCCGTCGTAGCGGGGAACACCTCCGTAGAGGCCGAAGCACACCGCATCGAGGATGCTGGACTTGCCTGCGCCCGTCCGCCCGGCGATGAGGAAGATGCCGTCGTCGGCGAACGCGTCGAAATCCACGATCTGACGCGAACGGAACGGGCCGAAGCCCTCGACCTCCAGGCGGTGCAGCTGCATCGGATCAGTACCCGCTCAGACCAGTGCCTCGGTCCGCGCACGATCGTCGAGGATCTCGCGGATCAGCTCGCTCTCTCGCTCGGACGCCCCCTGCCCTGCGCGGACGTGCTGCAGGAAGGCCTCGATCCGGTCGGTGTCGGTGACGGCCATCCGCAGGCGCTCGGAATAGGAGCGCTCATCGACCTCGGCGCTCACCGAGGGCTGATGCTGCACCATCGCGCAGAAGGGATACTGCTCACGCAGACGGCGCATCGGCTCTGCCTGTGCGACGGCGTCGGTGTAGATCGCGCACACCCAGTCTTCGGCGTGCGCGGCGACGTTCTCGACCGACAGGATCTCGTCGAGAGTGCCGGTGAGCGTCACGAGTGCGCGGGGCACGGGCAGATCGAGCCACTCGACAGACGCCAGGCCGTCGGCGTCGAGCTCGACCAGCCAGGAGCCTCGCGGCTTGTGCTGCTCGCCGAAGCTGTAGTGCAGCGGCGCCCCCGAGTAGCGCACGCGTTCGCTCACCTGCTGACGACCGTGGATGTGCCCGAGCGCCACGTAGTCGGGACCGTCGAAGACCTCGAGCGGGACCACGTCGAGACCGCCCTGGCGGACCTCGCGCTCGAGGCCGGCGGTGACGTCGACGCCCGCCGCGAAGCAGTGCGCGATCGCGACCGAGCGCCCTTCGTGCCGGTCGATGCCCTCGCGCACCAGCCCCATGGCGTACGCCATCGTCTGGGCCTGAGTGCGCAGCTGCGCCTCCGGCCAGTGCTGGCGGACGATCGCCGGCTCGAGGTACGGGATGCCGAAGAAGCGCACGGGGCCGTCGGCGTCGTGCACCGTGACGGGGTCGCCGATCGCACGCGGATCGGTGAGCACGTCGATGCCGTCGCGCAGGAGCCTGGCCTGGAACCCGAGCCGCGCGGCGGAGTCGTGGTTGCCGCTCGTCACGATGACGCGGGCTCCCGTCTCGTGCAGCGCGACGAGCGCATCGCCGAGGAGCGTGTACGCGGCCGCAGCCGGTGTCGCCGAGTCGAACACGTCGCCGGCGACCACCACGACGTCGACGTCGTTCTCGCGAACCTGCTCCGTGAGCGCCCCGAAGACCTCGGCCAGCGCATCCATGGTCGAGTTGCCATGGAAGGTGCGGCCGATGTGCCAGTCGGAGGTGTGCAGGATTCGCATACCCTCACGGTACGGAGGGCCTCCGACATCACGTCCGAGGCGTGCCGGACGCGATCCTGAATGAGAGAGCGGAAGGTCCCCTGACCCACCCTCGCCATGACGATCGGCACGCGGTGATGCGAGATGCGCTGTGCGCTGTCACCTGTGCGGGGTGCGGGGCTGCGTGATACGGGATCTGGGCTGCCCTCCGCCCGACAAGGGCCGGTCTTGCCCCACCGGCAGGGGTTGTGCCCGCTTCGTCGTGGCTACCGACTTCCGCTCTACTCCTCCAGGTCGCTCGTCCAGTTCGCCTGCTGGATGCGGTTGTCCAGCTCCCGCAGCTCGACGGCGACGGCATCCGCCCTCTCGCGCAGCGTCGCGACGGGAAGAGCCGCCACCTGCCGCAGCTCGGAGCGCATCTGCCGGAACATCCCGGCGGACCCGGAGGCCGCCGACGCCGCGTCCGCGAGCAGCGAATGCCGCAGGCGCAGCACGTCGCGAGCCGCGAGCGCGTCTGTCATCGTGCCGTCCGCGTCGAGATCGAGCCGGGAGTTGGTGGCGTTGATGCGGCGGATCAGCTCCTGGAGGCGCTCCAGCGCGGCATCCGCCTCGACGATGAGCGCCGCGGCGTCCTCCGCCGGCTCCTCGCCCTCCTGATAGCGCGCGTTTGCGGTGATGCGGGATCGGAGCTGCTCGATCCTGCGCTGCAGATCGGCTCTCGCGGTGAGCGCTTCGGCGAGTTTCATCCGGTCATCTCCTCGGGGTGCACGTGCGGACGGCGTCGTAACACAGTGTCACAGAAGCCGGATCATCGTGTACGGAGCAGATCCGCGTGCTCGGGGTGCGCGGCGAACCAGTCTGCGACGTACCAGCAGACCGGATCGACCTTGCGATCCCCCCGGGACTCGAGGTCGGCGACAGCGCCCTCCACGACCTTCGCGGCGTAGCCTTTTCCGCGGAAAGTCGGGATCGTGAAGGCTCTGGTGAGCGCGACCGTGCGTCCGTCGTCGCGGTAGTCGAGCACGCTCACGAGCTCGCCGTCGTGCAGGAGCGTGTAGCGCGACGCGTCCTTCTCATCGGTGAAGCTGAAGCCTTTTATCGCATGCGGGAGCACCATCTGAGCAACGTTACGCCCGCCCCGGCGGCCGGTGGTCGTTTTGACACGCGCAGACTTCTTCCGACATAATCCCCCCATGACCACCAACGCACGCCCTTTGTCCGCCCAGGAGGCGAACAGGACTGCCGGGATGATGATGCCCGGTCGCGTTGGCATGTGTTGCCGAATGTGTCGCTGAACGAACAGCCACCCCGCCTGACCTGACCCTTCGCGATCTGCGAGGTCGGTGTCTCCGAGCATCCACCCTTGCTCGCTCTCCCGGCGCCGCCGGTCATTCATGCAACGCATCAGAGCCGCATCGGCTCACGTCCTGAGGACTCATCATCATGTCGAACACCGCCCTTCTCGAGCGTCCCGCCGCATCCGTCCGCCCGCAGGCCGCCACCGCGCCGCTGGCCGCCGACCTCCCCGCCGTCCGCTCGCCCCGTGGCTTCGCCCTGTACGTCGGCCTCGACGAGATCAAGGCCGCCGAGGCCGGGGTCAGCCTTCCGCTCCTGGTCGACGCCCTCCGTCGCACCCTCGCCGAGCTCGCTCCCGGTGCCGAGACGCACGCCACCGTGGCGCTCGCCCCGCACGGCTCCGGCGGCCGCGACCTCGACGTCGTGCGCCTCGCCCTGCAGGAGCCCGGCGCGATCGCCCGCACCAAGGCCGCCGCCGAGGAGGACGTGACCGACGAAGAGGGCGGAGTCGTCGTCGACATCTCCCGCAAGCGCGTCCTCATCGACGGAGAGTCCGCGTCCTTCACCTACAAGGAGTTCGAGCTCCTGCAGTACCTCGTGCTCCGCGAGGGCCGCACGATCGAGCGCAGCGAGCTGGTCTCCGCGCTCTGGCAGGCGCAGGACGACGAGACCCCCGGCGAGCGCACGATCGACGTGCACGTGCGTCGCCTCCGCGCCAAGCTCGGTCGCTACGAGGACATCGTCCGCACCGTGCGCGGCATCGGCTACCGCTTCGACCGGCACGCCGACGTCGTCATCCGCTACGGCCACGGCACCCCCTCGCCCGACCGCTTCTGAGTCGGGGCGCAGGCCTTCCGGGCGCAGCACTCCGGCGACAGAACTCCGGAGATCCGCGCTCATCACCGGGGCCCGTTCGGTTCACGCGTCGCATTCCCGGGATTCTCCGGAGTTCTGCGCACGAACTCGAGGCTCACGACGTCGAGTCTCACGACGTCGGAACCGCCGCGTAGGGTGATCGCATGACCGTGACGGCAGCTCCCGAATCGGATGCCGCGGCATCCGGCGCACCGCTCGAGACCGTCTATCGCCCCGCGCGCCCCGTCGACCTCCGCTCCACCGTCGGCGTGCTCCGCCGCGGGCCTGGCGACCCGACCATGGTGCACGACGGCACGGTGATCTGGCGCGCCCTGCGTACGGCGACGGGCACAGCCACTCTCGCACTGCGCTCATCCTCCGGCGAGATCAGGGCGACCGCCTGGGGCCCTGGCGCCGCCGCCGCCCTCGACACCGTGCCCGCGCTGTGCGGAGCCCAGGACGACGACTCCGGCTTCGACGCGTCGCATCATCCCCTCGTCGCCGAGGCCGCCCGCCGCCGTCCGTCGCTGCGCCTCGCCAGGACGGACCAGGTCTTCGACGCACTGGCCTGCGCGATCCTCGAGCAGAAGGTGACGGGGCTGCAGGCGTTCCGCGCGTGGCGCGTGCTGGTGACGCGCTTCGGCGAACCCGCTCCTGGTCCGACGCCTCGGCCGATGCACGCCGCCCCCTCGGCGGAGGGCTGGCGCCGCATCCCGTCGTGGGCCTGGCACAGCGCGGGCGTGCAGCCGCCGCAGTCGAAGACGATCGTCCGCGTGGCGGAGCGCGGCGACAGCATCCGTCGCGCACTGATCGCCGCAGCGACCGGGGCCGACCGTGATCGCGTGCTCACCAGCCTCCCCGGAATCGGCCTCTGGACCTCGGCCGAGACCCGCATCCGCGCCCTCGGCGACCCGGATGCCGTGAGCGTGGGCGACTATCACCTGGCCCACGAGATCGGCTACGCGCTGACCGGCTCTCGGACCGACGACGACGGGATGCTGGAGCTGCTCGCCCCCTGGGCTGGTCACCGCCAGCGTGTGATCCGGCTGATCTCCGCGAGCGGCGTGCGCGAGCCGCGGCGGGGCCCGCGGCTCGCGCCGGAGGACCACCGCGGTCGCTGATCGCCCCCTAGGCTGAGGGCATGAAGACGCCCCCGCGCACCGGCTTCCGCCTGCTCATCTCCGCCGGACTCCTGGTGATCGGCGTCGTCGTCGGACTCATCTTCGAGAACGTGTGGCTCGGAGTGCTGCTCGCGGTCATCGTGTGGTTCGGCTGGTTCCTCGGCTTCGAGTCCCGCCGCGGGCACAACGAGGGCGTGAACGACGAGGACCACGGCATCGAGCTCTGACCCGCCGCCGATCCCGCTCCCCGCGGCGCCGTCCCGCGCCGAGCGCACGGGAAGCCCGCCACGCGCACGGCTCCTCGACGACGGCATCCCGTGCACCCGGCGAGGTCACGGGAGATCGACGTCGGCCGTCAGTAGTAGACCGCAAGAGGGCCGGAGGGGCCCTCGACCACCCGCACGGGGGTGTCGAACACGCGGGTGAGCACCTCGTCGGTCATGATCTCCTCCGGGGTCCCGAACTCGACCACCGCGCCGTCCTTCATGGCGCAGATGTGGTCGGCGTAGTGGCCGGCGAAGTTGATGTCGTGCAGCACGATCACGATCGTTCGGCCCAGCTCCTCGGCGGCGCGGCGCAGGTGCTTCATCATCTGCACGGCGTGCTTCATGTCGAGGTTGTTCAGCGGCTCGTCGAGCAGCACGAACTCGGTGTCCTGCGCGAGGACCATGGCGACGTAGGCGCGCTGTCGCTGACCGCCGGAGAGCTCGTCGATGAACCGCTGTTCGAGCTCCGTGAGACCGAGGAAGTCGATCGCCTCGGTGATCTTGTCCTCGTCGAGCTGGGTGAGCCGCCCGCCGGAGTGCGGGTAGCGGCCGAAGCCCACGAGCTGGCGCACCGTGAGCCTGGTGACGAAGTGGTTCTCCTGTCGCAGGATCGACACGATCCTCGCCACCTGCTTCGACGGCGCCCGGTGCACGTCGAGACCGTCGATCTCGACGGTCCCCTCGTCCGGGGAGAGCAGCCGCCCCATCATGGTGAGCAGGGTGGACTTGCCCGCGCCGTTCGGGCCGATGAGGGCGACGATGCCGCCAGCAGGGAGATCGATCGAGACGGGGCCGATCTCGGTGTCGCTGCTGTAGCGCTGGACGAGGTCTCTGATGCGGATCACAGCCGCCCCTTTCGGAGGATGACGAGGAGGAAGAGGAGACCGCCGAGCAGCTCGACGATGATCGTGACCGCGTTGACGAGAGTGAACACATGCTTGAGCAGGAAGTAGGCGAGCCCGAGCGCGACGTAGCCGAGCAGCCACGCCATCGGCAGCAGGAGACGGTGGTCGTAGGTGTCGGCGATCGCGTAGGCCAGCGTGGCGACGAGGAAGCCGAGGAAGGTCATCGGCCCGAAGAGCGACGTGCTCATCGCCATCAGCACCGAGACCAGCGTGAGCATCAGCATCACCTGGCGCTTGTGGTTCAGCCCGAGGTTCGTGCTGATGTCCTTGCCCAGTGACAGCAGGTCCAGTCGCCGCGACAGCATCCAGATCGCCCCTCCGGCGATCGCGCACACCGGGATGACGAACCACAGGAAATCGGTGTTGGCGTTGGTGATGCTGCCGAAGAGGCGGGCGGCGAGAACGTCGAACTCGTTCGGCTCGAGCATCTGCTGCAGGAACGTGGAGAGGGCTCCCATCCCCGTGCCGAGGATGATGCCGATCAGCAGCATGACGTGCAGGTTGCCGAACCGCCCGGAGAGCAGCCACGAGTAGAGCAGCACGGCGAAGAGCACCATCAGCGCCGACTGCAGCAGGAACCGGGCGAACGGCGTGACGCCACTGAATCCCGCGACGCCGAAGAAGAACACGATCACCGTCTGGATGAGCACGTAGAGGGACTCGAAGCCCATGATCGACGGCGTGATGATGCGGTTGTTCGTCGCGGTCTGGAAGGCGATCGTCGCGCATGCCTGGCAGAAGGTGACGACCGCGATGACGACGACGGCCGAGACGCGCATGCCCGAGATGCGCAGCCACCTTTCGCTGAACAGCGCGTACGGGTTGTTCCAGCACAGCAGCAGGGCGGTGATGACGATCGCGCCGACGATCAGGCCGATCAGCACGAGCCGGTAGCGGAGGCGGTGCGCGGGGTCGGCGAAGGACCCGGAGCGCCGCACGGACGGACGGTTCACGAGGTCAGCGGACACCGGTCCTCCTCGTCCGAAGGAGCATGAGGATGAACACGATCGATCCGACGACTCCCAGCACCAGCGAGATCGGCACCTCGAAGGGCATGATGATCGTGCGTCCGATGAGGTCGCAGATGGTCACGATCCAGATTCCGGTGAGGAACACCCACGGCAGGTTCGAGCGCAGGTCGTCGCCGCGCACCATCGACACGAGGTTCGGCACGATCAGTCCCAGGAAGGGCAGAGCGCCGATGATGACCGTGACCACTCCCGTGGTCATCGCGACGAGACCGACGCCCAGGAGCACGACCCGCTCGTAGTGCAGGCCGACGTTCGTGGCGATGTCCTTCCCCAGGCCGGCGACCGTGAAGCGGTCGGCGGCGATCACGACCACGATCGCGACGAAGAGCACGATCCAGAGCGGCTCGTAGCGACCGATCTCGATCCCGGTGAACCGGCCCATGAACCACCCGCCGATCACCTGCAGCAGATTGAAGCGCAGCGCGAGGAACGTCGACACGGCGCTGATGACGGAGCCGAACATGATGCCGACGATCGGCACGATGAGCGACGACTTCAGCGTCACCCGCCGGAGGAACGCGAAGAACACGAGCGTCCCGGCGAAGGCGAAGACGATCGCGATCACCATCTTCGTGAAGACTCCGGATGCCGGCAGCACGATGTAGGTGACGAGCAGCCCCAACCCCGCCCACTCCGTGGTGCCGACCGTCGTCGGCTCGACGAAGCGGTTCTGCGTCATCAGCTGCATCACGAGACCCGCCATCGCCATGCTCGCCCCGGCGAGGACGAGGGAGGCGGTGCGCGGTATGCGGGTGATCCAGAGGAACTCCCGGCCATCGCCCTGCGCCGCGGTGATGTCGGCGACGCCGGTGAAGATCGACACCGTCACGAGGGCGAGCGTCAGGAGGACGGCGAGGAGCAGCGGCCACGTCCGGGACCAGCGGGAGCGGTCCCGTCGGGGTGACGCGGTGGCGGCGACGGCGTCGGTGTTCGTGATCCGTCGCGGCGCCGGCGCGGAGGGCGTCGAGGTCATGGGGTCTCCGGGGCAGTGGGGCGCGCCGCCGCCGCGTCCGGAATGCGGACGGGCAGCGGCGCGCGGGTCGGCGTCGGCGCGTCAGCTCGCGTCGAACATCTCCGTGAGCCCGTTCAGGACCGCGATGTAGGCGAAGACGTCCTCGGTGAGGTAGTAGTCCGCCGGCATCACCGTGATGGCCTCGTTCTTCACGGCCGGGACGTTGGAGAGGGCGGCGGAACCGGTGATCAGCTCGAGCGCGGGGACGACGGTCTGACCTTCCTCCGACACCGCGGCGTCGCGGTCGAGGACCAGGAGATAGTCGGCGTTCGCCTGGGCGAGCGCCTCGAGCGAGACGTTGTCGCCGGTGTGGTCCGACGACCCCGCGGCGTCGAGGGCGGGAGTGAGCCCGAGCAGGCTGAAGAAGATGCTCGCGCCGCGGCCGTCGGTGGGGTTGGAGTAGTTGATCTCGCCGCCGGAGGTGACCAGGCCCATGACCGTCTTCTCGGGGTCGTACGCGTCCTTCGCCTTCTCGATGGCGGTGTGGAGCTCCTCGACGAGCGCCTCGGCCTCGGCCTTCTTGTTGAAGACCTCCCCCATCAGGGTGACGCTCTCGACGACGAACTCGTCGGCCGTCTGCCCCTCCGGACCCGTCATGTCGATGAACGCCGCGTCGGGGGCGGCATCCTTCACGCCCTGGGCGTTCTCCTCGCCGCCGAAGCGGTAGCCGTTGACCACGACGTCGGGGTCGGCCGCGACGATCTGCTCGAAGTCGGGCTCGGTGTGAAGGCCGATGTTGAGGATCTCGGTCGAGTCCTTGAGCGGGTTCTTCGGGCTGAACAGGTCGAGCGGGGCGACGGAGACGGGGAGATCCCAGTCGGCGGCGAGCTGGAAGAAGCGGTTGTCGGTGATCGCGACGCTGTCGGCGCTCTCGATGGTCACCTCGTTGCCCGCGAGGTCGGTGACGGTCACCGGATAGTAGTCCTCCGCAGCCGCGGGCTTCTCGGTGTTCGGGGCCTCCGCCGACGGGGAGGCGCAGCCGGCGAGGGCGAGCAGAGTGACGAGCCCGAGGCTCGTGGCGGTGAGGATTCTGGGCATGGACATGGAGAGACTCCTGTTCTGCGGGGGTTTTCGCGCGAAGGGCGCCGGATCGGACGAAGTTAGGGTTGCCTATCCTCGCCTCGAATGTAGGTTAGCCTTACTTCATGAGCGATACGAAATCCGGCTTCTCCATCGAGCGTCGCGGCCTCGAGCTGCGCTTCCGCACCGTCACGCTGACCGCTCGGGAGTGGCTGGCCCCCGATTTCGTGCGCGTCCGCCTCTCCGGCAGCGACCTCGCCGGCTTCGACTCCCTCGGCTCCGACGACCACATGCGCCTGTTCTTCCCGGCGGGTCCCGTCGACACCGTCGAGGAGCTGCGTGCCTCCCCGAGCCGCGAGTACACGCCGCTCGCATGGGGTGAGGACTGGCTCGACGTCGAGTTCGCCGTGCACGGCGACGAGGGCGTGGCTGCGCCGTGGGCGGCCACCGCACCGCTCGGATCCTCGATCGGCGTCGGCGGTCCCCGCGGCTCCGCGGTCATCTCGGGACAGCCCGGCTCCTGGTTCCTCGCCGGCGATGAGACCGCCATCCCCGCCATCCGCCGCTTCGCCGCGTTGCTCCCCGCCGATGTGCCCGCGCGCATCGTCATCGAGACGGTGTCGGCGAGCCGCGAGGTCGAGATCGAGGCCCCGGTCGACGTCGAGTGGGTGCACCGCGGCGACGCCCCCTCCGGCTCCGCGCTCACGACCCTCATCGACGGGCTGACGGATGCCGTCGGCGCCGACCCGTTCGTCTTCATCGCCGCCGAGCAGTCCATCGTGAAGCCCGGTCGCGCGCTCCTCGAGCGCTGGGGCGTCGACACCGCGCACGCCGTGGTCAAGGGCTACTGGAAGCGCGGCGAGGCCGAGTACCACGCCCCGCACTGAGCTCACCCGCTCTCGCGGGAAGACTCTCACCCGCTCTCGTGGGAGAGCCCGGAGCATCGGATGCCGGTGCGGCGCGCCTCCCGGCGACACGCCGCGATGCGAGCGGATGCTCCGGGTTCTCCGGCAGAGCCCGACGATGCGCGACGATGGACGTATGGCACTCGTCGATCACCTGGGTATCACCGTCAACGACATCGCGCGCGGACGTGAGCAGTTCCATCCTGTGCTGACGGCGCTGGGCTACGAGCTCGGAGTCGAGGCCGAGGGCGGGTTCTCGTGGCACCACGGCGACGACACCGAGATCATCGTGTTCGCCCCGCGCGAGGCGGACTCCGGTCCTCACGTGCACGGCCGCGTCGGATGGCAGCACCTCGCCTTCGCCGTCGACTCCCGTGAGGACGTCGATCGACTGCATGCCGTCGCGGTGGATGCCGGGTGGACGGTCGTGCGCGAGCCGAAGATCTACGAGCGCTTCAGCGACACGTACTACGCCTCGTTCGTCGAGGAGGACAATGGCATCCGCATCGAGTTCATGCACAATCCGCCGCGGGACGCTTGACGCACGCAGCGGATCTCCCCTAATGTTGCAAAGCTGTGCCGACCGGCGCAGCACTCAGCCGAGGAGACGACGGATGACCGCCCTGCGGAAACTCCCCTTCACCGCGGTCGATGCCCTTCAGCAGAAGCGCAACGACCGCCACGAGTCGTACCCTCCGGCGCGCGCCGTGTAGCAGCATCCGCTGCTCTCATGCCCCGCACCGTCAGGTCCGGGGCATTTTTTCTGTGCCTCCCGACCTGTGGCTGACCATCACGAAGGAAAGGAATCATGGAGAGGCTCTCCGCACGGCTGCTGTCGTGGGCGTCGCTGATCGACGAGAAGACACTCGATCAGGCGAAGACCACGGCGCGCATGCCGTTCATCCACCCGCACCTGGCGCTCATGCCGGATGCGCACCTCGGCAAGGGGGCGACCGTCGGGTCGGTCATCCCGACCCTCGGCGCGATCATCCCGGCCGCCGTCGGCGTCGACATCGGCTGCGGGATGATCGCCGTCCGCACGCAGTTCACGAGGAGCGACCTCGACGGTCGCGACCTCGCCGAGCTGCGGGAGCAGATCGAGCGGGCCATCCCGCTCTCCGCCGGGCGCTACAACAACAAGGTCGTCGCCACGGCGCAGCCGAGGATCGACGAGCTCGAGGCGCTGGCGGAGAAGAGCGGATTCGATCCGGAGTCCTACGCAGGGAACTGGCGGCTGCAATTGGGCACGCTCGGCTCGGGCAACCACTTCATCGAGGTGTCGGTCGACGAGCTCGACCGGGTGTGGCTGTTCCTGCACTCGGGTTCGCGGGGAGTCGGCAACCGGATCGCCGGCCACCACATCGCCGTCGCGCAGCGGCTGGCGAAGCAGTGGTGGATCGACCTTCCCGACCCCGACCTCGCCTACCTGGTCGAGGGCACGCCCGAGTTCACGCGGTACATCAGGGAGCTCCGGTGGGCGCAGCACTTCGCTCTGCTCAACCGGGAGGAGATGATGGACAGGGTGGTCCGGCAGGTGTCGGAGTTCCTCGGGACGACGGTGGACGAGCAGGAGCGGATCAACTGCCACCACAACTTCACCGAGTCGGAGAAGCACTTCGGAAAGCAGGTGTGGGTCTCCCGGAAGGGAGCGATCCAGGCGGATGCCGGACGGCCGGGGCTCATCCCCGGCTCGATGGGGACCGCGTCCTACGTGGTCGAGGGCCTCGGCAACCCGCTGTCGTTGAACTCGTCTCCGCACGGTGCAGGGCGGGAGTACTCCCGGTCGGCCGCGCGGCGGACGTTCACCCACGACCAGCTGCGGGAGGCCATGGTCGGGATCGAGTTCCGGGACACGGATGCCTTCATCGATGAGATCCCGCAGGCGTACAAGCCGATCGACACGGTGATGGCGGATGCCGCCGATCTGGTGACGATCCGGCACACGCTCAGGCAGCTCGTCAACGTGAAGGGCGACTGAGCACAGAGGTGGGCGGTGGCGATGCCATCGCGCACCTCTGCGTCTTCGGGGCCGAGCAGCATACTGCGCGGTCACGGGAGCGGTGATTACACTGACGTCCGAACCAGGAGATGCCCTCATGCCACGACCCGAACTCCGCCCGCCGCTCATCGGCGCCGAACGGAGCAGCGATGTTCGTCAGGACTGACGATCTCGCCTCGGCGCTGAGGCTGATCACCGCGGGTTCCTGCGTCAGCATCGTGGGGCCGGATGGCAGCGGACGCTCGATGCTGCTGCGCGAGATCGCCGGACACCTGGAGCAGCGCGGCTATCCGACCATCCGGATCCTCGGCATCGAGTCGCTTCGCGGACGCCCCTTCGACGCACTGGATCTCGCCGGCGAGACGCCGACGGGATCGTCACCGCTCCAGGCCAGACAGCTGGTCGCCGCGTTGGCCGAACGCGCGGCGGGGACGCGCGCAGTGCTCCTCGTCGACGACGCCCCGTTCGTCGACGAGGAATCGTGGGGAGTCATCGCCGCCGTGCACGCACGCACGGGCGCCACGATCGTCACGACATCGGCGGCGCCCCGAGACGGAGCCGCGAAGAGACTGCATGCGATCGTGAGCCAGGCCGCGGAGCTCCGCCTGCGTCCGCTGACCTTCGAGGCCGTCTCCGATCTCGTCCACGAGCAGCTCGGGAACGCCGTCGACACCGGCCTGGTCGGACGCGTGTACACCCGATCCGCCGGCATCCCCAGCCTGGCCGTGGCGATGATCACGGCGGCGCGCGCGTTCGGCCACATCGCGCTCGAGGACGGCACCTGGACCACGATCGGCGAGCTCTGGCACGATTCGATGTCCGGAGCGGTCGAGCACCTCCTCGCCCACCTGGACGCCGACGACCTCGAAGCGATCGAGACGCTCGCGCTCGCGGGCGTCCTGGACATCGACACCGCAGAGGAGCTCGTCGGCCGTCACGCCATCGAGTCGCTCGAATCGGCGAGCCTGCTGCTGAGCATCGAGCCGTTCGGACGTCTGTCGGTCGCCGTGACTCCCCCGCTCGTCGCCGACTACTTCCAGAACCGCCCGACCTCGGTGCGGCGCACCCGCATCCTGCGAAGGATCCAGGAGCGCTTCGGCCCCGCAGAGGACGCCGCCGCGCGCATCGAGCTCCTCCCCGGAAGCGCCGCGGACGCCTCGCTCGAACCGGATGCCGCGGAGATGGCCCTGGTGCGGCTCATCCGCGATCGGCACGCGGCGCAGCTCTCGGCACGACGGCGCGCGTGGGAGCGCGACCCGAGCGTGGAGACGGCCACGAACTACCTGTTCACGCTCTTCGACGGGAAGCACGACTCCTCGGTGGCGCTCCAGGTGTTCGAACGCACGCCCACCAGCATCGGGGACGGCGGAGCGCGGGCGATGTTCCGCATCCTCCAGGCGCGGTGGCATGCGCTCGCTGCGGGCGAGACGGCATCCGCACTCGACATCCTCGAGGCCGCCGCCGCCGACCAGCCCCGCTACGAGACGATGCTGGAGGTCTGGGCGACCCACCTGAAGATCGTCGGCGACGGCGCGACGCGCGCGCAGATCGACCGCCTCGCGACGTTGTCAGGACGGGATGCCACCACCGACGACTCGATCAGGTCCGTCCTCTCGACGGCGCTGCTTCTTCGAGGTCGCGCCGAATCGGCGCACGAGCTCCTCACGGACGCGGACGACACCTCCACGAAGCTCGGACGCGTGCTCACCCTGCTGCACGGATGGTCCCTGCTGGGTCGGGGCGATGTGGCCGAGGCGCACGACTGGGCGGTCACCCACATCGAGCAGAGCCGGGTCGAGCTCGACCTCGAGAATCTGCGAGGGCACACCTATCTCGCCGCGGTCTCGGGGATCACCCTCGGGCGGTTCCGCGCCGCCGAGATCCATCTCGGCAGGTTCCTCGCCCTGGGAGAGCCGGGCCTGGGCCAGGAGGGCAGCCAGATGGGAGCGCTCGCGCTGGCGGCGATGCTCGCGGCCAGGTCGGGGCGGATCAGCACGGCGACATCGCTCGCTGCGCAGGCCACTGCCACCGGGGTGACGATCGGCCCCTGGCCCGGCATGGTGGCGGCGCTGCCCGACATCACCTTCCAGCTCCTCGCGGGCGATGCCGAGGGTGCGGAACGGGAGATCCGCGCGCAGATGAGCGCGCTCGAGAGGCGCGGCTACCTCCTCGCGGCCGGGATGCTGCGCGTGCTGACCTGGGGCCTCGGCGTGCAGGCGCCGCCCGCGGCGAGCGCCGACGACGACGCCATCCGCGTCGAGGGCGCCCTCGTCGCTCCGATCCTCGATGTGCGCGCGGCCGTCGCACGCGAGGACCATACGGAGCTCGCGCGCCTGGGCGCGTGGTTCGAGGAGCAGAAGCGCCTCGAACACGCGGCGACGTCGTACGAGCTGGGTCGCGACATCGCGATGCGGCACGGTGACGACGTGGCGGCGGCACAGCTGTCCGATGCGCTCGCCGACCTGCGGGGTCGACGCGATCCCCTCGATTCCGTGTCGACGGCGGGGCGTTCGAGCACGCAGGCGCAGCTGTCGAACCGCGAGCGCGAAGTCGCCCGTCTCGCCGCGCACGGCCAGTCCAATCACGAGATCGCAGAGCACCTGCACATCAGCACCCGCACCGTGGAGAGCCACCTGCTCAAGGCGTTCCGCAAGCTGCGCATCTCCGGTCGCGCGGAGCTCTCCGCGTTCTCCTGGCTCTGAGCCACGGCGACAGACGCCGCGCTCCCGCTGCGCATCACCGGGTTCGACGTGTGACGTACCCGGTCGCGCATCACGCCTACTGAGTTCCGCTCCCCCACTACGGATCTCGACCCGCACGCGGCACCGCGCGTCCGCACCCTTGAGAGGTTGCCCCGCGCACCGGAGGCACTCCGACCCACTCTCAGAGAGGACTGCCTCATGGCACGTTCAGCCCGCAGATCGACACACGCGGCCCCACCCGGCCTCCGTTCACGACGAGGAAGGACCGCCGGTCTCGCGGCGGCCGCCCTCGCCATCGGCGCCGTGGCGATTCCCGGCGGAGTCGCCTCGCCCGCGCCGGCTTTCGCCGCGGATGCGATCGACTGCTCCGCCATCTACGCCATGAACTCGACCAACGGCAGCGGCAGCACGCTGTGGAGCATCGACACGGCCACGGGAGCGCAGACCGAAGTGGGCGAGATCGCCGCGGGGGCCGATGCCCGCTCGACGTTCAACGCCCTCGGCGTGCACGTCACCCCCGAGCATCCGGGCGGACTCGCCTATGTGATGCGTTCCGACCACTGGACGACGAACAAGGGCGCGATGGAGACCTACGATTTCGCGACCGGAACGACCACGAGTGTCGATGTCGTCGATCTGCCCACCGGCTGGACGAGCACCCAGACGCACGGCGCAACGGACCCGAAGACCTCACGGTACTTCCATGGCTCGACGAACGGCGGCTCCCTGAACCTGGATGCACGCGCGCTCGACTCCGGTGCCCGCGAAGGCCGAGTCCGGATCACGTTTCCGTCCACCATTCCAGGAACGAACGGCGACATGGCCTTCGATCACGGGGGAAACCTCTACGTCGTCATGAGTGACGCGAAGGAAGCGGCGATCTACGTGGTGGACGCCCGAGACATCATCCTCGGGCAGGGGAACCCCGCCCCGGCAGTGCGCTCCAAGCTGATCCAGCGCTTCACCGTCGCAGACCCGGGGAATCTCGGCATCAACGGGGCCGCCTTCGACCGCGACGGCTTCCTCGTCGTGAGCACTGAGCTCGAGCTGCTGCGGATCGACCCGATGTCGGGAGAGGTCACGAGCACGGTGACCTTCTCGGAGCCCGGCGTCGTCGACCTGGCATCCTGCACCGCCCCGAGCCACCTCACGCTCGAGAAGGACTTCCCCGAGGGCCGGGAATCCGACGATGACACCGACCAGGTGCGCCTCGCGGCATCCGGCAGCGGTCTCGGCGACATCGCCACGCAGACGACCGGCACTGCGCGGGGCGTGCAGCGCGAGCGAGTGCTCGTCCCGGTGCTCCCCGGCTCCGTCGTCACGATCGAGGAGAGCGGCACCGGCACCGATCCGGAGCGCTACCGATCGTCGTGGATCTGCCTGGATGGCGCCAGCGGCGATCGGATCGCGGGCGGCCGAGGCACTCGTGCCGACGTCACGATTCCCGAGGGCCGTCCCGACGGCGTGGGCGTGCGCTGCACGTTCACGAACACGCCGCGCGTCGAGGCGGAGATCCTCCTGACGAAGTCGGCGGACGTCTCGCAGGCCCAGGTCGGCGACCGTGTCACGTACTCGTTCGAGGTCACCAACTCCGGCACCAGCCCGCTGAGCGATGTGACCGTCGACGAGACCGCGTTCACCGGCGCCGGCACGCTCTCGCCGGTGGAGTGTCCCTCGCGACCGCTCGCTCTCGACCCCGACGAGACCGTGACATGCACCGCGACCTACGTGCTGCAGCAGGATGACGTCGACAGGGGCTCCGTCGAGAACACCGCGACCGCATCGGGCATGACGCTCACCGGAACCCCGGTGACCTCGCTCCCGTCTTCGGCGGTGATCACCTCGGAGCAGGCCCCCGGGCTCGCCATCGTGAAGTCGACGGATGCCGCGTGGTTCTGGAGCGGCAGCACGATCGACTACACCTTCCTCGTCACCAACACCGGAACCGTGACGCTCACGGACGTCCGGGTCGACGAGACGGAGTTCAGCGGCACCGGATCGGTGTCCGCGGTGGAGTGCCCGCCCGAAGCGGCATCCCTCCGGCCAGGGCAGTCGATCACCTGCACCGCGAGCTACACGACGCAGGACGCAGATCTCGCACTCGACACGATCGACAACACGGCGGTCTCTGCGGGGACCGCGCCGGGCGGCGAGCCGGTCGAGTCGGCGCCGTCGAGCGCGACCACACCGCGCGGTGACGGGGACTCGGGCAAGACCGGGCAGCCGACGCCCCCTGCCGAGAAGGGTGAGAACTCCGGCCCCGGCGGCCTCGCCGACACCGGACTGGACCTGGTCGGGCCGCTCGTGGCCGGAGGCGCGGCTCTCGCGCTGCTGGCTCTCGGGATCGCTCTGGTCCGCGCCCGTCGTCACGCCGGCAGCCACGACGGCTGAGCCGCGAACAGAGACCGCCCCGGGGCTCGACACCCCACCTCTCCCCTCGTCGAGCCCCGGGGTTCTCGCGATCCCGCACGACGACCGGATGTCGGGGGCATCCGACAGACTGTCCTCATGGCCTCCTTCGATCACCTCGGCATCACCGTCGACGACGTGCCCGCCGCATCCGCCCAGTTCCATCCGGTCTTCGAGGCCCTCGGCTACACGAGGGCGCACGACGCCGACGACCTGGCGTACTGGCGCAAGACCGACGAGCCCGAGATCCTGCTGTACCCGGCGCGCGACAACGCCACGGGTCCGCACGAGCACGGCCGCATCGGCTGGCAGCACCTCGCCTACGCCGTCGACTCCCGCGAAGAGGTCGACCGTCTGCACGACATCGCGCTGGCCGCGGGCTGGACCCCCGTGCGCGGGCCCAAGGAGTATCCGCGCTTCAGCTCGCGCTACTACGCGTCGTTCGTGGAGGATGCCAACGGCATCCGCCTGGAGTTCATGTACAACCCGCGCGACTGAAACGGGGCGCTCACACCGCGGGCGCGGCCTCGGCCTCGACCGCCCGGTCGGTGAACGCCTCCTTCGGCACGAAGACCAGGAGCACGGCGGCGGCGAGGGCCGTCACGCCGCACACCACCCAGACCGTGACGTAGCCCGCGAAGGATCCGGCCGTCCCCTCCGACGCGGCGCCGACGGCGCCGTGCAGCAGGGCGATGCCGAACACGCACGACGCGATCGCCCCGCCGACCGTCTTCACCGAGTTGGTGAGCCCGGTGGCGACGCCCGTCTGCGAGGCCGGCGCGGCCGACGCCGCCGCGGCGGGAAGGGCCGCGACGAGCGCTCCCGACCCCAGCCCGACGACGACCATGTTGGTGATGACCTGCGCATAGGAGTCGTGGAAGGGCAGGAACAGCAGGAATCCGATGCCGACCAGCACCGAGGCCCCCATCAGGGTGAGTCGCGGCGTCACGAGGCGAGCGATCACCGGGAAGAGGAGCGCTCCGCCGATCATCGCGACCAGGTAGACCCCGATGATGAGCGACGTCGCGAACCCGGTCGTCCCGAGTCCGTATCCGTACACCGAAGGGTCGGTGCGGGCGAAGGTCGACAGCGGCGCCTGCGCACCCAGCACGCTGACGCCGAACAGCCCCGCGGTGAGGAACACCGGGCCGAGCGCCGGGGAGCGGAACATCCGCACGTCGATCAGCGGGTCGCCGCAGCGCAGCTCCCACAGTGCGAACGGGATCACGAGCAGGATGCCGAGCGCGACGACCGCCCATGACCAGGGGTTCGCGAGTCCACCGTCGAGACGCAGGAGGCTGAGCCCGCCCGTGAAGCAGATCAGCGCGAGGGAGATCAGCACGAGGCCGACCGTGTCGAAGACGCCCCCGGTGGGCTCGGGCGACTCCTTCACCCCGAACAGGACGACGAAGAAGCAGACGATGATGAGGAGCGCGGGGATCAGCAGCACGACGGTCAGCGGCAGCACGTCGATGAGCGCACCGCCGACGAGCGCACCGATGATGGCCCCGCCCTCGAGTGCGGCGACGAGGAGTCCCGCGGCCTTCGCGGTGATGGACGAGCGTCCCTCCATGCGGCGGGAACGAGACCAGATCAGCGCGATCTCCAGGGGCAGCCAGACGACGTAGAACCCCATGAGCGCCCACCCGACGAGGAACACCGCGAACGAGTCCGTGAACGGGAGCACGAGCGCGGCCGCACCGGTGAGAGCCGTCGAGATGAGCAGCATCCGCTTGTGCCCGACCATGTCGCCGAGCTTCGCGAAGGCCGGGACGACGAGTGCCGAGAGCATGAGTTGCGTGCCCTCGAGCCAGTTGACGTCGGCGTCGTGGATGCCGAGGTGGCGTGCGATGTCGCTGAGCATGGGCGTGTAGTACCCCTGCAGCACACCGCTGGTGAACTCGACGAAGGCGAGGAAGCCGACGACCGTCGCGAGGGTGCCGAGGGTCCGGGTGCGCGTCATCGCGGCTCCTGTTCAGGCGTCTGATCTCCGCTCCTGCCGGTTCCCGAGCGGAACACGGACGCGAGCAGAAGGGCGGGTGAGATCACCCTAGCCGTTCGATGAGGGCACGGTGGAACCGCTCCCCGCGTTCGAGCGCGGCGATCTCGACGTTCTCGTCGACGCCGTGGATCGACGCCCGCTGCGCGTTCGACATGTCGAGCGGCGCGAAGCGGTACACGGCCGGGGAGAAGCGGTGGAAATGACGCGAATCGGTCGCCGCCATCATCACGTACGGCACCGCGGCGACGCCCGGATACGACGCGGCCAGGGCATCGGAGAGGAGGGCGAACTGCTCGTTGTCGGTCGGCGATTCGGGCGAGGGCTCGCTGGCCTCGACGACGGCGACCTTCACGAGAGGGTCGGCGATGCGGCGACGCACACGCAGCACCGCCTGCTGCGTCGTCTCGCCCAGCGCGATGCGCAGGTTGATCGTCGCGGACGCCTGCGACGGCAGCACGTTCGCCGCGGTGCCGCCGGACTGCATCGTCGGAGCGACCGTGGTGCGGACGAGTGCGGCGGGTTCTCCACCCAGGGCGGCGAAGAGCTGGGCCGTGAGCACCGGTGCTCCCCCGAGGAGCCGAAGCAGATGCCGGGCGGGGCCGGGGGTCTGGTCGGCGAGCTGGGACAGCATCCGTCCGATCGCCCGGGATGCGCGAGGACGGAAGGTCCGCGGGCCGAGCCGGTCGACGGCCCTCGCGATGCGGCGGACGGCGGTGAGCGCCGGGGGCGCGGAGGCGTGCCCGCCCTCGCCGCGCGCCGTGAGGGTCAGGGTCATCACGCCCTTCTCGCCGACGCCGATCATCGCGGCCCGCCCAGGGACGAAGGGCAGCGGAGCCGCCACGACCGCACCGCCTTCGTCTACGACGAGCCAGGGCACGATCCCTCGTTCACGGAGCACCCGCGCGATCTCCTCGGCCGCGTGCCCGTAGGTCTCCTCGTTGCCGCCGAAGCTGAGGTAGACGTCGCGCGCGGGCGTGAAATCCGAGGCGAGCAGGTTCTCGACGGCCTCGAGCACCACGATCAGCGGCCCCTTGTCGTCGAGCGCCCCTCGCCCGTACACGATGCCGCCGTCGATCACACCGGCGAAGGGCGGATGGGTCCAGGCATCGCTCTCGTCGACGGGGACGACGTCGTAGTGCGCCATCAGCACGAGAGGTCCGTCGGAGGTCTCGCCCCTCCCCTTCCAGTGGAACAGGAGTCCGAAGTCGGTGTGCCGCTCGAGAGTCAGCCGCTCGTGGACGAGCGGATACTGCGTGGCGATGAGGGAGACGAACGCCTCGAACGGCTCCCTCCCCCGCTGGTCGAGCTCGGCCGACACCGTCGGCAGCTGGATCATCTGCGAGAGGCGTTCGGCGATGCCGGGGCGTGCGTCTGTCACGAGGGCCATCGTATCCCCGGGGTGGATGTCGGTCACGGCCGATGCGCACTCATCCTCCACACCCGCTTGTGAGGGAAAAGTTCTCCACCGTCCGCGTGTTCACCCGCCGAGCATTGGCAGGTTGAAGACCACCGACCAGAATGGGAGCGTGATCAGCATGACCGAACCGCAGACGTGGACGATGATCGGGGCGTTCATCGCCCTGATGTTCGGCATGCTGACGGTCGTGTCGACGCTGTTCGTGCGCGTCCTGCGCGCAGAGGTCGGCGGACTGCGCACCGAGATGGTCGTGCGGTTCGAGTCGGTGGATCGGCGGTTCGAGGCGATGGACGCGAAGTTCGAGGCGAAGTTCGATGCCGTCGACGCCCGCCTCGACTCGGTGAACAACCGCATCGACTCCATGAACACCCGCATCGACGCTCTCGACCGTGACGTACAGGCGCTCGTGAAGCGCACCTTCGGGCTGGATCGCGAATGACCCGCGCGGCGGAAATCGACGCCTACCACGCGCGGCAGGCCCCGAGCGACCGGGAGATCTGCGAGCTGCTCGCGCGCGAGATCGAACAGGGGCTCCCCGAGGCCGTGAGCAAGGTGTGGCACGCGCATCCCGTCTGGTTCCTCGACGGCAACCCGATCGTCGGGTACAGCCGCCTGAAGGATGCCGTTCGGCTGATGTTCTGGTCGGGTCAGTCGTTCGACGTCGACGGCCTCGCTCCGTCCGGCACCTTCCAGGCTGCCGAGGTGCGCTTCACCGACGTCACCGAGATCGACACGGCGGCGCTCGCGGGCTGGCTGGCGGCGTCTCGCGAGGTCCAGTGGGACTACGAGCACATCCGCACGAACCGCGGTCTCGTCAAGCGCACCTCGTTCTGACTGATCCTCTTGCGAGACGCCCGGAGACGGGCGCAGACTGAGCGTGCACATCGGGGCCGGCCGAGTCGAACACCTCACTCTGGGAGAAACAATGGCGAATCTCAACCCCTATCTCTCCTTCCGCGACAACGCGCGCGAGGCGATGGAGTTCTACCAGGTCGTGCTGGGCGGTGATCTCGACGTCAACGTCTTCGCGGAGTTCCCCGACATGCTTCAGGATCCGAGCGAGAAGGACCTCGTGATGCACGCGCAGCTGACCACGCCAGACGGTCTCGTGCTCATGGCGTCGGACACGCCGAGCGCAATGCCCTACGTCACCCCGCAGGGCTTCTCCGTCTCGCTGAGCGGAACGTCGGCCGACGCGACGCGGGCGGTCTGGGACGGACTCGCCGACGGCGCCACGATCACGATGCCGCTCGACGTCGCACCGTGGGGCGGCCTGTTCGGAATGC
Source organism: Microbacterium sp. MYb72 (assembly GCF_002979415.1). Taxonomy (GTDB): domain Bacteria; phylum Actinomycetota; class Actinomycetes; order Actinomycetales; family Microbacteriaceae; genus Microbacterium; species Microbacterium natoriense. The sequence continues at coordinate 25,705 of NZ_PCOT01000019.1, read as the reverse complement.
TGGTCGACCGCTTCGGCGTCAACTGGATGCTCAACGGCGACCCCGCGTAGAGCGGTCCGGTCGGCCGTGCCTTTCCGACGATCCGCATCCCCTGCGATCCGCGCAGTTCAGCGCGGCTGCACCGCACGACATGCGAGATGCAGTGCCAGGCGCGCCTCGGGATCAGCCATGTCGATCCCGAGGAGCTCCTGGACACGGCGGATGCGCACGGCGACGGTGTTGCGATGCAGCCCGAGCGCCGCGGCCGTCGCGGCGATGCCCGATTCGTTGTCCAGGTACGCCGACAGCGTCGAGAGGAGTTCGCCGCCGCCTTCCTGCAGCGGAGCGAGCAGGGACTGAGCGGCCGGCACGAAGGTGTCCGTGCCCGTCCAGGCGAGAAGGAGCTGGTCCAGGCCGAGACTGTCGACGCGCACGAACCATCCGGTCGCCGACCGCGCCGCGGCGATGCGCGCCGCATCGGCTGCCTCGTCCAACGTCGCCGCGAGACCTTCCGGGCCGCTCTGCAATGAGCCCACCCCGGTCGCGATCGTGAAGTCGCGGAGGGCCGCGGCATGCAGCTCGCGCAGGGCCGCGACGGCGCGCTCGACCCGCTCGGGGCTCGGCGCGTCGGCGAAGGTCAGCCACCCGCCGATGCCGCGGCCCGTCGTGGTGGCGTGGGCTTCGGCATCGACCGCGGCCAGGTCGGAGCTGATCGATCGCAACAGGGAGAACGGATCGAGCCTGCCTCTGGCGACCATGCGGAATCCGAGATGGTGTCCGGACGTTCGCCATCCCCGCTCCGCCATGCGACGGGCGACCTCGATGTCGGCCGCCCCGCGGATGTCGACGAAGTCGCGCAGGAGCCCGGAGGACACGGCGACGTCGTTGACGGCCGCGACCTCGTCGATGAGGAGTCGCGCCGCGACGGCCGGCATGGCCACCTCGGCGGCGACGGACAGCGCGAGCAGCTGCGCGTCGCTGAGCCCGTGACCGAACAGGACCAGACGAAGACCGCTGCGCCCCGGGCTGTCGACGCGCACCGACGCCGCCGCGAACGCCGTCGTGCGCGTGCGATCGATCCAGGAGTCGTAGCCGATGGCGGCGAGGAGCCCCTCATCGAGGTGATCTCCGGCCTCGTGGATCACGGTGCCCGCCTCGACGAGCGCGACACCGAGTCCGAGGTTCGCCGAGATGTGCCGCAGGAGGTCGGCCAGATCGTCGGCCGAGTACTCGAAGGACTGCGCCACCTTGCGCACCTGGCTCAGCGTGAGCGCGTCGCGAGCCTCGATGAGCATCCAGCACGCCTTCGCGAGCTGCACCGGACGCACGACGTCGAGCAGGGTGAGTCCGAGCCGATCGGCGAGACGCAGGGCGCCGGCATCCATCCCGGACGCTCCGGGAAGAGCGAGCCCGGTGAAGCCGCGGTCGCGCACGCGGCGCAGCAACGCGTCCTGCTGCCAGGTCGTGGCGGGCGCCGCAGAGGTCAGCACGGCGAGACGTCCGTCGCCGTGCTCCCGCAGGTCGGCCTCTCCCGCCTCGACGGAGACCGCTGACCACGATGCATCGGAGGGGCCCGCGACCAGGCGAAGGCCGCCGTTCTCGGCGTGCGCCAGGAGGGCGCTCAGCAGCAGCTCGTTCATGCGGCATCCAGCCCGAGGAGACCGTATGCCGAGGGGAGCACACGCGCGAGTCGTTCCGGGCGTTCCCGCCACCAGCCCGGCGCGGGGATGCCGAGCACCGCGACGGTGCGGGCGAGGCCGAGATCGGTCACCTCGAGGATCTCCCGCGACACCGCATCGAGGATCACGATGATCGTCGGCGCCGAGGCGATCAGCCGCCCGTCGGCGAGAACGGCGAGGGTCTCGGAGTGCGTGACGACCCTGTGCACGACGCCGCCGAGCCCGGAGATCTCCACCGCGTTCGCGTGAGGATCCATCGGAGACGGCGCCGCGGAGACGATCCGGCCCTCCGCGAGCAGCTCGCCGCCGAGCGCCTCCGCGAGGATGGGCAGCGGTGCGCGCCCGAACTCCAGGAATGCGCGCCCGAGACCGAGCGCGTATGCGAGGTGCCCCCCGATCGCGTGCTCGCGGAGATCGCCGACCGTGAAACCGCCGAGCACGGCGCAGCCCACGCCGCCGGCCTGGATGATCGCCGAGCGCACCACCCTCTCCGCGTCGATCGGGCGCCTCGCCTCGACCAGGGCCACACCGTCGGCCCCTGTCTCGCACGCGAAGACCAGCCCCGGCACGTGATCGACGAACAGCGACATCTGATCGAGCCCTGGCACGGCACGCCCCGTGCAATCGGCGTCGACGACGACGTGGGTCCCGGCGAGAGTGAGCGGGGCGAGCCCGTTCATACCGCCGCCCTCGAGCGAGCAGACTGCGGGCACGGGATGGCCGAGCCACCGCTCGACCGCCGAGAGGAGCGGGAGGAAGGGATCGGCTCCCGGCATCCGCTCCCCCAGCAGCATGGTCGATCCGACGAAGGCGACGCCGAGGCACGGGGTGGCCGGGTCCAGGTCGGATGCCGCCGCGATGCGCATCGGCCACTCCGGAGAGCTGCCGAGCATGAGTTCGAGCATCGTGGTGGACCCGCCGCCGCCGGATCCGAGGAGCGCATAGCCGCGGGCGAGCGCGGTGAGGTCGTCGCGCGCCAGCTCCATGCGCTCCAGCCTAGGACGCCGCGAGAGTCTCGACCGGGACGAAGCCCTCGGTCAAGCCGAAGGCGGGCGGCCCGAACGCGGCGAGCGCCTCCGGAGTGCGCATCATGTCGGGCGTCGATATCCCGAGCACTCGCACGCGCTGCCCGTAGCGGAGCCCTTCGGTGGTGATCGGCTCCGCGGTCTCGTGATCGACGACGCAGATGAGATCGGGCACGATCGCGACGACGGCCCCGCCCCTGCGCGCGATGAGGTTCTCGTTCTGGAAGGAGATCTCGAAGGGCGGCTCATCCGCGTCGCCGAGCGGGGCGATGATCGCTCTGCCCTTCGCGAAGCCCTCTGTGGTGCGCCGCTCGACGTCGACGACCTTGCCCACGCAGAGCTCGCGCACATGCGGATAGAGGGTGGGTGCGAGTGTGTCGGCGATCGCCTCGAACGGAGAACGGTGCTCCTCCCGTGCCAGACGGATCGCGCGGCCGAGCGCGAGCGCCATCGAGATCGTGCGCGGCACGGCGGTGCGCCGCACGTCGGCGCCGGTCATCGCGTACTCGGCGATGTGCCCGACGCCGCCGAGGCGGATCGTGATGCCGCGTGCCAGCCACTCCATCTGCCGGTCGTCGGCGCCGGTGTCGATGACGACCCGCTCCCCGCGCTCCCCCGCGAGGGCGAGCGGCGAGCCGTGCACGCCGTAGACCGCGAAGGTCTCCATCGACAGCTCGGGGAACGCGCGCCCCATGCCGTCGGCGTCCACGACGGGGAGTCCGGTCTCCGCCGCGACGACCAGAGGGATCATCGAGTTGATCCCTCCGCACTCGATCGGCATCGTGGCATCGGCCGTGCGTCCGAGGTGCTCTTCGAGGGTGCGCAGCGCGAGGGTCGGCTCGGTGCCGGCGGGGATCTTCTCGACCATCACGGTGGGCGCGCCCATCTGCGCCGTGGGGATCACGAACAGGTCGTCGGCGAGCTCGTCCGGATCGAGGATCGTGATGCTGCCGTCGCCGAGGACGCGTTCCACGAGCATCTTGCCGATGTACGGATCGCCTCCGCCTCCCGTGCCCAGCAGCGTCGCGCCGCGCGCGAGGTCGGGAAGATCGGCCGCCGTGAGCTGCCAGCTCATCTGGCCTCGCTCCTCACGCCGGGCGCATCGCCTGCGACCGCGCCCGTCGACACGGCGCCGTCGAATCGGTGGGCGGCGATGTCGTAGCCGAAGTACCCCGGGCCGACCATCGCGAGCGCCTCCGCCGAATGCCAGCGCTCGTCTGCCGGCGCCGCGATCACACGGACGCGCTGTCCGTAGCGCAGCCCTTCGGTGGTGATGGGCTCACCCGACTCGCCGTCGAGAATCATGATGAGGTCGGGTGTGGTGGCGAGCACGGCGCCGTCGCTCTCGGCGACCAGGTGCTCGTTCTGGAACCGCAGCGTCAGGGACGATCCGCCCTCGGCGTCGATGCGCGCGCTGCCACGAGCGAAGCCGGTGGTGGTCGCACGCTGCACGTCGACGACCTTGCCGTCGAAGAGCTCGCGACCCCCGAGCAGGTCGACCACCGCCGACACCGGGTCGGACTTCTCGTCGCGGGCGCGGGCGATCCGCTCTCCGATGGCGATGCAGCGGGAGAGCGAGCCGCCGACGAGCGACTCCCTGGCCGCTGCGCCCGTCATCGAGAATCCGGAGATCATGACGGAGCAGCCCATCTCGACGCACGCGACGCGGGCGATGCGCTCCGTCCAGGAGTTGTCCACCGTCTGCAGCACGCCGGTGTTGCCCTTTTCGTCGCTGAACGCGAGGGGCGAGGCGGTCACCCCGTAGAGGGTCGGCAGCACCATCTGGAGTTCGGGGAAGGCGCGCCCCATGCCGTCGGCGTCCACGAGGGGGAGGCCGAGGGCGGCGGCCGCCGCGATCGGGATGGTGGAGTTCACTCCCCCGACCTCGGCGCACGCGATGTGCGTGACCGGTCGGCCGAGGTGGATGCCGAGGGCCTTCACGGGCTCGATGACCTCGTCGAGGCTGGGGAGCTTCTCGACCATCACGGTCGGCGCGCCCATCATGGCGACGAACAGGACGAGTGCGTCGTCGGGCACCTCGTCGAGACCGACGACGGTGACCTCGCCGCCGGCGGCGAGCGCCTGACGGGCGAGCAGCGCGCCGATGTACGGGTCGCCGCCACCGCCGGTGCCGAGCACGGCGGCGCCACGGGCGAGACCCTCGATGTGGGCGGGGGTGATCGACCAGCTCATGTCAGGCCCCCATGTCGAGATCGCCGACCGCCTTCACGCGGATGCGTGTGGCGTTGCCGGGGAGGTACGGGATCGGCACCTCGTCGAAGTCGATGATCGCGACCGTCGAGGGCTTCGCGCCCGCGGCGATCGCCTTGTCCACGGCCTCCGCGCGCACCTCGGCGAGCGTCTCGTCCCTACGGCCGGGTTCGATCGCGTAGACCTTGTCGATCTCGCCGCCCACCTGGGCGATCGAGGCGCCGATGGCGTTCGCGACAGCGTAGTTCTCCGGGCGATGCACCGTGCCGAACAGCGGCAGCTCATCCGGCAGGAGGATCGATCCGCCGCCCACCGCGACCACGGCGATCGGCTCCGGTGAGGTGCGCATGCGGTCGACCGCCTCGGAGACGCGCTCGGCGATGCGATCGAGCACCCGCGCGACGAAGGCGGGGTCGAGGTGGGCGACCTTCGACGGGTCGCCGACGGATGCGCGTCCGGCCGCCACGGCGATGTCGGTCGCGGTGAGCGTCGATCCCCCGAACACGAGCGCTTCCGTCGTGAGCCGATAGCCGACCGAGGCCGGACCGACCTCCGCGGTCTCCTCGTCGACGATGCTGCCGCCGCCGATGCCGAGCGACAGCACATCCGGCATCCGGAAGTTGGTGCGGATGCCGGCGACCTTGACTTCGTTGGCGGTCTCTCGCGGGAAGCCGTTGATGAGGAGTCCGATGTCGGCGGTGGTGCCGCCCACGTCGATCACGGCGCAGTCGTCGAGCCCGCTCGTCGCCGCCGCTCCGCGCATCGAGTTCGTCGGACCCGACGCGAAGGTCGCGACGGGGTAGCGACGCACGTACTCCTCGTCCATCAGCGTGCCGTCGTTCTGGCTGAGGAAGATCGGCGCCTCGATGCCCTGAGCGCGCACGGCGGAGGTGAGCCCGTCGACGATCTCCGACGCGAGCTCGCGGAGCGCGGCGTTGATGATGGTCGCGTTCTCGCGCTCGAGCAGGCCGATGCGGCCGATCTCGTGGGACAGCGAGATGGCGGCATCCGGCCCGAGCACCGACGACACGATCTCCGCAGCCTGCGCTTCGAGGTCGTGGTTGACCGGGCTGAAGACCGACGAGATCGCCACAGAGCGGATGCCGTGGGTCTTCATGTCCTCCGCGTGCGCGCGGATCTCGTCGGGATCGAGCGGCGAGATCGGGCGGCCGTCGAACTCGTAGCCGCCGTGCGCGAGGTAGCTGCGCGCCTGCGTCGCCGCGACCAGCGCCTCCGGCCAGTCGATCAGCGGAGGCAGCGCCCGCGTCGCCGGCAGTCCGAGCCGGAGGGCGGCGACCGGCGCCAGCCTGCTCGCCTGCACGAGCGCGTTGATGAAGTGCGTGGTGCCGATCATCACGGCCTCGATGTCGGAGCCCTCGAAGGCGTGCCCTGCCCGCAGGTCCTCGATCGCCTGGACGATGCCGCTCGTGACGTCGGGGGTCGTGGAGTGCTTCACCCCCGCGAGCGTGCGGGTCCGGTCCATGAGGACTGCGTCGGTGTTGGTGCCGCCGACGTCGATGCCGATGTGCATGATTCTCGCTTCCGTGTGGTGGGTGTCGAGTGGACGGGTCAGGCCGTGGCCTCGACCGGAGAGGACTGGCGTGTCGTCGCCACGCCCACGCCGCGCACCCAGCCGAGCTTGCCCGCGATCACGTAGAGCGCCATCGACAGGAACAGGCTGATGAGCGACGGGATGCCCCAGGTGACGAAGTAGCCGACGAGCGCCGACACCAGCCACACCACGATGGTCGCGGGGACGATCCGGGGAGCGGTGGCGGGGAGCGTTCCCTCGTCGCGGGTGGCGTCGAGGTCGGGTCGCCAGCGCCGCACGATGTAGTACTCGGCGACCATGATCCCGGCGATGGGCGGGAAGGCGACGCTCAGCACGATGAGGAACTCGGTGAACTGCCCGAGGATGCCGACCGCGGCCAGCACCGAGCCGACGACGCCGAGGACGATCGTCGTGGTCACGCGGTGCAGGTTGCGCCCGAACGCGGTGGAGATGAAGTTCACCAGGCCCAGGGTCGAGGAGTACAGGTTCCAGTCGTTGATCTTCAGGGTGCCGGTGAGGACGATGAACAGGCCGATGAAGCCGACCGAGGAGGTCACGATCGCCACGATGTCTCCGGTGCCCGCCGCGTGGGCGAGCAGCACGCCGGCGAGGCCGATCACGAACTCGCCGAGGGAGACGCCGAGCACGGTCTGCTTCACGACGTCTGCGCGGGAGCGGTTGAAGCGGGTCATGTCTCCGGTGATGATCGCCCCGACGATCAGACCGCCGGCCACGATCCCGGTGCCCGCCCACACGCTCATGGCGGGGCCGGGCGCGGGTCCGGTGAGCAGCTCGCCGATGTCGTGACGGCTCAGTTCGGAGATGACCGACCAGCCGACGAGGATCAGGAACAGCGGCACGGTGATGTTCGCCAGCCACTGCATCCCGACGAAACCGAAGGCCACGATCGCCGTGACGACGAGTCCGAAGATGAGGCTCCACGCCCACACCGGCAGGGCACCGGGCATGAGGGCGTCGAGCGACTGCGCCGAGATCGCGGACTGGATGCCGAACCAGCCGATGAGGCTGATGCCGATGGCGAGGCCGACGAGGGAGGCGCCGATCTCGCCGAAACCGGTCCACCGCGCCAGAAGAGCGGTGTTGAGTCCCTCGCGCTGGCCGATGAAGCCGACCACGCACATGATCACCTCGAGGATGAGGGAGCCGAGGAGGAAGGCGAGGACGGCCTCGCCGAAGGTCATGCCGTAGCCGAGGGTCGCTCCGAGGAGGAACTGCGAGAGGGCCGAGACCTGACCGAACCGCTGTACGGCGATTCCGAACCAGGGCTTGCGGGCCTCGGGAGTCACTCGGGAGAGCGCGAAGTCATCTGCGTGCGCCGTGCGTGCCATGAGGATCCTTCGAGAGGAGGGACGGGTTTTGTCGGCCACAGTAGCGACGCGACAAGACCTCGCGACATGTGCATTGCGCACGAGAATGCCTCATCGATGTGCAGTGCGCACATCCTGGCTCTTACTCTCCGACTCCGACTCCGGCTCCGGCTCCGGGTCGGCGACTGCGCGTGAAGTCGCCGAACGCACGGGATATCGACGCACGGATGCCGTGCACTCGACGACTGCACGTGAACTCGACGCAGGCACGAAGCAGGCACAGGCATCATGCGAACGCTCGCGGGGGCCTGTCGGGCTCGGCGCGGACGGATCAGCGCAGTGCGTGCTCCTCGATGAAGGCGCGCAGCACGGCGGCGGCGTCGGCCATCTCGGTGACGTGCTGCGGGGCGTCGAGCATCGCGCGCAGATCGGACGAATAGTCCAGCTCGACCCCGATCGCCTCGTGGATCGTCTCGGCGAACTTCTCGGGCTTCGCCGTCTCCAGCACGAGCATCGGGACCCCGGACTCGACGTGCTGACGGGCGACGAAGACGCCGTCGGCCGTGTGCGGATCGATGATGTCCTCCGCCGCCTCGTAGACGGCGCGGATCGTGTCGACCCGGTCGGCATGGGTCGAGGTGCCGCTGACGATGCCGAACTCCTCGGTGAAGCGCGCGAGGTCGGCGGTGAAATCGAAGTAGCCCTGCTGATCGAGGTCGCGCCACGCGGCCACCACGCGGGCGGGGTCGCGATCGACCAGCTCGAAGATGAAGCGCTCGAGGTTCGAGGCCTTCGAGATGTCCATCGACGGGCTCGACGTGGCGAGCGTCTGCTCGGCGTTGCGCGGACGGTAGACGCCCGTGCGGAAGAACTCGTCGAGGACGTTGTTCTCGTTGGCGGCGAGCACGAGCCGGCGGATCGGCAGCCCCATCTGCTTGGCGTAGAAGCCGGAGAGGATGTTGCCGAAGTTGCCCGAGGGCACGGTGAACGACAGCTCGGTCCAGCCGCCGGCATCCGTCGCCCGCAACCAGGCCCAGAAGTAGTAGACGACCTGCGCGGTGATGCGCGCGAGGTTGATGGAGTTCACGGCGCCGAGGTGCTGGGTGCGCTTGAAGTCGAGGTCTCCCGCGAGCTCCTTGACGAGGTTCTGGCAGTCGTCGAAGACCCCGTCGATCGCGATGTTGTGCACGTTCGCGTCGTCGAGGGAGAACATCTGCGCGCGCTGGAACGTGCTCATGCGCCCCTGCGGGGAGAGCATGAAGACCGAGATGCGATCCTTGCCGCGGAGGGCGTGCTCAGCGGCGGAGCCGGTGTCGCCCGACGTGGCGCCGAGGATGTTGAGGACGGAGCCCTTGCGCTCCAGCGCGTACTCCACGACCTGGCCGAGGAACTGCATCGCCATGTCCTTGAAGGCCAGCGTCGGCCCCTCGGAGAGCCCGACGAGCGTGAGGCCGCCGTCGATCTCGCGCAGCGGGACGACGGATCCGGGGAACGGCGCGTACGCCGCCTCGGTCATGCGCGCGAGGTCCTCGCGCGGGATGTCGGTGGCGAAGAGCCCCAGCACCTCGGTCGCGAGCTGCGGGTAGGTGAGGGCCCGCCACCGCTCCAGCGTCTCCCCGTCGACGGTCGGCATGACCTCGGGCACAGCCAGACCTCCGTCTGTCGCCAGCCCTTCGAGCAGGGTCTCGCAGTACGGCAGCGGCTGCATGCCGCCTCGGGTCGAGATGTACTGCACGGTGGCTCCTCAGATCGGAATCGGCGCGGGACTCCCATTCTCGCAGGTGGCGGAGAGCCCATGACACAGGGGCGGATGCTCAGAACAGCGACGTCGGCAGCGCGCCCTCGTGCTCCAGGAGCCAGCGCTTCGTCTGCAGGCCCTGCCCCGGGTCACCGCCGGAGTAGCCGCCGAGGCCGTCTCCCGCGACGACGCGATGACACGGCACGATCAGCGGAACCGGGTTCGCGCCCATGATCGCGCCGATCCCCCGAGCCGGAATGCTCGTGCCGCTGCGTGCGGCGAGTTCGCCGTAGGTCACGGTCTCCCCCGACCCGACGGTCTCGTAGAGGGCCATCAGCACTGCGCGAGTGGCGTCGGTCTGCACGCCGAGGTCGATCGGCAGGTCGAAGTCGGCGCGCTCACCGGCGAAGTACGACTCCAACTGCGCGAGGGCCTCGTCGAGGAGGGCGTCGGGGCCGGCATCCGCTCCGACCGGTGCGACCGACCGCCAGGTCACCCGGGTGATCGCCGCGCCGGAGCTCTCGACGCCGATCACGCCGACCGGGGTCTGCAGCGTTCCGAAAGAGGGCATGCTGCGACTCTACGCCGGGTCGTGGACACCGAGATCGCGTGCGAAGCAGAGGGACAGAGCGCTGTCGACGTAGTGCCCAAAGAGCGGGATCGGCGCGTATCCCTCGCGCTCGTAGAACCGCACGGCATCGGGTTGGGCGGTGCCCGTCTCGAGGACCAGCCGTCGGATGCCGAGCGCCAGCGCCTCGCGCTCCAGGGCCCGCAGAAGCGCCGCCGCCGCGCCCGTGCCCCGGGCAGACGGCGCGGCGTACATGCGCTTGATCTCCGCAATACCCGGGCCGAGGACGCCGTCATCCAGCGGCCGTAGGCCGCCGCACACGATCGCGAGCCCCGCCGCATCCCTCGCGACGAGGAAGACCGGCCCATCGTGCGCCGTCGGGACCACACCGGGTTCGTGGTCGTCGCTGCCGTAGCGCTCGTCCAGCTCCGCGCGTTGCGCGGCGCGCAGGCGGACGGCATCCGGATGCTCCCACTCGACCCTCTCGATCGACACCGTCATCGCCGCTCCTCCACTCATACGCCGTCACGCTACCCTCCGCGGATTTCCGTTCTGTTGCGTGAATTCAGCATGATCTGAATTCAGACTTTCATGTACATTGAAGATGTGACAACCACCGCCTCCCTCACCCACACCGCAGCCGTGTCCCGCCTGGGGCATGCGCTGTCCGACCCCACCAGGGCCGGCATCCTGCTCGCCCTCCGGGAGGCGCCGGCGTATCCGTCCGACCTCGCCGAGACGCTCGACGTCACACGGCAGGTGATGTCCAACCATCTCGCCTGCCTCCGCGGCTGCGGCCTGGTCGAGAGCGTCCCCGACGGACGCCGCAGCCGCTACCGCCTCGCCGACGAGCATCTCGCCCCGGCCCTCGGCGACCTGATGCGGGTGGCGCTCATCGTCGAACCCGGCTGCTGCGACGGCGAAAGGTGCACCTGCTGATGTCGGTCTCACTCGCGCCGGAGCGGCGCGCGACCCTGGAGAGGCGCATCCGGATCATCGTCGCCGTGACCATCGGCTACAACCTGATCGAGGCCGTCATCGCGATCGCGGCCGGCTCAGCCGTCTCATCGACGGCCCTGATCGGCTTCGGTCTGGACTCGACGATCGAGGTGCTGTCCGCGGCGGCGGTCGCCTGGCAGTTCACCCGTCGCGACCCCGAGCGCTGGGAGAAGCCCACTCTGCGGGTCATCGCGATCGCGTTCTTCGCCCTGGCGGCCTACGTCACGGTGTCATCGGCTCTCACGCTCCTCGGCGGCACCCGCCCGGAGCACAGCACGGTCGGGATCATCCTCACCGCCGCGAGCGTCGTGGTGATGCCGTTCCTCTCTCTCGCTGAGCGGAGGGCCGGTCGGGAGATCGGTTCGGCCACCGCCGTCGCGGACTCGATGCAGACCCTGATCTGCACGTACCTCTCGGCGGCCGTGCTCCTCGGACTCGTTCTGAACAGCCTGTTCGGATGGTGGTGGGCGGATGCCGTCGCCGGCCTCGTGATCGCCGTCTTCGCGGTGCGCGAAGGGCTCGAGGCGTGGAAGGGAGACGCCTGCGCGACATCGGTGGGCATGCTCCTCGAGGACGATCACGCGGAGCACTGAACCACGCACTCGGAGAAACTTTGCCGAACTCGCGTCATCATCCGCCTCTCGCACCGTCTTGCTCATGTGACGAAGAACGGATCTTGGGGATAACCTTCGTATCTGCGTCTGGGCCGCATCTCCCCTCACTTCGCGGCCCGGCGAGCGGGGCCGCCTCCCATGGCCCCGCTCGCCCCTTCTCCTCCTCCGGCCCGTTCACCGGCGTGAGGTAGTCTCGCTTCACGACCGGCGCCCGAAGCCGATCGGCAAGACGAGGTTCCATGGACGACCCCAGCGACACGACAGACGCGGAGACAGACGGTCAGCTTCTGCTCCGCAGCCGTGACGGCGATCGCCACGCCTTCTCCGAGCTCTGGCGCCGACACGCACCCGTGGCCGTCGCGTACGCGCGGAGTCTCGGCTCGTCGCCGCCCGACCCCGAAGACGTGGTGTCCGACGCGTTCGTCAGCATCCTCCGCCAGCTCAGGGCCGGCAAGGGTCCGCAGCGCAGCTTCCGCCCCTATCTGCTCACGACGGTCAAGAACACCTGGATGAGCCACGCACGCCGCACGCCGCTGATGAGCTCCCTGGACGACACCGAGCATCCGCCGTCCGTCCTCGGCGCGATCGACGTCGAGGCGATGGTGAACTCGACCGCTCTGGCGGAGGCGTTCGACTCGCTCCCCGAACGCTGGCAGCACGCGCTGTGGCTGAGCGAGGTGGAACAGCTGCCCCCTCGTCAGATCGCCGAACTCCTCGGCATCCGCCCCAACTCGGCGGCCGCGCTCACCTACCGCGCCCGCGATGCCCTTCGCAAGGCCTGGATCCGGGCCCATCTTCGAGCGGCGCCCGACGGCACCGACCACGCGCGCGTGATCGAGCTGCTCGGAGCGTACGCGCACGACGATCTCTCTCCGCGCTCCGAGCGCTTCGTCACCGCGCACCTCGACGGATGCGCGACCTGCCGCTCGGCCGCGGGCGAGGCCAGGAAGCTGGCCAGAGCGATGACCATCGGCCCACTCCTCGCCGGTGGCGCAGGTCTCGTGCTCGCCCCCGCGCTCTTCCCCACCGAGCAGGCCGCAGCCGCGGTCGTGGGTACGACGGGACTGTCCGGCTGGGTGGGAGCATCCGCCGGCGCGCAGCCGGTGCTCCACGCAGCCGGCCACTCGGCGGCCCTGCTGTGGCCCGTCGCCGCCGCGACCGCGGTGGCGCTGTCCGTCGGGGGCAGCCTGTTCGTGCGCCCAGATGCGGCGCCGGACGCGACCGGTGTGCTCACACCCACGGTGCCGGCCTCCGTGCCCACGGCATCCGCTCCGAGCCCCTCGGCATCGCCTGCCGTCGCCGAGCCCGCCGAGCCGACTCCGGCCGCCCCGTCGGCGATGCCCGACCCGACTCCCCCACCCGCCGTGCCGCCGGCCGCACCGCTGCTCGATCCCGTCGAGACGACGGCGCCATCCGCCGCCGAGAAGCCCGTGGAGATCGTCACGAAACCCGGCAGCGGCAACGCCTTCGGCAACGATCACAGGGATGAGGCGACGCCCGCGCGCAACGATGCCGACGAGGACGACGAGCGCGTCGACGCCCTCACGACCGGGCCGCGGGGCTCATCCTGGTGGTCGTCGACCGTCGTCGTCCGGGTGACGACCGACGCGAAGAAAGACACGGCCAGCATCGCGGTGTGGGGCGCCGGTGACGCCGACCTCGCCATCGTCGTGGACGCGCAGACGATCGGGATCGCCCCAGACGCCCTCGGCTGGTCCAACGCGTTCGTGGTGACGCTGCCCGAGGGCGAGCACACCGTATCGGTGCACTACGTCGACGCAGAGGGTCGGATCGGCGAGGCCGCCGCCCAATCCGTGTTCTCGGTCTACTAGCCGGAGCGCCCCGGCGCCGCCATCGGCATGAACGTCCGGTCTCCCGACGAGGCCACGCCGTCGAGCAGCGCGCCAGCGGCGGTCAGCACCCGTGCCGTTCCCGCATGCCCCTGCGCACGGGCGATCACCGGCCCGAGCGCGCGCGTGAAGGCGGTCACCGCGGGAAGCGGTCGCATGTACAGCGTCAGCTCTCGGATCAGTCCGGAGTCGTCGAGGCGAAGCCGCTGGCACTCGTTGAGCGTGCGCCCACGGACCGTGGTCGTCGCGAACAGCACGACCTCATCGTCGCCGCGCACCTCGCCGTCGAAGCGGATGCCGTCGAGAACCTCGAACGCCGAGACGAGGAGCTCGCGGATCTGCTCACGCCCGCGGAAGGCGAAGCCGTCCGTGAGCGGAGAGATCAGCACGGCGTCGTCGGCGAGGACCTCCGCGGCGAGCGCAGCATCCGCCGTCTCGCCCGCGCTCTTCCACTGCTCGATCACGTCCACGATGTCGCCCCCTGCCGGCTGCCCTGCGGTGCCCAGAGTCTACGGGGCCACCTCGAAGTACAGGTGCGCATGAAGGGAGCACCCGGGGTTGAACCCCGCCGCGCAACGCGGACATGAGGAGGACTCCAGATACTCGGCGATGGTGAGCACGGAGCCGCAGACGCCGCACAGCACCGCCTCGGCACCGCGTTCGTCGAGCGGCCACACCGCCGAGGGATGCCCGGCAGCCTCTTCGTGGCAGAAGTGGCACGGATAGAACTCGCCGCAGCACGCGAACCGGATCGCGACGACGTCGAGCTCGGACCGGTAGTGGACGCATCGTGTCTGCCCGTCGACCACCGCTCCCCGCACGGGCGGGGCTCCGGGCGTCGACGTCGGATCCATGCTCCCCATTGTGCGCCCGCGACCCTCCGGAGAGGAACGCCGCTGGGAGAAGAGAAGAGGGGCGGCGCTCGGGGAGAGCGCCGCCCCTCGGGGAGGTGTTGAAGGGGGCACGTGGGGAGTGCCGCCCTTCAGGGGAGGTGCTGTGCACCGCGTGACGGGGAGGTCACGGTCAGCCCGGGGAGACGGGCTATGAGTACCAACGGATGTCCGGAGGGAATCTGTCGGTCCCCGCGCAGATTTCTCAGGATGCGCGTCGGCGACGCGACCCGATCAGGTACACCCCGCCCGCGAGCGTGAGGATGCTGCCCACCGCCGCCGCGACGATCGCGAAGGACGCGGTGCCTCCGGTGATCGCCAGCGAGGCGCTTCCGCCGTGCGAGCCGCCACCGGCCCCGCTGCCTCCGCCCGTGCCTCCGGACCCGCCACCAGACGGATCGGTCGGCGTCGGGCTGGGCGTCGGCTGCACCGTCCGGTCGACGATCACGATCGTGTACTCCTGGGTGTCGGTGCCGTACTCGTTCGTCGCGGTCACGGTGAACGTGTAGGTGCCGGCCGCCGTCGGGGTTCCGCTGAGCGCCCCGGTCGCTCCGTCGAACACGATTCCCGGCGGCAGAGACCCCGCGGATACGGCGAAGGTGATCGGACCGGGGCCCGTCGCCTCGACCATGGCCGTGTAGCCGGTGCCGACGGTTCCGCCGGGCAGCGTCGGAGTGACGATCACGGGCGGCTCGAGGTAGGTGAAGCCGCCGGGATAGACGGTCGAGGTCTGGTACGGCGTCGGCGTCGTGCCGGCGATCAGCCCCGTGGTCACGGCGACGTCGACCGGCCCGTGCACGTGCGGCGGGGTCACGACGCTGATCGGGCAGCCCGATGCGTCGAGGTCGGTTCCGGGGATGCCGTCGAAGGTGACCTCGGTGACTCCGAAGCTCAGCGCCAGTCCCGGCCGCATGCGTCCCTCGGAGGCGTAGCTGCCCAGCTGCGCCGGACCCGAAATCCCGCCCCAGCTGGGCCGCATTCCGCCCCAGCTGTAGAGCCGCCCGTCCGAGCCCAGCCCGAACGACGCCTGGAGGCCGACCTCGATGTCCGTGATCGTGACTCCGGCGGGGATGTCGCTCGTGTCGACCTTCATCGGGGCGGCCGCGTTGGTCATCGTGTTGTTGCCGAGCTGCCCGTCGGGATTGGACCCCCAGCTGTACATGCTGCCGTCGTCGGCGAGGACGAGAGTGTGGAATTCGCTGGCGACGATCTTCGTGATGCCGATTCCTGCGGGCATCTCGCCCTGCGCGACCGCTACGGGCACGCCCGACGCAGGCGCGGCGGGGTCGCCGATACCGAGCGAACCGTTGCCGTTGTTGCCCCACGAATAGATCTTGCCGTCGGTGCCGAGCGCGTAGCCGACGTACGACCCTGCCGCGACCTGGGTGAACGTGACCCCCGCGGGGACGGCGCCCTGCGCGAGCTTCACCGGCGAGAGCCGGTCAGGACCGCCGACGTTTCCGTCGCCGTTGCCGCCCATGAAGCTGCCGCCCCACGAGTAGATCCAGCCGTCGCTGCCGAGAGCGTAGGCGTTGCCGTTGCCGTTCGCGATCTGCGTGATGGTGACACCCGCGGGGATCTGCCCCTGCGCGAGAGCCACCGGCTCAGGACGCCAGTTGTTCGTCCCCTCGCCGTTCGAGGGCTCGCCCCAGCTGTAGACCCAGCCGTTGTCGGCGAGCACGGAGGCGCGTCCGGATCCGATCGCGAGCGACACCGGGGTGACACCGGCGGGGATCTGCCCCTGGTGCACCTTGACGGGCGTCGCCGACTCCGACGGGTTGAAGGCGCCGATGCCGAGTTGACCCGACGAGTTCATGCCCCAGGCGTAGATGCTCCCGTCAGCGGCGAGCACATACCCGGCGTACTGGTCGTAGTCGGCATCCACGATGTCAGCGCCCGCGGGGATCTCGCCCTGCGAGATCTGCGCAGGACCCGAACCGCCTCCGTTGCCGTTGGCGCCGTACTGCCATGCGCCCCAGGTCAGGACCCTGTCGTCCTTCGTGACGATCATCGCGTTCATGCCGCCGGCGGCGAACATGTCGATCGGCGACACCTCGACGCAGTCGATGAGGACGGTCGTCCCTCCGGCGACGGGCCCGGAATCAGGAGTCGGCGCCGCCCATCCGATGCCCGATGCGGTGATCGCGAGGACCGCTCCCACCGTCGCTCCCGTACCCAGCAGGCGCCGAAACGGCGCACGATTTCGTTCAGACATGAATGCTCCCCAGCGTTCTTCCGGCGGCATCCCCGCAATGCGCCCGAGGAGAGAGATGCTCGCTCCGGCGATCCATTACGCGAATACCGCGGATCGGTATGTCGGAGCGCGTTCGCCCTCCGACAGAGCGCGCCCGTCTGACGGAGCGCACCCTCTCCTGGGTTAACGAGGCAGCGGCGAGAATCTGACGGCGTCAGCCGACGAAGGCCCGCACCGTCTGCGGGGTCGAGCGCAGTTCCCCCTGCGCGCGACCCGTCACGTCACGATCGTCCATCCGACCCGACAGCGAGAGCGAGTACCGACCCTCGTCATCAGGGCGGGAGTCGGAGAGGACGAACCGCCCGTCACCGCCGCCGTCGGCCTGGCACACGGCCCCGGCCGGGCCCGTGGTGCAGTCCCACCCCTCCGGAACCTCCACGACGGCCATCCCGGCGGGCAGGATCAGAACCAGTCGGACGTCCTCCGCTGCCTCCAGATCCAGCGCGACGTCGATCTCCGCGCGCCCCTCCCCGACCGCGTGCGATGTCACGCTGAAGCTCCCCCTCGGATCAGCCCCGGCCGGAAGGAACTGCTGCACTCCGGCGAGCACGAGAAGCCCCACTCCGGTGACGATCGACAGGATGGCGAGGGCACGGGAGGTCGACGCGGGCACCCGAGACCACCATCGGGCCACCGCTCCCGACACGGTGCTCGGCATGCGGGGCGTTCGGCGCGCACTCGGCGCATCGGGCGCTCTCTCAGCGTCGGGACCGCGCCCCTCGTCGGCCTGGGCAGGGCTCGGAGCATCCAGCACGCTCCCCACGACGAAGAGCGGGATCACGCCGAAGAGCGTCGTCAACGCACCGAACCGCGCCCATGCGGCGCGACACCGGGCGCAGGTGCGGATGTGCGACATGCCACGTGAGTCCGGCGCATCGTCGACGAGTTCGGTCACCGTCTCGGGGAGCCGTCGGGCTGCCCGTCTGCACTCCTCAGGGGCGCCGTCCTCCAGGATCTCCCGCAGCGTCGCCCTGCGCAGCCCGACCTTCGCCCGCCGCACGAGCGAGTAGATCGCCGACGCCGGCCTGCCCAGCTCGGCTTCGAGCTCCGCCGGCTTGCGGCCGTCGATGACGACCCCGACGAGCACCTGCTGCTGGTCGGGCGGAAGGGAACGAAGCGCAGACGTGACGTAGCGGTACTCGCGGTGCAGGTCGGCATCCCTCGTCGAGTCGACATGGGGCGTCATCTCGGCATCCGCGTCGATGACTCCGCGCACACGGGATCGCGGCGAGCGGTACTCGTCGATCACCCGATTGCGCATCGAGCGGGCGACGTACGTGTTCGGGTTCGTCGTCGGGCCCGTGCCCTGAGCCCACACGCCCAGCAGCGCGGTGATCGCCTCGGACGCCAGATCCTCGTGGTCGATGACGCCGTTCGCGATCCATCGGGCCATGTACAGCAGGTGCGGCAGATTGTCGGCGAGGTACTCTCCCGCGGCACCGCGGTCTCCCTCGTTCGCCGCGCGGGCGCGTGCGTCGTCGAGGGCACGCCGATCAGCGGGCGCTGGTCCGTCCGTCATTTCCTCTCCCCTGCTGCACCCCCGTTTCGCGCGCCGTCGGGCACGGCACGCGACGGGACGATGACACGCCGTCCCGATAACGCCGACACTACGATGCGGATGCGCTGATCACCGCATCCTGGT
The DNA here is from genome assembly GCF_002979415.1 of Microbacterium sp. MYb72. Lineage (GTDB taxonomy): Bacteria > Actinomycetota > Actinomycetes > Actinomycetales > Microbacteriaceae > Microbacterium > Microbacterium natoriense. Next base: position 7,376 of record NZ_PCOT01000019.1, on the reverse strand, counting down.
CGGATTGTGTCCGCGCCCTCGGAACGAGTCGGCGCGGCCGCTGAGACCCCCTCGCTGCGCGACCGCCCCGACTCGTCGACGCCCCCCACTGAACACAACGAGAACGAACCGCGAATCTGACGGTGTGCGGGAAGAGAACCCGGCTCATGAGATGATCGCGGAATCGCGCGGAGCGGTTCGCCGCCGCCCGCGCTCAGGGCAACACGCGTACGGATCGGGAGACGCAGGGTGGAAGAGATCGACGAGACCGAACGCGCCGCTCGTGCCGCCCATCTGAAGGAGCGGATCTACCTCACCTTCGCCGCACTCGCCGTCGTCCTCGCGCTGTCGAGTCATGGCCACGTCACCGCCGGCGAGGCCGCCACCACCCTGATCGTCACCGTTCTCGGCACGCTGCTCGCCGTGTTCACCGCGGATGCCGTCTCCCACATCGTCGTGCACGGCAGGTTCTTCACCCGCCAGGAGCTCGGCCACGCCCTCGGCTCCAGCTTCGGAGCGCTCAGCTCGGTCGCCCTGCCGTTCGTCTTCCTCGGCCTCGCCGGGCTCGGCGTCTGGAGCGCAGAGGCTGCGCTGCGCGCGGGCACGATCGCCCTCGTCGCGTCGCTCGTCGTGATCGGCTGGATAGCCGTGCGCCGCATCCCGCTCACCTGGTATCAGCGGCTGGTCGCGCTGGGCGCGGAGGCAGCACTGGGCCTGGCCGTGATCGGGCTGCAGGTCCTCGCGCACGGGTAGGCCGCTCGGAGAGACGGGGCTCCCTGAGCGGCGCCCGCGTCACGGGGTCAGGCTTCGTCGATCACGACGTCGAAGAACGCATCGCGGGGCTGATCGGGGTCGGGGCCGCCGCGCACGCCCGTGTCGAGCGCGTCGATGCGGGCGAGCTCCTCCCCCGTCAGCGCGAAGTCGAAGACGTCGAGGTTCTCGGCGATCCGGGCGGGGTTGACCGACTTCGGGATGACCGAACGCCCCTGCTCGATGCCCCAGCGGAGCATGATCTGCGCCGGGCTCTTGTCGTGCGCGGCGGCGATCTCGCCGATCGTGGGGTCCTCGATCACGCTGCGCTTGCCGTCTCCCCACCCCGGGTAGAACGTGATGCCGCCGATGGGCGACCACGCCTGGGTGAGGATGCCGTGGGCCGCGTTCGCAGCCTGGACCTCGGGCTGGGTGAAGTAGGGGTGCACCTCGACCTGGTTGACGGCAGGAACCACGTCCGTCTCTGCGAGCAGGCGGTCGAGGTGGTTCGGCATGAAGTTGCTGACGCCGATCGCGCGGACCCTCCCCTCCGCGAGCAGAGTCTCCAACGCCCGGTACGCCGCGACGGTGGCCTCGAATCGCGTCGGCGCCGGCTGGTGCAGCAGGAGCAGATCCAGCGTCTCCACCTGCAGCTTGCCGACGGCCTTCTCGAACGCGTGCAGCGTCTGCTCGTAGCCGTAGTCGCTGACCCACACCTTCGTCTCGAGGAACACCTCATCCCGAGGGATACCGGAGCGGCGCAGCCCTTCCCCGACCTGCCGCTCGTTGCGGTACGCGGCCGCCGTGTCGATGTGGCGGTATCCCGCGCGCAGGGCGGTGTCGACGGCCGCCGCCGTCTCCTCCGGCGGGCTCTGGAACACGCCGAGCCCGAGCGCGGGGAGCACGACACCGTTGTTGAGTGTGAGGTCGATCATGATCGCGAGTCCTTCCGGTCGGTTCGCATCGCGCGGCACTCCGCGTCGACTCGACGCTCATTCCATCACCGCTCACGTGCGCACGGGAGTCACCGGGAAACCCGGTACTGCCGGTACCCCTCTCCGCGAGCCGATCCACGCCCGGTTGCTGTGAGCGCACACAGCAACCGGGCGTAACGTCGGTACATGAACGCACAATTGAAGATCGCGGGGCACAGCCCCGACCTGCTGGGTCTGGAATCCGTCCTCGTCGGCTCGCTCCCCGCGACGCTGATGACGAATGACGCTCCCGACCACTACACCGTGGAAGCGGTGTTCACGCGCAAGACCGATCGCGACGAGGTCGCCGCGATCCAGGGCAGCGAGACGCGCGCCCACCTGTCCGCGAACGGATTCCCGACCGTCGAGCTGCATGTCGCCGATCGTCGTCTGGAGATCGCGAACACCAACCTGGAAGAGCTCCGCGACGGCCTCGCTGCCGTGATCGCCGAGCGACTGGCCGAGATCAGCGCCGCCCTCCAGGCGGAGCATGAGATCGCGGCCCACCGTTTCCAGGACGCCTCCGATCGCGAGCAGGAGCGCGCGGCATCCGTCGCCGCCCTGGCCGAGTCGGTGGCATTCACCCGTCGCACTGCGGAGGTCGCCCTCGACGACGACGCGCGCATCGACGACTGGGTCGAAGAGGGCGGTGCCGTCCGCGCATAGGGCGGCGCCCGAGAAGAGGTCATCATGGACGGCATCCGTCCGATCGTCCGCACGCGCCCGCGCGACAGCGCCCCGCGTGCGACGAGCACCTTCACCGAACTGGCGCAGCAGATCCGCGGACTCGGTCTGCTGCGCCGCCGATACGGCTACTACTGGACGAAGCTCGTGGCCGCTCCTCTCGCCGTGGCGGTCACGCTCATCGCCTTCGTCTGGATCGGCGACACCTGGTGGCAGCTGTTCACCGCCGCCGTCCTGGCGATCGTGTTCACGCAGATCGCGTTCCTCGGACACGACGCCGCGCATCGGCAGATCTTCGTGTCCGGCCGCTGGAACGACTGGGTCAGCATCGTCCTCGGAGACCTGCTGGTGGGGATGAGCTACGGCTGGTGGCAGCACAAGCACACCCGCCACCACGCCAATCCGAACAAGCTCGGCTCCGATCCCGACATCGAGCTCCCCGTCATCGCGGTCACGGCGGAGACGGCGGCACGGCACCACAGCCCGCCCGTGGCGTGGATGCGGGCGCACCAGGGGCTGCTGTTCTTCCCGATCCTCCTCTTCGAGGGGCTGTCGCTGCACGCGTCGAGCGTCCGGCGGGTGTTCACGAAAGGGCGCCTCGAGAGGAGATGGGCGGAGATCGCCTTCCTCAGCATCCGGATGATCGGCTACCTGGTGCTGGTCTTCATCGTGCTCTCCCCGGGGATCGCCTTCGTCTTCCTCGCCGTGCAGCTGGGGCTCTTCGGGTTCTACATGGGCATCGCGTTCGCCCCGAACCACAAGGGGATGCCGGTGGTGCCCCGCGACATGACCCTGGACTTCCTCCGGCGTCAGGTGCTGATGAGCAGGAACGTCAAGGGCAGCCGCTTCCTGGACCTCGCCATGGGCGGGCTCAACTATCAGGTCGAGCACCACCTCTTCCCGTCGATGCCTCGGCCGCATCTGCGCAGGGCCGCACCGGTCGTCGCCGCGTACTGCGATGCGCACGACGTGCGGTACACACGCGTCGGGCTGCTCGCGTCGTACGCGATCGTGGTCCGCTACATCAACCGCGTGGGGCTGGGCGAGCGCGACGTGTTCACCTGTCCGCTCGTGGAGCAGCGGAGCGCCGTGGGCTTGGCGAGGGGATGATCAGAGCGCACCCTGATCTCCGGAGTCCGTGCGGGGCCGACCTCCACTCCTCGGCCCCGCACGGAGCGGGAGCCAGGAGACGCCGGCACGGGGAGTGTGCTGCGGCGTCTCCTGGTGTCATGCGGTGCGCGACCGACGCGAACGGGTGCGAGCGACGAGTCCGGCGCCCGCCAGCATCAGCAGCACCGAGAACGTGAGCGCGCCGACGGCGAGCTCACCGCCCGTGGGCGGCAGCGCGACCGCGAGCACTCCGGTCTTCGCTGTGGAGGGGTCGGAGACGATCTTCGGTCCACTCGGAGGCGTTCCGGTCGCCGTCGCCGTGTTCTCCAGGGAGCCCTTCTTCTCGTCGGCCTTCTGCACGACGTACGTCGCCGTGCAGACGACCTTCTCACCGGGCGCCAGGCTGCGTCCACCGTCGGCGCACACGGGCGTCGACAGCGCGCCGGTGCCGGTGAAGGCTCCCTCGGCGATGGCGACGTCGGCGACCGTCACGTTGCCGGTGTTGGTCACCGTGAACGTGTAGGTGACGGTGTCGCCTTCCCGTGCGACCTGCTTGTCGGCGACCTTCACGAGCGACAGCGCGGGGTTCTGGGACCCCTCGATGACGACACGGGACGGGTCCGTCACGACAGGCTCGCCAGTGGGCGGGGTGCCGGATGCCGTCGCGCTGTTCTCGAGCGCACCGGCATCCACATCGGCCTGCTGCACCGTGTAGGTCGCCGTGCAGACGAGCTGCTGACCGGGGATGAGGGTGCGTGCGTCAGGGCAGTCGAGAGCCGAGAGCTCACCGGCGCCGCTGAAGTCGCCCTCGGCGACGGCCACCGCAGACATCGTCACGTTGCCGGTGTTGGTCACGGTGAACGTGTAGGTCACGGTCTCGCCGACGACGAGGTCGGTCTTGTCCGCGGTCTTCACGATCGCGAGCGCCGGAGCAGGGGTCGCATCGCTCGTCGTGGTCGACGGGTCCGACTCGATCGGGTCGCCGCCAGGAGGCGTGCCCGTCGCGGTGGCGGTGTTCGCCACGCGCCCCGCGTCCACATCGGCCTGCTGCACGACGTACGTCGCCGTGCAGATCAGCTGCGCACCGGGTGCGAGCGTGCGGTCGGCCGGGCACTCGACCGCGGAGATGTCTCCGGCGCCCGTGAACTCGCCCTCCGCGATCTCCACGTCGCTCAGGGTGACGTTGCCGGCGTTGGTGACGACGAACGAATACGTGATCGTCTCTCCGAGCACGAGCTGCGCCTTGTCGGAGGACTTCACGATCGTGATCGCCGGAGACTGCGTCGCCGCGATGTTCACCGCGGACGGCGCCGAGACCACCGGGCCACCGGTCGGGGGGTTGCCCGTGGCGGTCGCGGAGTTGTCCACCGCTCCCGCATCGACGTCCGCCTGCTGCACCACGTACGTGGCCGTGCATTCCAGCTCCCCACCGGGGGCGAGGGTCCGATCCGTCGGGCAGTCCAGCGCCGACAGCGCACCCGCACCGGTGAACGTCCCCTCGACGACGGAGGCGTCGGTCAGGGTCACGTTGCCGGTGTTCGTCACGAGGAACGTGTACGTCACCGTCTCCCCCGCGACCAGCTGCGTCTTGTCCGCCGACTTCACGATCGTGATCGCCGGGGACTGCGTCGCCGCGATGCTCACCTCAGAGGGCTCCGAGACCACCGGGTCGCCGGTGGGCGGGGTGCCCGTGGCGGTCGCGGAGTTGTCCACCGCACCGGCATCGACATCCGCCTGCTGCACCACGTACGTCGCCGTGCACTCCAGCTCCCCACCGGGAGCCAGGGTCCGGTTCGCCGGGCAGTCCAGTGCCGACAGCGCACCCGCACCGGTGAACGTCCCCTCGACGACGGAGGCGTCGGTCAGGGTCACGTTGCCCGTGTTCGTCACGAGGAACGTGTACGTCACGGTCTCGCCGAGCACGAGCTGCGTCTTGTCGGCCGACTTCACGATCGTGATCGCCGGGGACTGCGTCGCCGCGATGTTCACCTCAGAGGGCTCCGAGACCACCGGGTCGCCGGTGGGCGGGTTGCCCGTCGCGGTCGCGGAGTTGTCCACCGCGCCGGCATCGACATCGGCCTGCTGCACCACGTAGGTCGCCGTGCACTCCAGCTCCCCACCGGGAGCCAGCGTCCGATCCGTCGGGCAGTCCAGCGCCGACAGCGCACCCGCGCCCGTGAACTCGCCCTCCACCACGGAGGCGTCGGTCAGAGTGACGTTGCCCGTGTTCGTCACGAGGAACGTATACGTCACGGTCTCGCCTGCGACCAGCTGCGTCTTGTCCGCCGACTTCACGATCGTGATCGCCGGGGACTGCGTCGCGGTGATGCTCACCTCAGACGGACCCGACACGACAGGATCACCCGTCGGAGGAGTGCCCGTCGACGTCGCGGAGTTCGTGATGCGTCCGGCATCCACGTCCGCCTGCTGCACCACGTAGGTGGCCGTGCAGTCCATGAACTCGTTCGGCGAGAGCGTCCGATCCACCGGGCAGTCGACGGCCGAGAGCGCCCCTGCGCCGGAGAACGTCCCCTCCACGACCGAGGCGTTCGTCAGCGTCACGTTGCCCGTGTTCGTCACACGGAACGAGTACGTCACCGTCTCGCCGGCCACCAGCGTGCGCTTGTCGGCGGTCTTGACGATCGACACCGACGGGTCCGGGACCGACGGCGTACGCGTCGTCGACGGGTCGGAGGTCACCGGGGTACCGGAGGGCGGGGTGCCCGTCGCGGTCGCGGTGTTCTCCATGGAACCCGCATCGACATCCGCCTGCTGCACCACGTAGGTCGCCGTGCACACCATCTGCGCGCCGGGAGTCAGCGTCCGGTCGGCCGGGCAGTCCACGGCCGAGATCGTGCCGGCGCCCGTGAAGGAGACATCCTGCACGGCGGCATCCGTCAGCGTGACGTTGCCGGTGTTCGTGACGACGAACGAGAACGTGACGGTCTCGCCCACGACGAGCACGGCGGTGTCGGAGGACTTCTTGATCGAGATCGCCGGAGTCTGCGTTCCGGTGATGTTCGCCGCGGAGGGCGCCGAGGTCACCGGGTCGCCGGTGGGCGGGGCGCCCGTCGCGGTCGCGGAGTTGTCGACCGAGCCGGCATCCACATCCGCCTGCTGCACCACGTACGTGGCCGTGCAGTCCATGAACTCATCCGGCGAGAGCGTCCGGTCGGCCGGGCACGTCACGGCGGAGAGCGAGCCCGCCCCCGTGAAGGTCCCCTCCACCACGGAGGCGTCCGTCAGGGTCACGTTGCCCGTGTTCGTCACACGGAACGAGTAGGTCACCGTGTCGCCCGCGACGAGGTTCGTCCGGTTCGCGGTCTTCGCGATCGTGATCGCGGGAGCCTGCGCACCCGTGACCTTCGCCTCGGACGGAGCGGAGACCACCGGGGTCCGCGACGGCGGGGTGCCCGTGGCGGTGGCCGTGTTGTCGATCGCACCGGCATCCACATCCGCCTGCTGCACCACGTACGTCGCCGTGCACTCCAGCTCCCCACCGGGGGCGAGCGTCCGATCGGCGGGGCACGAGACGGCCGACAGGGCGCCGGCGCCGGAGAACGACCCCTCCACCACAGCGGTATCGGTCAACGTCACGTTGCCCGTGTTCGTGATCGCGAAGGTGTACGTGATCGTCTGACCGACGACGAGGTTCGTCCGGTCCGCGGTCTTCACCAGAGCCACCGAGGGCGTCTGCGCCGCGGTGAGGTGCGCCGCCGAGGGGTCGGACGTCACGGGGCCGCCCGAGGGCGGGGTGCCGGTCGACGTGGCCGTGTTGTCGAGCACGCCGGCATCCACGTCAGCCTGCTGCACCACGTACGTGGCCGTGCAGTCCATGAACTCGTTCGGGGAGAGCGTCCGATCCACCGGGCAGTCGAC